>QXXC01000019.1 GCA_009911305.1 Clostridiaceae bacterium | reverse complement strand
GTTTCTGAAAAGAAGCCTTTCACTCCTGCTGATTATGAGGAATTGATGGACCCTCAAAATCATGTGGAGCGTGTTGTTTTAAATGAAAACAATGTTTTTGCTTACCTTGAAACCCTTGGTTATGATAGTTCTAAGTTAGTAAAACGCAACGATAACTAACATTATTCTGTTTTCTATACTTGCAAAAAATGGGGTTTTATGAACCCTTGTATAAGTGCGTCCAAAAATACACTTTATTTTTCACTCTTACTTACTTCCCCTAAAATCATGTCTTCGTTCCATTCCTGATTTCCGGCATTCATATATAGCGCCTCTGACAGGGGATTGGGTTTTACATTGCGGTCAAGAGGACCGATATCCCATGTCTCCATCTTGCTTAGCGATTCGATATATCTATACGTATCTGACACCAGCCTCCTCATAGACGTATACTTATCCATAAATTCATCGCTTGTCAGCGCTTCGTCTTCCCCATAGCCAAAAGGAACTGCGTCCGTCCCTATCTGATCAAGATTACGATCAATCGCCTTTATAATTTGCGTGAGTATTTCATTTCGCTGGCGCTCCCTGCTGACCAAAACACTGCCATAGTCATATTGAGCCCACCTATCTTCTTCGAGAAGAGGCCAGATTTCCCGCTTCAGCTTTTTGAGCATTGACCTGATGCGCACTACATCCCCCAGAGCACCCTCCCGAACCCCTATAAGGCGTTCCTCCATGTCATACATTTTATTGACCACGGTCTTCTCGCTGGCATCAAACCACACTTCCTCCAGCAGATGGACGCAGTCCGCATATCCGCGCTCCACATATTTTGATTTACAGTCCATATATTCGTTGCTCAAATCCCCGTACAGCAAAGCCATTGTACCCACTAAATTAGACGAATAGCATCTCTGGTATGGAAACAGGTTCACACCTGCCTTACAATCCTTTTCCGTCGCAATGATATGCTCCCCGGTTGCGCCGTTTCCATTTTCATTATTCGTCACCTGTAAACGGGTGCTGCTCCTGGAATAACTGCATCGAACCTTTGCCTTATGTACCACCGTCATTTTCCCTACTGATTCGTTTTCTTCCGCCATATTTCCCCTCCCCTTATCCAAACTGACCCCTGTTTTTTAATCTTCCTGATTTATCCTGTTATCATTATCTTCTTCTTTCCCCTTTTCTTTCTTCTGTTTCCGTTCCATCTTCTTCACCTTTACAAAATATCTTAAATTTTTTCCAAATATTATAAGCACATACATTGACAGACATATCGCTACCCTTATGCCTCCCAAAATGAATCTACCGGGCCATACGCGGATTACCAGTCCAATTTCCCGTATAAATGCCGCCATTACAGCGACATCAACCATACCTTCCAGTATTGCCAGCACGGCTATGAAAAATAATGGCCATATATCACCCCAGTACATCCGTGTGAGGAGCATGATACCTACAAGGTAAATGGTTCCTCCCAAATCCCCGGCCGAGAACAATCCGGACAGCAAAAACATCACGGCAGTCAAAGCTATCAATATACAGAATTCTACTTTCCCTTTATAATACCTTTCCTCATTGATGGATTCCATATTTTTCTCCTCTCATCAAACGTTTCATCCAGAAAGCGCTCCATCATCTGGTAAATACCCAGGCACCAGATTTCCTCGATTCCATGGAGACAGAATGGAAATTCTGCCTTCAGGGAGGATGGATAAACTGCCCGTTTCCACAGGTGGACAGCTTCCATTCCCTCTTTCAAAATTTTCATTAAACCAGACTTCAAATTCCGCCTCTTTGCCTGCAGACCGATCATACAGAGCTTTTATAGAGAGGCTTAATGTATTTTCATAAAAATACGCAAGCTCTGTATCCTGTTCCATTTTGCCGCGCACGACATGATATGATTTTTTTAACAGCCCAAGCGCGGCACGATAATTTTTAAAATACACGTGATACAATCCCATACTGGCGTAAAGCTCAGCGACATCTGTGTTATAAGAATACCGGGCATCCTGTTTCTTATAGATATCCATTGCTTTCCGCCAATATGAGTATGCGCTGTCATACTCTCTTTTAGACTCACATACCTGCGCTAAGAGCTGACAGGACTGAGCAACCTCTACACTGTTCCTTCCCCATGCAGTCTCCGCATACCGCCTGCTTTGCTTAAAACACAGCTCTGCCTTATCCATGTTTCTTTCCCTGAACCAGAAGGTTCCAAGAGACATATATGCCGTTGTGAGACAACCTACTGCCTGCCTTTCTTCTCCTTCAGAAATTGCGGTTTCATAATACTCCAGCGCCTTTTTACTTCTTCCTGATTCCCTGTATGCTTCCGCCAGTCCCAGATTTGCCCTGAATACCCCTTCGCCTTCCGCATAGACCAAAGACCTGGTATAATATTCCACTGCCTTATCATACACAGAAGCATGTCTGTAGTAATTCCCGGCCAGTTCGTATATTCTTGAGAGATAAAAACTCTGCCCTACCTTTTCAATTCCTTCTACCGCTTCCAGTATATACGGCTCTGCTGTATCAATATCCCCTGTTAATGTATAGCAGCTCCCTATCATTCCCTTAATCCAATACTCAGCAGCGCCTCTCTCCTGCCTATCTGCGTGTTCCAGCGCTTCGTTAAACTGGCTGACAGCGCTTTTATAATTATATGCATTGTAATACTCTATGGCCAAATCATATTCTGGAAAGTTTTCCAGAGCAATACGTTTTGCTACTGTTTCCACCGGCCTGTCCGTATGATGAAAACATCCAAATATTATAATGATGATGATAACGGCAATAGAAAAGAGCACACTGATATAGGCTTTTTTATTCATGTTTTCCATTTTTCGTAACCTTTTTTAATTTAAACTGCTGTTGTTTTGTGACTCCCATATTTGTATTAGTTTTCCCTTATCAACACTGTCAAATAACCATA
Organism: Clostridiaceae bacterium; assembly: GCA_009911305.1. Taxonomy (GTDB): domain Bacteria; phylum Bacillota; class Clostridia; order Lachnospirales; family Lachnospiraceae; genus Otoolea. The sequence goes on along the minus strand of QXXC01000019.1, from coordinate 77,331 downwards.
TTAGATGTTAGATATCCCCCTTCCCTGCCTCATACCTGTCCTCCAAATTGCTTTAAAAACCACTCGTCAAACTCCATTTCCTCACCCGGTATGTTTTCAAAAAATTCCTTTATAACCGGCTCAAGCACCTCATAATAATAAATATATGCAACTTCGCTTTCCAGCCTTCGTTCTTCCGTAATGCTATACGACAGCTTAAGCGCCTCCATTGCCGAATCCATTTCCTGTAGCTCTATGTACGCCCTGCCCATATCACAGCAGATTCGCGCGATGTCCATTTCAACAACCGCATCCTTCCCTTCCAGAGCTCCTGCATGCCGAACTGCCTTCCTGAAACGACGGATCGCGGTCTCATATTCGCCAGTTTCTAAATAATATATCCCCTCAATGTAATAGACTACATAAATACTCTCTGCGCTTTCCCCGCTTCTCTCATAATCATCCCATGCATCTTCAATATAAGTCTTTCCCTTTTTATACAGCCCAAGTCCAATATAGCTTCCCCCCAGCATAGCGTTAAAACGGCATTTTGCATCTGCATCGTATCTCATGATTTCCTGCAACGCCCAATCCTCATGTTCAAGAGCCTCTTCAAAATTGCCCTCTCTGTAATATCGTTCCATAAGCTCACCTGGCGTATATTCATACCATTCGTCCTCATAAAACACATTTTCCATGTTTTCGGTATAAGCAACTCTGTATATTACCATCATCAGAAACAACATAAACAACGCAACCATAATTTTTATTTGCATCATTCTCAAAATGATCTTTAAACCATGCTTCATAATCCCCCCTGTTATCTGTCATTTCATCAAATAAAGATTTTATATGGTTGCTTAAACATCTCTCATAAAATTCAGAAAATTCAGATTCCTGCATTCTTTTCCTTACAATATGGTAAGATTTCCTGAACAATTTCAGCGCGGCGGCATAATCACCCAATTCATTATTCAGACAGCCCATACTGTCATAAAGTGAAACGATATATATCTCATATGAAGATGTATCGTCCTGAGTAGAAAAAATATCCATCGCTTTCCTGCAGTACCGGTATGCATCTTCATACTCTTCTTTTGCAGAATATAATTCTGATAATCTTCCATACCCCAGCGCTACCCGGATATCATTTACTCCATATATAATCTGAGCATTTTTCACTCCTTTTTCCAAACATTTCTTTGCTGTATCCAGTTCATTCTTTTGCAAAAAATATAGCCCTTTGGAATAATATACGTCCGTCAGATTTCTATGATCATACCGCCTTCCCCCCTCTTCTATCGCACGGGCATAACAGCCTAATGCTTCCTTTTCATTTCCTAAAGCAGCGAATGATTCTGCCATGCCCAGATAACATTGTACAATCTCCCCATCTCCTGCATAACCTGACGCTTTTTCATAGCACTCCACAGCCCTTTCAAATTGGTTCATATGCCTGTAATAAAGGCCTTCTTTCAGATAGATAGCTGAGAGTTCATTATCCTCTCCCTTCTTTTCCAGATATTCCCTGCTTTCCTGAATATAGCGACCTGCCCTCTCATCTTCTCCCAGTTTCAGATAGCACTCTCCTATCATCCCCTTTATCAAATAGCCAGTCGGATTCTCAGCCATTGAGCTAACCTCCAGCCGGTTTAACTCTGCCTGAAAATAGTCAAGAGCATCCACATAGTTCCAAGCATTATAGGATTGGACTGCCGATATATATTCCTGTGAATTCATAACCTCGTGCTCAACAACTTCAAATTTCTTTGCTTTATCCCGTAGATAAAACCATCCCTTCATGACAACGATACTTATAACGGTAGCGGAAAAAATAAAAATCATTGCTGTTTTTTCACTTATATACCTCATGCTCTGCAGCCTTTCTAATGTTAGAAAATAATAAAATTTTCTAATTATACATACCACTGTTCATCAAATTTTCAAACATTATGTCGTTTGCTCCTTTTTCCTCTGCATCAGTATCATTCACGGCATCATTTGTTATTCCTGAATTCTCTTCCGCTACCGTACTTTCCTTCTCCTCTTCCTTCCCAACATTATTCATGTCACTAGATGTTGTCTCCAGGTTTTCTCCCGCCTTAGTTCTTTCCGCTTCCTGCCCAACATTCGTCACTCCATTGTATGTAATCCCCGGATTTTCTCCCCACTTTATATTGCTTCCTCTCCTTTCATGAATATAATATTTCCTTTCCACAACCATACTAAATCTGGGTTCACCCTTTTTTTTACACTTTTCATCTAAAAACTGCTCTACAAAAAATAAATACTCTTCCGTAAATATATATACCCGGATACTTTTTACCCAGTTATCAGTTATTTCATAATTCACCACCTCCATAAGTGAGAACATGGTCATTACATTAGAAAAACCACTGGCTACTTTAAGCCCCGTCTCTATTTTGGGTGGAATCTTGAGCCCTGCATCCTGATATCCCTTTGTAATCACACCTGCTAACCCCCCTGCTATTGACCCAGAATCCTGCAATATCTCTTTAATTTCATAATCCACCTCATTGTTCCCATTACTGGAATATTGCGCCAATTTCTTTCCCACTACATTATAAACTGCCATAAGACCCGATATAGCTCCAGCTACCACACCTGTTGTACCTGGTATTAACCCCACTATCGAAATCAACGCAGATAAATACATTCCCATTTGATCACTCACCGATTTAGCCACAAATTCCAAATGAACATTACACCCCATTGTTCCGCTGTCCGTGGTTCCTTCCGTTAAAAATGTCTCTGTTTTCTCCAAACCAGCAACCGCATTTGCGTATGCATATTTTAACTGATATTTATCATCTTGGTATTTAAACACAGGTTCCACTTTTTCCATGGCTGCATAGCGCTCTTTAACCGCGCACACAAGTTCCAGTGTCCTGATATATAAGTTACTAAAATATGTCCCCCATTCCTGGCCACTCGTTTCAAATGTAAGCATCCCTCCGCAACGACATACCATAAAAGAATCCGTAGTTAATGTCCCGCTATAATCCGTCGTCCAGTCTTTGATTTTAGTGATAATCTCCCACAGATCTTGTTCCAGCTTATTTATGAGCTTGAACGCTACATTATAGCTTTCCAGTTCTTCTATATCATTTGCAATCATTTTTCCAGTCCGCTCCGGATTCTTAGCTTCTACATTTAATGCCTCTGACGGAGCATATGGTTTTATATCACGGTTAATCGATCCGATATCCCACGTTTTCTCCTTTGCTAAAGACTGAATATTCCTGTGCGCATCTGATACCACCTTCCACATAGATTCATAGTTACGCAAAAATTCACTGCTTGACAGCGAGTCCTCTTCTGCATAGCCAAATGGCGTTGCCCCTTTCTCCATATGATCAAGGTTATCATTGATCGCTCCTATTATTTCTGTCAATATCCTGTTCCGTTGACGATTTCGGCCATCCAGAAAACTGTCATAATAATATCCCGTCCCTTTTTCTTCTTTGAGAAGCGGTTTTATTCCTTGGTTCAGTGCTATAATTCTAGGCCTGATGCGTAGCACATCCCCTACTAAGTTTTCCTGATTCCCTATAAGACGCTCTTCCATATTATACATCGTATCAACGACGTCCTTCTCTTTGGCATCAAACCATATTTCCTCCAACAGATGAATGCAGTCTGCATATCCATATTCCATACGTTTGGCTTGAAATTCATTATGTTTATCACTCGTTTTTCCATATAGCATATCCACGGTTTCCACTAAATATGGTGAATAACACCTTTTATATGGCAGGAGGTTCACGCCCGCCTTACAGTCCTGTTCCGTCGCGGTGATATACCAACCTTTTACGCCGCTTCCGTCTGCTTTTTTTTCTACCTGCAAACGAGTGCTGTTTTGGGAATAACTGCATCGAACCTTTGCTTTATTTACTACTGAATTTTCTAATATCTCAACGTTTTCTCCCGCCATAATTTTCCCTCCCCTGATCTGAAGCTATTTTCCATTTTTATGCTTTCATATTCGTTTCTTCGTCGTTATCTTTTTTTCCATTCTTCTTTGCTTTTCTCTTTTTATTTTTCATTTTATGCACCTTTATAAAATATCTCAGTTCCTTTTTAAATATCGCAAGTTGACACACTGACAGACACACCACTATCCGCAAACATCTTATTATAAGCATTTCAGGCCAAACATAGATGATCCAATCGATCTCTTTAAACAGTCTTGCCATCATCATGAAATTATCAATACCCTCCAGTATTGACAGTACGATTACAAAATAGATTGGCCATATTTCACCCCAATACATCCGTGTAAAAAACATGACTTGTGTAATTCCTATTGGTCCTTTTGAATTACCTGCAAACATTATATCTGACATCAAAAACATCTGCATATTCAAGATTGCCAATATACGGAATTGCTTTTTCCCCTTTAAATACTTATCCTGATCTATAAATTCCATACTCTGCCCTCTCTGCGTATAACCATTCAGGCAATCTGAATCTCTGTTTTTTCCTTAACGGAAATCCACTTCATCCTCTATATCAACATTCTCCAGTTCATCCTCCACCCATTTTTTAAAATTAGCCTCGCCATATTTTCTTATATCAAATATCCTCCAAAGCATAGAAAGGGCTTCGTCTCCGTATCCCTCACCGAGCCGCTGATAGTACAGGTAACTTTTCAGCATGTACTCCTTTGCCTGCTCTTTCTCATCAAACATCCTGTATGCATCTGCCATTAACAGACAAACGGCCCCCTTCCAGTCAGGCGCTGCATACCTGGCTCCCCTCATTGCCCTTTTCACACACAAAAATTCATTTTTCCAATCAAATAAGTCCCTGTAAATCTGCGCAAGCTTTATATAATATCCGGACATTATGACAGATCGTTCGTTCACCGTTTTTCCCGCCTCCGTAATAGCGATATTAAGGCTTTCGCTGGCTTTCTCAAATTTCTTGCCCATTTGGTACAGAGTGCCTTTGTCTGCGAATAATAGGGCGCGTAGCATGTTATATTCCGGTATATCAGGAATAAGGCTGATATACCGGTTCAATATTCTTATTCCTTTCTTTACTTTTCCGCACATGCCATACCCGATCGCCATATGGCTGGCAGCCTCATACCCTATCAATCCTGTCGTTCCTTTTATTTGCCGTTCTCTCCTGATGATGCGTACCATACGCCCAACCAGACGGCCATATTCCGTTTTCTCCATACCTTCTACCCTTATTTCCCGATTTAATTCTACGGTCAATACCATATATGGATCTTCACAGAATCCGGCCGCCTGATTCATGTGTGTATCCCATATATCAAACCAGTTCTGGTTCATAGCCAAAGCGCCTGCATTATTATGCAAAACCGCCAAAATACGCTCTTTTTGGGATATTGGATTGTTGTTCACATAATTGATGGTCCGGATAAAATGTTCGTAAGCCTGTTCGTATTCTCCGAGATAAATTTCTGTGATTCCCAGTATGTTCTGCACAGCGGCATATTGCTCCGGAGCATCTTTCGGTGCCTTTAAGTTCTCACAGCGTGCTTTTACATCATCCGCATTCCCATTACATATTTCATCCCTGATCTCTCTGTAATCTATCGAATCTGTTTCTATAAAAGCATAAATATTTTCTCCATCCGCAAGGTACAGCGCCTCGTTTACGATATATCCATCCCTCTTCCAGACGTTGTGTCTGACCAAAAGCAGGATTCCTGTAATAATCAGCGCAAACACGCTGATTATTATTTTCACATACCTCAACTTCCATAAAACCTTTATTTGATGCGTTGCCACATAAAATTTTATTTTTTCATCTGATTCCCCCATTCCTCTCTCCTCTTATCCGCACCCAAAACCACGCCCACTGCTTTTCCATTTCTCCGCATCCGGAGAACCGGCTGCGGGCTGCGCTCCCATAAGCGCTCTCTGCGCCGCATCCCCAGGCTCCTGGGCAAACATCCCGAATAAGGCGTTTGCCAGCTCCATAGTTGAAAAATCAGGCGACTCAGCCTGATCTTCCGGTTCTTTAGAAACCTGAGGACCAGACGAGCAGGTATGCCTTGACGCTGTATGAACAATCCCGTTTCCTGAAAAGACAATTCCATTGATCGTGCCGCTCTGTTTGATGCTCATCATCGCCCCGGTTGAGGCATTGATCCCGCCTGACGCGTGAAATCGTATTTTTCCGTCCGCCCGCATTTTGACCGAACGATCGCAGGAAACGCCGATTTCTTTTGAGTCTCCCAGGGATACAAACTTCTTCCCGCTCCCCAGTACCACGCCCGCCTCTCCCAGCAGAATCCGCTTCCCCTCTGCGGTATCAAACCTTCTCTGCCTGTAGTTTTTCCCGCCCATCGGATCCGGCAAACAGTCTGTCACAATTCCATATCCCGGGAAATGCTCTGTCACGGACAACATAACCTTAGAACCGATTTCCGGCATGGCATACATAACATTGCCGCTGGCCGGGTAATACTCATAGGGGTAGGCTTTCCCTTCGTCCTGTTCCTCATCGATATCCAGGTGGAGCCTTACGGTATTTCCCTCTGCGCTTAGAACTCTCCCGGGCAGTGCGTAGTTTCTGTTTCTGCATTCACCCCGGCAGAAATATGGAATACCCCGTTCTTTCATCAGACGGTATGTATGCGTCATAAATCCCTGCTTTGAAACGGTCTGCGCGCGGACGATCACCCACTCGGTTCCATCCAGAGCTACCCGCTCTCCCAGCCTGAGATAATCGTATGCCTTCACCTCGCAGCAGATGAAATCGCTGGTAACCCCGCCATATCGGCGCATCATCCCCGGATAGCTGACAATCTGTTTATGCAGCACAAAGCTAAAAGCTGCCGCCCCCTGCCCTGGAGCTCCTATGAGGATATCCGCGCTGTCGCCAGCGCAGGAAGGGATTACCGGCATCGAAAGGATATCCGCCATTTCCTGAATAAATTCCCAATCCGTCATGTTATATTGGATAAACGGCCTCCCTGTTATTTTTTCCCGGTTCTCTGAGAGCAGGATCCGTCCGTCAGGCTCTGCGATCCTTTTAAACAGCGCTTCAAAATCCATGGAGACATCCTGATAGGAGGCGCTTTTCCGGTCGAAATCCAGCTTTTTACTGTTGGAGACACCGGTGATTGACGCCATATGCAAGCCAGCCTCTGTATAGCACTCTATCTCCTGAATGAATCCGGAGAACAAGACCTCCCGTTTCTGCTCCGACTGGTAAACGATTTTAAGGCTGCAGGCATGCGCCATGAACTCCGGATTTTCTTCATAATCGTTCTCGTCCACAACGCCCTTTATATGACAGATTCCATGACGGTTTATCTCTGTTTTTATACAAACAGACTCTATTTTCTGCAGGGAAACATCACATTCAAAACAAATTCCTGATAAATCAACTATTTTCATCTGTATCCCCCCTACCTGTGCTCTACCTTAACCGCCTTTTCCAGTATACCGTCGCACACTGCCAGAATATTTCGGTTCTGCTTTAAAAAAATGCCTGCCTTCCCCTTCATGCTGATATTCTCTCCGCTGTTTAGGCTGATCCCATCCGATGAACTGATCTGAATATTCTTATCGCTTTTGATTTCGATCCCGCTGTTGTCGTTTATCACAATCGACATTCCCTTATGATTCGTGATCTCGATTCGATCCGGAGCCATACGGATTTCTTTATCGTCAACGGTTCGGATAAACTTCTCTTCCGGGGACAGCTTCCAGCCTCTCTGGTTTTCCAGATGTACGGCGCTCACCGCAAATGCATGCGCTTCACAGGCGTCCGGGAAACAGATCCTGACCGGATCACCCGGCTCCGGCATACAATACCATCCGACCGACGTTCCCGACGCATACACGGTCGCAAATGCAAACCATTGGGGATCATCGTCCATTCCCTGTGCGGTTCCTTCTATTTTTACCTTGATCTTATCTTCCTTAACCCTCTTCACCTTTCCCTTCATCGACAGGCCGCAAATAAGCGGATTATTATATGGGATCGTCTTGAATCCATTGACTGATCTTAAATGGTATTCGTGCAGCAGTTCACCATTCTCCCATCTGCTGACCGCCTTCGCCACCCGCAGCAGTTTACCCTGAAATTCTACAGGCACACATAATTCTAAAAACTGATCGGATGAGATGATATAATCCGTTGTGTCCAGGCTTCCCAGAGATGAAAGCCCGGAGCGCTTCTTTACCTGGAACTCCTCCATATTTTTCCTAAGCCGGAAACGGCATGAAGACAAATGCACCGCATCGCTTCTGTCTGGAAGCCCGAAGTAAAAGCAGGGCCTGTCGTTCGTGCAGTCAGGCACAACCACGGTGTTTAAGCCCGCAGCCAGCCGGAGCAAAAATTCCCAGTCGGTTTCCTGATACTGCATCATCATCCCGTCCGTTAAGCGGCTGCTGCTTTCGGTAAAACGAAACAGCGCGCGCGGATTGGCCTCTGCGAGAAAGGATACAAGCTCTTCATACGTCTGCTTCTTATTCTGAAATATCCGGATTTGTTTTTTCAGATCCAATTGCGCCGTATAGGACACGGCCTCAAAGGTCAGCTTTTTGAGATCCCCGCTCTCTTCCACGGTTATGCTGTCTGCCATCCCGCAGAATAACCTTCTTTCTTTCCCGTTCTCATCGGACTCAAAGACCGAAATTTCCGTATTCTCCCAATTTTGATACAATACCTCTTCCGCATCCGTAATGTAGCCCTCCACTCTTGCCCTGATATGCTGATTCGGAAAACGGATGATCTCACATTTCAGCAAAACCGAAAACGATATTGGCTGAATCCTGATTCTTTTATGCATACGCAGCCTCCCCCATAACCCTCTATAAAATATGCTAATACGTTTTATCCCTCACGTCAATCATTCCCTGTAAAATCTCTAATATTCTATTCTTTTGCTTTCCCATCTGGTTCCAGGCACACTGAAACAGGCCTATTAACAGCTTTCCGCTGATGGTTGTCAAAAACAAAAGATAATATTTCGTTTCTGTAATCGTATTCCCCTGAAAATCCATCCACACCAGACTCTCGTCCTGCAGTTTCAGCCGGCCTTTTTCCAAAAAGAAGCTGGCAGGGTATCTCTGCTGGATCAGAAAATAAAAATCGCTGCACACACTGTCCAGGTGTATGCTCTGCGCCATCCTATCTGTCAGCAAAAGGGCAAGCTGCCCGCCCGCTTCGTCTTCCAGAACTACCTGAGGCTTTACATCCCCATGAAAGAAACATCCCTTTTCTTCATCCGAAAGACACCTGAAATCCTCCGGGACATCCAGTTTCATCTTCCCGTCAAATAAATCCATCCTGCCTCATACCCTTCCATTTGATTGTCCCTAAAACGGCTTTCACAATCGGCTTCCAGCCTTTAGCCGTGTAATAGGGACAGTGAAACATCCCCAGCAGCATCCTCCCCCCGGCAGGCAGCGTATAGAGAAGCTGATAAAGCGGCTGATCTACGCCATAAGCCTTATAATCCATCCATGCGACATTTACGTCAGGTTCCCTCACAAAACCGCTGTCAAAAAACAGATTGAACGGCTGCGCTTTTTTTAATATCCGCCGGAATCGTTCCATCGTCATCTCCAGCTCCGACGCCTGCAGGCTCTGGTCAACCAACTGAAAGGAAAAGACCACATCCCCCTTTATGTTGGATTTTAATATCTGCGGCCGGTCTTCGGACGGATATTTTATCCTCCTGTATTCCTCCGGCATATCTGTAAATGTATCCGGAAGGTAAAGCGCCAAATGGTTGTCAAATAGCTCGTTTTCCGAAAACATGATAAATTCATCACCTGCATACATGCCTGACTGCACGGACGCATATTTCTGCTTTTCCATTTCCCTGCGCTTCTGTATGATAAATTCATCCTGAAAAACCATTTTTTTCTTATTTCTTTCCATCAAAAAAATTCATCTCCCAAGTATCGTCCTCGAAGTCAAAGAATGTCTCCTGCCCCTTAAACAGTATCCCTTCGGCCCTTAGTATCGGAAGTACGACAAATCCCCAGCGTATCTTCGATATCCATACAAAAAACTTCATCTCTCCCTCTGTGATGATATCCGTCTCCTCCTGGACAACCGTCCCCTGAAACATATGATTAATCTCATCCTGAGTGGTCTTTTCAAACTTTGTGGCGTCATACTCAAAATGAAAGGTTTTCAGCCAGTTTCCCCTTTCATCATTCAGGTACAGATCCAGCTGCTTCCCTATCCTGAACCGCGATATATAGCCGATATGAGCCCCTCGATCCAGGCTCCTGATCAGCACCTTTTCCTTATTTTCGTGCGTATACGCCATGATCTCATAGGGCAGCGTCCCCACCTGATACTTCTGGTTTATCTTCATAAATCCCAGCTTGCAGTTCAGGAAATAGGCCAGGGCCCCTTCCAGACAGCACATTTTAAGCTCTGTGCCGTCCTGCTCCTTTTTCGTGTTCTGAATCAGCTTACCCGGTACATATTGCTTCAGCGCTTCTGTGAAAATCCGTGACTTACAGGACTGTCCCGTCAGCTTGATCATCTCGTAATTCTGCAGTTCCCCCTTTTCAAAGGGTTCATCCAGGAAGCGCTCCATCATCTGGTAGATATCCGGCCGCATCAGCTCTTCGATCTCATGGAGATAGAGCGGGAATTCAACCTTCCGGGAAAGATGGGCAAATCGCCCGTTCTCACAGACAGACAGCTTCCACTCATCCAGAAAAATCCCCTGTTTCTCCTCCTCCCGTTTTGTCGAGACAATTAATTTGTATCGGAACTGTGACTGAAAAAATTCTTTTTTTATAGTCTCCGCAAGCTCGAACAGGTAATAGTAATTGTTTTTTACAAGGAAGTATTGCTCCCTGCCCCGCTCTGCGTATTCTTTAAACCGGGTAGGTATACAGACTTCCGCCTGACGGTACCGCTCTTCCAGCTCGCTGTAAGCCCCGGCTCCTTCCCCGATTGCAAAGGATCCGTCCCGAAGAAATCCCAGGCTCTGTGCCAAGCGCACTTTCACCATTTGCAGGATCCGGTAGGTAAGATTATTTCCACCGAAATTTGTGTCTCCATTCTCATAACGTGTCTCCAGATCAATGATATAAGAGACACGGTTATTGTCAATGCAAAAACGCCCTGACGTCAGATCCGTGGTTCCTCCCCCGCAATCGATAATCAGCGCGTGATACCACCGCCTCTTTTCATAGCTGTCCCTGTCAATCAGCCCGGCTATGCTGTGGAACAGGACCGCCATACCCTCATCCAGCTCACAATTCACCGTATACTCAGGCAAAAGCGCCATGAACAGCTCCCGGAATTTCTCCTTCTGCCGTATTGGGGCCAGAAACTGGATGTTGGTAAAGCTGCATTTAAACTGCTGGCAGGCCAGCTCCAGAAGATAATCCAGATAGGCGCGCAGCATCTCACGCCGGGGTATCTGATATCGGTATCCGTTTTTCAGGATCACGCTCTGCTCGCGGTCCGGATCGCTGATAAAACGCTTAATATCATAAAAAATCGTCACATCCTCATCCCGGTAGTTCTGAGCGTACAGACTCTGCGCGTCGTGTCCAAATACATACTCGGTTCTGTCCTCCGTCACAGACTTGACTCCAATCACGCTCGGAATGATAGGACTTCCCCTGTCGATAGCGACTCTGGTGCTCCCGTCCGGAAGGCAGATTCCCATGGTTGTATTCGAGCTTCCGAAATCGATCACCAGCGGCAGGGCCGCTTCTGCGATATCCTTTTCCTGAATATCCAGAAGAGGCGTCCGTATAGCCTCCATATATCCCGGAACAGGCGCTCTTTTTCCATGATAACAGTCGTAGAGAAATTCCGAATCCCTCTCATTCGGAAAATACAGAACCGAATACTGACGCTTTTCCAATAACCGGACCGGGACATCCTTTCCTTTGAAAATATAGCAGGCATCCACCACTTTCTGAAGATAAAAGCAGGTATATATCTGCAGAGATTCATCCACCAACAGCAGATTTCCCTCATAAAGGCCGCTTTCTGAGCGAACCTCATACCCGTCCAGTTCATTCAGCCCGGTTCCTCTGTACAAAAGGATGGTCGCCGGCATCTGAAGCTGCCGGCTGCCTGAGATATGGATAATCCCGGAATCGGCCACATTCTGCAGACGTTGCAAGCCGCCCTCCTGTATACTCCGGATATGCCGGTATTCTTTCTGCCCCCGGAACCGCATAATCAGGCGGATCATCCCTTCCCTATCCAAGTTTTGCGATTTGGGAATGACCAGGCGTTCCTTTCTGCAGATCTCCCGCAGATGAAACATGGTCATTTTCTCTAAGTCTTTCTGCTTATAAGTATTGACCGGCTCCTCTTTCTGTTCCTGATTCAGGGTATATGTATAACGGCTCATGCCCATCCCTCCCTTTTACCGTGGTTATGCCCCATGACCATATACGGCGCGGTCTATTCCATCCCTGCCCGGCCCGTCTGCTGTGCTCTGCGTTTCGCCTGTGTCTGTTGTGTCCCCTGCCTGATTCTGCGCCTCTGCCGCCGCTTCTGACTGTTTTGCTGCTTCAATTCCCGCCCTGGCTGCTTCGATTTTCCGGTTTAATCCGTCTGCCAGCTCCGGCAGCTCCAGCCGTATATAGATTGCCTGGGCTGTCTGGTAAAATGTGATAGCGCTCTCATACTGTCCCTGCCCCACCATTTCATTCCCTTTATTTTCTAATTCAATCGCATTTTGCTGATCATTTGCTTTCTGAAGGTTCTCCAGCTCCTGCCTGGCCGCCTCTTCCTGTCGCTGTTTTTCCGATTCTGCAGCCAGTTCTGCCTGAACCTCTTTCTCCCGGGCTTCTTCCTTCTGTACTTCCTTTTCTATCTTTGCCTCAGCGGCCGCCTGTTTTTGCAATGCTTCAGCCTTTCCGTCTGCATAATAAAGCGCCGCAGAGCGATCTCTTGCCTCTTTATAGATTTCCACCGCCCCGTCAATATCCCCATAAGCCTCTTTCTGCTGCCCGAGCTCCAAAAGATCAAATACCTCTATGTAATCTCCGGTCTGTTGTAATTGGCTGGCAATGTATGTCCGGCCCACATTCCCTGCTCTCACTGACATCTCCCGGGCCAGAAGGTACAAATTCTGCGCTTTCCGGTAATCACCGGCTGCCAGCGCCTCATCAGCAAGGATAACCTGCTCAGCCAGTTTCTTATACTGATCAGCCTCCCGGGATTCCTCCTGCTTCTTCAGACTTTTTGACAGTACAAGCGCCTCCCCGTATTCCTCCACTGCCTTCTGGTAATTATCATAGCGCAGGTATGTCTCACCGCTTTTCATATACTGCTCCAGATTTTCTTCCTTTGTACGGATGCTGCGCCGGCGCAGATAAAGCGTAAGCCCGATTCCTCCCGCTACCAGAACAATCGGCATGGCGGTCAGTACGAGCTTTTTGGCGCTCCACTTCTTTTGCGGGGGCTGATACACCTTATTGACAAAAGTCACTGCCAGCGAATAATTGTCAATATTTTTTTCTTCCTGCTCCTTCAGTATCTGATCCTCTACCGCTCCCAATATCTCGCCTGGCTCTCCGGCATCCTTCATGAACTCCAGAAGCTCCTGATCTGTACACCGTTCCCATACGCCTCTTGTCAGGATGGCAAATATATCGCCGTCCGCCAGCTTTCTTTTGGGAGAAACCTGAAGCTTTGGTTCCCCGCGCTCGCCTAAATACGAATAAAGATTATTACGCGCCTCATGCTCTGCTGCCTGGTCAAGCGGTATCATCTCTTCTTCCAAAAGGGTTTGGGTCAGGGACTGATCAAGTGTCCTCTCTATAATCCTTCCGCTGCGTATCAGATAAAAACGGCTGTTCCCTGCATGACAGCACCGGATTTTCCTGTAATCTGTCGCTGCTACAACCACCGACGCCTTTAAGTGCATCCCCACCCGCTGCCTCGTCAGCTCGCGATGCGCATGTTTCAGGTACTTTTTTAAGATGATCTTTCTCATGGACGGACGTTCCGTAAAATCCCGTATCATGCTTTCCACAACGATCTTTGCACTGTTTACGTAAGGCTCGTCGTCCAGGCTGTCAGCCAGCACATAACAGGCGAAATCATCCATTTCCACATAGCCGAAATAATCCCTGTTGGATATCTGCTTCCCTTCCTCCGACATGTTGCCAGTTTTAAATTCAGAGTTTATCCTTCTCATCTGCTTCCTCCGCCTATACTCTCAGAAGCAGGACGCTTCCATTATCCATATCCGGATTTGCTTTGTTTTCGGCCGCCTGAACCATCCTCCTGGCAGTTGCCGCAGCCGCCTCCGTATCCTGCATCATATCTTCGAGCTCGCCCCACGACACCTCTTCAAAAATGCCTTTGCTGATCATAAGAACACGGTCGCCAGTTTTGATACGGATTGGCCTTTCACATATCTCAATTTCATGGAATCCCTCTCTCCCCAGATGATTCCATATCCGCTTTTCATCCATACTCCACACAGCTTCCTGCCTGGATATCCTTCCATCCTGATAAGCCTGAACCGCCAGCACATCCAGAGTATGTCCCCTGCTTAAAGGGATAATTTCTTTGTTGCGTACAAGAGCGATCCGGATATTGCCCGCAACCGCGTAATACAGATGCGTTTGATTCATATAAACTGCGGCAAGGCTGCACCCGCCTTTCCTGTCGCCGATGGTTTTCCGGATACGGCTGTTTGCCTCCGCAAAAGCGCTTTTAAAAAAATATTCCATATTGTCCAGGGTCCGATATGGCTCAAATTGATCGAACACACTGTCAACAGCCAGTTGTGCGCATACCTTTCCTGTATTCTCACGTCCAATCCCATCTGCCAGAACTGCCATCGTTCCTGCGCTGCCTGTGGCAGCATACGCGATATCCGCTTGAATCTCCTTCCTGCCATTCGTCTGCCAAATCCCGATATCCGGCCTTAATCTAAGTTCATCCGCCTCCATTCCAAGAGTAAACCGGTACGCAACAAGTCCCGTCATCAAAATAAGAAGAAGCAATTGCATGTGCCCTATTATCATTTCACATCATCCCAACTGAAATTTGATCCACACAGGGGTACAAATAAAAAACGGCTTTTTCCGAGGCTTATGGTGTCATAAGGCTTCAATTCTGTCGGCACATAGACTGCTTCTTCATTCAGATACGCCAGTCCTGCTGCGTCGCCCGGAAGTATAACGGTATTCATCTTCTTTGCATCATAGACAATGATCGTATGATTCCTCCTGTTAATTTCATTATCGCCCAGGATCTGTATATCCATTTCATCCCCCCGACCCACAAAATTTTTACCGTTGTGAATTTTATAATCCATCCCGACCCTTGCGCCCTCAATACAGATCAGCCAACCGCATACAGGCCGTATCTCTTCCTCCAGGATTTCCAACGGCGGCTCAAACCCTGGCGGCTTCTCCGGTCCGCTCTCCTCCCTGACCTTCATATTGCAATAGGGGCAGATTTTACCGTACCGTCTTGCATTATATACATGCCCGTTCGGGCACTTCACTAAACTCATTCTGTTCTTGTCCCCCATTCTTCATTTTATATGTTCTCAGGACAATAAAAGCCTGGTATTCGCAATGTAAATGATATCTCCCGCTGCAACTCTGCATGGCCGGTTCAAAATCTTATAACAGATCCCGTCTTCGGATTTTTTTATTTTCACCCCGTTATGGGAACCAATATCCTCAATATACCATGAATCCAGGCAGTAATTAAGCACTGCATGCTGCTCGTCAATAAACGCGCTGTACTCGCAATCCTCCAGATCGATATCCACTTCCCTGTCCCGGCTTCTTTTTCCTATAATGAACGATATCTTTCCTGACATATCCCATGACTTAACCGGTTCATTCTGTTCATTTAAAAGAATCACGCTCCTGGCCCATATATCGTCTGCCGGATAGCTGTTCTGTACATCTGCTCTATTTTTTTTCAATAAAAACGTTAAATCCATTGCTACCAGTGCCATCACCACCAGTAAAGCAGCCTCCGATTCCGTCAGCCATGCCCACTCATAGCTCCGGAAATACAGGCAGGCTGCAAGCGTCCCACTGCATAATAAAATAACAATATCGGTTATTATTTTTGCCTTGCGCTTTGTTTTCACCCCCGCCGTTTTCCCCCTCTCTGTCCCGTTCCTCCAAAGAAAGAGGCGAACATCTCCTCCGGCCGGATCGGCCCTTCTGTTTCTCTGGCATATCCCCTTTTATCATGATATGTTTCCATTCCCTTTCCCGGCTGGAAACCGAAAAATGCCTCAAACCGGTTCATATCTGGCTCCCGCCGGCCGCTGTTTGGAAATCCGTTTTTTTGTGGTTTCCCGGTATTCGCTGCGGCATGGCTGTTCTTCCTCTTCTCATCATACGCCTTGCGCTTTTGGGTTTCTCCAAGGCATTGGTATGCCTCCTGGATTTCATACATCTGCGCTTCTTTCTCTTTATCATCCCTTACTACATCTGGATGGTATGCTTTAACCAACTTCCGGTATGCCGCCTTGATCTCTCCGTCCGTAGCCTGTTCTGGTACTCCAAGTATTTTATAATAATCTTTCATATTTGCCCCGCCTGTCTTATGAAACGGATTCTTAGAGGTTTACTCCAGCCGAACCGTTACACGGGTTCTCTTAAAAAGAGCCGCCTGTGAGAGCAGGCAGCCCCTTTTTGAAATTGGCCCGCAACAGCAAATCGCTAACTGCCTGCGGAATTTATATGGCTGTTACACACTGTATCCACCTTCAACCGCAACCTGCGCCATCTTGTCTTTCTTCTGTTTAATAATCAGGGTAAACGTACCCACGCCCTCCGTATCGCCGTAGTCCTCCTTATAATCCACCACAAAAGCATTGGGATAGCTGTATTTGCGAACCACCTGCGAAGCGGCGATCACCTCAATGCTTACCTTGCGGTAGCAATCGGATTTCTCTGCCGGTACCAGCGCCCACAGTCCAAGCTGCCGTGTACTGTCAAACGGATCGCCATCCACGGCTGTCAGGATTTTCCCGGTAATCTCCACTGTACTGCCCATATCTGTGGAACGGGCATTGCTGTCATGGGGAATATCTGTCCTGAATTTTACCCCTGTAACACTGGTTGTTCCTAACTCTATCGTTGACGGTCCTTCAACCTTTAATTTGAATCCCATAATATGCTCCTTCCTTTTCTATCTGAAACCTAATCTGGTTTATTTCATCCCTGCAGTTTTTTATTCCCAATCTCCTATTCTCCGCTAAAACCGCCCTCAAATTTTAAATTCACCATCTTATCTTTTTTCTGTTTAATCAGTAGTGTAAATATTCCTGTACCCGTATCATCTGTAAAATCCTCTTCATAGTCAATGACAAAGGCATTGGGGATTGTAATCTGCCTTACGATCTGCGATGCATTGACTACGTGAATCTGCACATTACGATAGCAGTCAGAATTCTCCGCAGGTATTAAAGACCACCTTGCGATCTTGCTGGTGTCATCCGCAGGCTCCCCGTCCACTGCGGCCAGAATCTTGCCTGTAATCAGCACCGTTGAGCCGAGATCCGTTGATCTCGCATTGGAATCATGGGGAATATCTGCTCCGAATTTAACAGTCATGATGCTTGTCTCCGGCAGGCTTATTGACTCGCTTCCCTCAATTTTTAAACGTAATCCCATTCTTTATTCCTCCTCTTTCTATTTGCTTTCACCAGCTTTTCTGGTGAGCTGGACCTTCAGATTCTTTGTCACATTAGCAAATGTCACCTGCACATTACAGATGCCGTTTTTGTCATCAATTGAAAAATCAAGCTCGTCGCCGTCCTGCAAAATGGAATTTACATGCTGGCGATCCGTGTCCCAGCGGCTCTTCTGGCTGCTGGGATTGCTACTGAAAAACTTAAGTATTTTATCCTGTTTGAAATCACCGCTGTAAAACCGCAACATCCTTTCAATATATGTGACAACCAATGTCTTGTAAATCGGCTCAAACTGTGTTCCGCTACTCAACAGATTTCTAGCCTTGTACACAGTGATATTCTTAATATTCCTGCCCTTATACTGGGCGTTATCAGACGAAAACACAAATCCAAATCCCGTATGGTTGATTGAATTTTTAATTGCATTCGTGAATCCGGAAATCTCTTTTGTCATGCTGGTAGCCGCTAACAGCGCATTATCATCAGCCTCGACATCAAACCTCACGCCTGGATACTCCATACTGGTATTATTGAAACGCTGCTTTAAGTATTCCGGGCACTGCCATGCCGCCACAATCCCGGCGGCTTCATAAGCAGCTCCTACATAGATTCCCTCCAGCCACATCTTCATGGTGTCTTCCTTTTCATCGGATAGGAAAACATGGCCGTCCTCATCCATAACCATCCTCTTATCAAGAATCAGGCCTGATTTATCCTTTGGAATAATCGTTACATTAGGAATGCAGGGAACCACAAACTCACTGTAATCCCGTTTCATAAGAGGCATACATTTATCCTTAAAAAGGTCAATCCCCTCTGTGGCGATATAACTAAACGTCGTTTCCTCTCCGGAACGGAAGCTGAAAAATGTTGTGATTCTATATGGAAGCAACGCATTCATCAGAGCTGCCAGACTCTCCATAGAATTGGTACCCTGTTTTTCCACTTTTTGATTCCCTGCAAAGCGCAGCCTCTGTAGCTTTCCTCCTCCGGTCTGGTTCAGCTCTACATCCGGCACGATCCCGAACCAGATCGTATTTTCAAACTCATTCTTGTCATTCGTCGTATTCAAGTAAGTCAGAATCCGCGGCAAATTAGCGGACTTTACCAGCATATCAAGAGGTACATTCGCAATCAAAAGCTTTGGCTGCATCGCTTTTTCCTTTACCTGATACTGATCAAAGAAGGTCTTAACACCAAGGATTTTCTCGATCAGGGGCTTGACAGCCTTTACAAAATCATCTTTGCTCTTCTTATAAAATTCAAGATAGTGGTTGTAATGATTCACCTCTACCTCTCGGTCCACGAAACTCTCCATCGTAGAACTTAATGGACAGAAGGTACGCGCCACCAGCTCCCGGACATAATCCGATTTTTCCTCATTCAGCGCGTCATAATCTTCCCTAAAGGTTTCCATTAGGCTGGTGTTAATACCGTCATCCACCACAGCAAGCTGGGTGCTCTCCTCCTGTTTCATCTCCAGAATTTTCAGTTCTCCGTCGTCTCCCATGCTGAGCAGGCCGGCTTTAAAGTCCTGCCCTCCCCGGCTCGTTTCCCCATCGCCTAACAGAAGCCGCGTTTTGATATCTTCAATGGCAAGGGGCAGCATGGCAAGAACATTATTATAATTGTGGCTCGCCTGGTCAAACTGGTAGTTCAGCTTGTCTCCCAAATCCAGACGTTTCGGATCACCCTCATCCAGTTCCATGTATTTCCCGTAGGTATACTGAATTTCCCGCCGCACCTGACGGATATCATCCATGATTTTCTGAGGCGAAATCATATTCAGCACATTGCTGAATGTGAAATCCACATTTGCCACGCCCTGAGCGCTCTTAGCGTCCAGCAGAGTTATCAGCATGTTCAACAGATCGTTGAGTTCGTTGAGAGGAATTTCCGTAATGCAGTTATCCGGGATTTTTTCCGGCTTCACCAAGCTGTACTGAATACTTGAAGATGACGCATCGCACCAGGAATATACCACTGGCGAAAACTTCTCCAAAAACTCCTCAAAACTGGACACCACCAGTTGTTCATTAATTTCTTTAATCTTGTCATCATCCAGGCTGCTCTTTCCCCTGACATCCCCAATCAAGGTAAGAATATTCAGCCGTTCCGGATTAATTTCGGCAAACAGAATCGTTCTGTTTGTCTGCGTGATTATTTCCATAGGCCACCACTCCCTCTTTCGTATTTATTATAATACGCTGGTATTTGTTGTGTAAATAACCGTAAGAAATGCCACTAAAAATTCTTTTAAAAAACTTTCAAAAAAGGCTTGACGTACCGTCTTTTCAGAGTTACCATACACACACCTTAAGGGAACGGAAACAAAAAAAACGGAAACAAGAAAGGCGGTAAAAATAAATGTTGGCATATGGTTACGAAGTAGTAGGAAGCCCGGAAGCTCTGGCGGATGTATCTGAAAATCTGAAAGACAAAAGAAGCCGTATAAACTGGCATAACTTCAATACTGGCGATCTGTACTGGGACGGAAACGGTAACGGCTATAAGGTAGAAATAAATCACGAAGCGAAGCGGGTAACGCTTAATGAATGGTAAGAAAGGGGATTCAATTATGAAGCTGAATAAAGAAAAATTCTTAAAAACAGAAGTAGGGGCGGAGCTTAAGTGCTGTATTATATCCTGGGACAAGGCTCTGGACTCCTGCCGGGTAAATGAATATTATACCGAAGAATATAAGCGCGAGCGCAAGGTTGCCGACTGGTGCCAGGCTCAATGGGAAGTATATAAAATGGTTCTCCTTCAGTTCTTCGGTATCGAATACAACTTTACCCGGACGGATGAATACTTCGGGCTTGTAACTGCGGATGAGGAAAACTGGTTATTCAAAATTGAACGGGCGGCGGCGTAGCTGCTGCCCCGGCACTAAACCACCGACGGCCGGTCCAAAGCCCGGCGGGCAGAAGTAAAGCAAGCTCCCCAGCTTGTGGGATGGGTGTCAAATATAAATCAAGGCTTCCCGGCCTGAATGTCGTCTAACAAGTTTTACTGGCTTTTAATGTGAAAACCTTAAAACCGTCCGGGGGAAACGGTGCAACTTGTAAACCTCCGCAGGGTCCGCGCCTGGCGCGTGGAAGAAAGGTTAATAGGTGATGTGAAGCCGAGCTATGCAAGCTCTACCCGTCGGGCTATACCGAAGGGCGGCCGGGAAGCCTTTTTATAAAAATCGTTGCGACGCCGCAAAAAGGAAGTGCAGGAAATGAAGAAAACAAACGAAGGAAAAGAAACAAGGGAGCTTAATCTGATCGCCAATAAGGGCGGCTCCGGCTCCGTTGGTTTCAAGCTCTCAATACCGAAGCCCTGGGCGGCTGCCCTCGGCGTGGATCTGAATAATAGAACAGTCGTAGCCTCTTTCGATGGCGACAAAATCATCATATCTGGAATACAAAAATAAGCCCCAACTGCCAAACGGCGGCGGGGCTTATCTCGCTTTTCGGGGCCGGGGCTTCACCCCCCCCCCTTATACCCCCCTCTGGCGCACAATTATACGCCTGTTTTCTGATTCAGTCTATTCAGCATGGCGCACAAAATAATTTGCTTTTATCAGCTGTTCTTCTTGTGCAAATGTGACTACTTCCGGCAAAGCCTGTTTACTTCCGCCTGGACGGCGCTGTAATCGTAGCCAGCCGCCTCTAGGGCTTTCTTTCTGGCCGGATTATTTCCCCACTTGCCCAGCAGCACCTCCTGGGCTACTGCCGCAACGCTTTTCTTTGCGGAAGCTCCGCCCTTCGCTTTCTGGTTTACGGCTGCCTGGACGGCTTCGTAATTGTAGCCGGCCGCCTCCAGCCGAGCCTTGCGCTCCGGGTTATTTCCCCATCTGCCTGCCAGGACTTCCGTGGCGATCTCGTCTACGCTTTTCTCCGGAGCCTGCTCCGTGGCCTTGCTGGCGTAGTTCGGGCAAATAAAGCCCCGGATATATCTGCCGTTGACCTGCAGGTTCCGGCGCCCTACGACTCCGCCGCTCATGTTGCCCTCCATAACTCGGATCGTGCTTCCGCTTACTCCCTCAACCATGCCGACGTGTTCCGGCGTTCCCCGGTTGTCCGTGGTGGCGTAATTTGCCCCATCGTCCCAATCGTAAAGAACTTCGTCGCCCGGCTTCGGGATGTATGCGTCGTTCTCCTGCCAAATGCCCATAGCCTTGGCCTTCTCAATCAAATAATAGCAGGAACACTCTACCGGGATAATATCCGTATAGCCTGCCTTGATCGCCGCTGCGCTGGTCGTGGTGGCGCAGTATGCGTCGGTATAAGTAACCTTGTAGCCCCTGGGCAGCGGCTTATTGCCGTTATATGTATCAATGATCGGGGCGTGGCTCCTGTCGGAACGCTTAAGCCCGATCCAGCCCTGGAAAATGCCTACGACCTTCTGTCTTGCCTGTGCCTCTGTCATACCCTCGTTCCCTCCTTCTTTCCGGTAAAGGGCTTCGTACTCCTGGCCATAGCCCGCCCGTTTCTTCCGGACGGATTCGCCCTGGTCCCTCGGTTTCTCAAACTGCAGCAGTACGGCGTCGGAAGCCTCCCGGACGCTGGCGGCTGTCTTAAGAACTTTAAGGACTGCCGGGAAGTTCTCGGAAAGCTCCTTGTAAATAAATTCCGCCTGCGTCAATGCGTCGCCTATGGATGCGCCCTTCGCCCGGTGGAAAGCAAGCATAGCTTCCTTCCGGCTCCAGTATGTGCATTGGTGAAGGCCGTAGCCTGCGCCGTCGTGTACGAAGTTCTTATAGCTCCCGGAGTCTACTGCCGCCGTGTAGCTCTCGTCCGTGAAGCCGAGCTTTTTCTCAAAGCTGTTCTGCAGGTTCTTCGGTTTCATCCCGCTCTCTGCGTAAAGGTTGCCGAACAGCCCGAAAATGCCGTTGTTACAAAATCCCTTGCTACTGTAAAAGGCGTAAAGCTCACGCTCTACGCCTCCCCAAATAATGCCCATGGCCTGCCTCCTATTCCTCAGTATCCTCCTGGACCTCGATCCCGACCTCTGCGTCCATGTTGGCCGCGTCCGTCAATCCTTCCCCGATAATGTAGGCAATCACGGAAGCCCCGGCCATAATAAGCGCCGTTACCTGCGTCGCCGTGTTCTCGGCTCCGCCCGTTGCCAGGATCATCATGGAAACGAAGGAAGCGACCGCCGTCCAAAGTTTCCGGCTCGTAAGTTTTCTTACCCAGTTAATCTGTTTCATTGTGTTGTCCTCCTTTAAGGTTTATTTTTTTTTGCGCCGGGGCTTCCCAGCTCTCCGGCGCGGTTGCCCTGTTACTTGTGCGCCTCCTGGTTCATGTGCTTTTCGATCTTGTCAATGGCCGCCGTCACGGGGCCGTTGCAGCCCTGCTCCTTAAGCCCCTGGAGGCAAGCCAAAACACCGTAGGTTAAAAGACACATTTCTTCCTTCATGGCCTTTATGTCCTCGTCCTGCTTGTTCTGCCTCTGATACCAGCGGTATACAGCGAAAAGCGCGCCCAGTAATGCCGTTCCGGCTCCCAATACGGCGGCGGCTGTTATGATGGTCTGTGCGTCTATGTACATCTCCACTGCCCTCCTTCCTGCAATAAAATAAGCCCCTTCCACGGCGCGTCCTGCGCCGTTTCCTGGGCTTTTTGCCTTTTAGTGTAGAAATACTAGCCTACGCCGATTTCCGCCCGGATTTCGGCTGCCTGGTTAATCCTGGCTATGCATGGGAGGCTGTCTGCTTCGTCTGCGCTTATGTGCTGCATAAGAAGTAAGAAAAGCTCATCAATCACACCGGACTGGATCCGTATGATGGCGTTCTGCCGCTCTACTACCTTAAGCGGGTCTATGCCCTTACTCATCTTCGTATGCCTCCCCGGTGATCTCCTGGTAATCGACTTCGGTGATGGTTCCCTTCTCCGCCCGCTCCCGGATCTGCTCCTTCGTTACCCTGCCCGCCGCGTAAAGCCGCTTAAGGCTGCTTACTAAAATCGTAGCCATTATAAAAGCCCTCCTTCCATGAGCTGCATGGTGTACTCGTCAATAGCCGCCGTCACGGCTTCGTCCGTCCGGATTTCCTCTATGCTCTTAAGCATCTCGTATTCTCCGACGCTGATCTCCCGGCTGTCGCAGACGAAGTCCGTATAGGCTGCCTGCTGGTCCGTGGCCTCGTGTTCCTCCGGCTGAATGTTCCGGCGCTGGATGAAAGTATCAGGCGCCACAAGCTGCAATTCTGCCGGCCGGCTGGCGCTTCGCTCCTGTGTCCACTGCTTCATTTTTGTTTGCCCTCCTTGTCAATTTTGAAATGATTTTCTTAAGCCTCCCCACTGTTACATGGGGCTTTATATAGTCCTGGTATGCGTTGTAAGTGTCCGTACAACTGAACCAGCCTATATAGCTTAACATTGCCTCTATGTGCTTCTTAAAATATCCCCTCCCGGCTTCCTTCGCCGCGTGTAGCCTGCTGGCGAGCCTGGTGGCGGAAAGCATAATAGCTTTCCGCATGGTCGTCCGGTTGCGGAAGAAAAGAAAGCCCATGAAGTCAATCACGCGCCCTACGACCTTCCCGTTCTTTTTCTGAAAGTTGAACTTAAAGACCTGGTAATTATGCTTCAGCTTCAGCCGGAACCTCTGCCCTATGAATTTTTGGATTTCTACTATTGCCTGGTGCAGCTTCTTTTTGTTGTCGTGTCCTAAAACAATATCATCCATATAGCGGATAAGGTTCGGTATTTCCAGCTTGTCCGTTATGAAGTGGTCTAAAGGCTCCAACAAATAATTAGCGAGCCACTGGGAAATATAGAAGCCCAGCGGGATCCCCTTCTTGAAGCCCTGTAAGCAAAGCTCAACTATGTAAAGAAAAAGCTCGTCCTTTATGCGGATGCGAAGCTCCCGCATAAGAATGTCCAGCCGTATGCTGTCGTAAAAATGGCGGATGTCTACCTTCGCAAAGTTCCGTATATTCTTTCCGCCTCGGATAATTTTTAAAAGCCGTTTCTTGCCGTAATGTGCGCCCCGCTTCGGGAAGCTCCCGCAGGAATATGGGTAAGCCGTGGCTGTTATAATCGGTTCCAAAATAAGGACGATTATATGGTGGAGCCATTGCTCGTGTATCTCCGGCATGAATATTTTCCGGGTCTTGCCTTTTTCCCTTATGGTTTTCGGCGTGCGCTTTCTCGGCTTATATGCCAGCTCCGGGTGTTCCACCGGAACGTCTGGCGGCTTCGTGTTCTCTATCATGCGCCGCATGGCGGCGACTTCGTTATCAAGATCGGCGTCTATCTGCTGTATCTCTTTCCGCTTCGTTTTGCCCTTCCGCAGCTTCTTGTATGCTTTCCGTATGATGTTCTCATCAAGCATTTTACGATACAAATATTTGTATTGTTTTACGCCTCTTTTCTCCGTGGCTTCCGTTGTTTTCCGCCACAGCTCTTTCCTCCGCATAAGCAATACTCCTATAAGAATATTTTTTCTTCTATCCTCTACGCACGGCAGGTGCGACCGCTTTACCGTGCGCCCTGTATCAAGTTAATTTACCACTTACCCTTCCAATAATGGCGGTTAAGGCGTATTTCAACACCCAGGGGTGTAGGAATAGGGACGGCTTTAAGTTTATGAACCGTATGAATAGAAAAAAGGCGGCGCCGATGTTCCAGTTCGCATTCCCGGCACTGTTGTTCCAATTACGCGCCCGCGGGCCGCAGTTGAGGCCATTGTTGCAATTCCCGAACCGTAGGCAGACGCCCCCAGGTGACGCCGTCCCTATCCCCTTATGTTTTGTTTTTATAATTTACGCTGCTTCAAAGCTCCGGTATCTCCTGGGGGAGTGCTTCGCGCCCCCAGACCCCCCTAAACGGCTACGCCGACAGGTGGTAAAAGAAGATCGGCGGCGCCGATGCCCCAGGACGCATTCCCGGCACTGTTGTTCCAAGTACGCGCCCGCGGGCCGCAGTAGAGGCCAGCGTCGCAACGCCCGAACCGTAGGCAGACGCCCGTAAACGTCTGCTTCGGGTCTTTTCTCCATAAGCCGTCGCAGCCTCCGGTCGCGCTGCTCCCTCCGTCCATTCCCAAAGCCGGGATACTGCCGTACCCCGGCACGGTTCTGAAATGGGCCGGGTAGTCCAGGGCGTTGTGGTTCGTGTCCCAGGTCTTGTTATCCGGTACGGCGATCCCGGTGTCCGTGTATTTTGCCCCGGTCGGATCGTAGGTGTAATTTTTGCTTACCTTCACCCGCCCGTTTACAACTACCTCGTAAGGGTCGCGCATCCACTGCTGGTAACTGCCGATCACAATGCTATGGAAAATCTTGTTAAGGCTGTGCTGATCGTCGGTTCCGTAGAACTGGCCGCCGCCCACTACGGCGTTCCGCTTTACTCCGTAGGTCGGGGCTTGGCTTGCGTCGTAACCTGCACAATTTCCGTACCCATAGGCTTCCTGCAGGTTCGTGGTCTTTGCGAACATAATAAGAAGGTCGGTAATAGTTTCTACAATCGGTCCGCCGTAGAACACCGCCCGGTTGCTGAAATTTGTAATAGCCGCTTTTTCCTGGTCCGTGGTGTTGCTATAGGTCGGCTGTAGGTTCGCAAGGCTTACCATCTTCGGGCTTGCGCCTCCTGCCCCCAAAATGGAACCGTAAAACATGGGCAGCCATACGCCCTCCAGCTCCTGGTTGTTCGGGTCAATGAAGCCCACGGGTAGTGTCAAGTTAGTACAACACTACCCGAAAGAAATACCCGTGATATTATTTTCACTGTCAATGCGTATTTCAGAGATAACAGACCGCCACAGTGTACGCTTTTCTTCACGGGTCAGCGATTCATAAATATTCTTAAAATCAGATTGCAGCAGCTTTTCCACGGCTTCAAAGTCGGGCGGGGCTTCTGCTGCGGGTTCCGGGAGCTGCCGGAGTGCCGCCGTATATATTTCATAGTCCTTTTTGTATTCTTCAATGTCAATCAGCTCATTCACATATAATTCTTTTAGTTTTGTCAGCTTTCTTTTCAGGGCGGCTTTATCTGTCCGCAGGGCAGCTTTTTTCTTTTCTGCCGCTTTTATTTCCCATTCCAGCCGGACCCGGCGCAGTTCGGATTCCATGTTGTCAAAAAGCCATTTTTCAATCATATCTTCCCGGACGGATTTATTGTGGCTACACCTGCCCCGCTGAAAGTGCTGGTTACACCTGTAATAATAATATTCCCGTGTTTTATAGCCGACAAGGTTGTGGCTACATTCAGCGCACTTCACGATTGAAGTAAAAATATAAACCTTGCCGGACGGAGCGGAACGGGAATTTCTTTTCAGGAGGGATTGAACCTTGTCGAATTGTTCCTGGCTGATGATTGCCGGGCAGAAGTTTTCATTCTTCCTGCCGCCCCGGTCATAGATTCCAGTGTAAAGCGGTTCTGACAGCATACGCCGGAAAGTTGCGTCACACCAATTCACGCCGTAAGTTTCCCGGATATGCTTCACGGTTCCCCGCTGGCTGACGGTGCTTTCAAAGTGATTGAAAGCGTCTTGCACAATCCCGGCTTCTTCCGGCAGGACTTCCAGCCGCTTTTCCCCGTTGACCCTGTACCCGAACGGGCAGGAGCCGGAAACGACGGTTCCGTGGGCAATCTTGCTGTCAAAAACAACGTCTATTCTTTCCCCGCAAATGTCAGCTTCATTCTGGGCGATTGACAGCTTGACATTGATATACAAACGACCGTTTGCGCTTGTCGTGTCGTATTCTTCATCTATTGTCTTCCAGTCGCAGCCGTGCGCCTGTAGTATTTCCATAACCTTGTAATAATCAGCGACGGACCGGAACCAGCGGTCAAGGCGGCAGAACAGAAGCAAGTCAACTTCATCACGCTTCACGGCTTCTATCATTTTTTGAAACTCTGCCCGCTTGTGCATATTCTTTCTTGCGGTTTTCGCAGCGTCGATATATACCCCGGTCACAATCCAGCCTTTTTCCCGTGCGTATGCTTCAAGGCGTTCTTGCTGGGCTTCAAGGGACAGTCCCTTTATTTTTTGTTCTTCCCCTGATACCCGGATATAAAGGGCGACACGGACAAGCGGCGGCAATTCCTTGTTTTTCATAGAAAATCACCTGCATTTCCTTTAATTTCCCGCCCGCAGATGATATAATCAGAATTGCAGACGGTATGTTGTATCTGGTATGATATACTTTGCATTGCGGCGGCAATATTCCCAGTATTGCCGCCGCTTCCCTTTTGGTTTTCATTTCTGCGATTCTGAAATTAAAGCAGAATATCTTTCATAGTCATTTTTGGGGTTGTCCCCTTTGATAATCACAAATTCTGAAAAGTCAACAATTTTTTGTTGTGTGTTCAGCAGGGCTTCCGCAGATTCAGGAAGCAGGCTGCAATATTCTTCCGCAGCGGCTTTCAATTCAAGCAGGACGGGAAGCGACTTTTCAACAAGTTCAGAAGAAGTGCCGGAGGAAACGGAAAGAAGCTGCCGCCAGCGTATCAACTGACCTTCTGAAATATATTTGCCGCTGTCCGGGTTCTTCTTGTGTGCGACATAAGCATAAATACAATAAGACCCGAAAAGAGCAACAATAATTCCTGCCGGGATAGAGGACCCGGAGAGGAAGAAGCCCGCAACGATAATCAGGGAACCGAGAACGGCAACGCCCGCAGTCGGCGGGTCAGGAATGACAGCTTTTGCAGTTATCTTCTTTTCTTTTGGTGCGGGAGCTTCAACAACGCTTCCTGTATTCTCATAGCGGGCAGCAGGAGCGGAAGAAGAATTGCTTTTCTTGCCCTTCCTGTCCGTGTATGACAAGCCCTTTACAGGAAGATTGACGCTAGTGGTTGTCTGTCCGTTGCTATTAAAGGTTTTGTGATAACCCTTGCCGCCGACTGTCACGCTTGCACTTTTTCTGTTTAGGTTGATTTTGACACCCGGAGCCACTTTTATACTTTTTCTGTACCGTATACCCATTTTTGAAATCTCCTATAATCATGATTTTTGAAAAACAGCCCGGCAGAGCTTATGCAGCCCAGCCGGGCTTGTCATTGACCGGAAGCAAGGTTATCGCCGTTTTCGCTTCCGGGTTCCGTGCCTGCGGTGGTACTCAAAGCAGAGTTGCCCGCTTTTTGTGCAATCTTGGAGCGACTTTTTATATATGCCGCTTCCGCTTCTTCAACGGTCATTTCCGAAGGTTCAGCACGGGAAGCGGTCAGGCGTTCTTTGAAGTGCTGAACCAGCATTTCACGAATACCCGGTTCAAGTTCAAAGTACGCCTTCATAATGTCAAGTTCTAATTCTGTCCCGCCGTGCTGCCGTACAAAGTCGTCAAGGCTGAAAGTCGGTGCTTGTATGTACATGGGTTCTGTACCGTTCCGCAGCCAGTCTTCACTAACACCAAAAGCCATACAGATATTTTTAATAGTATTATCAGGAACGTTGTTTCCCGGTTGTTCCCCCCAGCTTACGGAGCGTTGGGAAATGCCTATTGTTTCAGCAAAATCTTTTTGAGAAAGCCCACGGAGCTTCCGAAATTCTTTTATGCGTTCGTTGAGCGTCAAAGTGTTCACCCCCTTTCTAAAACCTATAATATACATGATTGCTAAAAATGTCAAGAATTTTCTAAAAAACTATTGACAAATATACACGGTTGCTATATGATATAGAAAAACAAGCAATCATGTATATTTTAAAAGCGATAATTGCTGAAATATAGAAAGGAAGGTAAAGCCATATGAAGAAAGCAACATTTCAGGAGTACACGGAAGCAAAGAAAGAAATCATGAGCGGCGGCGAGTGCAAAGAGTATGCAAGCACTGACGAATACGGAAGGAACCACAAGACAATCTGCTGCGAAAACGGAGAAGCCTTCTGGGAAGTGACAGAAAACGACGTGACGGAGTTTTGGAGTACCAAACACCCGGACAGCCGGAAATATGAAGCTGAAAGGGAGCTTGCAACGAACGTCGGGACGAACATGGAAGAAGTGGACTATAAAGAGCTGGCGGGAACGTGCGACACAAAGCGCATGACAGATGATGAAGCAAGGCTTTTCATAGGTGAGGAATTAGGGTTTGACCCGCTGAAAGTGAAGATTATCCATGAAGTAGAGGACTACTACAAAGAAGGGAATTGCCTGAAAAAGTGGCACACATACCGCAGGGACCCGCAGTACAACGCTACAGACTGGAACTATTTCAGATTTGATGTATGCGACTGGCAATACGAATATGAAAACGGAACATTGAGATTCTATAACAACTAAAGGACCGGGAGCCGCACGGGGCAGCAGTCGCAGGACTGCGGGGCGGGTCCGATTCCCGCCCGGTTCAATCGGGGCAAGCCAGACCCCAAAAATAAAGCACTGTCAAACGGGCAGCGGTTACACCAGCTAAAAAGTGTATAGTCGGACAACAAGTTTTCCGGGCAGGCGGTTTTTTAAGGTGAAAAGCGGCAGCGGCGGTGCGGAAAGGAACGGGCAGAAATGGAAAGAGATGTGCGGATAACCAACGGCGTGACATTTCAAAAAAGAATAGTGTCAGACGACCCGGACGCATACGCAGAAGTCAATCTGAAATTTGAGGGATTGCAGGAAAGCAGGGTTGCAGAGCTGCGGGACTTATTCAATAAGTTTGCCGCAGAGGTAGAAGGAATGTTGCTTGAAGATACCAGCCTGTATGTGTAGCACAGGCTGGCGCAGGAAATCATTTCACAATTTCTTTTATGAGTTGTTCAAAATCACGGGAATTGAAAATGTTATAAATTGCAGACACTAAAATTTTTTCAATTTCTTCTTCTGGAACGGAAGACCCGTGCTTTTTAACAGCGTCGTTCACGGCTTTTTTAATAAAGCCCCTTTGAAGCGGCATGACATACACCTCCTTTTTCAATGGAATTGCCGCCCGGCAGCGGTACTTCCATTGTATCAGGGGACAGAGGAAAAGGGAAGGAGGAAGAAAGATGGCAGAGGAAAAGAGAACAGAAACCATGATTGCACAGGAAGACGGCAAGGAAGCTGCGGAGGTTATGGGCTTCATGGAAATGCTGGACAATCACGAAAAGCGGGAATTTCTTGCTTTCATTCAGGGCGCAAAGTTCGTGAAAAGCCTGCCTGCCGGGGCAATCGGGACAGCATGACACGCCCGCCCCGGCTGCGGGCGTGAGAAAGGAAAGGAACATGAAAAAAGCAAAACGGGCGGCGGTCAGGGCTGCAATAGTCCTGACGTGCGCCGCTGCCGGGTACGGTGCGGGAAGGTATGCAGGGCGGCAGGAGCCGCAGGAGAGCCGGGAACCGCAGGCGGGCTATATCCTGATACACACGACGGACGGGGAAACATGGGGCTTCTACGGTGATATGAAAATCATATCAGACGGAGCGGACGGCGGGGACATTGATATTGATATGTCAGGCTGGCTTGTCGGGTCAACGCATGATTGCTATAACCCGGACCCGGAGGAATGACGCAGGAGGTGGCGCACATGAAAGAAGGGATTGCGGCAGCAGGCGTTCAGGTGGAAGGAACTTTCAACGTGCAGCGGTTCTTTGAAACGCTGGCAATGATTCTTTCTCGGAAAGAAAACCTGTCAATCAAAGTGACGGTGCATGAAGAAGGAGAACAGCAGCCGGAAAAGGCGGCTGTATAAATAAATCATACCAGATACAAGGAGGAAAAGAAGAATGTCAAAAATGACAGCAGAACAGGAAAAGGGCATTTTCAAAGCGGCGGTTGTCGTGAATGATGAAGCCGGGCTTCCCAACTACATGACAATGTTTTACATGGAGCCGGGAACCTACAAGGAAGAGGACGTGCCGGAAGTGTTCAAGGTAAACGGGGAGATTATGGCGGCTATTCTCATTTCACAGTATACAAATACCGTAATTAACGGAATACCCGTTTCCCTGCCGTATCAGAAGCCCGTTGAAAGCATGGGTCATGATGAATCGGCGGCAGCTTGCCGGAGAAAAGGACCCGGCTGGCACTTAATGACAAATGCTGAATGGGTATACCTGATGAAAGACGCAGCGGCAGCAGGGCATATTATCAGCGGTAACACGGACTACGGGAAAAACGCTGATAACCCGGAGGAAAAGGGCTATTGTTACGACGGCTACACGGTTTTGACTGGGACAGAACCGCTTGCATGGAGCCACGACGGAACGCCGGGCGGCGTGTTCGGACTTTGTGGGAACTTCTGGGAGCGTGTAGCGGGCTTGCGCCTGCATAAAGGCGTAATTGAGTATATCCCGGACAATAACGCAGCAGCAGAGGACTTCAAGCCGCAGGACCCGGCGTGGGTAGTTGCACGGACAGAGGAACCGGGGGAAGAAGGGCTTCCGTTCGGAAAGCCGCTGTATCTTGACGCACAGTGCGGAAAAGTAGTGCTGACAGACGGGCAGATTGCCGGGGGCTGGAACGGTTGCCATATGCGGGAATTGCAGCTTGCCGGGAGCCTGAAAGAAGTCCCGGACATTGTACATAGACTGGGAATATTGCCGCAGGACTGGCAGCAGGAGAAAGCGGGGATATGGGCTGACAGTGAGCTTGAAGAAGCCGTGCCTTTCCGGGGTTCGTGCTTCAACAGCACTTCCAACGGTGGGGTGGCGGCGTTGGACTTGCGCGGCGCCCGTTCTCTCGTCAGCAACGGTGTGTCCTTCCGTTCCGCTTTATACCTGAAAGACTGGAAACTGGTAACTGACTTACTGGGGCGGGCGTGACAACGCCCGCAGGAAAAGGACATAACAAAAAGCCTTTGAAGAAGTGCCGCAAACACATTCAACAAAGGCTTTTCGCTAACATTTTTAATAAATCAAGTCATGTTTATTATACCATGTTGGCGGTGTAAAAGCAAGCAAAAATCAACGGGAAAACCGTTGAAAATGCCGGGTTTTTATCCCGGAAAACGGGCTTGTATGGGGTATTAACATTCCTACGAATAGTATATATATACTTGCGTAATATAGATATAACTATATACTTGCGTAAGATAATATATATTATATACTTGCGTAATACATGGATAATAAGCAGGAGGGAAGGAGAGGGGGGGAGAGTCCCCGCCCGGAACATACCCACGCCACACAGGTATAAGGACAGCAAAGGAAGGTGTGGTTGCATTGGGTAAAGTGTTCATGAGGGAGAAGAAGGTGGACTGCGGGCAGTACCGGGAAGCAGATATAATTCCCCGGACAGAAAAGGCAGATAAGACGGCAAAGGGGAAGAGGGGGAAGCGTAAGAAGGTAACAGAACCGAAGCAAAAGGACCTGAACGAAAAGAACGCTAAAAGGTATCTTGTGCAGTTAGGGAATGGCAATTTTGGTATAGGTGATTTACACGTTTCCTGTACATACGATAAAGACCACTTGCCGGGCAGCATAGAGGAAGCGGAAAAGATAGTGAATAACTACTTGCGCCGGATAGCGTACAGGCGGGGGAAGTTAGGGCTGGACCCGCTGAAATATATCCTTGTGACAGAATATAAATTCGACAAGGCAGGGCAGATGATAAAGCGGGTTCACCATCACATTATCATGAACGGCGGTTTGTCCCGTGATGATGTAGAACTGATGTGGACGGCTGACCGCATTAACTGGAATAAGGCGCAGGACTTACAGTATAGAGCGAACATAAAGCAGATGGGGTGGGTCAATGCTGACCGCATACAGACGAACGAAAACGGCATTGAAGCCCTCTGCAAGTACATAGTAAAGGACCCGCAGGGAAAGAAGCGGTGGAGTAGTAGCAGAAACCTTGTGCGCCCGGTAGAGCTTCCGAACGCTGATTATAAATACACAAAAAAGCAGATAGAGAAGCTGGCGAAGTCTAACGATTGCGGGAAAGAGTTCTTCAAGAAACAATTCCCGAATTATGAAATTGTAAGCATTGAACCTGTCTACTACGAAGAAACAGGCTGGCATATTTACTTGAAAATGTGGAAGAAGCCGGATAAAAAGCAGGGCAAGAAAAAGGGAGGGAAAAAGAAGTGATTCTTGAAGAGTTCATGAAAGGAGCCGTCCCCAGTGAAAGGCTGATTATTGAAGATAGCACAGGGGAGCTTTACAGGGGTTTTGTAGCCTGTCTGGAATATAACAAAAAGATTGACAGGAGCCGGGAAGTAAAACGGCATGGATTGTCAACGGAAATATACAGGAGAGAAGAAAAGAAGGTAGGAGCTGCAAAGTATACGACGGACGGAGAGGAAGTACCCGTTGAAGGTATCAGCAGATTTTCTTTTTCTGACCTGATTATGAAAATATATACAAAGGTTGTGCTGGAGGGATAGAAAATGCTATACGGGGAATTAAAAAGCGCATATCCGATATATGACAGGCTTGACCCGGATATGAAAAAGGCGGCTTCTGAAATAGCTGCAAAATACCCGTACTGTACAGAACACGTTGCGGAAGTAATTGTGAAAAACGGGTTCGACAAAGAGAAAGCGGAAGAACAGATAAAACGGGAGCTGGTTCTGGGAAAAGCGGGATTTTAAGACAGGGATTGAAGGAAGGAGCTAAAAACAATGAAATACAAGTATTACAGTTTAGAACGCCCGGTAATGCCGGGGACATATCCGAAACCGAAAGACAATCCGGCAATGTTGATTCACAATTTCAATGACCGGGAATATGTGCCGGAAATCGGAAGGATGGCATGGGGATATATAGAGTATAACAAGCCACTAGAAAACAAAGATATAGATGGGTATGAGCTTATGCCTGCCGCTTTCTTTTCGTGATGAACAGGAGGAAAGGAAGGATGGCTGAAAAACAGAGGTTGTCCGAATCGGACACAATTATTTTATCCCTGCATGACCGCTGGTGGGGAAAGGTTCTTGCAGGCGAAAAACCGCTTGAAATCAGAAAGACACGCCCTGCCGAGAAGGGTTCGTACAGGGTTCTTGTGTATGTGACCGGGACCGGGGAAATAAAAGGGGAATTTGTCTGCAAAGAATTTTTGAAAATACGGACTATCCCAGAAGTGCAGAGCCGGGCGGGATTGCAAAAGATAGATGTACAGGCGGGAAGTTGTCTAACCGGGCAGCAGTTGAAAGAATACGCAGGAAGCAGCGGGAAGCCTTTGTGGGGCTGGTATGTGTCGGAAGTGAAAGAATATTACACGCCACACCCGTTGAGCCTGTACGGGCTGAAAAGACCGCCGCAGTCCTGGCAGTATTACAGAGGGGAAGACGTGCCGGACATTATGACAATCAATCAGCTTGCCAATATCTGCGGTCACTTCTTCAATGCGGAACTTGACCCGGACAGTGAGTTTTCACCGAATAACGGCTATAACTGCCGACACGAAGGGCAGCAGGAGAAGGAAAGCGGGGTGGGTTGTTGCTATCAATGGAGCTGCCCGCTTGAAAATGTCATTCCCGCTGATGAAGAGGACTGCGAAAAGTACGGGCTGGACTATGAAGACGGCGAATTTGTACTTGTCTACAGGGGAAAACAACAGAAAGAAGGTGAGAAGGTTGTGGAGGTATGAACCGAACACGCTTTTAAATGCGGACTGCCTGCCCGTCATGCGACAAATGCCGGATAAATTCTTTAAACTTGCGATAGTTGACCCGCCCTATGGGATAGGTTGCGACGGACAGAAAAAGAGAGTATGCAGTAACCCAAAGCAAAGCAGGAAGGAACACGAACAAAAGGACTGGGACAGTAAAGGTATACCGGGGGCAGAATACTTCCGGGAGCTTGAAAGGGTATCTGAAAATCAGATTATCTGGGGTGGCAATTATTTTGTGAAGCACTTAAAAGCCGGACATAAAGGCTGGATAATCTGGGACAAAGGGCAGCGGGGGTTGTCAATGTCAGATTGTGAAATTGCCTACACGTCGTTTGACTGCCCCACAAGGATTGTCACATTGAACCGGGTGGAACTTCTGAAAGAAGGGACGATTCACCCGACGCAGAAGCCGGCGAAGCTGTATGAATGGATATTGAAAAATGGATATGCAAAGCGGGGCGACAGAATACTTGACACACACGCCGGAAGCGGTTCTTGCTCGGTTGCGTGTCATAGACTGCGGTTTGAGTGGTACGCAATAGAGATAGACAAGGGATATTATACGGACGCAGACAGGAGAATACAGGCAGAGAAAGCGCAGCTATCAATGTTTGATTTAATCTGACAGGAGGGAAGGGAAATGCAAAGTAAATTATGCTACATATGCAGCCCATACAGGGGCGACATTGAGAGAAACACAGAGTATGCAAGGGAATTAACCCGGATTGCGTTAGATTGCGGATATGCGCCGATAACGCCGCACTTGTACTTGACGCAGGTATTGGACGAAGAGGACCCGGAACAAAGAAAAAAGGGAATGGCAGCAGGCGCAGAACTTTTGAAGCATTGCAGATATATCTTTATCGGCAGCAGATACGGACTTTCAGAGGGAATGAAAGAAGAAATACAGATTGCGCTTGAAGAGGGCATAACGGAGCTTGCACAGGAGAAAGGCGGGCTTGTGGAAGTGTACGGAGGGCAGCAGGCATGACAAGAGAACAGGCAACAAAGAAGCTGAAAGCCCTGAAAGAACTTGCAGAGAAGGGAGTGGGCGGCGAAAAGGAGGGCGCACGGCGGCTATATGAAAAACTGAAAAATAAGTATGGCATAAGTGAAGAGGAATTGCGGCAGGAGCCAAAGGACCCGCAGGAAAAACAATTTGACGGGGACACACTCTTTCAGGCAGCAACGGCGGAAATAATGCTGAAAGCAGAACAGGAAGAGTGCGACGCTTGCCCCGGTCATTACGGACAGAAAGAGTGCGAGAGCTGCGGGACATATGAAAATATACAAAGACTTTGCTTGCAGCTTGAAACGCTGTCAAGGAAGAGAACAGGGGGAAAGAATGTTTTATAGCGGCTATTCATGCGACAAGTGCGGGAAAGCCATTGAATACAGGAGAGAACCGAAAGAATGGCTTCCGTCAAAAGTGTATCTTGTTGAGTATGCAAGGAAGAACGGATGGAGCGTGGGAAAGAAAGTATTATGCCCGGATTGCAGAAAGAAGTTTTGAAAGAAACGGAGGAAGAAGAGGAATGAAGCAGGAAGAAATAATGCAGGTATTCAGAGGCTATTTCAACTACATAAAAAGACCGGGGGCAGATGACCTTCTGCAATGGATGGACGCAAACGGATTCTTTGAAGCCCCGGCAAGCAAGCGACACCACGGAGCGGAACCCGGAGGACTTGCAAAACATTCAGTCAATGTGTTTAAACGGCTTATAAGGTTAAATGCAGAGGAAGAAGAACGGCAGGAATCTTTGAATTATAAATTGGAAACGCTTGCAATCTGCGGGCTTTTGCATGATTTGTGTAAAATAGACGCTTACAGGCAGGTAGAGGGGCAGCAGGGAAAGCCGGAATATCAGTTGACAAGAAATTTCCCTGCCGGACACGGGGAAAAGTCCGTTATCCTGATTTTGCAGTTTATGCACTTGACGAAAGAAGAGATTCTGGCAATCAGGTGGCACATGGGGCAGTATGACTTTTACGCAAGGGGCGGCGGGTTCGATTTAGACAATGCTTTTCATCAATGCAAGCTGGCAGTCATGCTTCATCTTGCGGATATGATGGCGACGCATTTTGACGAACGGGAGGAAGTGAAAGAGTGAAAAGAAGCGATTTAGAACAGTATCTGGGAAAAGTCGTTACAATAAAACTATTTGACAATGAAGTTATTACGGGGGAACTGCATAAAACAGGGGAAGAAAAATTTAAGAATAACCCTAACTTGTACATACCGCAGAAATGCTATTTCTTAATCAATCCCTGGTCATGCCTGTTTAAGAGTTCACACGTTAAGAAGCTGACAGAAGGGAGATAGAGGAAATGAGCTATTACACAAGGCAGCAGAACCGCAGGAGAGGCGAAGCGACAGAACAGGAAACAGTAATACAGTGGTGCGAATGGCAGCAGGCAAGCCACCCGGAATTAAAATTGATTCATCATATCCCGAACGGCGGCAGCAGGAACACGCTGGAAGCGGCGAACCTAAAGCGGCAGGGAGTAAAAGCAGGAGTGCCAGACTTGTGCTTGCCTGTAGCAAGAAACGGCTTCCACGGGCTGTATATCGAAATGAAGTACGGAAAGAACAAAACGACGGAAAGCCAGGACGAATGGCTGGAAGAACTGAAAGAACAGGGATATTTCACGGCGGTTTGTTACGGGGCAGAAGAAGCGGAACGGATAATTGCAAGGTATTTGCAGTTTCCGGGCTATCCTGCAATCGAGAGTCAGGCAATACAGATGATAGACTTTATAGAAGGACCCGTGCCGGAAGACCTTTGCACGATTGACCGGGACGGTGGCGCAGATGATTTTATGGGCTGCGGTCATTGTTTCGACGGTGGCGGGGAAGAGGGCGCAGACTGCGGAAGCTGTATTGTAAGCCGGGTATTTGAAGAGTATGCAAAGTTGACCGGGCAAGCGGCAGGGAAGGAGGGCAGCAGGCGTGACGGAAAAGACATATAAAGAAGCCGGAGAATTGCTGGAGAAGATAAAGAGATTAGAAAGTTTCATGTTTTGGTGTAGCGGAAAAAGGGAGGGAGGGAGGACATACAAGTGGGTAATAGTGAAGCTAAAACGGAAGTGGTGCGGGGGCGTGAGTGAAGAAGAATTTGAACTGACGGACCGCCTGAAAATGAAAATCTGTCAATGTGTAGAAGAAGAAATTGAAACGCTGAAAAAAGAGCTGGAAGAGCTTCACTAAAGGAGGGGCAGAGGATATGCGGCAGCAGATACCGAAAGCGGCAATGAGGACTTCTAATAACGCCATGCGGGGCTATATCCAGCACAATGCCATAGTTTCACAAGGGGCGAAGATTGCAGCCCGGCAGCAGACGCAGGAGAAGCCACAGAGGGGCAGGAAGGGCAGGAAAAGGGAAAGGCTTACAGAGATAAGCATGGGGAGCGGAAAACCTGTTTTAAAGCAGAATGTGGGCGTTGTACGGGCTGCAAAGAAGCTATTCGAGTATGAGGAAACAGGGCTTGCCCCGTATGAAATCCGGGCATTGATAGAAAGGGAAAAGGCATTGACTGAAAAAGTGAAGAAAATGCAGGATTGGTGAAAGAAGGTGCAGGCATGAGCCGGGCAAAATGTATCATATGCAAAAAGACGCTGCCGGAGGAAGGGCAGCAGATATGCACAGA
This sequence comes from Clostridiaceae bacterium, assembly GCA_009911305.1. GTDB lineage: Bacteria > Bacillota > Clostridia > Lachnospirales > Lachnospiraceae > Otoolea. The sequence goes on along the minus strand of QXXC01000019.1, from coordinate 38,610 downwards.
CTGTCTGGCTGAAAAGTCAGACGAAGAAACCGCAGAGGAATTGCGGGATATAGCGGACGTATTAAGCATTACGGCAGATACCGACGCAAATATAAAAAAATCAATGGAAGCAATTATGCGGATTGCTTACAGGATAGACAGGAGGAAGGAAAGATGAAGATAGAAAAAGAAAAACCGCCGTATCTTCCAAAAGTTGCGCTTGTACGTCTTCATACGGCAGGAAGAGAAGTAAAAGACTATCAGCAGGAACTAAAAGGGCAGGGGTTTACATTCAATCAGTTTAAACACATGAAGAAAGCTGATGAATTGTGGGACGGCTTAGAACTATGGGTCAGTATGTGGGACTATGACAATCATGAAAGCTGGCATTTATGGAACTGGAAGAAAGAAGATGATAACAGGATAATGCTTGCCATGTATGAAGCAGAACAATATAACCCGTTTTGCGCTTATGAAGATGATTTTGAAGGCTTCAAGGCTGACTGGGAAGCAGGAAAATATGACCCTGGCTGTACTTATACGTTTCCTATTTCTGCGGTAGAGGTTTTGGAGGTTGTGCAGGAGGAAGAAGACAACAGAAACCACGAACGGGTACAGAAAGAAGTTGTCAGGGCGAAAGAAGATGTTTTCTTGAAACGCCGGGCGACAAAGAAGAAAAAGAGATATGGAAAGAAGAAAAGATAGGAGGACAGGAAAGTGGGAAAAAGAAAGAACAGGCATTGCCAGAGCAAACAGGAGGTATTGCAGAGGGTCCGGCAGCAGCAGGCAGCAGAACAGCAGGAGAAGCGCAAGCCGCCGTTAAAAAGGCAGCTACAGACAATCAACAGCATAAGACCTTCCATTGACCGGGCAAGGGCGCAAATGCGGGAGAAGAACAGGAGGGAAAGCAAAAGTGATATTGATTGAAGCGACAGCGGAAGCAGCAGGATTTTTTCTGAAAGGGGTAGCAATTATTCTTTTGATAGCGGCAGCGGGGATTATATTTATCATACTGCGGGAGGTTGCGTGGTATGTCAGGAAACAGAATGAAAGGAAGATGGAGGAAAAGGACAATGCAGATGGCAGCATTTAGCGCAAAAAGCCCGTATGAAATCGGGGATAAAATTCAGGTTATCACAACGGCGGGGAAGAATCAGGAAGGGGCATTGTACATGACGACGTATGCGACAATAACGGACATTGCCTGTACACATTATTTGCGGGCAAACAGAGTTCTTTTTACATATGAGCTTGACGGGTCCGGGGAATACATACCGTTGATAACGGCAGCGGAAGCCGGATTGACTGTCTGAAAATCGCACATCTTACGCAAGTATACATGTTGCACAAATATACTTGCGTAAGATTGTATACTTTGCCTATTGAAAATGTACTTGCGCAAGTATATAATAAATACATAATCAATCAGGCAAACGGAGGTAAAAAACATGAGGACATTTGAAGCAGGCAAGAGATACGGAGAACACGCAGTTGTATTTGAAATCGTAAAAAGAACAGCAAAGACAATCACATATGCAGCAATACACCATCCGGGAAGGTGTAATGAAAGCAGGAGAGAAGAAAGGAAAGCAAAAATACAAAACTGGGACGGCAGGGAAGTATTTTTTGCAGGAAGCGAAACGGTAGAAGCATAAAAGAGCCGGGAGCCGCAGAGGGGCAGCAGGTGTGAAGACCTGCGGGGCGGGTTCGATTCCCGCCCGGCGCATTAAATGAAATATCAGATAAAAGGAGAAAAGACACATGAAGGTGGCAGATTTCAAGAGCTTGAAGCCGGGGGAATTAGTAGAGGTTCCCAGAACGCAGTTTTCGCAGCAAAGAAGGGGCTGGAATGGCTGGTTGTTCAGTGAAGCGGTTGTTATCAGCAAGGGGATAGGAAGCAAGAGTAAAAAGCCAGTTGTAAAGGTTCTAATGAGAACGCCGGGGAAGCGGGGAGAATACGGGGTAAACGATTACGGAGAATGTGAAAAGATATTCTTTGCAGAACACGTTTTTCAAACAAACGCAGTAAGGAACGCAGAACGCTTCATGAAAGCAGACGGAGTTGAAACAAAAGAAGCGTTCTATCAATTCATCAAAGAAGAAGACGTGACGGGTTGCGACTGGATAAAGTTTCTTGTAGATAAAGGGTTTTTGTTCAGAGAAGAGCCGGGAGCCGCAGAGGGGCAGCAGGTGTGAAGACCTGCGGGGTGGGTTCGATTCCCGCCCGGCGCAATACTGGGAAAATAAAATATCATACCAGATACAAGGAGGAAAGACACATGAAGACAATTTCTATCATCAATTTAAAAGGCGGGGTTGCAAAGACAACTTCAAGCGTCAATATGGCGCACATTTTGTCAGCGGTACACGGCAAGAAAGTTCTGCTGGTTGACAATGACAAGCAGGGCAACGCTTCAAAGTTTTTCAACCGCCACAGTTATGAGGAAGCGGGCGTTGCAGAGGTAATGACGGACAGGAACATTGACACGGCAGCAGTTATTCAGCATACGGACTATGAGGGGCTGGACATTATCACGGCAAACATGAACTTGTCAACGGCAAATTTACAGGTAATGCTGGACCAGAGCCGCCCGCAGCAGACCCGGTTCAAAAGAGCATTGCAGCAGGTGGCGGGGAATTATGATTTCTGTATTATCGACAACGCCCCGGACATTAACATTTCAACAATAAATGCGCTGGTTGCTTCTGATGATGTACTTGTGCCGATAACGATTGACGACTTTTCACTTGACGGGCTGGAAGAACTGACAGAACAGATTGAGAACGCACGGGAAGAGCTGAACCAGGCATTGTGCTTCCGGGGGTGTTTCATTACGCAGTATGACAGATTGAACGAAGCAGACCAGCAGGGGGAAGAATATCTGAAAGTGTGCAATAAATATCCGCTTTTTGAAACGCATATCAGACGCACGGCAAAAATGAAGCCTTGCACGTTTGAACGGAAGCCAATTTTGATTTATTCCAGCCGTTGCGGGGCGGCGCAGGACTATAAAAAGCTGGTTGAAGAGTATCTGAAAATGTGACCGAATCGGACACGGAAAGGAAGGGAAAAGAGATGGCGAAAGCAACAAATAACAAATTCAACCTGACGTATTTATTGAACAGCCGTTCAAAGGAGCTGGAAGGGATAACGGAAGGGCAGCAGGAGGAAAGCGCAGCGGGGCAGCAGGACAACGCCCCGCAGCAGGCAGAAGGAAACGAGATTATCAATATTGATGTACATGACCTTATACCGTCGCAGGATAACTTCTATCATGTAGACGACGAATTGAAGCGTTCTATTGAGCTTGTGGGGATATTGCAGCCGTTACTTGTAAGCCGCCCGGAAAACGGCAAATACAGAGTAATTGCGGGGCATAGAAGACGGCTTGCGGTGCTTTCCCTGTTAGAAGAAGGAAAAGAAGAAATGCGGTTTGTGCCTTGCGTATTCAAGAAAGAAGATGTGAGGGACCGTCTGGCACTGATTATGGCAAATAGATTCCGGGACAAAACAGACTGGGAAAAGATGATGGAAGCAATTCAGGCAGAGGAACTGGCAAAGGAGCTGAAAAAGGAATACAACCTGAATGGAAGGACCCGTGAAGTGCTTGCAGAGATAACCGGGACGACGGAAGCGCAACTGGGGCGGTATAAATCTATTTATAACAATCTGTCACCACGCCTGATGAAAGGTTTTAAAGAGGGCATTATCAATGTTTCTGTAGCGGTTGAGTTGTGTGGAATGAGCGAAGAAGGACAGGAGAAAGCGGCAGACAGGGTGGAGGAAATAGGGACGCTTTCATTGATGGAAGCAAGGGAAATGCGGCAGCAGGAGGAAGCCGGAAAGGAAATGCCGGGACAAATGAGCTTCACAGAAGACCTTCTGCCGGGTGCAACGGGTTCAGGTGAGGAAAAACACACAGAAGCGGAAGAAATGCCAACAGAGGACGCAGGAGAAGCCACAGAGGGGCAGCCGGAAGAATACGAAGACCCGCAGCCGGAAAATGTAATTTCCCTTTGCTATTCCTGCGATAATTACGAAACGTGCCACGAAAAGAAAAGCACAGTCACTTCCTGCAATGCCTATGTGAACCGGGAGGAAGCAAGAAAGACAGATGAACAGCGGTATAACGAACAGCAGGCAGCACTTGACCGGGAAACGGCAAGGAAGCTAAAAGAGCGAGAGCAGGAAGAGAAAATGCAGCAGTTACCGAGTGAAGCGGAAAAGAAGGTGCATGAAATCACGCTGGCAGCTTCAAAGTATAACGAAATCGCAAGTGAAACGCTGACATTCTATCTGTTAAAGAATGAAGGGTACAGAGCAGGGGAAACGGTAATCATGCAGGAATACACGGCAGGAAGAACCACAGGGCGTGAAATCGTTACAGAAGTCACATATGTATGGGAAGACTGGACAGGACTTGAAGAAGGCTATTGCATTATAGGCTTTACGGTTCAGGAATTGAGAAGAAGGGAAGAGGGCTGAACATTTTGGGATTGATTGCGGATATTGCGGAAGTCATGGAAAATATGAGAGAAAACGGAGAAAGGGCAACGCCGGAAACGGTGATTGCCCTTGCCGTGTGGAGAGAAGGAGGCAAGAAAGATGGAAAAGAGCATGAACAAAAATAAAGTTCTGAAATTGCTTGAATTGTTCCCGGAAATTGACGGAGAAATCAAGTCAAGACGCAGCTTTATTTCAGATTTAGAACAATATTACAATCCGATTCAGGGGATTGGCTACAGTGACACAACAAAAGGTAAATACACAAATTCTGACCCAACAGAACGCCAGGCATTGAATGTCCCGGACTATGTAAGGGGAGATATTCAGCGTTACCAGAAGGAAATAGAGGAATTGCAGAAAGTAAAAGTTGAAATTTTGAAAGAAGTGTCACGGCTGACAATGAAACAAAAAAATGTGATTTTTGGGTATTATTTTCACGGCATGAAGTGGGAGCAGGTGGCAGAACGGACGCATTACAGTGAAAGGCAATGCAAAAATATCAGGGACGGAGCCGCAGAACGTCTTTTGAAAGGTTTTGAAAACAACCGCATACTTTCTGAATATGAAATAAAGGAATGAAGGATTGCCCGGCATTGCACGGAAAAAGCTGATATAATTGGACGCAGAAAACAGGGCTTCAAAATGCAGGGGAAGCAAGGCTGGCTTCATATTCTGGGAATTTTGAAACCCTGATTTTTTATATTTCCGAAATTAGGGCGGGGCGGGACTGCGAAAACGAACGAAAGGAAGTGAAAAGGGCATGGGAAGAAAAAGGAACCCGGAACGGGACCAGAGCTTGAAAAGATACATAGAAAGCGGAGGAAAAGCGACGCTTGAAGAACTGGCGGCGGCAGCAGGCGTTCCAAAAGCCCGTATAAGCAAGTGGAAATCAGAAGACAGATGGGAAGATAAATTGAAAGAAGCCCCAAAGAAAAAGGGCGGTCAAAGGGGGAATAAAAATGCGGCAGGCAGGACCCCTAAAAAGGACGGCAATAAAAACGCTGTCACACACGGAGCCTTTGCACAAGCAGGAATTGAAGACATAGAGCCGGAGAAAGCGGAGAAAATAAAAGCGGTGAAGCCGGGCGGAAGCGCAGAGAAAATGACGGAAGAGCTGCAAAGCCTATTAGTACGCAAAGCATATTTAGAAGGGCTATTGCGGCAGTATACAGACCCAGAAGCAGAGGGGGCTTTTTATGCTGATAAGTTAGTGCATATGACAGTACCTAAAAGCATAGAGGACTTGCAGCAGGAGCAGGACAGCGGCATTGATACAGGGCAGGTGAAAGACCCGGAAGGGGGCGCAGAGAAGCTAAAGACGGCAATGAAAACAATCATCAAGTCAAGCGCATTTGAAAGGGCTATGAAGGTAGAAGCAGAGCTGAACCGACTGCATGGGCGTATCATAAAGCAGATAGATAGTATCAAGTCATATGAGATAGAAGAAAGAAGATTGTCGTTGGAAGAGCGGAAATATCAGCTTGCTAAACAAAAATTAACAGGTGAAATCATTATTGATGATGAAACAGAAGAAATCATTGACGATTTGACGGAAGACAGCTAAACGGGCGGTAGGTTCTTTCAGGCGTTTGGAAGCTATGCGGGTACGGCGACGCCCAGAACCTGCCTAGATATGAAATGAAAAAAACGGCTTCCGTTTCTGCCGGGAAATATTTTGAAAGGGGGTGCGCTAAAAATGAAGTTGTACACGTCGGTGGCGATTGCACGTTATCTGGATATGACAGAACGGAACGTGCGGACGCTGCGGGACAAAGGAATATTGACTGAATACAAGCCGGGGTTGTATGACTTGCAGACGGCAACAAAGCAATATATAAATTTCTTGCGGCAGAAGAACCCGGAAGCAGAGGAAAAGGTGGACTATAACACAGAGCGGGCAAAGCTGGTGCGGGCGAAAAGAGAGAATCAGGAACTAGACTTGCAGTTGCGGAAGAATGAGCTTCACACAACGGAAGATATTGAAAAGATTGTCACGGACACACTTGTAAATTTCAGGACCCGTCTTCTGGCTATCCCTGCAAAATTAAGCCCAATTCTGGCGAAAAAGAAAGACCAGACGGAAATATTTAAGCTGATGAAAGCTGCGATTGATGAAACGCTGGAAGAATTGTCTGACTTTGATAGAATCACGAAGGAGGGTGGGGAAAGTGAGGGATAACACGGCGCAGCTTTTCCGAAGGTTATTCAAGGTATTAAAACCGCCGCCAGATTTGACGCTTTCTGAATGGGCTGACAAGTTCAGGCGGCTTGCTGCCGGGACAACTGCGGAGCCGGGGCGGTGGAAGACTGCAAAAGCCCCGTATCAACGGGAAATTATGGACGCAATCACGGACATATCAATAAAAAAAGTAGTGATTATGTCGGCAGCGCAGGTGGGGAAGACTGACGCAATGGTTTTGAACCCGATAGGGTATTACATACATTATGACCCTTCCCCGATAATGGTTATACAACCCACCATAGATATGGCAGAAAAATTTTCTAAAGAAAAGTTGTCCCCTATGCTGCGGAGTACGCCCGTACTTGCGGAACGTGTAGACGATAAATCAAGAAGCAGCGGGAACACAATCACACACAAGATTTTTCCGGGCGGGTTCGTAACGATTGCAGGAGCGAACAGCCCAACGGGACTGCGGAGCCATACAATCAGGGTTCTTCTTGCTGATGAAATAGACGGATACCCGGCAAGCGCAGGGGCAGAGGGGGACCCGCTTCTACTTGCGGAAAAACGGCAAACGACGTATTGGAACAAAAAACAGGTGGATATTTCAACGCCGACTATCAAGGGGGCTTCCCGGATAGAAATTGAATATGAGAACAGTAGCCGGGGAGAATGGAACACGCCCTGCCCGTGCTGCGGGGAATTGCAGCCGCTTGTATGGGGAAATGTTGTCTATGATAAAAACGACTTGTCAGAAATACAATATGCCTGCGAAAAATGCGGGGTCATTTCCAGCGAAGCAGAGTGGAAAGAACGCTGTACAGAAGGTAAATTCATACATGAAGACCCGGAAAACCCGGTGAAGGGATTCCACCTGAATACCCTTGCTTCTACCCTGACAACATGGAGGGAAGTTGTTGAAAAATTCATTAAAGCGAACGAGGAAGTAAAAAAGGGGAATGTGCAGCTAATGAAGGTATGGACGAATACCGAGATGGGGCAGACGTGGGAAGAAGACGGGGAAAGCGTAGACGACGAAGAACTTTTGAACCGCAGGGAATACTATAGCTGCGAAGTCCCAGAAGAAGTTCTGTATCTGACAGCAGGAGTTGACACGCAGGACGACAGGTTTGAAATTGAGGTTGTCGGGTGGGGTCCTGATTATGAAAGTTGGGGCATAAGGTTTGCTGCAATATACGGGGACTTACACGGGGATAAAGTCTGGGAAGAGTTAGACACATTTCTTTCACAGACCTTCACAAAAGAGGACGGAACAAAGTTAAAAATTGTATGTACCTGCATGGATAGCGGCGGGCATTTTACAAACAGTGTATATAAATTCTGCAAGAAGCGATTTGCCAGGAAAGTGTTTGCAATCAAGGGAAGCAACGACAGCGCAGCGGCATATATACAAAAGCCGTCAAAAAACAATCGTGAAAAAGCGTATCTTTTCACGATAGGCGTTGACACGGGGAAAAGCTGGCTGATGGACAGACTAAAACTTGAAACACCGGGTCCGGGGTATTGTCATTTTCCGCTGGAAGCCGGGAAAGGGTACGACGAAAAATATTTTAAAGGGCTGACTTCTGAAAAGAAAGTGCTGCGGTACAAAATGGGAAGACCGTATTTTGCATGGGAGCTGAAGGACAAAGGCGAACACAAAAGAAATGAAGCGTTAGATTGTAGAAATTATGCCACGGCAGCAATCGAAATTACGCAGCTTCCGTTAAAGAAGCCGGAAGAAAAGAAAGCGGCAGCAGGAGTGGCAGCAGCAGGAAGAAAAAGAAAAAAAAGAAGAAGCAACGGAGGTATATTGTAATGGCAGGAATCACACTTGAAACAGCACAAAAGCATTTAGATGTATGGCTGGAAGCGGAAATGACGGTTGCTACAGGGCAAAGCTACACTATTGGTTCACGGACGCTGACACGGGCGAACCTGACGGAAATTAGAAACGCCATAGAGTATTGGAACGGGAAAGTTCAGAAGCTGGAGAATGTGCAGCGCAAGGGAGGAAGAAACAGGATAAAACGGGGGGTAATACGGGACTTGTAAAATTTGTTGAAAAATAACTGAAATATGGTAAAATAATCATGTTACCGCCCCTACACTGGTAACAGGAAGGGGGTGCGCAGCATGAGCTTATCTTCTTTTATCCTTTCCGTGTTGGCGGGTGTAGTTGCCTACTACATATGCAAGTGGTTAGACGGTGAGGAATAGCGGTAGCCTAGCCCGAATGGTTTACCTCTCCAAAAAAGAGGAAGAACCCCCGGAAAGTACGTCACTACTTCCGGGGGTTCGTTCTTTTTGGTGCGCCGCATGGAACACCTATCTTCTTTTTGTTGCCTGATGGCATTATAGCATATGCAGTTCTGAAATGCAATATTTCAAAAATAAAAATTGCCCGGTATTGCCCGAAATTTCCCCCGATTGCCCGAAATGCCGTTTTATTTCCTTTTTTTGCACGGAAAAAGCTGATATTATATAAACTGTAAGATTGAAAAAACAGCAAGAAAGCACTGGAAACAGTGCTTTTTTCATGCCATAAAACGGGAGAAGGTGAAGGATTGAACGGCATAGCAAAGGCGATAGACAGCGTAATTGCCACGGTTGCGCCGCAAACGGCACTGAAAAGAACAGCCGCAAGAAAGAAAATGCAGATTTTGAACAGCGGCTACAGTAATTACGGCGCAAATACAACAAAAAAGTCTTTAATCGGGTGGAATTATGCCGGAGGTTCAGCCCGTGAAGATATAAACGACAATCTTTCTGTATTGCGCCAGCGTTCCCGTGATTTGTATATGGGCGTGCCGATTGCAACGGGGGCAGTTAAAACAATGCGAACAAATGTTGTCGGGCGTGGACTGATGTTAAAACCAACAGTAGACGCAGAAACATTGAAGATAACGGCAGCACAGGCGCAGCAGTTAGAAAAAGAGATAACAAGGGAATGGGCGTTGTGGGCAGAAAGCCCGGATTGCGACATGGCAAGGATTGACAATTTCTATGAATTGCAGCAGTTAGCGTTTTTGAACTGGCTTGCTTCTGGGGACACGCTTGTATTGCTTCCGACAAAGAAACGGATAAATCAGCCGTATGATTTGCGGGTGCAACTTGTAGAAGCTGACCGCCTTTCAAGCCCGAATAATTTTGATACATTTGATAATCAGATTGTCGGCGGCGTTGAGGTAGACAAAGACGGGGAGGTGGTAGCGTATCACTTTTCAAAACACCACCCGTTGTCATATGCAAATGAGCGCATGGAGTGGCAGAGGGTAGAAGCATACGGGAAAAAGACGGGAAGAAAAAACGTGCTGCATTTGATGTGCCGGGAAAGGATAGACCAGCGGCGGGGCGTTCCCTTCCTTGCCCCGGTCATAGAAGCATTAAAGCAGTTAGGGCGGTACACGGACGCTGAATTGATAGCGGCGGTTATATCCGGGCTTTTCACTGTCTTTATTGAAAAAGAATCAAACGAAGACGGGGAGCCTGTAGGGTCAGGAATTGCGGAAGAAGACCTGATTGACGAAGAAGACGAAAACAGTCTTGAACTGGGACCGGGCGCAATACTTGACCTTGCGGAAGGGGAAAAAGCACATGATATAAACCCCGGAAGACCGAACAAAAATTTCAGCGGTTTTATAGAAGCTATCTGCCGACAAATAGGCGCAGCACTTGAAATTCCGTATGAACTTCTTTTAAAGCATTTTACAAGTTCGTATTCTGCAAGCCGGGGAGCGTTAGAAGAAGCATGGAAAATGTTCAAAATGTATCGGGCGTGGATGGCAAACGATTTTTGCCAGCCTGTATACGAAGAGTGGCTTGCAGAAGCGGTAGCAAAAGGAAGAATAAAAGCCCCTGGATTCTTCACGGACCCCCTGCGCCGGAAAGCATACTGCAAGGCACAGTGGAACGGACCGGCACGGGGGCTTCTGAACCCGGTGCAGGAGGTGGGGGCTGCGGTAACGAGAGTTGAAAACGGCTTTTCTACAAGGAGCGCAGAAACAATGGAGATGGCTGGCGGCGACTTTTACAGTAATTGTGACCAGCTAAAGCAGGAAGAAAAGAAGCTAAAGGAGGTAAGGAAAATTGCCAATGCAGGGGAACAAAAACCCGGAAGCGCAGCCGGGCAGCAGGGGAACGGGACAAAGCCCGGAGAACCAGCAGAACAGCAGGACGACAACAGGACAAAACACGGAGAGCCAGAAGAACAGCAGGACAGCAACGGACAACAGGGAGAAAAACCCGTTCGGAGTGACACAGAATAAATTCTGGGACTTTGTGCCGGGGACGGCGACAAAGCCGCCTGAATTGCTTCTGTACGGGACAATCAGCAGCCAGCAGAGCTGGTGGGAAGACAGGGTAACGCCTGCGCAGTTTAACAAGGAACTTGCGGCATTGGGGGAAGATGTGCCGGAAATAGTAGTGCGTATCAACAGCCCCGGTGGTGATGTATTTGCAGCGAACGCAATTTATACACGGTTGAAGGACCACGGCGCAAAAATTACGGTGAAGGTTGACGGGTGGGCGGCTTCTGCCGCCACGATTATCGCAATGGCGGGCGACATAATCAAGATACCGAGAAATGGCGTTTTCATGATTCATGACCCGGCAATGACTGTCTGGGACACGTTCCGGGCAGAAGATTTTGAAAAGATGGCGCAGGAATTGAAGGTCATTAAACAATCAATCATTAACGCCTATTCTGTTAAAACCGGAAAGACGGTTGATGAAATATCCGGCTTTATGTCAGATGAAACATGGTGGACGGGCGATGAAGCGGTGGAAAACGGGTTTTGTGATGAATTGATGTTTGAGGAAGCCCAGACGGTTATTGAAAACGCAAGAAGAATTATTGTTAATTCTGTACCGATTGATATGGGGAGTTTCAAGACCATTCCTAAAATGTTGTTAAACAGCCCGACAGCAACGCCGGGAGGTTTGCAAAACGGCAGACAGCCGGAAAATAAACCCCAAAAGGAGGAAAATAAGATGGAACCAAAAGACGCAATAACAACGATTGAAGCATTAAAAGCGGCATACCCCGACTTGACGGCAGTAATAGAAGATAACGCCCGGAAAGGGGAAAGAAACCGCATCAAAGAACTGGAAGACGCAGCGGTGGGAGGATTTGAAGATATTGTGAAAGACGCAAAGTTTGAAAACCCTATTTCTGCCGGAGAAATGGCGTTAAAGATTGTAATGGAGCAGAAGAAGCAGGGCGGCACATACCTTCAAAACCGGGAAGCGGACGTGAACGACAGCCACGTTTCTGATGTAGGAGCAGGCGCAAGCGAGAAGGGCGGCGAAGGAAAAGACCCCTTCAACGCAGCGATTGACCGCTTGTTTCCTGACGTGAAATAAAGGGAGGGAAGACAAATGTACGAAATTGAAACAAGGACGTGTGAACCGAAAAACTTTTTTGCTGGCGACTTCCAGACGCTGACCGAAAGCGGGACGGCAGGCAGCGAGCTTGCAGAACATATGCCCGTAGTGGAAGACGAAGAAGGAAAGATTGTTGCGGTGACAACAGAAACGGCGGCGAATGTTATGGGAATTACGGCAGCAGCAGCGGCAGCAGGTGAACCCGTTGTATATTACATTACAGGGGAATTTTTTCAGGAAGCATTGAATCTGCCGAATGGCGTAACAGTAGAAGATATAAAAAGACCACTGCGGAAAATGTCAATTTTCCTGCGGAAGTTAGGTTAAAAGGGAGGATAAAAAGATGGCAAATGAAACAGTAAGCATTTATGACCCACGGACAATGGGAAGGATAGTTTCCAAAATGCCCCCGGTCCATACATTTTTCAGAAGCACTTTCTTCAAAAACGAAGAAACTTTTGTGACAGAAGAGGTTGATGTGGACTTTGTAAAGGGTTCCCGCAAGGTTGCGCCGTATGTACACAGACTTATCGGCGGGAAGACCGTGGCAAATACCGGGTACGAAACAAAGAGCTACAAGCCGCCCTTAGTTGCGCCTGATAAAATTACAACGGTTGACAATCTGTTAAAGCGGCAGGCGGGGGAAAGCATTGTTTCAGGAAGAACCCCTGCGGAACGTGCAGTATTGAAAATGTCAAGTGATTTTATAAAGTTGCGGGAAATGATTACACGCCGGGAAGAGTTGATGTGTGTGCAATCTATCTTCATGGGAAGAATCCCGATTATCGGGGAAGGGCTGAATGAAGTGATTGACTTTCATTTCACGAACCGGGAAGAAATCACAACAGCGGCAAAGAAGTGGAGCGGGAAAGATTCTGACCCGATAGCAGATTTAGAGAGATGGCATGAGAAAGTACAGCAGACAGGATTCGCAAACTGCGATATGTGTATTATGTCAAAAGATGTGGCAAGGGCTTTCAAAAATCATGAGAAAGTAAAGAGCTTGCTGGATGTAAAGAATTATAATCTTGCAGTCATTCAGCCACGGCAGCTTCCGGGCGGCGTGACCTATATCGGAACCATTCATGAATTGGGGCTTGACATTTACACATACAACGAATGGTATCTTGACGACTGGACAGACCCGGACCCGAAAAATGCAACGGAAAAACCGCTTGTACCGGAAGGCGAGCTTGTACTTATCAGCAGCAATGCAAATTATTCCATGTATTACGGCGCAATAACTTTGATTGATGAAAATACAAAGGAGTTCCGCACGGTAGAAGGAAAATATGTGCCTGATACATGGGTGAAGAAAAAGCCAGCCAGAAGGTTCTTGCAGTTGTCTTCTGCCCCGCTGTCCGTGCCGCACGACGTAGACAGTTGGTTTGTGGCGAAGGTGCTTTAATGGATTTTAAAGCGCAGATAATAGAAGACCTGAAAACATTTCATAACCCCGGAGAGTTTGCGGAAATGATGTGCATATGGTACGACGGGCAGCAGTACGAAGTCCCCGCCGTGCTTGACCACCTGACAGGGACAGACAGGCAGCAGCCGGGCGGCGACAATGCAGAAGGGATATACAGAGCGGAAGCAATGCTATATATATCCCATGCGGATATGGGAACTGTACCAAAAAAAGGCTATGAAATAGAAATAGAGGAAGCCGGGGCGGTAAACTCTTACATGATTGAGAAAAGCAGTTATGAAGCCGGGGAAATCGTACTTGAACTGGGGGCGTATACAGAATGATTGAAGTTTCAGCGGAAGCAATAGAACGGGTGGAGCGTATTCTGGCAGGCGTTCCAAAAGGTGCGGAACGTGCATTGTCAAACGCTATAAACCGGGGATTGTCACGGGTAAAGACCGGGGCGACAAAGCGGGTGAAAGAAGTATATACCGTGCAGAGTAGCGCATTAACGGCGGCAGCAAATACGCAAGTGAACAAAGCAAGCACAAGCAATCTGGCGGGCATTGTCACATTTGCAGGCTGCAAGATACCGTTATACAAATTTCAGGTAACGCCGAAAGCCCCCGGAGTAGGAAAGCGGGTAAAGGCGGCAGTCAAAAAAGGCGGCGGCACACAGTTTGAAGAAGCGTTCATTGCAAACATGAGGAATGGAACGGGAGTTTTTGAGCGTGAAACGTCGAAAAGGTTCCCTGTAGATGAACTGATGGGACTTTCAGCGGCGCAGATGGTAGGAAATGAAAAGATTGTTCAGGAACTACAGGAAGAAGCACAGGAAGTCATAAACGAGCGGCTGGAACATGAGATAGAACGCATTTTGAACGGTTACGGAGGTTAGAGGAATGACCGCTATAAATTTATTAGAGTGTCTGAAAGAGTTTGTGAAAGAGAAAACGGCAGACATTAAACTGCAAGTGAAGGTAAGAAACCTAAACCCGCAGGAAGTGAAAGAGCGGGCGGCAGATGTTTACAAAATGCGGCTTCCCAAAAAAGAGGACCAGACGGAAAAAGTTCCGTATATCCTTCTGCAATTCCTGACAGGGAAGGACAACAAGGAGAACGGGGAACCGCAGGAAAGCGAGTGCAAAATACGGATAGTAGTTGCGACGTATTCAGAGGATGGCGGCGAAGGTTCTTTTGATGTGCTGAACGTGATTTTGCGTATCAGGAGCGAACTGGAAAAAGCCGGGGTTATCGGTGAACGGTTCGTGCTACAATACCCGCTTGAATATATCGTATACCCGGACAGCACACAACCCTATTATTTGGGGGAAATGGTAACTAATTGGTCAATACCGACAATAGAAAGGGAGGTAACGGACATATGGCAGTAAAGAAGAACGCCACAGAAGCCGCAGAAGCGGCAGAAAAAGGAAAGACGGTAAATAATACCACGAATGACAAAAAAACTGATTCTGGGGCAGATAGCGAAGCCACAGGAGGGGGAAAGAGGGAAGGGGAAACGGTGACGCTTGCATATATAGGACCGTCGCTGCCTGCCGGACTTCTGAAAACAAACAAAATCATGATAGGAACAAAGGAAGAAATCATGAAGGAGCTTGCAGCGGTTCTGGAGAAATACCCGCTTGTGGAAAAAATGTTTGTCCCGGTTGAGAAGCTGGCAGAGAAAAAGGACAGGGCGGCAACGGCGGGAAATATTTTGAACAAATATTACACGGATATTGTTTCTTCTATTGCGGCAAACGAGAGGAAGGAGGGGTAAAAGATGGCTGATATTACACATGGAATTGATACAAAAAAGCAGCAAACAAGCGTTTCAAGCCCTACAGTCGTAGCAACGGGGATTCCGTTTGTGGTAGGAGCTGCCCCGGCGCACATGGTAGGCGGGAAGGTGAATGATGTTATCATGGCGAATGACTATGAAGAAGCCGTGAAAGCGTTGGGATATTCCGACAACTGGGAGGGGTACGGGCTTTCAGAAGCAGTCTATACGCAGTTTGTTTTATATCAGCAGTCCCCGGCGTTTTTCGTGAACATTCTGGACCCTTCAAAGCACAAAAAGGAAGTAAGTGGGAAGAAATACGAAGTTGCGGAAAACCAGATTGCGCTTCCGCTTGAAACGATTGCGGAAAGCGTAGAGATTGAAGGGAAGGAAAAAGGCACAGACTTTGAAGTGTTCTACAATGATACAGCCTGCATTGTTGAGTTTGTGGAGGACACGACAGGAGAAATGACGGTATCATGTACGGAGGTTGACCCGTCGAAGGTGACAAAAGCTGATATTATCGGCGGTTACAGCATAGCGACACATAAGACGACAGGGCTTGAACTGATTGACGATTGCTTCCCGAAATACAGGATTGTTCCTGACCTGATTTTGTGTCCGAATTGGTCACATGACCCGGAGGTGGCAGCGGTGATGTCAGCAAAAGGCGAAAATATCAACGGGCTTTTCTCAGCGGACGCACTTCTGGACGTAGACACAAGGGCAGAGGGCGGGGCGACGTATTACACGGAAGTCCCGGCATGGAAGCAGTCAAAAAATTTCATGAAGCCGAATGAATTAGTATGCTTCCCGAAATTGAAGCTGGGCGAAAGGGTTTTTAATTTTTCGACGCAGCAGGCGGGATTGATGGCACGGACGGACAACGACGGTTCGCTGGGCGACGGGACCCCCTGCGAAAGTGCTTCAAACAAGAGCTTGCAGGCTGACAGCATGGTACTGGCAAACGGTGAAGAAGTTGTGCTTGATGTGCAGAAAGCAAACTATCTGAATGACAACGGCATTATTACGGGGCTGAACTTTATTAACGGTTTTGTGAGTTGGGGAGATTATACGGCGTGTTTCCCGGCGAGTACAGACCCGGTTGACTATTTCTATTGCATTTCCCGTATGTTTAAATGGGTTGCAAAGACGGTGACGCTTTCTTACTGGTCACACGTTGACCGCAAATTGACACGTCGGCTTATAGATGCAATTTTGCAGGGTATCAACGACTGGCTGGCGGCACTGACAGCAGACGAAAAGATTGTGGGTGGGCGTGTAGAGCTGCGGGAAGAGGAAAACAGTCTGACAGCGTTAATGTCAGGCAAGGCAAAATTCCATATATACATTACGCCGCCGTCACCTTTGCGGCTTATGGAATATGTGCTTGAATATGATATTTCCTATCTGTCAAGCCTGCTGGCAGTGTAAGGAAGGAGGGCTAAACAATGGCGAAAGTTGATGAACTTATTATAAATTTTTCCGTTTATGAGGACGCAGTTGAGTATTTAGGAATGTCAGAAGCGACGCTGCCAGAAGTGTCGAACCTTGCGGAAGAGATTACAGGGGCGGGGATTGCCGGGAATGTTGAAGCGGTAGTGTTGGGACATATCGAAGCAATGACACTGACGCTGAATTTCCGAACAGTCACGAAAGCGGCAATTCGGCTGGCAGAACCGAGAATACATAACATTGACCTGCGGGCGGCGCAGCAGGTAAGGAACACGCAGACGGGCAAAATTGAAACGGTTGCGGCAAAGCACGTTATGAAGGTTACACCAAAAAAATTTGCGCCCGGAAAACTTGCGGCGGCTTCCGCAGCGGACGCAAGCGGAGAATATGCGGTATCGTCATATACGCTTTATCTGGACGGAAAGAAGGTAGTTGAAATTGACCAGCTGAACTTTGTCTATTATATCAATGGAACCGACTATTTAGCATCTGTCAAACGTGCGTTGGGGAAATAATAAAATACTTCAAAATATTGCTTGACTTTTTGGGCTACATGAATTATATTATTTATGGGGCTACAAAAAGTGAGGTGATAGCATGAGTCCTAGAACGGGCAGACCAAAATCAGAAAATCCAAAATCTAACCCTATTCATGTGCGGCTTGATGATGAAACACAAGAAATACTTGAAAAGTATTGCAATCAAGAAAACATAGCAAAAACAGAAGGGATTAGAAGAGGGATACATAGATTGAAGTCTGAAATCAAGAAATAAAAAACAGCCGTAGCACCGACCAAAGTACAAACGACTGTTTTTAACAGAAGTTACCTTCCATGAACCATTCTATCATGGTTAGGTAATTCTTTCAACAGGTTTTTGAAAGGAGAATACCAGATGGGAAAAATAATTGAATTTAGACGGAGGGAAGAAAAGGAAAACGAACCAGAGGGAGTACGTTTGTATTTTCAGTGTTTCAAAGCACTTAGTAAAAGCGAACAATATCAGGTAGAAGAAATGGTAAAGAACGCCATTTACAAAGGTATGCTTCAAAAATTAACAGATGAACAGACGCTTGAAATATATGGATATACTGCCGCAAAGTATAAAAATGAATATGAACGGGCAATCACAGAATTTAACAAAAAGTTAAGGGAATTGCTGGAAAAGCATGGAAACGAGGTAGTGGGATATGCCAAAAGCAATTAACATGAAAGGAAAATATTTCAATTATTGGAAAGTGATTGAACGGGCAGGAAAAACAAAGTACGGAGAAATAACATGGTTATGTGAATGTGTATGCGGAAAAAGAAAAGTAGTGAACGGTGCAACATTAAGAAACGGCACAAGTAAAAGCTGCGGTTGCATGAGAACAGAGCTATTGATTGAAAGAGTGCGGACACATGGAAAAAGAAAAACAAGGCTTTACAGAATATGGGCAAGAATGATTCAAAGAACCACAAACAAAAATCAGAAAGATTATGATTATTATGGAGAGCGTGGAATTGCTGTCTGTAAAGAATGGAGGGAAAGTTTCGACGCATTTGAAAAATGGGCGAAAGAAAACGGATATGCTGAAAATCTGACAATCGACAGAAAAGATAATGATAAGGGATATGAGCCGTGCAATTGTCATTGGGTAACAATGAAAGAGCAAAACCGCAATACAAGACGGACGCATTATTTAACATATAATGGACAAACAAAACCATTGACAGATTGGGCAGACGAAAGGCAAATACCGAGGGCTACACTTGACGCAAGAATTAACAAGCTAGGGTGGAGTGTAGAGAAAGCATTGACGACAGAAGTTAAGAAGCAAAATAAAAAGCAGCCGTGAAGGTTGCTTTTTTAGTACAAAAATTTAGGAGGTAAAAAGATGGAAGATAACAAGGTTGTACAGGGGCAGCAGGAAGAGTTCACGGAGGAAATGAAGGAAGCGCAGAAAACCGGGATTGTCAGCATGGAAGACAAGAAGAAAGAGAAAAAGACCAGCCTGAACTACACGCACACTTTCAAAGCCCCGGTTGAGATTAACGGAGAGAAGCACAAGGCGTTGACATTCTACTTTGAAAAGCTGACAGGGGAAGACGTAGAAGCGATAGAAGAGGAATTGCAGGACCAGAACAAATACGTTCTGACCCCGGAAGTGTCGTCTGTATTCCAGACCATGCTTGCCGCCCGTGCAGCAGGCGTGGGGGCTGATGAAATCAGGCGGCTTCCTCTTGGGGAGTACATGAAAATCAAGAATCAGGCAAGAAGTTTTTTAATAGAATCGGGCTATTAAAAGTAAGCAGCCCCGGAAATTTTATCAGAAAACAGGCTTACAGACTGGCAAGGGCTTCTAACACGCCTATACCGTTCTTTATGCAGCTTACACTTTCCGCACTTTTCCGCTGGATTAAAAGCGTGAATGAAGTAGAAAGGGAAGACGCACGAGAGCGGGAACGCCTAACACATAAAAAGTGATAGGAGGTGGAAGCGATTGGCAGGGTCACAGAAGGAATTTGAACTTCTTTTTAAGCTGAAAGCGTCACTGGGCGGGAATTTCAACAGCACTTTCAAAGGTGCGATTGAAACACAGCGCAAGTTGCAGGACAGCATAAAAAGCGTAAATTCCATGCAATCAAAGGTTGACGGCTACACAAAGGCTTCAAACGCCATAGAGCAGCAGAGGGGGAAGCTGGAAAAACTGCAAGCGGAACATGAAAAAGTTTCGCAGAAGATACAGCAACACCAGACGAACGCTGAAAGGCTGCGGGCGAAAATCGAAGAAACAGGCGACGCAACGGGAGAACTGACAGCGCAGCTTGTGAAGGAAGAAAACGAAGTCGCAAGGAATACCGAACGCCTGAAAAGCAATGAAAACCAGATACGACAGACCACTGCCAGCATACACTCACAAGAAGAACAGCTTGAACGGATGGCGCAGGAGCTACGGGACGCAGGGATTGACACAGACAATCTGGAAGAATCAAACGCCCGCTTGCAACGGTCATATGAACGGCTGCGGGGTTCGCAAGAAAATTTAAGCCGTATCAATTCCGAACAGGCAAAAATAAAAGAGAATATAGCAGCTACAAAGACACAGCTAATGGGAACGATAGGGGCGGTTGGCGCAGTTGCGGCGGCGATATACGCCGGACCCGTACAGGCGGCGCAGAAATACGAAACCGCTATGGCGAAAGTCGGGACGATTGCAGACACAAAGCAAGTGCCGCTTGAACAGCTTTCAAGTGAAATCATGAAGCTGTCAAACACGACGGGGATTGCTGCCGAAGCTATTGCAGATGATGTTTACAATGCAATTTCAGCGGGGCAGAAGACTGGGGACGCAGTAAACTTTGTTAGCAATTCAGCTAAACTTGCAAAAGCGGGATTTGCGGAAAGTTCGCAGACGCTGGACGTTCTGACGACGATTCTAAACGCTTACGGAATGGAAGCGTCAAAAGTAGGCGACGTGTCGGATATGCTTATTCAGATACAAAATAAAGGTAAAGTGACCGTGGGCGAACTGTCAAGCGTTATGGGTAAAATCATACCGACAGCAAACGCAAACGGGGTGGCATTAGAGCAGCTTGGGGCTGGTTATGCAATCATGACCAGCAAAGGTATTGCGGCAGCAGAAACCACAACTTACATGAATAGTATGCTGAATGAGCTTGGAAAGTCCGGGACTACAGCAGACAAACTTTTGCGGCAGACAGCGGGGAAGAGCTTCAAGGAATTGATGGCAGACGGGAAGAGCCTGGGCGACGTTCTGGGAATAATGCAGGAAGCGGCAGAAAGCAGCGGGAAAAGCCTGTCTGATGTGTTCGGGTCCGCAGAAGCAGGAAAAGCGGCAGTTTCCCTTTTGTCGAACAGTGTGGACGGATTCAACGAATCTGTAAAAGGAATGGTTGAGAGCGCAGGCGCAACGGAAGAAGCGTTTGCGAAAATGGAAAACACCACGGAAGCGAAAATGCAAAAGGCAAAGAACAGTATCGCAAATTTAGGTATTGTTCTGGGTCAAAACCTTCTGCCGATTGTCGGGAACCTTGCAGACAAGGTGGCTGCGGTCGTGATAAAAGTTTCAGAATTTGCGCAGGCGAACCCGAAGCTGGTTCAAACAGTCCTAAAAGTAGCGGCGGCACTTGCAGGAATGAGAATTGCAGGGCTGACCGCAAAACTGGGGTTCCTGAACATAGCAAGCGGGATAAAGGACGCACAGAGAGTTCTGGAGCTTTTCAAGATAAAGGCAATCGGGCTTTCCAGCATAGGTTCAAAAGTTGTCGGATTCATCACAAAACCGTTTAGCGGTATCGGCGGCATACTTGGAAAGGCACTGTCAGGAATAGGCGGCATTGTCGCACGTTCCCCGCTTGGGTCAATCGGAAGGGTGGTTGCTTCCAGTTTTGGAAAAATCGGGTCATTCATTGCCCCGGTAGGAAACATCATAAAAAAGGCGTTAGGACCGTTGGGAAAAATTGGTTCGACGCTTCTGGGACCGTTAGGAGGGATTGCAGGAAAGATTTTGCCCGTAGTAGGCGTGGTAACTGCGGTTATTACGGCAGTACAGCTATTACGGCAGAACTTTGATAAAGTCCGGGACGCTGTAGGAAATATTTTCGGAGAAAAGGGGCTTGAGATATTCGACAAAATTGTTGCAGTAGTAACAAGCGTAGGCGAAACAATCAAGGGCGTTTTTTCAGACGGAAATCTGGGTGCGGCAAGGGACAAGATACAAGAGATTTTCGGGGAAAAGGGCGTTGCGGTATTTGATACCTTTGCAGGCGTTTTCCAGAAAGTTGTAGCGGCAGCAGGGGAGTTTGTAGGGTTTGTGACAACGCATATAGTCCCGGTTGTCGAACGGTTTTTGAATGTGCTGATTACAACGGTCATTCCGGGAATTATCAGCGGCATACAGTCAGCAGCCCCGGTGGTAATGCAGATTTTTCAGGCAATAGCGGACTTCATAGGCGGCATTATCCCGGTCATAGGAAGTTTTATTGCGGGCATTATGCCGATTATCAGCGAAGTTATAACATTCATTCAAACGTATGTTTTACCGATTATCAGCGAAGTTTTTAACTTTATCGTATCAACGGTACTTCCGTTCATTGTGCAGGGCATACAGCAGCTAGGGACCATAATAACAACGGTTCTTTCAGCAGTCTTGCCTGTAGTGCAGACCGTCTTCCAGACAATATGGACTATCATACAGCCGATTTTGACACAGATTCTTACAACGGTACAGGCGGTTTTGCCGCAGGTGCTTTTTGTATTTCAAACAGTATTCACAACGATTGGAAGTGTGGTGCAGGCGGCAACGCAGATTTTTCAAGGGCTGATACAGTTTATCACGGGAGTTTTCACCGGGAACTGGGGCGCAGCTTGGGAGGGCGTGAAGTCGGTATTTCAAGGAGCGTGGGACGGGCTAAAGTCCATAGCAACGGGCGTTATCAATGGAATTATAGGCGTTATCAACGGAGCTATTTCAGCACTGAACAGCATTAAGATTCCAGACTGGGTTCCGGGAGTAGGAGGGAAGGGCATAAACATTCCGACACTTCCGACCTTTGCAAAAGGAACAAAGAACACGCCGGACACATTCATTGCAGGTGAAGAGGGTCCAGAGCTGATAACAAATGCGCCAGGAATGACGGTATACACGGCGCAGCAGACAAAAGATATATTCAGCGCACAGAACGCAGCCGCACAGGTGACGCAGGCGGCAGGAGCCGGGCAGACTTCACAGGTATTCTATAATACCACGAACAATGCGCCGGAAGTAAAACCGCCAGAAGTAGTAAGCGGCGCAGGAACGGGCGGCGGGAATAGCGTAACAATCAACAGCAATCCGACGATATACGTTGACAGCGACAAAGCGGGTGATTTGGAAGAGAAGCTGGAGGAGAACAACAGAAACTTGTTGCAGGAGGTTGAAGACCTTCTGGACAAAAGAAATGATGATGAAAGGCGGTCAAGGCATGAGTAAGACCTATACAACAATATCCGGGGATATGTGGGACCAGATAGCGTACACGCAAATGGGAAGCGTTCTTTATACGGACAAATTGATAAAAGCTAATGCCGACTATGCCGCAATGTTTATCTTCCCTGCCGGGGTAGTTCTGACTATCCCGGAAGTGGAGGAAAAACAAAGTATGGAGCTGCCGCCGTGGAAAAGGGGGTTGTTAATCTAATGAGCGACAAAAGACTTGCACGGCGGGTGGTGCTAAAGCTGAAATTTGAAAATGTAGACGTGCCAGAGAATATAGCGTTGCATTTAGTGAGCGCAAGTTATACGGACAATGAAGACGGAAGCACAGATGATTTTCAAATTGTGTATGAAGACCGGGAACGGAACCTGATGGGGGACTGGCTGGAAGTAAAGCCGACAATCATAAAAACAACAAAGCAGGTTGTGAAAGAGGTTCAGAAAGAAGAAGTAATAAATTATGTTGTGAAGCGGGGTGACACATTGTGGGCGATTGCTTCACAGTATTTAGGGAGCGGGACAAAGTACCCGCAGATTGCACAAGAAAACAACATACCGAACCCGAATTTGATTTATCCGGGGCAGGTATTCAGGATAACGACAGGCGGCACGGCAAAGAGTACAGCAGTTGAAACCGTGGAGGAAGTGAAGCAGGGGGCAAAGCCGAAACTTGTAACGGCGGTTCTTGTCCAGCAGAACTGGAACGACACAGGGAAAGACGCAACTTTGAATATCGGGACTTTTGAAATAGACGGTATCGACGTATCAGGACCGCCCACAAAAGTAACCGTGAAAAGCACGTCTATTCCGTACACTTCCACAATGCGGATAGAGAAAAAGTCAAGGGCGTGGGAAAATATCACGTTAAAAGCAATAGGGGAACAAATAGCGGGTGACAGCGGGCTTTCCCTGATGTATGAAGCAAGCGACAATCCGACATTCAAAAGAAAAGAGCAGGTGCAAACGTCGGACGTAAAGTTTTTGCAGGAGCTATGCCACGCCGCAGGAATGGCGTTGAAAGTGACAACGCTGAAAATTGTAATATATGACGCTGCGGAGTATGACGCAAAACCCGCAGCAAAGACTTTCAAATACGGGGATAAAAATATTATATCATACAAACTGGGAACAAGCCTGACAGATACGGCGTACACAAGTTGTCATGTTTCTTATACAGACCCGGACAGCAAAGAAACCATTGAATATACATACACGCCGGACAGCAGCACGGGGACAGGGCAGGTTCTGGAGATAAACGAAAAAGTCAGGAACACGGAGGAAGCGAAGACGCTGGCAAAAAAACGCCTGCGGGAAAAGAACACGCAGGAATTTACAGCAAGTTTGAAGGTAGTGGGCGACGTTTCATTTGTAGCGGGAATGACCGTAAAATTAAAAGGCTTTCAGAAGTTCGATAGAAAATACAAGGTAACGCAGGCGAAGCACAGCTTGACAGGGGGCTACACGGTAGACCTTTCTTTAAAACAGGTTCTGGAGGGGTATTAATGGCAGATATGAACGAACTAAAAAACATGATACGGAAAGGGACCGTGCAGAGCGTGAATGACGGAACCATGAAAGCACGGGTGAAGTTCGGGGATAAAGGCGGCATTGTGTCAGGGGAGCTTCACATATTAGTCAGACCCAGAATAGTAGTTCCGGGGGAAAAGGACAAAGCCGGGAATAAAACAAAAACGGAAGCAGGGCATTTCCACGAAGCATATATAACAGAGTGGGTCCCGAAAGTAGGGGACCTTGTTTTGTGCCTGATGATTCCTGACGGCGACGGGGAAGGGTACATTGTAGGGAAGGTGATGTAATGGCAAAAATCGGAAGTTTCGGGAGCCTTGTTTTCAGCGTGTCGGAAAATACGGTAAAAACATTTGACGGCATGAACTGGGATTTTTCCGCTGATTACGCAACGCATGACAGGCACATAAAAGCTGACCTGCTAGAATACATGGGACCGGGGATTGAAAGCATATCATTTTCTATGACGCTTTCTGTATTTTTAGGGGTAAACCCGTTAAAGGAAATAAAAAAGCTGCGGGAGATGGTGCGAAAGGGATACGCAGAACGGCTTGTAATCGGCGGCAAGGTATACGGCAGTTACAAGTGGGTAATGCAGAAAGGGACGGTTGACTTTCAGAGGTTCGACAACAAAGGGAATTTGTGGGCGGCAAACATAAAAGTGACCCTGAAAGAGTACCCGAAAAGGTGATAAAGATGGATATTATCAGAGGTGACGGAACACTACTAAAAAATATTGACCTATCCCCGAAAAATGAATATCAGGAAGTATTGCAGAATGTAGCAATCATAATAGACACATGGGAAAATACCTGCCCTTTGCTGCGGGCGTTAGGGCTTCCGGGGCAGTTGATAGGAAGACCGTTGCCCGTAGTAAAAAATATCATGGTGGGGCAGTTGCATGACCAGATTGAAGAATATGAGCCACGGGCGATTCTGGGGGATATAACCTTTGAAGAAAATGCTTTCACGGGGAAGCTGATACCAATAATAGAAATAGAGGGGGTGCAGACGGAAAATGAAGAAACCTGAAAGGGAATACCCGGACATTGAGTTTCTGGAAACGGACACAGAAACGATTGAAAGCAATATGATTGCGCTTTATGAAGAGCTGGTAAACAAAGAGCTGGTGAAGCAGGGGAAACGGGAAAAATACAAAGTTTATCCGGCTTCCCCGGAGCGTCTTTTTATTGCATGGTGCGCCGCTATTATTGTACAACAAAGAGTGCTGATAAATGAAACGGCGAAAAAGAATGTTCCCCGGTATGCAAAAGGGGAGTATTTAGACAGCCTTGCAGAGCTTTTCAAGGATATTGAACGATTGCCAGCCACGCCTGCCGTCGCAAAGTTCCGTTGCTACATATCGGCGGCGCAGAATCAAAGCGTAATTGTCCCGCAGGGGACACGGATAACATTTGACGGGGAAATCACATTTGAAACCACAGAAGAGCTTGAAATAAAAGCCGGGGAAACATACGGGGAAGTAAACGGAAAATGTCAGACAGCGGGCATTGTAGGAAATGACCTTGCGCCGGGGCAGGTGAAAGAAATTGTTGACGTTTACGACTATTATTTGAAAGCTGAAAACGTGACAAAGACAGAGGGCGGCGCAGGGGAAGAAGACGACGCTTCATACTATGAGCGTATGCGGGAGAGCATGGAGAGCTTTTCAACAGCGGGTCCGATAAACGGCTATATCTATCACACAAAGACGGTCAGCACGGCAATAGCTGACGTTGCGGCGACAAGCCCGGAAGCGGGGGTGGTAGATATTAGGGTATTGCTACAAGGGGGAGAACAGCCGACGCAGGCGGTTCTGGAGGAAATAGAAGCAGCCCTGAACGCTTCCGACGTGCGCCCGCTGACAGATATTGTCACAGTATCAATGCCGGAGGAAGACCCGTTTGAAATAGACCTGACCTATTACATAAACCGAAACAGTCAGGCAAGCACAAGTATCATAGAACGGGACACAAGGGCAGCAGTTGAAGAGTACATACAGTGGCAGACCGGGAAAATGGGAAGGGACATAAACCCGTCATACCTGATACAGTTAATCATGGCGGCAGGAGTGAAGCGGGTGGAGGTAAGAAAGCCGACATTTAAGGCTGTAGAGGAAACGCACGTTGCAAGGATTGTGCGAAACACTATGACTGTATTGAATGGGGGTGTAGAAAATGCCTAGTCCCAGAGGGATAAGAAAAGCCGGGCAGGATATATTCACGGTGAATTTTGCGGATTATCTGCCGGGGGCGTTGAAACAGGACCCAAAAATAAAAGCGATTGCGGAAGCGGTGACAAAGGAAGCGTTGACGGTCAGCGGGGAAATTGAAAATGTGCTGATATATTCCCGAATAGACGAACTGCCGGAAGCGTTGATTGACATTCTGGCGTATGATATGCACGTTGACTGGTACGACTATTCTTTTCCGCTGAAAGTAAAACGGGACATTCTGAAAAGCAGCGTAAAAGTCCATAAGAAGATGGGGACGAAATACGCAGTTGAAAAGGCACTGGGCGCACTGTACCCGCAAAGCGAAGTTGAAGAATGGTATCAGTACGAAGGGAAACCCCATCACTTTCATATTGTGTGCGACGTGACGGAAAACAGGGTGACAGCCAGCTTTCAGGAAATTATAAATGCCGTGATGATGTACAAAAGACTTTCTTCACATTTAGACGAAGTTGTATATCAGGCAAGCGTGGGTATCAGAGTAGAAACACACACAGACTTTTTCCTGTACAAGAACCCGGCAACGGGAAGCCTGCTGGCGGGAACATACCCGCAGAGGATAAGGCGGGGCGTACAGGCAGGAAGTGTGATTGTAGTGGGGACGGACGCTGCGGGGTTTATCTTTTTACCGACACAGGCGGGGACATATCCATACAGAAACACGATATTCAGGCACACAGGCGCACAGATTGACGTAGAAACGGCTTCAAATGCTTTCAGGCATACAAATACACCTGCGGGGAGAATAAGGGCAGGAGAAGAGCCACAGAGAAGCTACAGAGGGGCGCAGGCAGGAACGGGCATTGAAGCGCAGACAGGAAAAGAAAGTTTTGCGTTTTCTTCCCCGGCAGCAGGAACCGCCCCGGACAGAAACACGATATTCAGGCACACAGACGCACAGATTGACGCAGAAACGGCTTTAAAGGCTTATGGGTATAGAAATACACCTGCGGGACAGATAAACGCCGGAGAAGAGCCACAGAGAAGCCACAGAGGGGCAGAAACAGGCGCAGGGATAGAAACACGGACGGAAGCAGAGGGAACGCCGTTTTCTGTCCCGGCAGCAGGAACCGCCCCGGACAGAAACACAGTATTTCAGGGAAGCGGCGCAAACATAGAAGCAGAAGGGGAGGCAGAGGGCTTCCCCTTCTTCATGCAAGCTGCCGGAACAAAACCTGAAAGAAATGTTGTCATGAGCAATTCCGAAGCCGGGATTGCGGCAGAGGAAGCCGCAGACGGCTTTTTATATACCGTAAAAGCTGCCGGGACCGTGCCGGAAAGGAACACGGGAGAAGGAGCCGGAAGCGGAGGGATTGAAAGCACGGTGAAAGCGGAGGTATTTAAACATACAAATAAACCTTGCGGGAGCCGCAGAAAACTTTGAAAGGGGGTGAAAAACCATGCTGACACCACAGGCAATAGAAGACTTCAAAGGCTTTCTTGACAATAACATTGCGTATGCAAAAGTTACGGTGAACGGGGAAGCGAAGAAAATCCCGATTCACAGGCGGGAACGCCTGAAAGACGGGCGGGTGGCGGTTTATCTGAACATTACGCCGCAGGCGGGGACGGAAGCGACGATTCAACGGGTACAGCTTTACAACAAAAATAAGCAGTTGTGGGCAGATAAAACGGAGGACATAACGCTTTCTAATGTGCAGGAAGGGGCGTTATACCGTTTTGCCTTCCGATTTGTAGAACAGGAGGTATAAAGATGGCATACGAATGGCAGCAGTGGCAGGACCATGTTACAGAGCATGAAAACCGTTACAGAGAGATTGAAAACGACGACGGGACAATCACGCATGAAGCCGTGGAAGGGGAGGTATTGCAGCAGGGAACCCCGCAGAGCGCAACGAACTTCAACCACATGGAAGATGGCATAACGAACGCCGGGGAGCTTGCGGCACTTCTGGCAACGGAAACAATTCACATGAACCAGCGGGCGGCAGATGAAACCGGGGAAACAATTCTTCTGACCCTGACGAACGGGCAGCAGTACCCCTTCAATGATTCCGTGAAGACCGTTGCACTGAAAACGGAAAGAAACCATTTAGACTATACCGTGACAGCGGAAGTGCTGGAATACAGCGGCGGTTGCGTCGGGGATATTGAAGTAACGGAGAAGCTGGCGAACGGGTTCAAGATTGCGCATACAGGAAGCGCAAAGGAAGTCAAGCTGAAAGTGTTTGTGAAGGGGGGATTCTACTGATGAAGGGCGCAAATGTGATTATCAGGAGCGAAGAAAGAAAGCAGCATGAAGCGTATGTGCTGCAATCTTTTGGAGTAAAGGGGAGAGGAACCCCAGAACAGCGGGAAGCAGCGGAAGTTATAGCCGCAAGGACCCGTGAAGTTGTAAAAGAAGGAGGAAGATAAGATGGAAAAAATCAAGGTTGTTGAAAAAATGCCCGGCAATCATATTCAGTATGAAGTGAAGGGCAAGAAAATTATTTTCGGTGATGATGAACTTTCCGTGAATCTGGCAAGCCGGGAAAGAGATTTTGAAGTGTCGCTGGACATTTGTATTGACAGCGAAAACGGCGTTGTTATCGGGACGGGAGGAAGGGCGCAGAAGTACGCAGCGCAAATTATCATTCCTGCCCGCCGCTATGATGTGATTGAAGACGGGGTGGACGAAAACGGAGAGCCGCGGGAAGTGCCGATTCCGATTGACTTTGATGTTACACTTTGCACAATTATTTTATGGGAGGTATAAAGATGGGAAACTTTGACGATTTATCTTTAGCGGTTGCGTCTTTTGGAGGACACAACAAAGTCATTCTTGATGATTTAGGAAAGCCGTCTATTATGGTTGGCGTTCCGAAGATGAAGTATTCCGACGTTATCACGGGCGGCACACAGGAAACTTTGCCGTGGTGGGTGGTTGAAGGGGTAGAAAAGAATGTGATTTGGGTATCAAAGTATCTGAATTGTGTTGTAAATGACAGGGCTTATTCCCTGCCTATGAAGGACCCGAAAGCGTATGTGAATTTTGACGACGCTTTACGGTTCAGCAGGAATAAAGGCGAGGGCTGGCACTTGTTACAGAACGGCGTTTTTGCTGCCCTGTCCTTATGGAGTGAGAAAAACGGCACGATTCCGAGGGGCAACACGAACTGGGACGCAAGCTATGAAAAGGCGTGGGAACGGGGCGTAAATACATATATCGACGGTTCACACGGCGGCGGCAGGACAGCGACAGGAAGCGGACCCGTAACATGGAACCATGACCACAGCGCAGCGGGCATTGCTGACATTTGCGGGAATTGTTGGGAATGGGTAGCAGGCGCAAGGCTTGTCAACGGTGAAATTCAGATTATCCCTTACGGAAATTCTATGAAGTCCGATTGCAGCATGGGCGCAGACAGCACGGAGTGGAAAGCTATCATGCCGGACGGAACACTGGTTGAACCGGGGACGGCGGGGACACTGAAAATTGACAGGACCAGCGCAAGTTCAGCAGTATTGCGTATCAATACGGGAGTGACAACGCAGACAACGGACAGTAACGACACAAACACGCCGTTTAAAGATACGGCGGCGGTATCGGGTGTAAGTATTCCGAAAATCTTAATTGCAGCAGGCTTCTTCCCGGATAGCGGGCAGAAAGCCCCTGGACATTTCTGGGCAAGAAATAACGGCGAAAGGCTGCCTCTCCGGGGTTCGAGCTTCTACGACACTTCCTACGGTGGAGTGGCGGCGTTGTACTTGAACCGCGCCCGTTCTTACGTCTACAGCACTGTGTCCTTCCGTTCCGCTTTTTATGAATAACTGTAAACTGATAACTGATACACTGGGAGGGCTTGCGGCAGCAAGCCCTTTCTACCAAAAACAGAAAATGCGGGGTGAAACATGGCAGGAGAAGAAAAGGAGCTGCCGGAGCTTGACCCGGTACGGGACAATGCGACGGCAGACGACTTCAAGACGAAAAATAAAGTCTATGAGCTGATACTATACACGGGACCAGAGCTTGAACAGTTTCCACGGGCGCAAAGAAGACTTGCGGAAGAGATACGGGAAACAATGCTTCAAATTTTGCGGCTTGTCGTGACATTGGAGAATAAGCACTACAAGAAGACGACGCTGGGAGAACTTGACAACGAAGTTGACGTATTACGCCACCTTGTAAGGCTTGCGGCTGACCCGCAGTATACAAGGAGCCGGAAACCCTGCCTGCCCCTGCGGAAGTATGAGAATATTTCACGCAAGATAAATGAAATCGGCTGCATGATTGGCGGCTATTATAAATCATTAAAGAAATGAGCGGGAAACCCCGCTTTTTTCATATCGGGAAAGAACCGTTATAGAGGACTTGCCGTGCCTATCCGGGGTTCGAGCTTCAACAACACTTCCAACGGTGGAGTGGCGGCGTTGAACTTGAACAACGCCCGTTCTAACGTCAACAACAATGTGTCCTTCCGTTCCGCTTTTCCTCTACAGCCAGAAGTCACGTTCACAAGTGAGCGTGTCCCGTGCGTACAGGGTTAAAAGGGGTTCTTTTCCGTTCCAAAGGCGACTGGGAAACCGGGGACTGTAGGAAGAAGATTGAATTGTCGGGAAGATAGTTAGTAACTTTGTAAGACAGAATCAGGATTTTGTCTTACAGGGCGAAAGTCAGCCGAAAGACTGAATGAATATATCACGTTTGAAACGGAGTGGTGGACCGGAGTAAATTTGCCCGACACATTTTTGTTTGCAGGAGGTAAAAACCATTGAAGAAGATAAAGGGAATTTTCCCGAAAATCTATGACTTTGAAAATCTGTTTTGTGCATACAAAGCGGCTATCAAGTGCAAAAGATACAGACAGGACGTAATGGAGTACACGGACCGGCTGGAAGATAACCTGATTATCCTGCAAAATGAATTGATATGGGGACAGTACAGCGTAGGAAGGTACAATATTTTCTATGTGTACGAACCGAAAAAACGCCTGATAATGTCACTATTATTCAAAGACCGGGTGGCACAACACGCCATATACAGGCAGGTAAACCCGATTTTTGAAAAGAAGTTCATTTTCGACAGTTACGCTTGCAGGGTAGGGAAGGGGACGCACAAGGCAATAGACCGCCTGCAATACTGGCTAAAGCAGACCGACAGGAAGCCGAAGAAATACTACTATCTGAAATTAGATGTATCAAAGTATTTCTACAGGATAGACCACGGCATTTTGAAGAAGATTCTTGCAAAGATGATTGATGACCCGCCACTTTTAGACCTGCTGGCGAAAATCATTGATTGCGAAGACACAAAATTTGGATTGCCGCTGGGCGCAGATATAGGGGACGTTGCGTTTGACAGAATGTTAGATGATGTGGGCTTGCCTATAGGAAATCTGACTTCACAAATGTTTGCGAACCTGTATTTGAATGAGCTTGACCAGTTCTGCAAGCACAAATTAAGGTTACACTTCTATATCAGATACATGGACGACATTATAATTTTACATGATGATAAAAAGTATCTGGAAAAGATAAAACAGGACATAGCCGTATTTCTGGGAAAGAAGCTGAATTTGCAGTTAAACAACAAAACCTGCATACGCCCGACAAGTATGGGTATTGAGTTTGTAGGCTTCCGGGTGTGGGCGACACATAGGAAGTTAAGGAAGAAGACTGCAAAGAAGCTGAAAAGACGGCTGCAATATATGTTCCATGCCTACACAATAGGCGAAATTGACAAAGACACGCTTGACAGAAGCGTTGCTTCATACCGGGGAATACTAAAACATTTTGATAGTTACGGACTGCGAAAAAGTTTGAATGAAATGTATAAAAAGGAGGTATGCGGAAATGTCACAGGAGCTATTGCGGACAGCGAAGGAGATTCTGGCGTGGCTTGCGGCGGCGGGGATAATAATTGACCTGACCCCCGGCATTAAGTTTCAGCCCGTGCGGTATATCATAAAGCGCATAGGGGCGTTGATGAACCATGATATAAAAGAACAGCTTGACAAGATAGAAAAGGACTTGCAGCAGCACAAGGTGGAGAGCTGGCGGCATGAAATCTTGACTTTTGCAAATGAATGTATGAACCGCAGGAAGCACACAAAGGAAGAGTTTGACAATTTCTTTGAAACTTACAGCGATTATGAAGAGTACATAAAAGCAAACAAGCTGCAAAATGGGCGTGTAGATATGGCTTATAAGTATGTAAGCAATGTATATATGCGCCGTTGTGAAAAGAATGATTTTCTTGTGGAAAGGGAGGAAGACGAAGAATGAACATTTTGTGTTTTATGCTTGGGTTTATCCTTTGCGGTTTTATTGTTTTCCTGTATAACCTGCGGTGGGTTGCGGCAGCAAGGCGCAGGCGAAAACGGGAAGCAGAAAAGGACCCGACAAAGAAGACACAGGCAACAAAAATCATTGTCTTTTCAATCATGATAACTTACTATATCGCTTTTGCGGTTGCGGTGTGGGTAGTGATTGCAAAAGACATATACCAGCTTTCAAGCCTGCTGACTTTTACGGGCGGCGTTGCGGCTTTTGCGGTTGCGTTCTATTGCTGGAAGAGTAAAGCGGAAAATTTAGAGAAGATAAAAAAGGGGAACCCGGACTTGTGCGGTTCCCTTTCTGATTTTTCCGGCATGGGTTCACAGTAAGGGAGGAAGGGAACATGAAAGAAGAGCTGAAAAGACAGATTGCAGCGGAAGCGGCAAAGGTTATCTTTGCGAATGAAGGAAATTATTCTTCTGTAAATGCTGATGATAACGGGGCGTTAAGCGTCGGGAAGGTACAGTGGCACGGGAACCGGGCATTGTCGCTTCTGAAAAAGATTGTACAGGATATGGGCGCAGGAGCGGAAGCGGTTCTGGGCGGGAGCCTGTACCGGGAAATCATGACAGCTTCCGACTGGTCAGGAAGGAAAGCAGCGGCAGAGGAAAAAGCGAAGCTGTCAAAGGTTCTGGGGAGCGTTCAGGGAAGACAGGCGCAGGACAGACAGGCAGAAGAAGACATTCTTTCATACGTCACACACGGGGCAAAGATGGGGATTGAAGACCCGCAGAGCCTTGTATATTTTGCTGATTTAGAGAATCAGGGAGGGGCGGGAGCTTCAAAGCGTGTCGGAAACGCAGCAGCACAGAAAGCCGGGGGAACCGGGAAAGTAAAACTTGACCACATACACGGGGCGGCACTTGCGGACCGTGTTATGGGTAAATACAGCAGCCGCAGGAACCTTGTATATAAAA
Source organism: Clostridiaceae bacterium (assembly GCA_009911305.1). GTDB lineage: Bacteria > Bacillota > Clostridia > Lachnospirales > Lachnospiraceae > Otoolea. The sequence goes on along the minus strand of QXXC01000019.1, from coordinate 4,981 downwards.
AGGCACAGGAGCTTTTCAAGGGAGCTGCCGGGGCTGCAAACAATAATCAGTCAGGAGGTAAAAAGACTATGACAGAACAGGAGTTAAGAAACAAAGTAGTACAGACCGCACGGGGCTATCTTGGAAGCAAGGAAGCGGACGGGAGCCACAGGAAGATTATTGACGGGTACAACGCACACAAGCCGCTGGCACGGGGCTATCTGGTGAAGTATACAGACGCATGGTGCGCAACATTCGTTTCTTTTGTCGGTATTGTCTGCGGGCTTACAGACATTATGCCGACTGAATGTGGGTGCGGGGCAATGATTGAACTGTACAAGAAGAAAGGACGCTGGCAGGAAAACGACGCATACAGACCGCAGCCCGCAGACATTATCATGTATGACTGGGACGACAACGGGGCGGGAGATTGTACGGGCTATCCTGAACACGTCGGACTTGTGGAAGCGGTAGACGGAAACACAATTACAGTCATTGAAGGAAATATGAGTGACAAAGTAGGGGAAAGGAAATTGCAGGTAAACGGGCGTTATATCCGGGGATATTGCCTGCCTGATTATGCAAGCAAGGCAGGCAGCGTTCCTTCCGGCAATTCTTCTTCCGGGTCCGCTTCTTCCGCAGAACAGGTTTACACGGTGAAAGCGGGCGACACGCTTTCAAAGATTGCTGCAAAGTTCGGGACTACATACCAGAAACTGGCAAGCTATAACGGGATTGCGAACCCGAACAAAATAAACGTCGGGCAGAAAATAAAGATTCCGGGAAGCGGGGTAAAGACCTATACCGTAAAGAAGGGTGACAGCTTGTGGGCGATTGCGGCGGCGCAGCTTGGGGACGGTTCCCGCTATAACGAGATTAAGACCATGAACGGGCTGACCAGCAACACGATTCACGCCGGGCAGACATTGAAGCTGCCGGGGGCGTAAAAGACTATCACAGGAGGAAAAGAAGATGAATGATATTATTATTTTAGCGGTACAGTTGGGAATTACGGTTGCGGCGTTTGTCGTCGGGAAATATGTATTCCCGAACCTTCCGAAGAATGTAACGGATAAGCTGACGGCACTTTCACAGTGGGCGGCGAAGTTCGTTGAATGGGCGAAAGAGTTCATGAAGAAGCAGACCGGGGAAGAGAAGATGGCGGCAGTTGTCGAAAAGCTGAAAGAGATTGCAGACGAAGCCGGGATTGAAGTCACGGAAGACCAGTTGCGGGCAATAGCGCAGTCTGCCTATAATGCAATGAAAGCCGGGGAGAAGGAAGCGGAGGACGCAGCCGGGGAAGCACTGGCGACATATTACAAAATCGGTCAGAGGGAAGCGGCGAAGGGTTCAACGGTGAATATTTACACGGGACCCGCAGCGGCGGGAAAAACCGCAGTTGCGACAGATAAAGTCCCAGAAGGTGCGCTGGAGGACGGCGCAGCCGGGGAAGTGAACGTATACGACGCAGCCGGGAACAAAACCGGGACAATTACGGCAGAGGAAGCGGCAGCCGCCGCAGAGGGCGTGACACATATTGAAGTAGAATAGCCCGCAGACGTGCCACACAAGCCCACAGACAGACCAAAAGCCCCGCAGGGTAATATATACACCTGCGGGGCTTTTTATCGTTGTGGGGCAAATACGGGGCGTTTATGCGGTTGTGAAAATCTGACCTTCTGTATAATTTATAAATTTCCGGGGAGTGCCGGATGGCACTTTTAATTCATTTCTGAAAATAAAATAGCTTTTGTCAAGTTCTTCTGAATACAGCTTCATGAAATCAACAACATTTGTTTCAGTCTGGTTGTCGTCGTCGTCATAAAAATATTTCAGTTCAACGGTTTTTACGCCGTATGCGGTAGCAAGTTCCCGGACAGCCGCCCGGAAGCCGCTGGTGGTTGTGCAGGCTGCAAGGGAGAGCCAGCAGGTGGTATTGTCAAAGCGGGCAATCACAGGGCGGTAATTGCTGCGGTTGAAGGTTACGCCGTTCATAGTCCATTTTAATTTCATCATTTCACCTTTCCTTTCAGGGAGGTCAGCGGCAGGAGCCGCCGCCCGGTCATTTAGTTTTCTTTCCGTAGTTCGTTGTAGACGTGGTGTCCCAGTTCGTGCATGGCTTCCGGGACTTCCTGAACAAACACTGTAAACATGAAAGTCATAAATTCTGACTTTGTTTGTGCCCATTCTTCCGGGGTCATGTTCGGGTTTTGCGCCAGCTTCATTTCAAGCAGCTTTTGTGTAAGTTCCTGACCTGCGGGGCTATTCAGTGCGCTTCTTTCCGCTTCTGATACCTTGTCTACAAAATCATTGAAATTTTCTGCTATCATCATTTTTCTTTCCTTCCTTTCTTTGCTGGAGGGGCGGCAGAACCGCCGCCCGTTGTCTTTATAAGTGTGTAGCCATTCCCGTGGTTGCGGTGAATATATCTTGCAGCATATCAGCATATACGCCGGAAACCTTTTTAATATCTTCCTGTTTATCCGGGGTCCATGCGAAAGTCTTTTTGTTCAGCCGCCCGGCAGTAAACTTGAAGAAATACATTGTGTAAGTGTCCGTTGTGTCAAGCGTGATGTAAAGGCGGTTTGCCTTGCTGCGGTTTTTCGGAAGTGTCATGCGCAGCGTGTTTCCGTCTGATAAGAAGTTCTTTGCGCCTGTCATTGCGATAAATTTATTGCCGCCGAGTTGTTCGAGAATTGTGTTTGCTACTGTCATTTTATTTGCCCCTTTCCTTTGCTTCATCTTATGTTATTATTATATACTTGCGCAAGTATAATTTCAATAGGCAAAGTGTACAAAGTTACGCAAGTATATTTGTACAATATGTATACTTGCGTAAGATAAAAAGAAAAGCCCCGGAGGAACGGGGCGGGGGAAGTTCAGAAAATATCGACGTTTCCGGCTTTACCTTCACGCAGGATAGACAGTATATTTTCTATCATATCCCTTTTTGTCAGGCGGGCAAGGCGGGCAAAATCCGCTTTTGTTGTTTCTTTATAGTGGTTATAAAGACGGTCCCTATATTCTTCAAGGCGGTAACAGTAGAAAGCGTGACGATTCCCGCCGTAGTCTTCAAGCCAGTTTTTAATCTCATTAAGGTTGGAATAAATAGGATAATAGCAGTTCTTCCGGGTGGCGGTAAGGTGTACGGATTTTAATTGCTTCATGCCCTCATTAAGCGCAAGGCGGCTGTAAGCGGCTTTTTCAATCTTTATCATTGTTCGGATTCCTTTCTTTTTCAGGGAGGGCAGCAGGAGCCGCCCCGATTATCGGTTACGCTGTCAGACTAGGACACATGGAGTAACGCCCTAACGGGTAGATTGTTTCAGCGTTGCAGTATTCAGAAATTTTCTTGTTTATCCGGCATTTCTGAACCTTTTCCCCGTCTGAAATGGTAATTGTTTGCGCTGTCCGTGCGGTTACTGTATAAGTCCAGACGCAGTTGTGGTCACAAATGCTTGTCATGCTGTATTCCTTGCCTACTTCAAATTTCTTCATTGTGTTTTCCTCTCTTTCATTTGATAAGTCTATTATATACTTGCGCAAGTATATTTTCAATAGGCAGGATATACAAAGTTACGCAAGTATATTTGTATAATTTGTATACTTGCGTAATACTTGCGCAAGTGATATAATGATACATACCCGAAGAAAGGAGGGCGACAGATGGAGGAAAAGAAGGAAGAGGGGAAGAAGCCGGACACAAAGAACACAGGGCAGCAGAAAGCGTCCACAAAAGCAAAAAACACGTTCAACGGAAAGAATTATGAACGCCTGTACCCGTTTGTAAAAATGGGGGAAAAAGCGAAGATTGAAAGGGCGGCTTCTGCTGCCGGGCAATCTCTGAATGATTATATTGTAACTGCCGTATATCAGCGCATGGAAAGAGAGGGGCAGGCAGGTGGAGAAGGACAAGGATAAAAGACCGGGGAAGTGTGAGAGTTGCGGACTTGTTATGCCGAACGAACAGGGAAAAGGGGCGTGGAAGTATTTCTGTAGTAATGACGGGAAGAGCAGGCGGGGCGGCGATTCTTGCGCCGGGTACTGGGAAGCCGGGGACATGAAGAAGTATATTGACACAATGACGCAGTTCGTATGAAAGGGGCGGCGCATGGAAAACGAATATCTTTTCATCTATGACGGGGAAATGTGGTGGTTGAAGCTAACGGACGTTGAACAGATTATAGACTATCACAAACAGACTGGCGGCAGATATGAAGGGGCGGTAAACCTTTATATGAAGTTCAGGCAGGAAGGGAAAGAGTGGTATAATTTACTTGACGATATGCCCTTACAAGAGCGTATAGAGATAATGCAGAGAAAAGACTTTAAATATCTTCAATGTGCAATCATTAAGGCGCAGCAGGTAGAGGGGACTATATTTGACGGCTTCCGTTGCCTGAATATGGAAATAGGGGAGGGAGAGCTTGAAACAATCCGGGAACATGGGGCAGTCTTCATCAATCAGGCTGGCGGTCATACATGGGGAATTAAAACGGTGCAGTTCTGCCGCAGGAAACAGCTTGTATTCCCACACTTCAAGCGGGAGGAAATCAGGATAAAGCAATTCAGGGGCGGGCGGCATTGGTACGCATACATAGGGGACGTGCAGTTAAGGGACGGCGACTGCCTGAAATGGAATACAAGGGAAGCGGCGCAAGCCGCAGCGGAAGCGATAGTGGCAGAGTAAGGAGGGCGGCACATGGTAACAGTAAACGGAAGACCTGACACAGAAGAAACAGCACACGCAAAATGTTTTGGGAATATGTTTAGGGAAAACGGAAGATTGACATATGGCGCAATGATTTGTGATGAATGTGAAGAAGTAGAAGAGTGCTGGGAGTATAGCAAAAGCAGGAGAAAATAAAAGTACCCCGGAGGGCAGCAGGCTTTCCGGGGGTTCTCTATGTTGTACTAACTGAACAGTGCCGACCGGCTCGTAGCCGTCGCGGGCGGTAAGGGAAAAGCGCACGATCCGGTCGTTGCCGACCATTTCCTCGTT
>QXXC01000204.1 GCA_009911305.1 Clostridiaceae bacterium | reverse complement strand
TCACGAAACTGTTTATCAATACCTACATTTGTACACTGCTTAAGAACTTTTCTACACACATAAGAATGTAGCAGTACATATCTAACAATGCAACATTAATTGGAAAAACAAACTGATAATCTCTTCCATTTCTCCACGGTTATGGTTGCTGCTGTCTCTCAAACACTTGTGCTGTCGACTTTGTTGCTTCTCTTACTTAGGGCTGAAAGTAGCAAATATGGTGGCATGACCAGGATCAGCAAGGTGAGCGAAGAGGTTATCAATGGGTCCTGTTCCAGTGTAGATATGTTGGAACCATGCTCCCATGACTGCCAACATTGCCAGCCTTCCATTCTTGATTTCCTTTGTTCTCAACTCCTTGATTTTGGCTGGTGATCCGGACCCCCACCCGAGTGGGTCGAACCACAGCCCACCAGGGTAGCCAACATCTGTTCCAGTAAGCTTGTTGTTGGGGAAAATTGGATCAGTGTTGACAGATCCTGGCTTGATGATGTCTGCCCATCTTCTTCCTTCAGCCCAGCCAATGAGGATCAACTCAATAACGAAGAGTGTTGTGGTATCGGTGAAGTAGTCTTGTTCACCGGCAGTGTACCATGAAGGAGTGTTGAGAATGCCAATCTTGGTAAGGAACTCAGGGATGAAAATACCGGCAGCACCCAACATGGCCCATCTGCAGTGCACGATCTCTGCCTGATGGTTCCATTTCAAGCTCTCCGGGTCAGATGCTAGGCCAAGAGGATCGAAGCCAAAGTCTCCGGGAAGGCTGCCATCAAGCCATGGGGGAGGGGTGCTCCCGGGGAACCACAGCGGTCTCTCTGGATCAGCTGCTGCACAGACGGCGACGGATCTCCTGCTTGAAGGTGATACAAACTTACTTACTCTCAACTTTCTTCCACCAAAGAAAGAGGCCTTAGTTGCTCCCACAATTGATCCATTTTTCTGTGAACTTGGGGAAGAGACTGCGGCAATGGCTGATGAAGCACAGACAGATGCCATTTTTTT
>QXXC01000203.1 GCA_009911305.1 Clostridiaceae bacterium | reverse complement strand
CACTGCAAAATAAAAGAGCTACAAACCTGTGATTTCTTACGAAAACAATGGCAGCTTCTTCAATGGCTCTTTCTTCCCCATCCTTCGCCGGACAGGCGGTGAAGCTCTCTCCCGCCGCCGTCGAAACCGGCAGAGTCTCAATGAGGAAGGCCGCCACCAAGAAGGCTGTCCCCTCCAGCAGCCCGTGGTACGGCCCCGACCGTGTTAAGTACTTGGGCCCATTCTCCGGGGAGCCCCCGAGCTACCTCACCGGGGAATTCCCCGGTGACTACGGCTGGGACACCGCCGGCCTTTCAGCCGACCCAGAGACATTCGCCAAGAACCGTGAGCTCGAGGTGATCCACAGCAGATGGGCCATGCTCGGTGCCCTCGGCTGCGTCTTCCCCGAGCTCTTGGCCCGCAATGGTGTCAAGTTCGGAGAGGCCGTCTGGTTCAAGGCAGGCTCTCAAATCTTCAGCGAGGGTGGACTCGATTATTTGGGCAACCCGGGTTTGGTACATGCTCAGAGCATCTTGGCCATCTGGGCTACCCAAGTCCTGTTGATGGGAGCTGTTGAGGGCTACCGCATTGGTGGTGGGCCACTCGGGGAAGTTACCGACCCATTGTACCCGGGCGGTAGCTTCGACCCATTGGGCCTAGCTGAGGACCCGGAAGCATTTGCCGAGCTGAAGGTGAAGGAGCTAAAGAATGGTAGACTTGCCATGTTTTCAATGTTCGGATTCTTTGTTCAGGCCATCGTCACCGGAAAAGGGCCGTTGGAGAACCTCGCCGACCACCTTGCCGACCCCGTAAACAACAATGCATGGGCTTTCGCCACCAACTTTGTCCCCGGAAAGTGAAGTTCATAAGAAATGGATAGGGCAGCACATAATTTTCATATATATATTGTTTGATGCTGATGTAGAAATAAGCTACACGAGCTACAATGAAATATAATATGATATTTTCGTGCTCAAAGATGTGAGTTAGTATTTAGTAACCATGTTGACGTAATTATAGTTTTT
>QXXC01000202.1 GCA_009911305.1 Clostridiaceae bacterium | reverse complement strand
ATTATTTCGTAATGAAAGATTACTATTTCTTCTGAAGTTTGTTCTTGAAACAGAATGGACAATGATCGAGTACATGAAGTGTAGATGCGAAATGAATTCCTGTACATTAAACTTCCCATTTGTTTACGAACAGTGACTCAAATCAAAGTCCAAAACATGAAACTTCAGATTTCATAAAAACAGACATCATCTCTCATTACATTCTGTATATGCAAAATCAACCCTTGAATGTCTGAATAATGGTGTTGTGCCATGGATCGGACAGGTGCTGCAACAGGTTGTCGAAGGGGCCTTTTCCGGTGACGTTGTGCTGAATCACAAATCCCAAGAATGCCAGCATTGCCAGTCTCCCGTTGGCAATCTCCTTCTCCTTGGCCTCCGGAGTGGGGGCGAAGTTGAGGGGGTTGAAAATGCCCCCTGGGTAGCCAACTTCATTTGGAGGTAAGCTGTAGCTCTTGAAGATGGGGTCCTGGTTCACACTGCCAGGGTTCTTGATGTCTTGCCACCTCCTGATCTCGACGTAGTGGAAGAGGATGAACTCGATCACGAACAATGTCGATGATGAGGCGAAGTACTCCGCCTTTCCTGCATCGTACCACTTCGGAACGTTGATGAGTCCGATTGATGTCAGGACCTCCGGCAGCAGCATGCCGGCGACGCCTAGCATGGCCCACCGCCCGTTCACGAGCTCCGCCTGGACGAACCATTTCAGGTTCTCCGGGTCCTCGGCTAGTCCCAACGGGTCGAATCCATTGTCTCCTGCAAGGCTGCCGTCAAGATAGGCAGGGGAGGGAAGACCGGGGAGCCATTCCCCTTTCTTGGCCTCAACCTTGAAGGAGCTGTAGGATGTAACCGCCTGCCTAACCGACACTTCCCGGTTCAACTTCCCGGAGGAGCCGGTTAGGAACTTGGTTTTCGACGAGGACGGCCGGAGAATGGTGACGGAGGCTTGTGTAGCGACTGAGGCCATTTCCCTCCAACCTGCAAGGTTTTTAGTTGGGACTTTTTG
>QXXC01000201.1 GCA_009911305.1 Clostridiaceae bacterium | reverse complement strand
TGGAGACCGCTCTCATTGATATGTATGGTAAGTGTGGGAGTATAATGCTTGCAGAGCAAGTATTTTCTCACATGAAGGCAAGAAACTTAGTGTCATGGAATGCCATGATTGCTGCATATGTGACCACTTTAACGTTCCCTTCCGCCGCATCGCCATCGGCAACCGCGATGAGTTCAGCCAACCCGGCGCCCTCAAGTCCGCCGTCGCTGAGTTCATCAGCACCTTCATCTTCGTCTTCGCAGGCTCCGGCGCCGGCATTGCCTACAACTCCCTCACCGGCAACGCCCCCACTACCCCCGCCGGGCTGATCTCCGCCGCCATCGCCCACGCCTTCGCCCTCTTCGTCGCCGTCGCCATCAGCGCCAACATCTCCGGCGGCCACGTCAACCCCGCCGTCACTTTCGGCCTCTTCGTCGGAGGAAACATCACCCTCTTCCGCGGTATTCTCTACATCATCGCTCAGCTGCTCGGCTCCACCGTCGCCGCCGCCCTCCTCACCTTCACCACCGGTGGCTTGGCTGTTCCGACATTCGGAGTGGCGGGAATATCAGTGTGGGCAGCGTTCGTTTTCGAGATCGTGGCGACGTTCGGGCTGGTGTACACCGTGTACGCCACCGCCGTGGACCCCAAGAAGGGAGAGATCGGCATCATCGCGCCCCTGGCGATTGGTCTGGTCGTGGGAGCCAACATCTTCGCCGCCGGCCCCTTCACCGGAGCTGCCATGAACCCCGCTGTGGCTTTCGGCCCAGCTTTGGTGGGCTTCAACTTCGTGAACCACTGGATCTACTGGGCCGGGCCACTCATTGGGGCCGGGCTCGCCGGCGTCATCTACGAGGTGTTCTTCATCAGCCACACCCACGAGCCCTTGGGCAGCGAGTTCTAGATGCTTTAATTATTCGTGTTGTGTAATTTGTTGGTGAGTGAGGATTATTCAGTTTCGTAATTTATGCTTAATTTACTTTGAATTTGGGCTGTCAAATGTAATTTCCTTTGTGAATTTATTTCTCTTTTCC
>QXXC01000200.1 GCA_009911305.1 Clostridiaceae bacterium | reverse complement strand
ACTATCTGGAAATTAGAAAAGGAATTAGGATTTTCTAACGGATGCATCCGTAAATGGAGTAAAAACGAACCGGGTATCCGAAAGGTCCAGAAAGTGGCTAACTATTTAGGGGTTCCAATTGAGGCTCTTCTGGAACAGGACGCGGGCTAGAAGGCATTGCACATTGACAACGGGATAGGGGGTAAAAAAAAGCGGTTGGGATTAGTGTATTGTAGGAGCCGGAGCCTGTAGATTCCGGGTATAAATCTACAACAATAAGGAGGAAAAGAATGAAGTTAAAGAAGAAATCCAAAAACAGGATTAAGAAGATCGGTAAAATGATCCGTAACCTTCACGCCGAGCCTGAGATTTTCACGTATGTAAAATTGTACCAGGCATTGCAGGAGTTACATTTCCATGGGGAGTACAGGCTTGTATGCCGGGTATGCAGCGCGATACTGGAGTGAATGGCCTGCGGAGCAGCACGGCGCTGGGCCGTGGACTGACCGCAGGAAGCCTCATTTATTCTGCTTTAGCGAGGCTGGGGTGGCATTTGGGGCAAACCATACCGTTCAAATCCCAGGAACCATCCAATAGTAAAGTCTTATTCGATTTTACAAGAGGAGTCCCACATACTTCACATAGCTTTTGCTCTTTCATATAATCTCCTTTCTTCTGTACTCGGCCTAGCGGGACCTGTAAGTACAGTATATGGCGGACGGCAGGAAATAACAAGGAAATATTAACAACAGTGTTTAAAATCAGGAGGAAAATATTTGAACGGATTAAGAAAAGCCACTATTACAACTTTAGAGGTGGCGGAGATGATGGAAGTGGCACACAGTGATCTGCTGAAAAAGATTGAGGGGAGGAAAGATCGGAAAGGTTATATTCAAATTCTTAACGAAGGACAAATGTCCGTGGTTGATTTCCTCCATAAATCCTTTTATGTAGATGCAAAAGGCGAGGAAAGGCCATGCTACGAGGTGACCCGGATGGGCTGTGATTTCCTGGCCAACAAATCAACCGGGGAAAAAGGCGTAATCT
>QXXC01000199.1 GCA_009911305.1 Clostridiaceae bacterium | reverse complement strand
CTAGGAATGCATCATAACGGCTGCCTTCCCTCTTCTGGAAACCCTGGCGGTTGAATTCTTCAAGCTTCCTGTATACCGCGGATTTCAGGTCGGAAAAAGAATAAAAGGTCTCGTTGCGCAGTTTTGCGATGATGGCAGTGGCAATCTTCCCTACCGTGCCTTCCACAGAGGCTTTCTGTTTCGGTTTGCGGACGCCCGCAGGCATGATCGCAGTCATGTAATACCCGCCAAGTGCCTCATAGTCCGCGGTGAGGATGATTTCTCCCTCGCGGGGATGGGAGACAACGCCCGTCTTTAAATTGTCGCACACCAGCCTGGTGGTAACGCCGCCAAAATATTCATACATCCGGACATGGCAGCGGAGAAAAGAATCCATCTTCATATCCAGACAGGGTTCCACAAAGGAATACTGGCTGTAAGGCAGTGTTGCCACGAACAGGTACACTTTTACCAGTTCGCCGGTGGCTGTGTCAACATAGTTCATTGTGGGTCCCGACCAGTCCACCTCGGTCACAACACCCGGTTTGTGTTCCAGGTGGTTTGTCAGCCTGTTTGCGACAGTATGGCTGCTGTACCCCTGGCAGAACTTTGTGTATCCCATCGGGATGCCGCCATCTGCCCTGCTCCTGTCCTGGTACTCCTGCCACAGGAGTTTTAATGTTACGCCTGCCCGCTTCAATTCCTGATGGATATACTCGTAATCCGGCTGGGCATACAGCGTTTCCACCGCAAACTTATCCGGGTAAAACATGCGGTAGACGGCATCCGCATCAAGGTTCCTGATGTCGCTGAAAGAGATGCCTTTCCGGTCGGCGATGTGTATCACGTCACCGACAGAGTTTTTTGACATGTGTCTGGTCGCCGCTATCATGTTCCGGGACAGACCGGCATCCCGCAGTTCCATGATGAGCTTCACATTAATCTTTTTGGCCATAGTATTGGCCTCCTTCCTGTAAAATGTGGGAGAAATCCCCAACTGCTATTTTACAGAAAAAGATAATGCAGGCGGATCCCTTCTGTGAATTGATGCAAAAGTGG
>QXXC01000198.1 GCA_009911305.1 Clostridiaceae bacterium | reverse complement strand
GCGCCCTGCAGGCTGTTGTCCAGCTCGTTTAAATAATACCACTTTCCGTTCTGCTCCAGCCAGCCTGTATACATGGAGCCGTCCGCATTGAAATAGTAGTGCCAGGAGCCGATAGCCTGCCAGCCCGGGCCCGTCATCGTCCCCTCTGTGTGCCCCTGATCCGCCGCTGTATAGAAATAATACCACTTATTATCGATTCTCGTCCAGCCCACGGCCATCGCTCCCTCCCCGTGAAGGAAATAGCGCTGATCCCCGATCTGCTGCCAGCCTGTGAGCATCACGCCGTCCATGTTGAAATAATACCAGCAGCCGTTGATATACTCCCATCCGCCGCGCCGCACGCTCCCGTCCGGGAAGCGCCAGGACCACTGGCCGTTTTCCGGGTTCTGGTTCCAGCCCACGGGCAGGGCGGTTCCCTGGGAAACGGAGCCGTCCTTCTTCTGCTGGCCCTTGCCGTCTGATACATAGCGGTCCGTGATCTCCAGATCGCCTGATTCCAGCCAGTCGCTTTTGCCCCCGTACTTCTTCTGCTCATCCGTGCCGGGAATGGTGCGGATCTTAAACATATATTCCCCGGCTTCGGTCATGTAGGGGTAAAAATTATACTTGGTCGCCGTCGTGTCCGGAACCTTGTAAACCGATTTTTTCCCCCTGTAGAGCTGCAGCTCGTAGTGGCCGGAGGTATTTTCCGGCTTTTCCCATCTGGCCTCCCCCAGGTTATTCTCAAACCAGTAGGCGTCCTTCGGGGCGTCGTAATCGCCTTTAATGGCCTTGACGCGCAGCGTAACGACCAGGCTGTCGCCGTCCCGTCTGGCGGACACAAAGGAGCCGCCGCTGATCTTCACGTCAGATTCCTTATAGCTGGCGAGGAAATAGTCCTCACTGACATCCTCCGGCTCCAGCGTCACCCGCATCTGGGGCTCGTCGGCTGCCTTCAGCTCTTTGCCGGAGCCCTTGTTGAGCCATTCGGCGTCAGAGACATGGTACTTGGAGTTCCCGGCGTTTACGCGCACGCCGCCCTTTTCCGGCGATCCGTCCCCGATGCCGATATCGGGAAGCGTGGAACCGGCTTCCAG
>QXXC01000197.1 GCA_009911305.1 Clostridiaceae bacterium | reverse complement strand
CCTCATAGTCCTTCTCAAGAGCAGCCAAGTCCTCCCTAGCCTCTGAGAACTCTCCCTCCTCCATACCCTCACCAACGTACCAGTGCACGAAAGCACGCTTGGCGTACATCAAGTCGAACTTGTGATCAATCCTCGAGAAGACCTCAGCAACGCTGGTCGAGTTCGAGATCATGCACACGGCCCTCTGCACCTTGGCCAGGTCTCCACCGGGGACGACAGTTGGTGGCTGGTAGTTGATACCACACTTGAAACCAGTTGGGCACCAGTCGACAAACTGGATAGTCCTCTTGGTCTTGATTGTGGCAACAGCTGCATTCACGTCTTTGGGGACGACATCACCACGGTACATCAGACAGCAGGCCATGTACTTGCCGTGGCGAGGATCGCACTTAACCATCATGGATGAAGGCTCGAATGCAGTGTTGGTGATTTCAGCAACAGAGAGCTGCTCGTGGTAGGCCTTCTCAGCAGAGATCACAGGGGCATATGATGAAAGCATGAAGTGAATCCTTGGGTATGGGACCAAGTTGGTCTGGAATTCATTAACATCCACATTCAATGCTCCATCAAACCTCAGAGATGCAGTCAAGGAAGAAATCACCTGAGAAATGAGCCTGTTGAGGTTGGTGTAAGTGGGCCTCTCAATATCGAGTGATTTGCGGCAGATATCATAGATAGCCTCATTGTCAAGAAGCACAGCAACATCAGTGTGCTCCAGAAGAGAATGGGTGGAGAGCACAGAGTTGTAAGGCTCAACAACAGCAGTGGAAACCTGAGGAGAAGGGTAAATGGTGAAACCCAACTTAGACTTCTTTCCATAGTCGACAGAGAGCCTCTCCAACAAAAGAGACCCAAGCCCAGATCCAGTACCACCACCGACAGCATGGAACACCAAGAACCCCTGCAGTCCAGTGCAGTTGTCTGCAAGCTTGCGGATCCTATCAAGGCAAAGATCAACAATTTCTTTGCCAATGGTGTAATGGCCTCTGGCAAAGTTGTTGGCAGCATCTTCCTTGCCGCTGATAAGTTGCTCAGGGTGGAACAGCTGTCGGTATGTGCCAGTGCGGACCTCATCAATC
>QXXC01000196.1 GCA_009911305.1 Clostridiaceae bacterium | reverse complement strand
TATGTCAGAAAGGGGATTTCCGCGTCATGTACCTTTTCCAGAAGCTGTGCGACCTGCGATTCATTACACTCAAGGGTAGCCTCCAGCATATCTCTGGAACGGTCAACAATTTCTTTGACTGCCCCCATACTGTCGCGTGACAGGACATGCTGGTATTTTTCCATCAGCTCATAATTTGGGATCGAAAGTCTGCCTTTATAATACGACAGAAACCCGTAGACCACCATTGCGGAAAGAATTTCATCCCGTGTATTTAACCGGAGCTCCGCAGCGCTGTAGCCCTGCAGGCCAACTTCCACAGGGATTCCGGCCACCATCTTTACAATATCTTCCCGTACTTCGTCCACGTTATGTTCAATACAGTCCGCGATTTCATCCATTGGGCCGGTTTCCGTCCAGTAATTTAAACAGAGCCCGCGAGTCAGCGCCTTACTTACAGACCGCGGGTTGAACAGACCGCTCCCATCATGTTTATGGTATCCGTCATACCATTTTTTAACTTCTGAAAATGGGACTGCGGGGTGCTGTATGCACAGCTCCTTTACTTCTTCTTCGCTGAAGCCAAAGTACCGGTCGAATATATTGTCGTTCATAAAATTGAATTCATCGAACATGTTTAATTCGGAACCGCTGGAATATTTGGCTATGGGGAGGACCCCGGTCATATAAGCCAGTTCCACATATGGCTGATCTTTTAACAGGTTTTTTAGGAATCTCAGATAATCATCCCGTTCTTTCTTTCCCATAAAATCCTGATAAAATATGCAATCCCATTCATCCAGAATAAAGATAAAGGATTGGCCGGAATCAAACAACAGCCTGCTGAGGCTTTTATATGCTGCCCCTGCCAGCGATGGGCAGAGTGTAAATAGATCTTGATACAGGTTTTCCCTGATGTAGCTGATGTAGTCTTTATAATTTTCACAGGTATCAGGCATGTCACTGAAATCAATATGGATTACATTATGCCGGTTCATATGTTTCTCATATGATTCCGACTGTGAAATATACAGATCTCTGAATATGTCATGGCTGTCATATCCTTTTGTATAATATGCCCCCAACATATTAGCATTGATGGT
>QXXC01000195.1 GCA_009911305.1 Clostridiaceae bacterium | reverse complement strand
GGGGCGGTAAGCCAGGCATTAAACGCCGGGGGATCCTATACGATTCCCGCCGGGTACCATAACGGGGCCGGGAAGGTGACGGCAAACAGCCTTGCCAGCCAGACGTCTGCAGACGCGGCGGCGGGGCATATCCTGTCCGGGAAGACGGCCTGGGTAAATGGCTCAAAGGTGACAGGAAGCATGGCAAACCGCGGGGCCGTGAGCCAGGCGCTGAATGCGGGAGGCTCCTATACGATCCCTGCCGGATATCACAGCGGGGCCGGAAAAGTGACGGCAAACAGCCTTGCCAGCCAGACGTCTGCGAATGCGGCAGCCGGGCATATCCTATCCGGGAAGACAGCCTGGGTGAACGGGGCAAAGGTGACGGGGAACATTGCCAGCCAGGCCGGGCAGACCGTCACGCCCGGGGCCTCCGCAAAGACCGTTTCATGCTCCGGGAAATATATGACAGGGAATGTTACCGTGAGTGCGGTGTCGAACCTGACGGCGGCCAATATCAAAAAAGGCGTTACGGTGGGAGGCGTTGTCGGGACGTATGAGGGCTACGCTTCATCCCCGCTGTACCTGTTTAGAAATGGTACATGGAGTAATTTACAGACGACGGGGGTGACAACGACAAATGGCAGCACTAATGCAGTAGTATCGAATGGTACTCTGATTGTCTATCCGACTATATTTGCATCCAGCTCAGGAATGGCAAGACTTAACCAGACATTTAACCTGACAAACTATAAATATATAAAAGCAAAGATTAAAAGCGGGGGTGTTTACGGCCGGATAGGGATCGGCACGGGAGCAGATATTAAAGCCCTTACATCCCTGACGAAATATTCGGCAGAGTTGACTGCAGGAATTATAATTTTAGATGTTTCATCTGTTTCAGGAAATTATTATATATATTTGACTTCGTGTCATGATAGTAATGCTGGCAATAATGAAATAGCGATGGGCGGCTCTACATCATACGAAGAGTTATTCCTCGCAAATACTTAAACCGCATACATGTTGATTATAAAGAAAGGAGGCGCTATGAACCAGACCGAAATAGAAGTTGCCCTTGCGGAGCATGGGAAAGAAATCGGC
>QXXC01000018.1 GCA_009911305.1 Clostridiaceae bacterium | reverse complement strand
AGTCTACATAATATCGGCAAAAATGGAGTCCAAATGGGCTCCATTTTGTCTTCGCAAGTGGCAAACTCGGGCAATAACAGAAAAACAGATACTTTTCAAGTATGGAATACCATTCTATATATGTATTTGATATTAAAGATAAAAACACTTATGATAATAACCGGAGGTGGATTGGAATGTCTGAAATGAAAAATAAGGTAAATCTAAGTGCATATAAAAAGGAAATGAAGGACGTATTGGAAAGGCTTGTGAAAACAATGCCTGCATATAGGGAACTGTGGTTTTTTGTGAAATGCGTTATCAATCACTATCTGACAGACTTTGAAAAAAATAATTCCGATATTGTTGTGATTGGTTCCAATATTCCAGAGGAATTAGTCCTTGTATCGGGTAAGATGCCCTACTGGATTTTGGGTGGAAGCAGGGTAAGTTCCATGTGGGCGGATGACATTGTGCCAAGGGATACGGATCCGGTCAGCAGGTCAGGGCTGGGATCGATTGTTTCCGGCTTTGCCAAGAATGCTTTGATTTTGATACCTTTAGTGAATGACAGCACAAGAAAACTGGCTTATATCCTGAAATCAAAGGGATTAAAGGTACATACTTTTCATTTTCCGCCAGTGAAAGACGCTCAGACAGTTTTGGAATGGAGGCGGCAATATGAAGCGTGCAGGGAAGCGGTAGCTCTGCATCTGAAAAGACCATTGACAAAACGGGTCCTGCAAAAATCGCAGGAACAGATTTCTGCGGCAAAAAAGCAGATTCAGGATTTTATGGAAGTATCAAAGGATACACTGAACGGAACAAGCAGAATGTTTATTTTAGGCAGCTATTATTGTGCGGATAATCTTTCGGAATGGAGCTTTCAGTTAGAATGTCTGACGGCAAAGCTGCGAAAGGAGCATAAATGCCGGAACACGGAAAAGAGTAAAGTCCTGTTGCTTGGCTCTCCAATATATTTTCCTAACTACAAGGTTCCGTTTTTGATTGAGGAAGTGGGGCTTGAGCTGCTTTTGCAGGCGGATTATACGACGCTTTCCATGCTGGCGGAGAGCATTTTTCAGACACGTTCTGGGCTGGAACGGATGAAAAAAGAGCATGTGGCAGATATTTTTTATCGGAATGATGCCTCTCCGGCTTATGTAAAAAATAATTTTCTTTATGAGTGCATTGAAAAGCTGCTTACCCAAAAAGAGATAGATGGAGTTGTTTATCATGTCCTGAAAGGGCAGATCGAGTATGACTTTGAATTAGAGCGTTTTGAGGAATTATTTGAAAAGATGAATATTCCGGTGTTCCGGTTGGAAACGGATTACAACTATCAGGATATAGAACAGCTTCGTATCCGGTTGGAGGCATTTTCAGAGATTTTGAACCAGCGCAGATACAGAAGATTTGGAAAGGAAACGGTGGCGGTATGAAAGGGAGAAGGATAGGAACAGCGATTGTGTGTGCTGTCTGTGTGTTCCTGATTGTGTCGGCTTTTTTTGCAAAGGATTTTGTCTTGTATGATTATCATATGAATGTTTCGGACTACCATTATGCAAAAACAGAAGAAGAAAAACCATTGTCAGCAGACACTTCAGTATGGTTTTCCTATGGAGATGCAGGAAAAGCAGTTTATTACGGGGTAAGTGATGAAATACGAGAAGAAAACATGACAGTCTATGCACTGACGCAGACTGGAGAAATGTCGGCAACGAATGGAAATGAAAACCCAATCAGGCAGGATTCATTAGGACATTTTATTGCGGCGCTCCCCATGACAGAGGCTGACATCGACGGGGATGGGGAGGCAGAGAAAGTCTATGATTATGCACGGGCAGATTTGGGATTGAACGCCTTTAATCCCGCACCGCAGAGATTTCTCGCAGAGGAAATTCCCTTTGAGCTGGTGTTTGCAGAACGTAAGTATATCATGGTTTATTACGGAAATGAGATTTTGAAGGATGCGGAGATTTTTGTAACCTCTTATAACGGGGAACGAAAAAAGTACCAGACAGATGAACACGGGTGGCTTCAGGGGCTTCCAAACAGGGATATACGGGAAGGCTTTACTGCCGTCTATTCTCCTGATGGAGAAGTTGTGTACCGTATGCACTATGCGCTGGAGGATTATCCGTATTTCTCTGTACATTTTTGGAAAGCACATTTGCCGTTAGTAGTCATTTTTGCTTTGGCAGGTATTGGTATTGCAGCCATTTATCTGATACGGAACCGCATGGAAAAACATAATCCGGCTTACGAGGTTTATTCCAGAGAGCGTGTAGGGATATATCCAAGTACATTACATCAGAAAACAGCTTCCAAATTTTTATTTGTCCGGTGGCTGTGCCTGTTTGCAGGTATGTTTTTGTGGACATATGCCGGAAAGCTGATTCATCAGGGGCAGGCGCTGAATGAGATTTCCATACCTGTGTTTAGTTGTCCGTTTAACCTGGATCAGGTGGCGGAAGTACCATGTTATTATTTATCGCATCTTCCGGCGTTGTTTGGAAGATTTGGCGCAGACTTTCCTGAGCGCAATATAGCATATGGAGTCTTGTTTATCGTGACAACACTTTTCTGTTTTATCTTTCTTGGGCGTATCCTTTGCGGATTCCTCTGTCCGGCTGGTCTTTTGCAGGATTTAATGGATAAACTGCGTCAGGCGCTGCATATCCGTCCGATTGTTGTTACGGATCGGCTCAACCGCTTTTTACAGCTGGTTAAATGGGTGTGGATACTGCTGTTTTTGGGGTTTGCCTTTGCGGGAGGGGATTTTTGTGACATCTGCCCGCTGAAAGGATTTACAACCGCACAGGGCGGCTATTGGACAAATTTATATCTTGGCGGATTTTTTGCAGTGGTGATTTTGGCAGGCAGCTTTTTCATCAAACGCTTTTGGTGCATTATTTGTCCGATGGGGTATCTGATGGGGCTGTTTAAAAGATTTAATTTGTTCAAGCTGAGGAAAGACTGCACTTCCTGCACGGAATGCGGAGCCTGCTATCATGCCTGCCCGATGCGGATTAAAAGCATTTATACGGAAAGGGATAAGGAAAATGTGCAGACAGTTGACTGTATGATGTGCGGAGAGTGTATCCATAAATGCCCGGAGGACAATGCGTTATCCATGACATTTTGCAAAAAGACAATTTACAAATCTTCCCGGAAAACGTTTATGTCAAAATTTTCTGAAAAAAAGGAGGGGTAAGTTATGGCAGATCAGAATGGGATAAACGAACGGCAGCGGGAATTATTTATAAGAAAATCCACAAGGGTAGCGGCAGCTTACCTGAAACGTGCGAAGGAACTGTCTGAATTGCCGGATGCCGCAAAGCCTTTCTTTGATGTATTGGAAAATACATACGTTAAATTAGCAGACATACAAAAAACGGAAGATAGGAAAAGTATTGGAACTTTATGTGTCATGGTTCCGGCAGAGCTTGTTTATGCGGCAGGAGCTATGCCTGTACGCCTGTGTTCCGGCAGTTATACGGCGTATTCTATCGGGGATGATTATATTCCCCGTGATGCCTGCCCTTTGGTAAAGGCGGTTATGGGATTCGGTAAGATAAAAGCGCTGCCTGCATTTGATAGCTGTTCCCTGCTGGTTGCGCCTGTGACCTGTGACTGTAAAAAGAAACTTGCCGGAACGATTGACTCCGTGAAAGATACTATACCGCTTCATATTCCACCGCTGAAAAAGGACGATGCCGACACAGAGATTTTTCTGAAAGAGTTGTACCGCCTGATACCGCTGCTGGAAAACGTAACGGGAAAACAGGTCACGGCAAAGTCTTTGGCAGAAGGGATTAACATGGTTGGAAACGCACAGTATGAGATGTCGGAGTTTCTGAAATACCGCAGACATGACCTGTCGCTGATGAGTGGAACACAGGTAATGGCAGTGATGAATGCCTATTCTTATATGCCAGTCAATCTATGGGCAGAGCAGATGCACAGACTGAATGAAGAAATGAAGCTGCGGCTTTCACAGGGGCGTTTTGTAAGCAGGAAAAACCAGCCCCGTATTCTCGTGACGGGTTCGCCGATTGCTTTTCCAAACATTAAAGTTCCGCTTCTGATTGAGGAAATGGGAGGGGTTCTTGCGGCAGATGAAACCTGCATGGGGGAGCGTGGATTGTATGATCCGGTATCGGTCATTGATGCCGGTTTTGACGGGATGATGCGTTCTCTTGCCTCAAGATATACAAAGCCCTGTACCTGTCCGGTGTTTGTGGATAACAGCCAGCGTATTTACCGGATTAAGCAGATGATAAAAGAACATAAAATTCAGGGAGTCATTTACCATGTGCTGCGTGGCTGCCTGGTGTATGACTATGAATATCAGCTTATGGAGGAGGCAATGGGGAAGATGGATATTCCCATTATCCGTGTGGAGAGTGATTACAATGAGGAAGATGTGGAGCAGCTCCGTATCCGCATCGAGGCATTTATTGAACTGATTAAGATGCGCACGTCCGCATAAGGAAAATAGCTGCATTTGCAGCTTGCGGACGGCGCAGGCAGAAACGATAAATCGTTTCTGATAGATAGCAAAAAACTGCAAAAGGAGGCGTGACGGCTATGGAAAAATATTATCTTGGGTTGGACGGCGGCTCTACTTATCTGAAAGCCGCCCTTATGAAAGATAAAAAAGTAGTCGGAACTGTGGTATATCCTACGGGAATTGACAATAACGGGATGGCGAAGAAAATTGTGGCAGCCTTGTGTAAAAAATATGGTATCAGCCGGACGGATATAGGCTATATCATGGCTACCGGTTACAGCCGCAAAATTCTTGAGGTTGCCGATGATGATATTTCAGAGATTACGGCTCATGCCTATGGAGTGCGGGTTACTGCGCCAAAAGAATACCGCCCCGGCATGGTCATTGATATTGGCGGACAGGACAGCAAAATTATTTATCTTGACGCAAATTACAATGTAAAGAATTTTACCATGAATGACAAATGTGCTGCAGGAACAGGAAAGTTCATGGAGGTTATAGCACAAATCCTGGAAACGACAATCGATCAGGTCGGAGCGCTTTCTTTGGAAAGCACTTCGCCGTGTGACATCAACAGTACCTGTGTGGTATTTGCACAATCGGAAGTGATTTCACTTGTGGCAAGAAAAGTTGACAGGCGTGATATTCTCGCTGGTATGCACTTGTCGATGGCAAAGCGGATGATCAAAATGATGAAAAAGTCGGAAAAAGGCGGCGATATTCTGATGACGGGCGGCGGTGCGTTGAATACGGGCATACACAGGGCTTTTGAGGAAGAAATGCTGAAAGATGTATATGTGGCAAAATATCCGCAGTTTAACGGTGCGGTCGGCGCAGCTTTGATTGCCAGTGAGAGAGGTGGGATATGAATCGTGCTTTGCTTATTCCGGCGATTACAACCGCTGTTTCCGTCGGACTTGGGTGCGGAACTTGTTGCAGCCCGATGATCAGTACGTTTCTTTCTACTTATGTGGTATCCCATTCAGGCGGTGTGAAAAAAGGGGTTTTGTCATTCGTAAGTTTCTTTTTCGGTAAGATGGTCAGTGTTTCGCTGTTGTGCATGATTTCTGCGTTCGTTAGCAGACGATTTATCAGTGCCAGCGGTTACATTGGTTCTTTTCATCTGCGGCTGTTCTCGCAGGCGGCTATGAGTTTGATAGGATTCATTTTGGCAGTTCGTTGGTTTTTAGAACTGAAAAACCAGAAAAAGTGCGGTGGCTGTAAGGAATGTGGGAAAATGGCTGGAAAGTCAGGTTTTGTGCCAATGCTTGCGGCAGGATTGACTTATGGCATGACGCCCTGCGCCCCTCTTTTGCTGATGATTGGCTATTGTTTTACACTTCCGGTTTCTTTGGCCGGAATAACTGGCGCTGCTTTTAGCCTTTCCAGTATGATAAGCCCTGTTTTGCTGTTGGTGGTGGTAACAGGTGCGCTTTCAAAGAAAATGGGAAAGGAAATACCGGATGCGGTAAAATGGTTCCGTTTGGCTTCTTATATGGTGCTGGTGGTTATGCCATTTTTTCTTTCATCAAGGTATTAAGAATTTATACTTTTTCAGTATGGAAATTGATATTTTATATGTATTTGATATTTCAATTGCGGCGAATTACAATAAGGACAGGAGGATTTTTAGATGAGTACAACAATACCGAAAATTGCATTAGGAGCCTGGTCCTGGGGCGCGGGAGCAGCCGGAGGGGATCAGGTATTCGGAAATCATTTATTCGAGGAAGAATTGAAGCCTGTGTTTGAAAAAGCAATGGAGTGCGGACTGAACCTGTGGGATACGGCAGCGGTTTACGGAGAAGGAACTTCGGAACGGATTCTTGGTAATTTTGTAAAAGATGTGCGCCGGAACAGCGTTATCCTTTCCACGAAATTCACACCGCAGATTGCAGGCAGTTCGCCGGATGCCATGCAGGAAATGATTGACGGCAGCAAAGAACGTCTGCATACCGATGTAATTGATGTTTACTGGATACACAATCCGATGGATACCCCAAAATGGACGCCGGATTTAATCCCTCTGGCAAAAAGCGGACAGATTAAGACAATCGGCGTTTCTAACCACAACCTTATGGAGATAAAAAGGGCAAATGAAATTCTTGCTGCAGAGGGCTTGAAAATTTCTGCGGTGCAGAACCATTATAGTCTGTTACACCGTTCTTCGGAGCGTGCGGGTATTCTTGATTACTGTAAGGAAAATGGTATTACATTCTATTCCTACATGGTGCTGGAGCAGGGGGCGCTTACCGGACGGTACAGTGAGGAAAATCCATTCCCGGAGGGAAGCGGGAGGGCAGAGGCTTATAATCCGCATCTGAAAGAACTGACAGCATTGATTGATGAACTGAAAATCATTGGAACACGTTTTGATGCCAGTCCTGCACAGGTTGCGACAGCATGGGCGATTGCAAAAGGCACACTGCCGATTATCGGAGTAACGAAAGTGCGTCAGGTTGAGGAAGCTGCAAAGGCAGCGCAGATAGAGCTGACTGCTGACGAGATCAGCCGTTTGGAAAGGCTTGGCGATGAAACAGGCGTCCGTACGCTTCGGGAATGGGAAAAGGAGATGTAGACAATGACGGTAAAGGATGTGATAGGAGGATTTCGGGAAGGGGCAGAAAAAAATGCCGAGCGTGATGCCTATGCAAATGAGCTTTTTCAGGAAGCTGTCCGTATAGGAATGGAGCTGAATACGAAGTACCATACACCAGAAGAACTCCGGGAGATTATGGGCAGGCTGATCGGAAAACAGGTAGACCGTTCTTTTCGGATGTTTCCTCCATTTTATACGGATTTTGGAAAAAATATCACAATCGGAAAAGACGTCTTTATCAATTCAGGATGCCACTTTCAGGATCAGGGCGGGATTGAAATCGGGGATGGCGCATTGATCGGTCATAATGTTGTGCTGGCGACAATTAACCATGACCTGAATCCAAAGGAAAACCGGAAAAATCATTATGCAGCCATAAAAATTGGCGCTCATGTATGGATCGGTTCTAACGCAACCGTATTGCCGGGAGTGACGATTGGCGATTATGCGGTGGTTGCGGCGGGAGCCGTTGTGACACGGGATGTTCCTGCCATGACGGTAGTAGGAGGTGTTCCCGCAAGAGTTTTAAAGACTATTCAGGAGGAGGAACGCTATGAAACGGCTGTATAATCTGATACTGGCTTGTCTGCTTATGGTTTCGTTATCAGCCTGTGGAAAGCAGGCAGGGGCAGATTCTTCTGCGGATAAAGGAATGGAGCAGCATGGGCAGACAGAAAGTGCAGGAACAACGGAACAGACTGAAAAGGAGCAGCCGGCAGTATCGGAAGCCGAACAGACTGAGGCACAGACAGAAAATAGTTTGACTGATAGAGAAGAACAGAAAATAGAGGGAGGTGATAACACGGTGACGGGAGATATTTCTTTTAATTTTGAAACAAAGACAGTTTTATTGAACAGTGGATATGAAATGCCCATATACGGGATTGGAACATACAGCCTGACCGGGGATACCTGTGTAGAATCCGTCACGGCAGCATTAAACAGCGGTGTCCGCCTGATTGATACCGCCTATATGTACCATAATGAGGAAAGCGTGGGGGAGGCAGTCAGGAACTTTGGCATACCAAGGGAGGAAATCTTTGTTATTACAAAGCTATATCCGAACCAGTTTTCTGATGCGGAAGCTGCGATTGAGGAGGCGCTTGTCAAATTAGATATAGATTATATTGACATGATGCTGCTCCACCACCCAGGAACGGACGATGTGGAGGCTTACCTGGCGATGGAAAAAGCAGTTGCAGACGGTAAAATCCGTTCACTTGGCTTATCAAACTGGTATGTGGAAGAACTGGAGGAATTTATACCTCAGATAAACATTATGCCTGCGTTGGTTCAGAACGAAATACACCCTTATTATCAGGAAAACGATGTAATTCCATACATTCATGGTCTTGGGATTGTGGTGCAAGGGTGGTATCCGCTTGGCGGCAGGGGATATACGGCAGAGCTGCTTGGTAATGAGGTGATTTCGGATATTGCTGCGGCGCATGGGAAGTCATCGGCACAGGTAATTCTTAGGTGGAATCTGCAAAAGGGCGTTGTAGTCATTCCCGGCTCCAGCAATCCCGATCATATTCAGGAAAATACGGAATTGTTTGATTTTGAATTGACGGAGGAGGAAATGGAGCGGATAGGTGTCCTTGACCGTGGCGAGAAGCATGACTGGTATTAAAGCAGTGAAGCTGCTGCTTCTCAATTTGTGAATACAAATTGAGAAGGTTCCAATATTTGTAAATAGGAGGTAATATATGAAAGTTTTAGCGATTAACGGCAGTGCAAGAAAAGACGGAAATACAGCAATCCTTATCCATACAGTGTTTGAGGAATTGCATCAGGCAGGAATTGAAACGGAAATGGTGCAGCTTTCCGGGAAAATCATTGAACCCTGCAAGGCTTGTTGGGCTTGCGGCGGGAGAAAAAATTGCGTGCATAAAAAGGACTTGTTTCAGGAAATTTTTGAGAAGATGACGCAGGCAGACGGGATTATTCTCGGATCGCCGGTTTATACGGCAAACATTTCTGCGAATATGCAGGCATTTTTAGAACGGGCATCCGTAGTAACCGATATGAACCGGAGTGAAAATCTGTTTCAGCACAAAGTCGGTGCGGCTGTTACGGCAGCACACAGAGGAGGCGTACTTACCACACTTGATGCAATGTACCATTTCTTTATGCTGCAAAATATGTATGTGGTCGGTTCCTCTTATTGGGCGTTTGGCTATGGGCAGATGCCGGGAGATGTCCGGAAAGACGGAGAAGGGCTTGATACAATGAAAAATCTTGGTCGGAATATGGCATATTTGCTGAAGGCACTGGAAGAAAGGCGGAATGGGTAATGAGAAGAAGTGTTAGTCTATTACTTTCTTTTATAATAATTTTTACTTTGGCAGCCTGCGGTCAGTCTGATGCTTCTGAGAAGCGGGAGGAAACACAACCTGCTGTGCAGAAAACAGAAAAACCGTCTGAAACATCTCAGAATGTGACAGAGGCAGAAAAACAGAAAACGGAAGAATCGACGAATATGGAAATGGAATTGCCGGAATCCATTTCCGCAGAGCAGGAGGAGGCAGATGTGCGTACAAAAACATTGGTTGTATATTTTTCCTGTACAGGAATTACAGAACTTGTGGCGGAGTATGTGACGGAGATTTTAGGAGCTGATAGTTACGAGATTATACCTGAAAATCCATATACGGAGGCAGATTTGGCATATTATACGAATGGCAGGGCAGATCAGGAACAAAATGACCCGGATGTGCGTCCGGGAATTTCTGGAGGCGTGGAGAATATGGACGAATATGATACCATAATCCTTGGTTATCCGATTTGGCACGGGCAAGCCCCTCGTATTATCAGTACATTTTTAGAGAGTTATGATTTTTCCGGGAAAACAATAATTCCGTTCTGTACTTCTCATAGCAGTGGGATTGGTTCCAGTGCAAGCAATCTTCATACTCTCTGTTCGGAGTCTGCAGAATGGTTAGATGGAAAGAGGTTTGCAGCAGGAGTTTCAAAAGAAAGCGTTCAGAATTGGATTGGAGAAATTGGGATTGATTAAAACAAGATGGATACAGTGTCCTGTTTGTAACAATAAGACACGCAATAAAATCAGAGCAGATCAGGTTCTCCTGTCCGCGCTCTGCTTCCTGCCCCGAAAAAGGGGTAAATTCAATGCCGTCAATGCAGTTCTCATACAAAAACTGCTTGATCCCCGTCATGTCATTGGATTCATAAAACTGTATCAGCAGCCCCGTAAAGGCTGGCTGTAATTCAATGGGAACGGAAATAATGCCGCACCCGTTTGAAATCATCACATGGTTGCCTGCCAGCATGGATGTCCTTTTGCTGCTGTCCAGAAACATCTGCTTTCGCACAAGGTAGAGCATCATGGTCAGCGCCCGGTCTGTTGGATTTTCTATCTGTCCGATTTCCGCCATTTCCTCTTTGATCTGGGATTCTGTGGACATATCCGGATTCCATGTTGTACCGCCGATACTCACCGGTACGTTCTGTAGATATCCTGCCCGGATGATCAGGTTATCTGCCCTTAAGTATCGCACAGATCCGGGTCTGCACAAAGTATGCTTTGGAAATATTTTGATGGTTACATTTCTGATGACACGAGGAACCATTTCAAGCAGATTTACGATATGTTTCCTCGTTGTTAAATGTATTGCCAGCCATTTCATTCCACCTCTTTCCCCATAAGTATATTCCGGTAGCGGAAAAAAAATCAAGATACGGTCATTTTTAATAGATAGTATGAAAAAGTAGACTGTCAACTAAAAAAGACAGTAGTTGATTTTATGGAATTTTAGAGGTAATTTAGTGCAAAAGAGGAAAAACACGAGGAGGAATGAATGATGCATTACACAGGAACCATATGGAGGCCGCCCTATGAGGCGTCTTCCCTGCTGCTGGAGGTTGCCGCAGGCTGTACGCACCACAGATGCAAATTCTGTACGCTTTACGCAGACCTGCCTTTCCAGTTCAGGATGTCGCCGGTGGAGGATATAGAAGCAGACCTGAAAGAGGCACAGAAGATGTACCGCCGATTTATGGGAAGGAAGATAACCCGGACGTTCCTGACAGGGGCGAACCCTTTCGTGCTGAAATATGACAGGCTGATGGAGATTGCAGGACTGGTACACAGATACTTTCCGGAAATGGAGAGCATTGGCAGCTTTGCAAGGGTGACGGATGTTATTCTGAAAACGGATGAGGAACTGGCTGCCCTGCACGGGGCAGGCTATGACGGGCTGACAATCGGCATTGAGACGGCGGATGACGAGGCGCTGCGGTTTATGGATAAAGGGTATCTTGCTGCTGACATCCTGGAGCAGTGCGGGCGGCTGGACAAGGCCGGCATCCGTTACAGCTTTTTCTATCTGACAGGCATATCCGGCGCAGGGCGTGGGGAGGACGGGGCAGGCGCCACCGCTGCCGTATGCAATAAGCTCCATCCGGATCTGATTGGCGTTAATATGCTGACCATCTACCCGGATTCAAAGCTGTATGGGGAAATTCGGCAGGGGAACTGGCGGGAGGAAAGCGAGACTGAGAAGTACAGGGAAGTCCGGGCATTGGTGGAAGGATTGGAAATCCCCACAGAATTTGCGGCGCTCGGCGCATCCAATGCATTCCAGCTTCATGGGGTGTTGCCAAAAGATAAGAAGAAACTGCTGGCTTTCCTCGATGATGTCATAAAGAATGTGGGCGAGGACGAATTGCGGCGTTACCGTAAGAGCGTCCGCCATCTGTAGGAGGTGATCAAGTTGCATTTTACGGGAAGGACGTGGAGGCCGCCCTATGAGGCACATTCCGTCATTATACAGGCAGCCTCCGGCTGTACGTATGGGAAATGCCGTTTCTGCAGCCTTTACAAAGAGGAGTGTTTCCGTATGTCCCCGATGGATGAGTTTGAGGAAGACCTTGCGGAAATCAAAAGCTGCCAGCCTTATGCGAGGCGCATCTTCTGGACAGGAGCGAATCCGTTTGCCATGAACTACGAGAACCTGAAACTTCGTGCGCTTACGGTTCGGGATTACCTCATTAAATGCCAGACGATGGCTATGTTCGCGGGCATCAGGGATATTAAGGGCAAGGAGGCGTGGCAGCTTAAGAAACTCCGGGCAATGGGGATAAACGGGCTGACCATCGGGACGGAGAGCGGTGATGATGCCGCGCTTGCCCTGGCGGGCAAGGGATATACGGCGGCTGACATCCTGGAGCAGTGCCGGAAGCTGGACGAGGCAGGGATTGAATACTATGTTGTCTACATGACCGGGCTTGCGGGGAAGGGCAGGGGATACCAGAATGCGGTGAACAGCGCAGAGCTGTTCAGCCGGCTAAACCCATATTTTATTTCCGTGGATTCCCTCACGCTGTTCCCGGATACGGAGCTGTACCGCATGGAGCAGGAGGGGCAGTTTGTACCTGCCGGGGAGAAAGAGCGCCTGGAGGAACTGCAGGTGTTTATCAAAAATTTGCAGATACGGACACACCTTTTTGCCAATTCCAGTTCAAACTTTTACCCGGTTACTGCCTATCTGCCGAAGGAGAGGGATTTTGTGGTCAGTGAATTGCAGCATATTATAGATACCGTAAGCGAGGAGGAGATGGTACAGTACCGCAGGAGCCTGAAATCTTTAGGGTAATGCACAAAAGCTAACCGCCGCAGATCGCTCACCACCATATGCGGCGGGGCAGGCGTACAGCATCTACAGGAAGATGGATGAGCTGGAGGCGGTATTGCTCAGCCACCATGGTTGTTTCTGAACTCATAGACTTACCTCCGATAGTGGTATCAAAAGTTGAGATTTAACTTTTCATACTCGTAATAGAAATATAGTCTGTTGTCACACACCGTGCTTCCGTAGTCGAGGTACACACTATCTGCTGTTTTCTTTTTTTCTTTCGCCGTTGACGCGGCAGGGATTTTACGGACGTTGGGCCAAGTTGGCCCAACGTAATATCTTCGTTTTGTTTAGCAGTCCTTCTTGAAAATTCCTTCATGCACTGTGGCTACTCATTTTGTTTTTCCCCAATAATTGTAATGTCTCCACTCTCAAAAAAACCAGTACAATTATAGGCCCACTTGCCAGATGAAAGTTTAATCGTTTTTGTCTCATTAGAGCTGCTAATATTAATACGTTGTTCTTTGTTGTCAGGTGAAAAGAAAAATAAATCTACGGAACCGCCCTTTATATTAGACTGAATAGTGAGCGTTAATATCTGATTATCTTTAGCCTCAAAATTGCCCGACCGAGTTATACTGTTTTGCCCATTGCTAGCCAAGTTTAAGACGATAGCTTCCTCCTCCTCCGTTCCTGTTTCGTTGAGGCTATCAGTCGTGTCAGGATTTTGAGGAACTGTGCCTGTGATGGTAATATTTCCACTCTCAAAAAATCCGGTACAATTATAAGCCCATCTACCATTTGAAAGTGCAATCGTTTTTATTTCGTTAGAACCATGAATCGTAATATGCTGCTCTCTATAGCCGGGTGAAAAGAAAAATAAGTCTACGGAACCCCCCTTGATGTCAGACTGAATAGTGAGAGTTAAAGTCTGATTGTCATTTGCCTCAAAAAAGCCCGATTTTGTAATAGCGTTTTGTCCATTACTCGTCAAATATAGAACGATATCCTCTGTGTTCAATGAGGCTGAATCCTGTCCCAGCGTATTATCTTGTAACTGATTGGGAACAGCAGCGTAAACGCCGGAAAATAACCCGCCAAGGCAAAATGTAAGTGTAAATAAAAATAATAATATTTTTATCTTTTTTGATTGCTTTTTAAAATTCATAATAGCATCCAACCTTTCTTTTAATAATTCTTTACTTTCGTTTAGTGTTACTGAAGCAAGTGAATTTTTATAATTACCTCCGGTTGCCATAGCGTTTAATAATGTATCACCATAAGCTTTTCGTCCATATGGATCAAGCCCCCTTATTATAGCTTCATCACATGAGAGCTCACAGTCTCGATTAATTTCCCGTCCCATCCAATAAATCAGCGGGTTAAACCAATGTACACAAATAGCAAACTGTACCAGCCATTTATAAAACATATCCCGTCGTTTGTAATGCGTCAATTCATGCCGGATTGTATATTCAAAATCGGCAGGTGAAGGATTATCAAGGGGGAGCACAATACATGGCTTAAAAAAACCAATTAACAATGGTGAAGAAATAAGACTGTTTGTATATAGCTCTACCATAGTTTTTGTATTGTTTTGCTCCGCCAAATTTCCTAACCACTCTAATAAGCCTATATCTACCACCTCTATACAGCCAGCCCGAATATATTTTGTAAAGCTTTGATAAATTGTTATTTTGCGAATGAATAAAATGAACGCCACAGTCAGCCAAACAAGACAAATGTTTTCTGAAAGAACCACAAAAATATTCTGCACCGGATTTTTTGCGGAGGTTAATGACTCTAACTGTTCAGTTTCTGCGTTTTCGCTTTGGTACATCTCCGGTGTGGACACAACCGCTTGTTCAGAAGGCAGGACAACTTCTATTTGTTCAATTATCTCGTCGATTTCCCGAAAAAGTATTTTCATTAGATTTTCTTCTGGTGCAAATGGTAAAAGCAGACGAGCCACCACCACTAACCAAATATAATATCGCCAACATTTGCTTTGCCACGCCTTAAACAGCGGACGGATTAGGCAGAGAATTAATATTAGTAATGAACCTGAAAAAGAAAGTGACAAGACAACCTTTAACGTCCCGCTCATTTACCATTTCCCCTGCCTTTCCAATGTGTTTTCAAGTCCTCATAATCCTCCGGTGAAAGTAAATCCTTTTGAATGAGGGTAGCTACAAGCCCCTTTGCATTTCCTTCATAAAGTTTATTTAGTAAAACTTTTGTCTGCGCTTCCTGATAGTTCGTTTCCGGAATAATAGAAATATAATTATTACGAAAACCTGTTTTTTGGGTTCTCAAAAAACCCTTGTTGGTCAAACGTGACAAAAGAGTTATAATCGTATTTTTTGTCCACGATGTTCCCTTTTCCTCTAATGCCTTTACAATTTCTGCATATAAAGCAGTACCGCCATTCGCCCAAATAATCTTCATTAGCTCTAGTTCATAGTCTGATATTTGTTGCATTTTTATCCTCCCAATTTAAATCATAGCTTATCTTCTGCCTACAAGATAACATATTGTAATCCTGTTGTCAAGTAAGGTTGATGAGCTCGGCCTTTCTAATGTACTGACCATAGAAAAATCAGACCAGAAAATTGCGCAGGCTATCGTCCGGAATACGCAGAGAAAAGACCAGAAGATACTTGCGCTGGATTCCATGCAGTCCACAACCTCTGAGGATGTTTCGGGCGGGGCCGCTTGCCTCTCTGTCATGGAAAGGAATCTGGATATTCTGCGGGAAGCGTTGAAGTAAGGAGGTGAATCCAAGTGAGCGGAATCCTTCTGCGCTGTTTCAGAGTTCATTAGAAGTTTTTCAGACGGAGCTTTTGTATAATCGTCATAAAGAGTATGTGCTTGCTCTGTTCCGTCAGAGGTATGTTTTTGGCGGTGATTATCTGCAGTCGCTGTGCGATCGTTTCCCTGAGTTGTCTGATGATCTGACGGATGTGACGGTAACATGACACGCTCTGGTATTATAGAGAACTTTTAATAGTCATTCCCGTTTTTATCTGATATAATAGAAAAAAGAGCGATACTATGATTAGTAAGGTACAAGGGAGAAAATTGTGAAACCTATCAAACAGATTTGCAAAAGAATCCATACAGTTGTTGAATATGTTATTTATTATATGGTTATTTCCTTTGGCGTAATTTTGATGTTTGCTCTGTTTTATTATTTTTTACATATAAAAAACCCGATAGATTATAGTATGAAAGTTTTTTTGGGGGTAGCAGGTGATTTTATAGAAGAGGTATCTTTTTGTAGCATCTTAGAAACCTTAATAAGCAATTTATTTAATGTTATCGTTGTATCGTCTGTGTTAATAAAGTTCTTGAACCCTTTAAATCCAATTATTATTTCTGATTATGTCACTTATAATAACAAATCAAAAAAATATAAATTCTGTTATTGGATTATGCTGCCCGAAGGAAGATTTTTATATGAAATAAACATACGCATTTTTCTGACTACACGCGAAGCGCATCTGGATGGCGTAAATGCGTTGCGGGTTGTATGGCAGTCTGAAGATGAAAATGTTATAAATTTAAAACTGGCGCGAGGGGTTCGGTATGCGCAGCTCAGCAAAAAAGAAAGCAAAAAACTTTATAAATTAATAAAAAAGGAAAAAGAAACTGGTGAAATTTTAAAGAGAAAGTATGAATTGAATTTTGTGTTAAGCGGCAATGATGCGGCAGGAAGCAAATATTATGCATGGAAAAGATACAAATTAGATGAAATATGGTATGGATATCAATTTGTTCCTTTACAGCAGCATGAGTATACCAGCGATATGTTTTTTAAAGGGAATGAAGATGAAATGAATCATGGTGACGGCGTGATTAATTGTGCAAAAGAGCTGTTTAGATATCAACATTTTGGAAAATTATTTGCATTAAAGAATTCAGAGGGACATAATGGGAAAGTAAAGAAAAATATTATATTAACAAAAAATCAAATAGTAAAAGGGCAATATAAAGGATTAAGGCAAAAATTATTGGATTTTTGCAGTTGGACTATAATGTTATTTTTAGACTGTTCTCATTGGAAGGCATGGTGGAGAAGCAGGCCATAGCCTGATACTACAGCAAGCCTATTTCACACAATGAAAAAAACATTTCAAATACCGCGTCCATGTGCTATAATGTGAGATGGATTTCAATAAGGCTTTTAAAGGAGAACTACGCATGAATATAGCAGAGATCGCAGAATTGGCGGGTGTGTCCAGGGCGGCCGTTTCACGTTATTTCAACCATGGGTACATTTCAGAGGAAAAGAGCGAGGCGATCCGCAGGGTGGTGGAACGGACAGGATACCGCCCGTCGGTCCAGGCACAGACGCTGAGGACCAAAAAGACGAAGATGGTCGGCGTCATTGCGCCCAAGGTGGCTTCCGCGTCCATTGGCAGGATGGTGGAAGGCCTGCTCGCCGTCCTGAATGATAACGGCTACCAGATGCTTCTGGCAGTCACGCAGAATGATCCGAAGAAGGAGCTGGAATATCTGCAGGCCTTCCATGAAAAGCAGGTGGACGGCGTGATTTTCATGGCGACGATCCTGACTGCGCAGCACAGGCGTGTCTTAAAAAAGCTGCCTGTCCCGGCTGTGATCGTAGGCCAGCAGCTCGGCGGCTCCTGCTGTGTATACCATGATGATTACCATGCCTGCTATGATCTGACCAAATTTCTGCTGGAGCATGGGAGGAGGAGGCTGGGCTATATCAGCGCAATCCAGGAAGACCAGGCTGCCGGGGCGGAGCGCTGCCGGGGCTTTCGGGACGCCGTGTGCGACATGGACCGCAGGGAACTGACGGACAACATGGTGACAGCGGCGTTTTCCTTTGCCTCCGGATACGAAAAGACAGGGGAACTGCTGGGGCGCTGTGCGGATCTGGACGGCATTATCTGTGCGACAGATACCATGGCCGCGGGCTGCATGCAGTATCTCCGCGAGCGCCATATCCGGGTCCCGGATCAGATCATCGTGGCCGGGCACGGCGATTCAGAGCTCGCGCGGGTGACGGCTCCCCCCCTGCTCACGGTTCATTATTCCTATGAGAAGGCCGGTGAGATTTCGGTTCAGATGCTGCTGGAACTGCTGTCCGGGGAACGGGCGGCGCTGAGGGAAGTGAAGCTGGGCTGCTATATCGCCAACATCCCGGAGGATATGCGGGACACGGATGAGGAGGTTACAGGCAGCGGGGCTTCTTAAGGGGTTGCAATCCATTAAAATTGTGTTATAATCTCGACAGGGCATATCGTGGCCATAAAAGAGCCGCGCCGCTGTGAATGAACGGTAATTTGAACGATATTTTTAAAGAAAGAGTGTGAAAAGGATGGAGCATCTTATGCTGCCGGACGGTTATGAGCCGGCGATTGATTTAAAGGAAACGCAGATTGCAATCAAGATTATCAAGGATTTTTTCCAGCGGGAGCTGGCAAAGCAGCTTCATTTGACGCGTGTTTCCGCGCCGCTGATCGTCCTTCCGGAGACGGGGCTGAATGATAATTTAAACGGTGTGGAGCGCCCGGTGAAGTTCGGCATCCGGGAGCAGGGGGACCGCGAGGCGGAGATCGTGCACTCCCTGGCAAAATGGAAGAGAAAGGCGCTCAAGGAGTACGGCTTTGCGCCCGGCGAAGGGCTCTATACGGATATGAGCGCGATCCGGAGGGATGAGGATACGGACAATATCCATTCTATCTATGTAGATCAGTGGGACTGGGAGAAGGTGATCACCAGAGAAGAGCGAAACCGCGGGACACTGGAGCTGATTGTGAAGGCCGTGTACAAGGCCCTTAAGGTGACAGAGGATTATATGGCGTATGAATATGAGTACATAGGGCGCTGCCTGCCGGATCACATTGAGTTTATCACCACGCAGGAGCTGGAGGACCGCTACCCGGACTGCACGCCAAAGGAGAGGGAGTACAGGGCGGCAAAGCTCCACGGGGCGGTGTTTATCGAGCAGATCGGCGATGTGCTTCAATCCGGGGAAAAGCACGACGGCCGCGCGCCGGATTATGACGACTGGAGCTTAAACGGCGATATCATCGTCTATTATCCCGTTCTGGACATTGCGCTGGAGCTCTCGTCCATGGGTATCCGCGTGGATGAGGAGTCGCTGAAAAGCCAGCTCAAAAAGGCCGGCTGTGAGGACAGGGCAGAGCTCCCGTTCCAGAAGGCGCTCTTAAACGGGGAGCTTCCCTGCACCGTGGGAGGCGGCATCGGGCAGTCCCGCATCTGTATGTTCTTTCTGCGCAAGGCGCACATCGGCGAGGTGCAGGCTTCGATCTGGCCGGACGGGATCCGCGCGGAGGCAGAGGCGCGCCATATCCATCTGCTGTAAGGGCGGCGAAAAGCAGCTCTCCCGGGTCAGATCCGGGGGATAGAAGGGGGACAAGGATGAGGGATCCATATGATTTAATTATAATCGGCGCTGGGCCGGGCGGGTATACGGCAGCGGCCCGGGCGGCGGGCTTTGGCATGAGGACCGCTCTGATCGAGAAGGGGGAGCTGGGCGGAGCGTGCGTCAATACAGGCTGCATCCCGGCAAAGGCCATGCTGCAGGCAACGGCTGTATATAAGGATTTAAAGCAGGCGGCCCGGTTCGGGATTACGGTGGATCGCGTGGGCTTTGACTTAAAGAGGATGCAGGAGTATAAGAACGCCTCGGTAAAGGAATTCCGCTCCATGATCCGGGATCTGATTGATTCGAGCCGGGTGGAGCTGATCCGGGGCGAGGCGAAGCTTCACAGGGGAAATGTGGTCGAGGTTTCCTGCGCGGACGGGACGCATTTCCTGAAGGGGACGAATGTGATTCTGGCTACGGGCGCGCAGCCGGTGATCCCGGACATTCCGGGGATTGACCTTCCCCAGGTCATGACGAGCCGGCAGCTTTTAAGGGAAAATGAGTGGAACTTTGACCGCCTGGTCGTGATCGGCGGCGGCGTGATCGGCGTGGAGGTGGCGACGATTTTTGCCGCCCTGGGCTCAAAGGTGACGCTGCTTGAGCGCGCCCCGAGGCTCCTGGAGACCATGGATCCCATGATTTCCGATGAGCTGGAGGAGAGCCTGCGGTGCAGAGAGATTGACGTCCGCTGCGGCGTGGATGTGATGGCAGTCAAGGAGCGGTCAGACCGCCGGGTATCCGTGACCTTCCGGGAGCACGGAAGCTGGCTGGAGACGCTGGCGGACCGCGTCCTCGTGGCGGTCGGCAGACGGCCGGATATGTCCGGTGTCCTGGCGGACGACTGCGAGGTGAAGCTTGAGAACGGAAGGCCGCTTGTCAAGGGTACATACCGCACCACACAGGAAAATGTATTTGCGATCGGCGACACGGTGTCAAAGATGCGCCTGGCCCATGTGGCGGCCGCCCACGCGGCGTATGTGGTGGAGCGCCTGGCCGGCGCGGGCCATACGATGCAGCTCACCGTGGTGCCCAACGGGATGTATGTGGTGCTTCCCGTGGTGCCCACATGTATTTATACGGATCCCGAGATTGCGGCCGTGGGTTTTACCGAGGATGAGGCCCGCATTTACAATATGAAGGTCAAATGCGGCCACGCAGATATGAGCGTGAACGGCAAGGCGATCCTCACCAGAAAGCAGGAGGGCTTTATCCGCCTGATCTTCGAGGCGTATACGAATACCCTGGTGGGTGCCCAGATCATGTGCAACCGCGCGACGGATATGATTGGGGAGATGGCGACGGCGATCGCCAACAGCCTCACCGCACGCCAGCTTTCCATGGCCATGAGGGCCCACCCGACCTACAGCGAGGCGGTCACCAATGCGATAGAGGATGCACTGAAAGGGGAGGTTGTGTAAATGATGCAGGACAGGAGAGACAGCGGCTGCGTGAAGGAGCGCCTGGCGGCTCTGCGGGAGCGGATGCGCGCCTGCGGGATGGATGCTTATCTCGTGCCGTCCGGGGATTTTCACGGTTCTGAAAATGTGGGGGAATATTTTCAGTGCCGCGCTTACATAACCGGCTTTACGGGCTCTGCAGGGACAGCGGTTATCCTGCCTGAAAGCGCCGGCCTCTGGACGGACGGGCGGTATTTCGTCCAGGCAAAGGCGCAGCTTTTGGGAAGCGGGATTTCCCTGTTTAAGATGGGGCAGGAGGGCGTGCCGGATGTGGAGGACTACCTGGCTGAGACGCTTCCCAAGGGCGGCGTCCTCGGCGTGGACGGCCGTACGGTGGATATGCAGACCATGGAGGCGCTTGTGAAAAAGCTGGAGCCCCGGCGCATCGCAGTCTCGTTCCATACGGATCTGGCCGGGGATAGCTGGCCGGATCGCCCGCCGCTTTCGCATCAGCCGCTCTGGATCGTCCCGGAACGCCTGGCCGGAGAGGCGGCCGGGGAGAAGCTGGCGGCCCTTAAGGAAGCGATGAGGGAAAAAAAGGCCACGGCGCATGTGCTGACAGCCCTGGACGAGATTGCATGGCTTTTGAACATAAGGGGAGGCGATATGGACTGCACACCGCTGTTCCTCGCTTATTTCCTGATGAACGGGGAGCGCATGCGCCTGTTTGTACAGGAGGAGTCCTTAAGCGATCCGGTGCGCGCGTATCTGAAGGGGCTGGGAGTGGAGATCGGCGCGTACGCCGCCTTTTACGAGGCGCTTTCCGGCCTTTCCGGCGAGTCGATCCTTCTCGAGAAGGCGCGGGTCAACGCCCGGATCGGAGAGATCCTGAAAGGCCGGAATACGATTCTGGACAGCATGAATCCCACAGCGCGCAGGAAAGCGGTCAAAAACCCGGTGGAAATAGATCACATGCGAACCGCCCATATCAAAGACGGCGTGGCAGTGACGCGGTTTTTGTACTGGTTAAAGCACGCCGCCGGCGCGCAGGAGATCGACGAATGCACAGCCGCCGCGCGCCTGTCTGCGTTTCGCGCCGAACAGGAGGGAAGCCTGGGGCCCAGCTTTGAGACGATTTCCGCGTACGGCCCCAATGCGGCCATGTGCCATTACAGGGCGTCCGAAGGGAGCGGGCGCAGGCTGGAGCCAAAGGGCCTTTATCTGGTGGATTCCGGCGGCCATTACGAGGAGGGGACCACGGATATCACCCGCACCGTTGCCCTTGGGCCTCTCACAGACGAGGAAAAGAAGTGCTTTACCCTGGTGGCGGCGTGCATGCTGCGCCTCCTGAATGTGAAATTTTTATCGGGCTGCTGCGGCGTCAATCTCGATTTTGCCGCCAGGGAGCTGCTTTGGAGGAACGGGCTTGACTATAACCACGGCACCGGGCACGGCGTGGCGTTTCTGGGGCCGGTCCACGAGCGGCCGAACGGGATACGCTGGCGCATGGCGCAGGGCCGGCCGGATGCGGCGGTATTTGAGGAGGGCATGGTAACATCCAATGAGCCGGGCCTTTACATGGAAGGGCGCTTCGGCGTGCGCACCGAAAATATGATGCTCTGCGTGAAGGCGGAGAAGAATGAATACGGGCAGTTCCTGTGCTTTGAAAACCTGACCTGGGCGCCCATTGATCTCGACGCTGTCGATGAGCGGTGGCTTGAGGAGCGCGACCGGAAGCTCTTAAATGAATACCACCGAAAGGTCCGCGAGATCATCGGCCCCCGGCTGCCGCAGGAGGAGGCGGAGTGGCTGAGGGAGGCCACGAGGGAGATTTAGAGCGTGTATCAGCCACGGCGGCTGTCAAAGAAAGATCCCCCGGACTGGCATATCAGGCGGCGCTGCTCTATATGATAAAGTAACCACCTGATTATGAGAGGTTACCGGAGGATGCCTGAATTAAAGACGCAGGGGCGCGGGCCGCGAAAGCTTCATGTCTGTGAAGCGGCGGCCGCAGAGCGCGGATTCCTGCAGATTAATGTGGTCAATATTGAAAACAACTTCCCGATTTCGGGCGCGGAGGTGGCGATCACCTACGAGAGCAATGAAAAGCCGGAGGAGATTGTGACGACGAACGAGTCAGGGCAGACGGATGTCCTGACCGTTTCGGCCCCGCCCGCGGCGCTCAGCCTTGAGAAGGAAAATGAGACGCGGCCGTATTCGGAGTACCGCGTGACCGTGACCGCGCCGGGATTTGAACCCGTGAATGTGGACGGGACAGAGGTTCTGGCAGGTGTCACGGCCATCCAGCCGATCCGGATGATTCCCCTTGCAGAGGCGCAGGGGACAGAGGACTCGATCTATATTCCGGATCACACGCTGTACGGATCCTACCCGCCCAAGATTGCGGAGGATGAGATTAAGCCCGTCACAGAGAGCGGGGAGATTGTACTGAGCCGCGTGGTGGTGCCGCAGACGATCGTGGTTCACGACGGCGTCCCCACAGACGCCTCGGCCAAAAATTATTACGTCCCCTACCGCGACTACATTAAAAATGTGGCCTCCAGCGAGATCTACGCCACCTGGCCCCAGGCCACGATCGTGGCAAACGTGCTGGCCATCATGTCCTTTACCTTAAACCGCGTTTACACGGAGTGGTACCGCAATCAGGGGTATGATTTTACGATCACCTCCTCTACGGCGTATGATCACAAATGGATCTACGGCCGCGATATTTTTAATACCATTTCCAATGTGGTGGACGACATTTTCGACAGCTATCTGTCAAGGCCCGGGGTCAGGCAGCCGATTCTGACCCAATACTGCGACGGCCGGATGGTGAGCTGTCCGGGCTGGATGACGCAGTGGGGATCGTGTTCGCTGGGCGAGCAGGGCTACAGCCCGATTGAGATTATCCGCGAATTTTACGGAAACAACATGTATATCAATACCGCGGAAATGATATCCGGGATTCCGGCCTCGTTTCCGGGGACCAATCTGACGATCGGCGCGCGCGGGAGCAAGGTGCGCCAGCTCCAGGAGCAGCTTAACGCCATTGCCACTGTGTACACGGCGCTGCCGCAGATCGCGGCGGACGGAATCTACGGGCCTGCCACGGCGCGGGCGGTGCGGATGTTCCAGTCTGTCTTCGGGCTCCCGGAGACGGGGGTGGTCGATTTTGCCACCTGGTACCGGATCTCCCATATCTACGTGGGCATTACGCGGATTGCGGAGCTGAACGGCTGACAGATATTCAAGGAAACGATAACACACTTTGGAGCGTGTCTGAAACATGCTCTGGCGCAGGCCATACCAATCATAGACAAAGGAAAAGCGAGGAAAGGTTTCAATGAAGAGCCGGATTTCCTCTGAGAACGGGCAGGCGTCCGCAAAAGGGGCCGCCTCCATCACAGAGGGCGTGATATGGAAACAGCTTCTGCTGTTTTTCTTTCCCATTCTGTTTGGGACGTTTTTTCAGCAGCTTTACAATACGGCGGACGCCGTGATCGTTGGCCGCTATGTGGGCAAGGAGGCCCTGGCGGCCGTGGGTGGAAGCACTGCCATGATCATCAATCTGATGGTGGGCTTTTTTGTGGGGCTTTCCTCCGGCGCTACTGTGATTATTTCCCAGTTTTTCGGGGCTCAGAATGAAAAAAGAGTCAGCGAGGCCGTGCATACAGCCATGGCCTTTTCCCTCGTCTGCGGCCTGATTATGACCGCGGGCGGGGTGATCTTTGCGCGTCCCGTCCTGACCGCCATGGGGAATCCGGAGGATATCATGGAGGATTCCATGGCGTATATGCAGATATACTTTTTTGGCGTTATCACAAACCTCATCTACAACATGGGTTCCGGAATCCTCCGGGCGATCGGGGATTCCAGGCGGCCGCTCTACTACCTGATCGCGAGCTGCTTTACGAACATCATGCTCGATCTCGCCTTTGTGGTGGTCCTTAACATGGGCGTGCGCGGCGCGGCTATGGCCACGGTCTGTTCGCAGCTCGTGAGCGCCGTCCTGGTGAGTGCGGCGCTTATGAGAACGGACAAGTCCTACAAGCTGATTCTGAGGAACGTGCGCCTGAATTCCTTTATGGTCAGGCGTATCGTCCAGATCGGCTTTCCGGCCGGGCTGCAGTCCGTGATGTATTCCGTCTCCAATATCATTATTCAGAGAAGCGTCAACGCGCTGGGCACGGATACGATCGCCGCATGGAGCGCGTACAGCAAGATCGACAGCGTGTACTGGATGGTGCTGAGCGCCCTGGGTATTTCCATCACCACCTTTGTGGGCCAGAACTACGGCGCGGGGAGAATGGACCGCGTCCGCCGCGGCGTGCTGGAATGCCTGGGGCTGTCGGCTGTGATCACGATTGGGTTAAGCGCTGTCCTCTACAACTGGGGCGGCGGTATCTACCGGCTGTTTACGAACGATGCGGCGGTGCTTGCAAGGGGGATGGAGATCCTGCACTTCCTGGCGCCGGCCTTTATCCTCTATGTCTGTATTGAGATCTATTCCGGCGCGCTGCGCGGCGTGGGGGACTGCTGGATCCCCATGATTATAACCGCAATGGGCGTGTGCGTGCTGCGGATCCTGTGGGTGGTGATTGTGGTTCCGTTTAAGCCGGCGATGTCAACGATCATCATCAGCTATCCGATGTCGTGGGCTGCGACGACAGCGCTGTTTAATGTGTACTATTTCTGGTTCAGTTCCCTGAAACGCTTTTCGGTGACGCTTCCGTGGGGGCGGAGAAAGAGGAGGAAGAGGTGAGGCCCGGCCGATTGCGGGGTTCCGTTGGGGTTGGAATCGGACTCTGGCGGCCCTCTCACGACAAACAACGCCCCACGATCGTTCATTTCTCTTAACAAACTGACATTGCGTGTGAACAGTAACCGCGCTGCCACTCGAAAACAAAAGATTCAAAACAAAAGATTCAGCAAAAAGGATAGACATTTCCAGACGATTGTGGTAATCTGTTTAATGAAGTCATAACATAGTGTTACCGCTCAGCCTCACGGCTGGGCTGCAGCAATATTGCACATAATCTGAAGAAAGAGAGGTTGATTAGTATGGATTATGAGCCGATGAATCAGTCCTATGGGACTGGGGCGTACGGGCAGCAGACGCTGGGTTCCTATGTTGCCAAGACGTATCTGTGGATGTTTGCGGGGCTGATGCTGACGTTTGGGATCGCGATGGCCGGTTATGCGACAGGGGCGGTCTTCTATGTGTTTCAGATCCCCTACATGCTGTTTATCCTGACAGGGGTGGAGCTCCTGACCGTGGTTGTGATGTCCGCCAGGGCGAACAAGATCTCCGTGGGCGCGGCCAGGGGCATGTTCCTGTTCTATTCTGCGCTGAACGGCGTGGTATTTTCCGCCTATTTCCTGGTTTTCGGCGTGGTGGGCGTGGTGCTGGTATTTGCAGCCACAGCCGTATTCTTCGGAGTGATGGCAGCGGTCAGCATGATTTTTAAGCTGGATATCAGCGGGATCCGTCCTGTTTTGGTCGGCGGCCTGTTCCTCCTGATTCTCTTTTGGCTGGTTTCGATGTTTATGGATCTGAGTTTTATGGAAACGGCTGTCTGCTATCTGGGAATCGTCGTTTTCTTAGGCTTTACGGCATATGATACATCTAAGATCCGCGAAAACTACATGACCTTTTCCGGGAATCCGGAGCTTCTTGAAAAAGCGGCGGTCTTCTCCGCGCTGGAGCTTTACCTGGATTTCATCAATCTGTTTCTTTACATCCTGCGCCTTCTGAACAGAAGCCGCAACTGATAAGGTCCGGGCAGGGACAGCATTCACAGCGTGGCAGGGAAGTCTGCTGTGCAGAAGATATGGCAAATAAAAGGCAGCGTAAGGTAGGAACCTATGTTACGCTGCCTTTTTGACTCTCCTCATAACGGAGGAAAAAATCCCCATTTTCCCCTGAAATGTGTTATAATAACGTCATGGAAGCAAATCAGCCAGTATCAGTTGTCAGGCCGCAGTAAGGCGAAGGAATGCCGCCGCGGGCTGTGGGAGGGGGAAAATAATGAAGAGCATCAAAGCAAAAATACTGGTATCCATGATTCTGACGGTGGTGGTTTCACTGGCGCTGGTAGGCGGCGTTTCGTGTATATTGAGCTACAATGGCACGAAATCTACGCTGGAGAACAGTATGAAGCAGACAGCGCTTGTCGCTGCGGACCGTGTTTCCTATGAGCTGCAGGCTTACAGGAATATCGCGGGGGAGACGGGCAGCATTGCCCGCCTGTCAAGCCGGGATCTGTCGCTTAAGCAAAAGCAGGACCTGCTGCAGCAGAAGCTGGACACCTACGGCTTTATGAGGTACAATCTGCTCGACGCCAGCGGGGTAAGCCTGATAGACGGTGAGGATTACAGCGATCGCGCCTATTTTGCGGCGGCTATGAAGGGGGAGACGTTTGTGTCAGAGCCCCTGATTTCGTCAGTGACCGGAAAGGTGACGATTATCGTGTCAGCCCCTGTGTGGAAGGATGGAGAGGTGGGCAAAAGCATTGCGGGCGTGGTTTATTTTGTGCCGCATGAGACGTTCCTGAACGATATTATCAGCACGCTCCAGATCAGCAAGGGCGGATCGGCCTATATGGTGGATGCCAAGGGAACGACGATAGCGCACAGGAACCTGGATAATGTCCGCAATCAGGAGAATACGATCGAGGAGGCGAAGACAGACGCTTCCCTGGCTGAGCTGGCGGCGATTGAGTCGAAGATGATCTCCGGCGCGTCGGGATTCGGGCAGTATACATACGGCGGCGTGACGAAGTTTGTCGCTTATGCGCCGATTTCGCACACGAATGGCTGGAGCATTGCCATCAATGCGCCGATCACGGATTTCACCGGCACGGCAGTTATGGGTATCATTGTCACGGTTGTGCTTCTTGTGATATCGGCGGCTGTCGCATCCGCGATCGCGGCGCGGCTGGCGGTGGGCATCGGAACGCCTGTCAGGGCGTGCGCAGACCGGCTGCGCCGGCTGTCCAAGGGTGATCTGGAGACGCCGGTGCCGTCGTTTACACGAAAGGACGAGGTGGGCGATCTGGTTGTGTCCACGGGCGTGATTGTGAATGCGCTGAACACGATTCTAAAGGATATTGACTATCTCCTGGACAACATGGGAAACGGCAACTTTGTGGTGGAGTCACAGGCGAGCGGGCTCTATGTGGGGAATTTCCAGCCGCTCCTGGCATCCATGTGCCGGATTAAGGAGCGTTTAAGCAGCGCGCTCCGCCAGATCCATATGAGTGCGGAACAGATCGCCTCCGGGGCCTCGCAGGTGTCGGACGGCGCGCAGGCTCTGGCGCAGGGCGCGACGGAGCAGGCCGGTTCCGTGGAGACGCTGACCGCAAATGTGATCCAGATTGCAGATGATTCCAGGCAGACGGCCTCCATCACGCAGGAGTCGAGGGATCACGCGGAGCAGGCCGGCGGGCAGGTAAACCGCAGCAATGAACAGATGGCTCAGATGCGGGATGCGATGCAGGAGATCACGGAATCCTCCCGGCGGATCGGACAGATCATTTCCGCCATTGAGGACATCGCGTTTCAGACCAATATTCTGGCGCTGAACGCTGCGGTGGAGGCGGCCCGGGCCGGCAGCGCCGGAAAGGGTTTTGCGGTTGTGGCTGACGAGGTGCGCAATCTGGCGGCCAAGTCGGACGGCGCGGCGAAGGCGACCAAGGAGCTGATTGAGGGCTCGATCAAGGCGGTTGAAAAGGGCAGCCGGATCGTGTCTGACGTCACAGATTCTCTCCATAGGACGACAGAGCTGGCCGTTTTGGCGGTTGGCGATATGGGGAAGGTGGCTGAGGCCGTGGATCGCCAGACCAGGGCGATCTCGGAGGTGACAAAGGGCCTGGATCAGATATCGAGCGTGGTGCAGACGAATTCCGCGACCAGCGAGCAGTCTGCCGCGGCCAGCGAGGAGCTGGCCTCCCAGGCGCATATGCTCAAAAATCTGGTCGGGCAGTTCCGGCTTCCGCAGGATTAGGCGCTTCGTAATTCGGGGGCAGATTTGATATCGCTTCATATGGACAGACGCAGGACGTGTTTTACCGCCTGCGTCTGTTTTGGATGAGGGACAGGAATCTGACGTTACGTTTTTTTCAGATCCCTGTCAAATTCTGAATTAAAATAATAGAAATTTCTGGAATCCAGATCGGTTTTTATGCGTTCCAGGGCCTCTCCGAAGCGCTGGAAGTGTACGAGCTCCCTGGCGCGCAGAAAGGTGAGAGGGGCGCGCACGTCCGGATCTGTGATGATGCGCAGGAGGTTTTCGTAGGTGACGCGGGCCTTCTGCTCTGCAGCCAGATCCTCGGTGAGATCGGCGATGGCGTCGCCCTTGCTCTGGAATTCGCAGGCGTTAAAGGGAATGCCTGCAGCCGCGGCGGGCCAGAGGGCGCTGGTGTGATCCACATAGTAGGCGTCAAAGCCGGCGGCGCGGGCGTCCTCTGCGGTCATGTTTTTGGTTAGCTGACAGACCATGGCGCAGATGATTTCCATATGGGCC
This sequence comes from Clostridiaceae bacterium, assembly GCA_009911305.1. Lineage (GTDB taxonomy): Bacteria > Bacillota > Clostridia > Lachnospirales > Lachnospiraceae > Otoolea. The sequence continues at coordinate 52,395 of QXXC01000018.1, read as the reverse complement.
AGCTCCTCGGTCCCGATATCGGTCAGCAGGCCGCCGGTTTTCCGGCACGGCATGGAGTAGCGCTGGGAGAGGTAGCGCATGGAGGCGGAGAGCTCTCCGTCCGGCCCTCCGAACTGGCTGATGATGAGCGAAGCGGTTTTCGGGCAGCATGTCTTTATCTGCACCGGAAACTGCAGGCGTTTCTCATAGTTCCACATTACAGGATCCCTCCTTCCCATGGGGCCGGGCCGTCCGTCCAGGTGAAATGGTCCGTGAGCCCGCCATTTTGCTGGATACAGTCAACGGTCAGGGGGCCGAAGGCTTCGGCATACTCCTTTAAAAGCGCCGCGCGCCGCGGGGCCATGGCATTGAAGTAGGAGACAGCCTCCGGACAGTCGGGGTGGGTGTCCAGGTACAGGGTCAGATCATTGAGCGTAAAGCTGATCTCGTCGATTTCTTTTAAAAGTGATGTGCGATCCTTCATGTCGCGTCGCCTCCTATGTGAAATGGAAAACAGAGATTTTCAAATATGGTTCCCCTTTTTAAGGCCTCATCGGGCTCGTACGGCGTTACATACGGCTGCGGCGGGACGGATGCCATTGCCAGCGTCAGGGCGCAGCCTCCGGGCGGCGGCTTGATTTCGTTTCTCACAGGGCTCATAAACGACCTCCTTTTTTGTTTTTCAGGAAGAATGCATGCGCTTTTCCTGTCATTTTTTGCGATACTTTAACTTCTCTCATAGTATTAGATAAAAGCAGGCATAATACGCTGTATAATAACTGGTTTATCTGAAAAGAACAGGTTTGTTTATCTGAAAAGAAGACGTTTATTTATCTGAAAAGGGCTTGCATTTTCGGAAAAGCCATTATACAATTACACTAGGCAAAATTTGGACTTACTGGAGATATATGTCGCAGCTTCGCCGCATGAGCAGGCCGCGGCGGCTATATTTTTACAGTAGTGGCAGTTGTCGAATAATTTCAGATGGAGGACAGCAAAATGAGTAATTCAGCACAGACATCATCCTGCAAGAGAATTCACGCTCTGCTCGATGAGAACAGTTTTGTTGAAGTGGGTTCTTACATTACTGCGAGAAGCACCAGCTTTAACATGACGGCACAGGAGACTGCGGCTGATGGTGTTGTGACCGGCTACGGCACCATTGAAGGCAGCCTTGTGTATGTGTACAGCCAGGATGCGTCGGTTATGGGCGGTTCCATGGGCGAGATGCATGCAAAGAAGATTTCCAACATTTACAGGATGGCCATGAAGATGGGCGCGCCGGTAATCGGCCTTCTCGACTGTTCCGGGCTTCGTCTGCAGGAGGCGACGGACGCTCTGGACGCGTTTGGCCAGATGTATCTGAATCAGACGCTGGCATCTGGTGTGATTCCGCAGATCTGCGGGATTTTCGGCGGCTGCGGCGGCGGTATGGCCGTTTCCTCAGCAATTGCGGATTTCGTATTTATGGAACAGGATGCGAAGCTGTTTGTAAACGCGCCGAACGCGCTGGCCGGCAATGACGAGTCGAAGTGCGATACGGCGGCCGCGGCATTCCAGAGCGGGGAAGCCGGCCTGGTGGACGCGTCGGGAACCGAGGAGGAGCTTCTGGCTCAGATCCGGGCGCTGGTTTCCATTCTCCCGGCCAACAACGAGGACGATATGTCGTACGGCGAGTGCATGGATGACTTGAACCGTGTTTCAGAGGGCCTTGAGGGGCTGGCCGGGGATACGGCCAGGGCTCTGGCGGAGATCTCTGACAATTCCTTCTTCATGGAGTTCAAGAAGGAGTATGATCCGTCCATGGTGATCGGGTTTATCCGCTTAAACGGGACGACGGTGGGCTGCGTGGCCAACCGCACACAGGTGTCCGGAGGAGAGGAAGAGACAACGGAGCTGGAGGCGGCTTTGAGCGCAAGAGGCTGTGAGAAGGCGGCGGATTTTGTAAACTTCTGCGATGCCTTCAATATCCCGCTCCTGACGCTTGTGAATGTAAAGGGCTATAAGAAGTCTGCCTGCACGGAGAAGAAGATTGCCAAGGCGGCCGGCCGGCTTACGTATGCGTTTGCGAACGCGGGTGTGCCGAAGGTGACAGTGGTGATCGGCGAGGCATTCGGCAGCGCGTATGTGACCATGAACAGCAAGTCTGTCGGCGCGGATATGGTATATGCATGGCCGCAGGCAAAGATCGGCATGATGGACGCCCAGAGCGCGGTGAAGATCATGTATGCGGACGAGATAAGCGCGTCGGAGAATGCAGGCGCCCTGATCGCGGAAAAGGCGGCGGAATATGAAAAGCTCCAGTCGTCCGCCGAGGCGGCTGCAAAGAGAGGCTATGTGGATGATATCATCAAGGCAGCGGAGACGAGGAAGCGCGTGATCGCGGCGTTTGAGATGCTGTTCACAAAGAGAGAGGGACGTCCGTCTAAAAAGCATGGTACGGTCTAATAGATGAGGTGACGCATATATGAAACAGAACATGAAAAAGGCATTGCTTGTATTGTGTATGGCAGTATGCTTCCTGACTCTTTCCGCCTGCAGCGCGGATTCAGGCAATCCGGAGCCGGTTCCGCAGCAGACGAAAGAGACGATGATAAGCGGCGCGGAGGAGTATTTGAGGGAGTTTGCCGCTTTTGATGCTAAAAGGCTGCAGAGTGAGCTGGAGGACGCGCAGTGGCGGAAGAATACGGTGATGGAGACAGCCCTTACCGCATGGCAGACTTCCATGACAGAGCTGGGAGGGCTTGTATCGATTGACACCGCGGGCGCAGTGGTAACACGTCTGGATAAGCACAGCTTTGAAGTGACCATGGAAGCTCAGTTTGAGAAGCGTCCTCTGACCTTTACCCTGACGGCGGAAGAGCAGCCGGTGGGGAACAGTCTGGTTTCCGGCCCGATACTGGTTCCAACGGATCTGTTATTTGTTCCGTACTATACGACAGGGGAGAAGCTGGCAAAGGCTGGTATGAATACCCTGATGGGTATGGGAACCGTGTTCCTGGTGCTGATCTTTATCAGCCTGATCATCGGCAGCTTTAAAAATATTAATAAACTGGAAGCGTCCATGGCTGCAAAGAAGCAGGCGAATGTTCCTGCTCCCGCGCCGGTATCTGCTCCCGCTGCGGCGGTAAGCGAGCCGGAACCGGCTGATACGCTGGCATCGGCTGAGCCGGTCTGGGATATCCCTCTTCCCGGCGAAGAGAATCTGGCGGCTGATACAGAGCTGGTGGCAGTCATCACGGCCGCGATTGCAGCGGCTGCAAGCGTTCCCGCAGAGGGGCTCGTTGTTCGTTCTATCAGGCGCAGGCCTGGTTCAAAATGGAAAAATGCTTAATTAAGTTCAGGAGGAAAATCAGATGAAGAATTATACAATTACTGTAAATGGCACAGCATATGAAGTAACGGTTGAGGAAGGCTTTACTGGCGCTGCATCTGCGGCCCCGGCTCCCAGAGCGGCGGCTCCGGCTCCCATGCCGGCCCCGGCCCCGGCAGCTCCCGCGCCGGCCCCGGCTCCCGCGCCCGCAGCCCCCGCGCCGGCTCCTGCTCCCGCAGCCTCTGCAGCCGGCTCTGTACCGGTTACAGCTCCCATGCCGGGCAAGATCCTGGGCGTGAAGCTTCAGGCAGGCGCGGCTGTAAAACGCGGCCAGGTGATCCTGATTCTGGAGGCCATGAAGATGGAGAATGAGATTGTGGCGCCTCAGGACGGAACCATTGCCAGTATTAATGTAGCAGTAGGCGACATGGTAGAGCCAGGCGCAACGCTCGCGACATTAAACTAATTAAACTGGCTGAATACGGGATAAAGGATTCCGTTTGGAGGGATTAATATGGAATATATAACGACAACCTTAGCCAATCTTCTTCAGCAGACAGCATTTTTAAATCTGACATTCGGCAACCTGGCGATGATATTTGTAGCTCTGATCTTTTTGTATCTTGCGATCCACAAGGAATTTGAGCCGCTTCTGCTGGTTCCGATCGCGTTTGGTATGCTGCTTGTGAATATCTATCCGGATATCATGAGGTCGATTGAGGACTCGTCCAACGGCGTTGGCGGTCTGCTGCATTATTTTTACCTGATGGATGAGTGGAGTATTTTGCCGTCCCTGATCTTTATGGGCGTGGGCGCGATGACGGACTTTGGTCCTCTGATCGCGAACCCCAAAAGCTTCCTGCTCGGCGCGGCGGCTCAGTTCGGCATTTACGGCGCGTACTTCTTTGCGATTTTTATGGGCTTTAATGATAAGGCGGCTGCCGCGATCTCCATTATCGGCGGCGCGGACGGCCCGACCTCTATTTTCCTGGCCGGAAAGCTGGGACAGACGACCCTGATGGGACCGATTGCAGTGGCTGCATACTCCTACATGGCGCTGGTTCCGATTATCCAGCCGCCGATTATGAAGCTCCTTACCACAGAGGAGGAGCGCAAGATTAAGATGGAGCAGCTCCGCCCGGTATCCAAGCTGGAGAAGATTCTGTTCCCCATTATTGTTACCATCGTTGTCTGCCTGATTCTTCCGACGACGGCTCCGCTTGTGGGTATGCTGATGCTGGGCAACCTGTTCCGTGAGTCGGGTGTGGTGAAGCAGCTTACAGAAACAGCATCCAACGCTCTGATGTACATCGTCGTGATCCTGCTGGGTACGTCTGTGGGCGCGACGACCAGCGCAGAGGCCTTCTTAAACTGGGATACCATCAAGATCGTTATTCTGGGTCTGGTTGCATTTGGCCTTGGAACAGCGATGGGTGTTATCTTTGGAAAGATCATGTGTGTGGCGACCCATGGCAAGGTGAACCCGCTCATCGGCTCTGCCGGTGTGTCGGCGGTTCCCATGGCGGCCCGCGTGTCCCAGAAAGTGGGAGCGCAGGCGGATCCGACCAACTTCCTGCTGATGCATGCCATGGGCCCGAACGTGGCCGGCGTGATCGGCACGGCCGTGGCGGCCGGTACCTTCATGGCGATTTTCGGCGTAAAATAGGTTACTGTTCACACGCCAGTCCATGCGAGGCGTTTTTTGTGAGTGCAGCGCAGCGAAAGTCACAGAAAACCCGAGAGAAACAGCGCCAAACCGCGTTTTATGCGGTTTGTGTGCATCGCGGAGCGTGTTACCGGGCACAGCCCGGCGGGGGTGTGAACCGTAACTAAAATAGGCGAAAGCCCTGCCGCCTCTGGCAGGCGTTCGGTTTGTTACTGGCTGCGCTCCATGAGGGCGCGGCCGACAGCTCCAATTTATAATATCAGGAGGTTATGTTAGAATGGCAAATATAGAGAAAAAGCCGGTTAAGATTGTGGAAACCGTCCTGCGCGATGCCCATCAGTCCTTAATCGCAACAAGGATGACAACGGATCAGATGCTTCCGATCATTGACAAGATGGATAAGGCCGGATACTATGCGGTGGAGTGCTGGGGCGGCGCCACGTTTGACGCGTCCCTGCGTTTCTTAAAGGAAGATCCCTGGGAGAGGCTGAGGAAGCTGAGAGCCGGCTTTAAGAATACAAAGCTGCAGATGCTGTTCCGCGGCCAGAACATTCTGGGCTACAATCACTATGCAGACGATGTGGTGGAGTATTTCGTACAGAAATCCATTGCGAACGGCATTGACATTATCCGTATTTTCGACTGCCTGAACGATATCCGCAATTTACAGACTGCGGTGAAGGCGGCGAACAGGGAGAAGGGCCATGCACAGGTGGCGCTGAGCTATACGCTGGGCGATGCGTATACGCTGGATTACTGGAAGGATATTGCGAAAAAGATCGAGGAGATGGGCGCGGATTCCCTGTGTATCAAGGACATGGCGGGACTTCTGACTCCGTATCACGCGCAGGAGCTGGTGGAGGCGCTGAAGGCTTCCGTGAAGCTTCCGATTGACATCCATACACACTATACCTCCGGCGTGGGCTCCATGACATATTTGAAGGCGGTAGAGGCAGGCTGTGATATCATTGACACTGCCATGTCCCCCTTCGCCCTGGGCACCAGCCAGCCGGCGACAGAGGTGATGGCAGAGACCTTCAGCGGGACGCCGTTTGACACAGGTCTTAATAAGGATGTCCTGGCTGAGGTTGCCGACTATTTCCGTCCCATGCGCGAGGAGGCGTTAAAGAGCGGCCTCATGAATACCAAGGTGCTGGGCGTGGACATCAACACGCTGCGCTACCAGGTGCCGGGCGGCATGCTCTCCAACCTGGTTTCCCAGCTCAAGGAGGCGCATGCAGAGGATAAGTATTATGACGTGCTGCGCGAGATCCCGAGAGTCCGCAAGGATTTCGGCGAGCCGCCGCTGGTTACTCCGTCTTCCCAGATCGTGGGCACGCAGGCCGTGCTGAACGTTCTCATGGGACAGCGGTATAAGATGTTTACAAAGGAGTCCAAAAAGCTCCTGATGGGCGAATTCGGCCAGACTGTTAAGCCCTTTGATCCGGAGGTGCAGAAAAAGGCGATCGGGAACGCGACGCCGATCACCTGCCGTCCGGCAGATCTGATCGAGCCGCAGCTTCAGAAGCTGGAGGCAGAGATGTCCCAGTGGAAGCTGCAGGATGAGGATGTGCTGTCCTATGCCCTGTTCCCGCAGGTGGCAAAGGAATTCTTCGAGTACCGCCAGGCGCAGAGGACGGGGATCGACTTAGGCAAGGCGGATCGGCAGAATAAGGCATATCCGGTGTAAGAGGCGATCGTTCATGGTTTTCCCGCGGCGGGGCGGATGCGCATGTATCCGCTGCCGCGGGGGCGCTGTGCGCCTGTGAGACGGGAGCCTGCAGATCGATATTTATCTTCGTTTAGAAAAGATTAGCCGTAGAGTAGCATCTGCGGCTTTTTATTTTGCTCTGACACGGTCCGGGAAAGGACAAATGAAGAATGGAATTGTACAGGATACACGGTAAAGCTCTGTATGCGCAAGGGGCAATGCCAGGAACGGTTATTATGATGTAAATTTGTATATATCATTACAGATTAATTATAATTGACAATTATCAAAAAAATGTTATAATAAATTTGATGCTGAACGTTTGCAGCAGAGAGTGTGGGCCGTTGAGGGGTATGGTTCGGCACACAGGCGCGACAAACGTCTGCCTCATATCCCCCGGCCGCGCCAGTTATAGCTGGGCAGGCACAGCCGAAATCAGAGCGGTAAAACAGGAGATGGAGAGATGAAACGTGATCTGCAGGATTATATCCGCCAGGTACAAAAGGATGTGGCCGGACGGCTGGATTTGACGAGAAATGTTTCGGATGATGAGATCCGTGAGACGATTTTCCAGATCGTGCAGAATGAATCAGGCGGGCAGAGGATGACGCTTTCGGAGAAAAAACTGGTGATTGAGAGCGTGTACAATTCTATGCGCGGCCTGGATGTGCTGCAGCCTCTGGTGGATGATCCGAGTATTACGGAGATTATGATCAACGGGCCGCATCATGTGTTTGTGGAGCAGGATGGCCGGCTTTATCAAAAAGATGTGAGCTTTGAGACGAATGAAAAGCTGGAAAATGTCATTTTAAATATTGTTTCCAAGGTGAACCGGACCGTGAATGAGGCGAATCCGATTGTGGATGCAAGGCTTTTGGACGGCTCCCGCGTGAATGTGGTGCTTCCGCCGATTGCCCTGGACGGGCCGACCGTGACGATCCGGAAATTCCCTGAGGATCCCATGACTATGGAGCGTCTGATCCGTTACGGTTCCCTGACACCGGAGGCGGCAGAGGTCCTGGAGCGGATGGTGCGGGCAAAGTACAATATTTTCATCAGCGGCGGCACGGGCTCCGGAAAGACGACATTTTTGAATGCGCTTTCTAATTTCATCCCCAGGGATGAGCGTGTGATTACGATCGAGGATTCGGCGGAGCTCCAGATTAAGGGGGTTGCGAATCTCGTCCGCTTAGAGACGCGCAATGCCAACATGGAAGGAAAAGGTGAGGTGACGATCCGGGATCTGATTAAATCATCCCTGCGCATGCGGCCGGAGCGGATCGTGGTGGGAGAGGTCAGAGGTGCAGAGGCGCTCGATATGCTTCAGGCTATGAATACAGGCCATGACGGTTCGCTCTCGACCGGACACTCGAATTCCACGAAGGATATGCTGAGCCGCCTGGAAACCATGGTGCTGTCCGGAAACAGTATCCCCATTGAGGCCATCCGCCAGCAGATCGCATCGGCGGTGGATATTATTATCCAGCTCACGAGGCTGCGCGACAAGTCGAGGCGTACATTTGAGATCACAGAGGTTACAGGATATGAAAACGGGGAGATCAAGCTGAATCCCCTGTACCGCTTTGTAGAGCAGGGGGAGGACGCGGATAAACGGATCATCGGAAATCTGGTGCGTACAGACCGGCCGATGGTGAATACCTTTAAATTCCGGATGGCGGGACTGTCGGATCAGGTGTAGAGCGCGGAAATGAATGTTCAGACACGCTCAGGGAGAGAGAGGGAGGGATGTGTATGTTTGGAAAAAGGAAGACAGCGGCGGCTGTGCCCAGAGAGGACGGACTCACGGATTATGATCAATATGTGATGGGTAAACGGGAACGGGCGCTTACGATTGTATTTGCCATGGCCGTGCTTGCAGCGGTGGGATATGTGTTCTATCACAGCCTGATTATGTGCGGGCTGCTGTCTCTGTTTGGATTTCGTTTTCCGGACATACGGACAAAGCAGATCATTGACAGGCGCAAACGGCTGCTGACACTGCAGTTCAAGGATATGCTGTACGCTCTTTCCTCCGCCTTATCTGTGGGGAAGTCTGTAGAAACAGGCCTTGCGGATTCGCTGAAGGATCTGGCGGTGATTTACCCGGATCCGGAGACGGATATCATTGTGGAGCTGGAGTATATCCTGCGGGGACTGGGTATGAACCGGACTGTGGAGGAGATGTTCGGCCAGTTTGCCGAACGGGCCCATATCGAGGATATCGACAATTTTGTGGATGTATTTGTCACCTGCAAGCGGACGGGCGGGGATCTGATAGAAACCATGCGCTCCACCTCCGGCGCGATTGGAGAAAAGATTGAGACCAAGCAGGAGATCGAGACGATGATTTCCGGCAAGAAATTTGAATTTCAGATCCTGATGGTCCTGCCGGTGGTAATGGTGGTGTTTCTGACTGCAACGTCAGGGGACTATATGGCCCCGGTGTTTACTGAGTGGGCCGGCCGTCTGGCCATGACCGTGGCAATCCTGTTTTTCGGGGCTGCTTATGTAGTGGGCTCAAAGATTATGAAGATCAGCGTGTAGGGACACGCAGCCAAAAGAGGTTTTGCCGGGATGATACGCTGATACAGAACCGTTCAGGGCGTATGGACGGTTGTCAGGGAGGAGGCCAGATGCGATGATACAGAAAGTGATTTCCATCATCTGTTTCGTATTGTTTGCGGGGAATTTTCTGCTTTGTTATTTCAAATCAAAGAACCGGTATGATGAATATATGGAATACGTGGACAAGGAGGAGTACGGGCTGAAGGATCTGATTCCTCTGGGTCTGTGGTACCAGGAAATGCCGCTGTGGGAAAAGCTGCTGCCCGTTGCAGCGCGTGCCTCGCAGGCCAAGTATAAGAACCAGGTGTATCAGAAGATCCTGGAGCTTCGCGGGAGGAAGGACGCCCCTTTTTATGCTTATATCCACAGCGGATACCGGATAGCCGCGGCGCTTGCCGCGAGCGCGGGGGCGGCAATGATGGGGCTTATTTTTACGATGCAGGGCGATGGATCGAACGGTATGCTGCTCGATGCGGCAGCCGCGGCATCCATGATTGGCGTCCCGTTTCTGGTTGACAGGAGCCTGGACGGGGAGATTGAAAAGAGGCGGCTGGCGATCCAGATGGAATTTCCGGAATTTATCAATAAGCTGACGCTGCTGGTGAATGCGGGAATGACGATTTCCAGGGCGTGGGAGAAGATTATCAGTGAAAATAAGAGGGAGCATGTGCTGTATGAGGAAATGCGGTATGCAGTGGCTGAGATCCGGGCCGGGAAGGCGGAGACGGCTGCGTATGAGGAGTTTGCGAGACGGTGCCATGTAAAGGAGGTTACGAAGTTCGTGTCTGTGATTGTGATGAATCTGCGGCGCGGGGGCGCGGAGGTGACGCCTGTGCTTCGGGCGCAGGGGAATGAGTGCTGGGAGATGAGGAAGAATGCGGCGAGGCAGTTGGGAGAGCAGGCGAATAGTAAGCTGCTGATTCCGCTGATGATTATGTTTTTGGGGATTGTATTGATTGTGGCTACACCGGCGGTGCTGGGGATGACGGGGGGGATGTGATGGTGTGGATGAAAAACCCGGAAAAGGGTTTTGGGGCGGTTTGGGATGTTCGTGGGAGGGACGCGGATCCATTGGGATCGGCTGAGGGTTGAGGGAGAGGGGAGAATAAGATAGAAATGTATAATGCTGATTATGAAATATAATTTTCGTATAGTGAATGTATTATTTCTGTATTGTGGTTGGAAGATTTCAGATGCCATGAGCATTAGTTAGACTCTGCAGCAATGTGGATCATTCATTTATTAAATAGAAAAAGCAACCGGTGATGTGAAATGGATGATGTAAATGATGCATCAGAAAAAATGGAGGGAAAAGCGATGGATTTGTGGAAGAGATTTTATGAAGAAGAGGATGGGATGGGGACAGTGGAGATTGTTATGATTATTGCAGCATTGGTAAGCGTAGCATTGCTGTTCAGAAAACAGGTGATGAGTTATGGAAAAGGCATTATGGAAAAAGTATTTGAAGATACGGAAGGTAAGATAAATGTAAGTGATTCATAAATGAGACGACATCGGCTGGAGTGAGTTTAGAACATTATTCCTGCCATCCGCATGCTTTGTTGTAGCGGCGGTGATAAGGAAATATTTAGATGATGAAAGAATTATTTCTTATAATGAGACATAACAAAAAAGGCTATCTGACTATAGAGATTGCCATTATTTTTCCTGCTGTCTTCTTCTCCCTTCTGCTGATATTATTCATGGGCATGGTGCTCTATCAGGAGGTGAATCTGCAGAGTCTGGCGGTTCAGGCTTCGGAGAGGGGGTCTGTGGTGTATGCTTCCCGGGTGTCGGATATGGCTTCCGGGGTGAAGACGCTGGAGGATTTTAAGGTGAGGGATCCGTACAGGAACCTGCCGTTTGTGGACGGCGGAAAGAAGGAGGAGTATCGATCCCTTGTGAATGGGTATGTCGCGGGACGGCTGGGGCGTTATGATGTGGTTTCCGGCGATGTGAAGAACAGCGGAAATTATGTCACAGTGGATGACTATGTGCTTTCTAAGAAGATCCGGGTGAATATCAGGAGTGATTATAAGACGCCTGTGGATGGAATGTCTGAGATGCTTGGCGGGAGGAAGTTTCTGTCTGTGGATACGACGGCCGTGTCAGCAGTGGTGGATTCTCCGGATTTTGTCAGGAATGTGGATCTGGCGATCGATGTTTCTAAGGCAGTTGGGATTTTTGATAAGGTGGAAAAAGGATATCATGCAATCCGGGGCGCAATCGATAAGGTGCTTGGATGGTTGAAATAGGGAAGGTCTGCGTTACGGTTCACACGCCAGTCCATGCGAGGCGTTTTTTGTGAGTGTAGCGCAGCGAAAGTCACAGAAAACCCGGGAGAAACGGCGCTAAACCGCGTTTTATGCGGTTTGTGTGCATCGCGGAGCGTGTGACTGGGTACAGCCCGGCGGGGGTGTGAACGGTAACAGGTCTGCCTTTGCACGTGTAAAATCATTTATGGATGTACGGATGACGATGGGCTTCTTACGACGCTTTCTATCCGCCCTGAAGATACAGAGCATGGAAATATAACCATACATAATGGGGAGACAGGCAATGAAATTCTTCAAAAACCGGCGCGTCAAAGGCGCAGTTTCAATTTTTCTGGTCATTATTCTGATTCCGACCATGCTTTTAAGCGCTGTTTTGATCGACGGGGCGCGGATGCAGAGCGCGCGGGCGATGACGCAGGAGGCGGCGGATCTGGCGGCCGCGAGCGCGCTGGCCGCCTATCATGTGGATCTCAAGGAAGCATATGGCCTTTTTGCGATGGCGGACAAGGACGAGGCAGAGGCAATTTACAAAGAAAGCCTGTCGGCAACGCTGATGGCTTCGGGGATCACGGATGATGCGGACTATGCGGATCGGATCTGGGAGATTCTGAAAAGCCAGGCAGGGCTTGGAAATCCCTATAAGGGGCAGGATTTTTTAAACCTGTATGATTTCCGGGTGGACGAGGCGGCGGTGACGCCGATGTACAGCCTTGCGAATACGGCGGTTCTGGAAAATCAGATGGTGGAATATGCCAAATACCGAGGCGTCTATATCGCGGCGGATCGCATGGAATTGATTTCAAAGTTCAGTCAGATGAAAAAGCAGGCAGAGGAAAACGCCAGGGCTTCGGAGGTTATGGAGAAGCGGATGGAGGTGGACGAGCAGGATAAGGCGGAAACGGAAATCGATGCGCTCAATAAGGAGCTCGACGCGCTCCATGCCCGGATGGTTAAGGTAACTTCCCTGTGCAAAGAAGTGTTTCAATGCTTTGAAGCGCGTATGAAGGAGCTTCAGATTGAGGCGGCCGGATCGGATGAAACAATGACCGGCGAAGAGCAAAACCAGGCGGGGCGGCTGGAGCGTGTAAAGCAGGATTTCGCGGCTGCGCTTGGTGATGCGGTGAGGCAGGCAGAAACAACGGCGGCTCAGGCGGAGACGGCAGGGAGGGAAACGGAAGGGACGATAGGACGGCTGGAAGAATTCGCGCGGGAGCACAGGGGAGAGGGAAATGAAACGGTACGGGAGCTTGTGAAGGATGCAGAGGAGGAAATTGAGAAGTACAGGTCAGAGTATTTAGAAAAAGTGAATACGGTGAAGGAGGATCCGGTTTTAAACCAGCTTAAAGGGGACCAAAGCCTGAAAGCCGATATGGAACGCTTGCTGCGCAATATAACAGAGGCCATCGAGGCTTACCAGAAGGAACTGGAGGAGCAGGAAGACATGGAAGAGGACGAAGACGGGGAAGAGGAGGGCGGCGGGGAGGAAGAGGAGGAAGAGATCGAATATTTCTACTATTTCCTTCATTCATCGGCCCGTACCCCGGACGCACATGATGTGCTGTACCGGAGCGGATCCGGGAGATACCAGTGGGAATGTGTCAGACGCCTTCAATATATGCGGAATGCTTTCCCGCCTGATTCTGCGGACGCGCTGGAAGACGAAGACAGCTATTTTCGGAACCTGAGAGTCCCGTTTTTGGGGAAGAGCGAGGGGGAAGAGGCAGAGAAGAACGGCAATAAGCTCCAGGGCAGGGCAGAAAAAAACGAAAAGGCGGATGAGTCCGGGCAGACATCAAACGAAAGTGTGAGCCGCGGGACAGTCCCGGATGATATCTATCAGTCGCGCCCGTCAAAAACATTTGACGCGGCCGCAGAATCGGCTTCGTACGGCGGTCTTGTGGGAGGAGATGTCCAGGCAAAGGAGGATGAGGCGCTGCCAGACGGCGGGACGTATTATAGCGGAAAAAACCTGGATGCATCGAAATCAGCCATAAAGGGCGCTTCCTCCAGCTTCCTTCTGGATCTGGGAGAAATGGCGAGGGACGACGCGCTGATTCTGTCTTACATGTTCGGGACCTTTAAAACGCGCCTGACCGGCGATCCGAAGTTTACGTCCTCCGACGGCGAGGCTGGCGTGTATATGCCGAAATGGCGTATACGCGAGGGAGGAGAAACGGATATCCGTTTCCAGCCCAAGAAGGATCGGAAAACGGTTCTGCGGGGAGAAATCGAGTATCTGGTATATGGGCTTCAGTCGGATCAGGGAAACGAGGATGCGGTGTATGCGACCATCCTGGCAGAGCGCCTGGCCAACAACATGATTGCCCTTTATCAGAACAAAACAATAAAAGGCATCTGCAAAACAGCCTCCAGGGCGGCCGCTGTTGCAAGCGTCGTTGTCCCTTCGCCGGTGTGGTTCTGGATTTTTTTGACAGCCTGGGCCGTGGCGGAGACTTATATGGACATGCACTATCTGGTTCAGGAAGGGTACCGGATTCCGCTGTTTAAGACAAAAGAAAATCTGCTTCTGGCTGATTTTAAGCTGTTCCTGGATGAAAATGGAGCGGTTGAAAATTATGGCGATCCGGATGAGGGAATCTTTGTCACCTATGAGGACTACCTGCTGATTCTTTTGATCATTAAGGGAAATGCCAAACGCGTTATGCGCGCCGCGGATCTGATCGAGATGAACATGCGCCAGAGCCAGGCTGATTTCAGGATGTCAGAGGCATTTACCTGCCTGAGGGCAGGAACGAGCCTGTCGATCCGCTATCTGTTTGGCGGAGTCGGGCCGTTTGGGACGGAATACGGGAAAAACGGTCTGACCGGGCGGATGAGATTTGAACATACGATTTACCAGAGTTATTAAAAATCGTAAAAGAATCTGCCGTCCGCAGCCGGACGGATACCAGTACAGAATTCACCGCCGCACAAAAAGGAGCGTACAGAGAAACGATGAAAACAAATGCCAGACCAGCGAAGCATCGCGCCTTTCAAGGAGGCGTCCTCAGCATCGAGGCTAGTATTTCCTATTCGATCTTCCTCATGATCATTGTCAGCATCCTCTACATGATCCGGATCGTGTACGCCTGGGGGCTGGTGCAGCATGCGGCAGCGCAGACGGCGAAGGAGCTCTCGATGTATACCTATCTCTATCAGGTATCGGGCCTTAAGGACATCGGGGATGAGATACAGAGCGCGACAGCAGGGCGCACGGAGCAGTTTAATAAGGATGCGGGAAATGTTATTTCCATGTATGAGACGCTGCAGGGAGGCAGCCTTAACATCGGCGCGCAGCTAGGCGAGGTGACGAAAAGCCCGGCTGAGATCCTTAAAAATATGGGCGCAGCCCTTGTGGGTAAAGCATCCGGGGAGCTGAACCAGAAGGCGTTTGAGCTTCTGGCAAAGCCGATGATGGCAGGCTATATTGCCGTTGACGCTGCGGCGGGCTCTGCGGATGAGAGGCTAAAGGCGCTGCGGATCGTGGGGGGCCTGGACGGCCTTGATCTGTCGAGCTCCAGCTTTTTTGAGGATGGAACGACCATTGATCTGGTGGTGTGCTACACGATAGATCCTATTATGCCCATTGATCTCCTCCCGTCCATGCATGTGATGAGCCGGGCCTGCGTGCGGGGGATGGGCGGGAAAAACGCCTTTTCCTCCCATACGGGGCAGAAAAAGGAGCAGAGCGTCTGGGACATGGAGAATGATTTAAAGCGGGGGGAGGCGATTCAGGACATGGAGCAGGTGCGGAACCTTCCCAAAGGCTTTAAGACATTTTCCGCCTTTGACGAGGGCAGCGGCAAGGCCACAGCGGAGCGGTCAGTGGATCTGCGGGAGGACAGCTACAGGGATGAAAACGGGATCGCAGGGACGATCCGCAAAAAATGCAATGATATGATCAATTACCGGGATCACACGTACGGCGGCGTCACGCTTAGAAAGGATGATATCCGGAGTATGGAGCTGATCCTTTATATCCCGTCCTCCACGAAGGACCGGAACATTGACCGGAGCGCCTTTGACAAGGCGGTGCAAAAGGTGAAGCGGGATTATCCGGAAATTTCAATTGTGGTAAAGGAGCTGGAATGACGCGTACGGTCTGTGTGGAGCCGGGGCAGCGGCTGGAAATCGCGTGCAAACCGGCTCTGTGACGGGTTTTCTGAGAAAGGCTTAAAATTCAGATATGGATGCATGGAAATGGGCTGTGTTTGCGGTCTGCGGGAGCCTGGCGGCGATGCGGATATGGCTGGCGGGAAAGGCGTTTTCAGGGAAAACGACATCGTTTTTGCCGCTGTTTCTGGAAAGGCGGTTTTATGCGGCGCTTCTGGCCGGGGCGGCGGCGGGGATTGCAGCCGGGAGCCTGGGGATGTCCATTTATGCGCTGCGGTATGCGGATCTGGTGTTCTCCTATCTTCTTCTGGCTGTTGTGGACGGGAAACGAAGGGAGGTTCCGGATGAGATCCTGCTCTGCCTGCTGTCTTCGCAGATGTTATACGGAGCAACGGGAATGCCGGTATGGGAGCTTCGGCATATCTTTACAGGAGGAGCGGTTTTCAGCGCCTGCCTTGCGGGGGCGGCTTTTCTTTCAGGGGGACGGATGGGCTGGGGGGATGTGAAGCTTCTGGCCGTGACAGCCGTCACAGCGGGGTGGGCCTATACCGTGACAATTGCCGGGTTGGGCCTGTTTGCGTCCTTTTTCTACAGTCTGTGGCTGCTGGCTTTTCGGGGGACAGGGAGAAAAGCGGAATTTCCCTTTGTCCCGTTTCTGGCGGCGGGGATGGTGGTGTATGCGGCTCTGGCAAAGCTGTGAGCCGCAAAACGGCCGAAACGGCTGCCGCCTGGAAATAAATATTACATAAACGGAGGAAAGGTATGAACGGGCATGTACGGATTTCTTATGAGAACAGGGGAAATGTGAGCTATCTTACAGCCGGATTTCCCAATGAGGAGGAGGTGATACGCTACCGGCTGGAGATGCTGGCTTCCAACCGGATCAGCCATGTGCTTGCCACGTCAAAACGTATGAAGGACGGGGAACTCCTGGCATATTATGATATTTCATCTAAGATTGCCTTAAGCCAGGTGACAGGGCGCAGGAAGCTTAAGAGGCAGGAGATGCGAAATCTCATTGACGGCCTTGTAAGAGCGGCCAGGGACGCGGGGGAATATCAGCTTCCCGTGGACGGGTTTGTATTTGATCCGGACTTTATTTTTGTGGATCCGTCTGACTGCAGTCCCTGTTTTCTGTATCTGCCTGTACAGGGAGAGGAAAGGGGGGCGCAGGAGTTTTTAAAGAGCCTGATTTTACAGGGAAGGATCGAAATGACCAGCGACAATTTTGTCCAGCTTCTTCTGGAAACGCTGAACCACCCACTGTTTTCCGTGGATATGCTGGCGGAGTGCATCCTGGAGGAGGAAAGCCCGGGCGGCGGCGAATGGAGGGAGAGCCGGGTTCCGGGAGACGTTGCAGGCGCGTATCAGAGGGCAGGGGGCGCGGCGGGCGCATATCAGGGCTGCGAACGCGCGCCGGCTTTGTATCAGGCTCCGGGAGGCACGGCAGGCGAATACCGGGAATCTATGGGAGCAGGCGCCGCTTACCAGACCCCTGACATGGGCGGCATGCCTATGCCCGGGCAGCCCGGGAGCCGGCCGTCTTCCGGCCAGAATACCGGCGGCATGCCTATGCCCGGGCTGTCGCGGCAGGAAAGGCCCATACCGTACAGGGCCCGGCTCGCAGAGGATGGAGGGAAAGGCCCGGCTGCCGGGAAACGGGGAAACGGTTCCGGACAGGCAAAAGCGGAGCAGGAGGAAGGAGCAGGTGAATTTGACGCTGCAAAGGCCAGAAAGAAATTTCTGCTCCCGCAGGCAGTGATTATGGTGGCGCTGGCCGGGCTGACTTCCTTTGGCTTCTTTTTCGATGCAGATACCGGAAAGCCGGCTGTTTCGTCTGTTCTGGCTGCGCTCATCCTTGTGGGAGTGACTGAGATTATCTTATACCGTGAGGCATACGTGAACGGGAAGAGCAGGGAGCCAGGCAGGGAAAAGAGAAAAAAGGGCGGGCAGAAGCCGGAAAAAGAGAGAAAGAAAGGGAAAAAGGGAGCCAAAAGGCCGGAGACTGCCATGGCGGGCCGGCCCTCCGGCCGTCCGGCTCCGCCTGAAGCGGGGTGCAGCCGCCCGGAGATGCCGGCAGCGGATCGCGGATGGGGAGCGGATGATGTGGTTTTGACGGGCCGTGGGAATGAGGGCTTTGGAGCGTTAGACCCTTCCGTGTACAGCAGCCTGCGTCCGCCGCAGCCTGCGCCTGTCCCGGCGGTTGTGTCTGCGGGAGCCGGGAGGCAGGAGCACGGCGGGGAGACAGAACTCTGGGATCCGTCAGAGGGGATTGCGGGGCCGTTTCTGGAATATTATGAAAACGGCATGCTGACGCGCGTGCCGCTGGACGGGCCCAGCACGCTGATCGGCCATCTGAGGGGAGAGGTAAATTTTGAGGTCATGAACCCCAAGGTGAGCAAGATCCATGCGGAGTTTATCAACGACGGAGCCCACATTTCAGTAAAGGATTTAAACTCAAAAAACGGAACCTATATTAATGGGAGCGCGGAGCGGATCCGCAGCAATGTGGCTTACCCGCTCAGCAGCGGGGATCGGATCCGGCTGGCGGACAGCGAGTTTGTGCTGTTTATGCCTTAGCACGTGTCTGAAAATCATTTCCGCCATCTGCACGCTCCAGAGCGCAGGCGAGGCGGGAGACATGGTATACAGATATGGCGGATGCTCGGAAATCGGGGATGTGAGGAACGAAAACCAGGATCGTATTTTGTGCCGGACCGGGAGCATTGGCGGGATCCCCTGCGGCCTGTTTCTGGTGGCGGACGGCATGGGGGGCTTCCGGTACGGCGGATGGGCGAGTGAATATACGGCGCGCTCCTTTGAGGCGTGGTGGAGCCGGGAGCTGCCGCAGATGATTCTGGCCGGGCGGGACAGCAGCGAGGATCTGGAGGAGCTTCTGGAGCAGGAGATCTGGGAGATTAACCGAGCGCTTTACCAGTTTGGGCGGCAAAGGCAACTCCGGTGCGGAACGACGCTTTCTCTTTTGCTGCTTCTCGGCAGCCGCGGCTTTATCCGGAACCTCGGCGACAGCCGCGTGTACCGTCAAAGGGACAAACGGCTCTGCCGGCTGACGCAGGATCAGTCCCTTGTGGCACAGCTTTTGCGGGAAGGAGCGCTCACAGAGCAGGAGGCAAAAACGTCTGCAAGGAAAAACGTGCTGACCATGTGCCTGGGCATGTATGAGGCGGCGAAGAGCTATGGGGCAAAGGGCCGCGTCAGGAGCGGGGATGTGTTTTTGCTGTGCAGCGACGGGCTGTACAATCCGCTGGGAGAAAGCCGGATGGAAGAGCTATTAGGGCTTGAGGGGGATGCAGCAGAGCGGAAGGCAGCGCTTTTGCGCCGTCAGATCCCGCCCGGACAGGCGCTTGACAATGTCTCGGCCGTGGTTGTGGAGGTGGCGGAGCGATAGAGGAAAGGCGGCGGGCATGCTTACCGGGCGGGTGTCTGCCGGCGGGCAGAGGCGGCTGACACAAAAAACGGGACGAACCCCTGGAGAAAGGAGAGTGCGGTATGAATCCTGATATGGCGGCAATGGAAACGCTCAGCCGCGCCGCTGCCGCTCTGATCGCGTGCTGCGGGGCGGCAACGGACGTAACCCGCCACAAAATTTACAATAAGCTGACCTTTCCCTCCATGGCGGCGTCCCTGTTTCTTTATACGGCATCCGGCGGGCTGCAGGGGCTTTTTTGTTCGGCATCCGGCCTTTTCGCGGGCCTTGCTTTTGGCATCTTCTGGCTTGCCGGGATGCTGAAGGCGGGCGATATCAAGCTGTATATGGCGATCGGGGCCGCGGCCGGGTGGCGCTTTGTCCTGGCCTGCGGATTGTATTCGCTCCTCATTGGCGGCATGGCGGCGTGTGCTGTGATGATCTCCCGTAAGACGGGGCGGACGGCGTTTCGCAGCGTCATGTTTTATTTGATCAGGCTTGTGTATACAAGACGCTTTGAAATGTATCAGCCCGCCTCGGAAGACGGGTATTTCAGCTTCGGATGCTGTATTGCAGGAGGCGTATTTGCCGCGATATGGAGCGGCGGACGGCTTTTGTTTTAGAGTGTGTCTGTACAATCATTCCCGGTCGGTGTCCCCGGCTGCTTTTGCTTCCTCCTCCCGCTTTCTGGCGGCATCAAAATATTTGACCAATCCGAACAGAAGTTCTTTTTCTTCAAAACTGTACTGCTGGATGGGGAGTATCTCAGCGGAATCGATGCCGAGCAGGTAGTCAGAGGTGGTGTGAAGTATCTGGCACAGCTCGACGATTTTTTCAGTGGAAGGAATGGAGATGGCCATTTCCCATGCATTGACACTGGAGCGGGTGACATACAGCCTGCGCGCCAGCTCGGCCTGGGTCAGATTGTTCTTCATGCGCAGCTCACGGATGCGTTCAGCAGTTTTGATAATCATAGTGTGTTCCTCCATTTTCTAATTCCCCCCTTTGTATTGGAATGTAACGGACGCCGCGGTGTCCGTTTAATTATAGTGTAGACATAAGATGGTAAATTATAATTATCAATAAAGATTATTATAAGTTGACAACAGGCGCAAAGCTGTTATAATAACGTTATACGGAGGGAATGGGATGAAACGGTTTTTAGTGATAGGGGACAGCGACGGGCTGTATCTGGAGAATCTGGCGGGCTATCTGATGGAGCGGATGGCAGAGTGGGAGCTTGCCACCTTTACGGCAGGGGATAAGCTGCTTTCCTGGCTGGGGGCGGGAAATAAACCGGATATCCTGCTGGTTTCCGGAGATTTTCCGCTGAACCGCCTGGAGGAGCTGGCGCCCGGGGCGGTCCGGATCCTTTTGTCCGAGATCATGGAGCCGCGGGACGGGTTTAAGCTGATTAAAAAATATCAGAAATCCGAGGCGATTCTGAATGAGATGCTTCTGTTCTTCGCTGAAAAGCGGGGAAGCGCGGAGGTGCTGCGCGGGAACAGCAAAACGAAAATTGCGGTCTTCTACAGCCCGGCCGGGGGATGCGGGACGAGCACGCTGGCCCTGTGCAGCGCGGCTGTCTGCGCCAGGGAAGGCATGAAGACCCTTTACTTAAACCTGGAGGAAATGGATTCATCCCGCGGGCTGTTTCCAGAGACGCCGGGAAGCTTGTCGGATCTGTTTCTGATGCTCAAAACAAAGGGGATGAATGTGGGCATAAAGCTGGCGGCCTCGGTCGGGGCCGATCCGGAGTCAGGCGTATACGGCTTAAACGGTGTGGAGAGCATCCTGGAATATGAAGAGATCGGAAAGGCGGAGGCAAAACAGCTTCTCGGCGCGATCCGGGAGCTGGCGGATTTTGACGCGGTGCTTATTGACACCTCGTCCGGATTTGGAGAACGCCAGCGGGGCTTTCTGGAGGGCGCGGATCTGGTTTTTACGCCGCTTCATGAGGATGAGCGTTCATTTGTGAAAATGAAACGCTGGCTGGCCGAGAACCATTTCCACGAAGCGTTTAACGGGGTGTTTTCAAAACTGTCTGTTGTGCTGAACCAGGCGGGGGCAAAGCAGGGACGTGTCGCGTCCCGGGAAGAATCGCTGTTTCAGGAGCTTAAGCTGTGTACGGCAATCGCGCCGTCCCCTGTGCTTGCGGACCGGGGAAATCTGCTGCGGTCAGCCCGGCTTTACCAGGAGGCATTTCAGCCGATTACAGCGCAGATACGAAGCGCCTGCGCAGGAGCTTCACCGGCGGAGACGGATCGCAAAATGTATGTGTGAGGCGTTCCCCGGAACGTCCGGGAAACCATATGCCCGGGACAGTGACGCAGGAGGTTTTAACAGGACACGGGCGGCAGGAGGGAGGAAAACGGGAAATGGCGTTTGTATCAGAAAGCGAGATGCTGTTTTACGGCGGTCTGGCGGCCATGGCGGTTTCGGCAGTCCTGGCGGCGGCCGGAGCAGGCGTTTTTATGTGGACAGGCCGCCGGCTGCGAGCGCGGCTGGAAGAGGAGTACGGGAGGCTGTGCTGATCGCACCAATCTACTGCGGCAGCGCATTTTTTACGGGTCAGAGGACGGACGGCAGATCCCCACGGATAAACGGGGAAAGCAGGCAGGAGGAGAAACTATGTCCCAGGTGATTGCGGGCATTTATGAATTACAGAGGAAAATCGGATCCGGGGGAGGCGGGATCGTGTATCTGGGCCGCCATCTGCGCCTGGATAAACCGATTGTGTTAAAGGCGGATAAGCGCGCGCTTCAGACAAAGGAGGAGGCGCTGCGGCGGGAGGTGGATATGCTTAAGAGCTTAAGCCATATGTACATCCCGCAGGTGTATGACTTTGTGTGCGAAAACCATACTGTCTACACGGTAATGGACTATATTGAGGGGGAAAGCCTGGATAAGCTTCTGGAGAGGCGGGAGATTCCCGCGCAGTCCGAGGCGATCCGGTGGGCCTGCCAGCTTTTGGAGGCGTTGTGTTATCTCCACAGCCGTCCGCCCCACGGGATCCTGCATGGAGATATCAAGCCGGCCAATATCATGCTGCGTCCGGGCGGCGATATCTGCCTGATCGATTACAACATCGCCCTGGCCCTGGGGGAAAACGGGGCGGTAAAAGCCGGCCGCAGCAGGGGATACGCCTCGCCGGAGCATTACGGGGTCGAGTTTGCGGACGGACGTCCGATCGACACGGCGGGACTGTCTGACATGTCAGCAGCCGTTCCCGAACCGGACAGAGGCAACATGCCGGAAGAGATGCCAGGAAGGAACACGCTGCAGGCTCTTGCCGCGGCGGAGAGGCTGGAGGCTTCCGGAGGATTTGAGACGACAGAGGGGCTGGAGGCTTCCGGAGGATTTGAAACGACAGAGGGGCTGGAGGATTTCGGAAGGTTTGGAGCGGCAAAAGCGACAGAAGGTTCTGGGATCACGGCTGCGGCCGGGAGGTCATCTGGAAAAAAGGAATCAACCGGCAGCAGCGGGCGTCATACAGTGATGCTGGATGTGCGCTCGGATCTCTATAGCCTTGGCGCGACGTTGTACCACCTCATTTCAGGCGTGCGCCCGGCCCAGAACGCGCTCAGGGTGGAACCACTGGGGCCGGAGATCTGCAGCCCGGCGGTTTCAGCTATTATCGCAAAGGCCATGGCAGCGGATCCGGCGCGGCGCTATCAGTCCGCACAGGAGATGCTCGACGCCTTCCGGGGGCTTTACAGACAGGACATTCGGGCGATCCGCCATAAAAGGCGCGCGCGGCTGTTTTCAGCCGTCATGGCCGCGGCCTTCCTGTCAGGTGGCGCGTGTGCTCTGACGGGATCAAAGCAGCTTGAACACCGTCAGCGCGCCCTGGCTCTGGCGGAGTATTCCGCGGACGCGCTTGCAAAGGGGGATGTGGCGGGCGCGGTGGAGCTGGCTCTTTCGGCGCTTCCGGCAGGGGGAAATATCTTTGAAGCGCCTCCCGCGGCGCAGGCGCAAAAAGCCCTGACAGACGCCCTGGGCGTCTATGATCTGTCCGGCGGCTTTAAATCCTTTGAGACCTATGCGCTTCTTTCTGCGCCCTTTGGCATTGAGGTATCTCCGGACGGCGGCTATTTTGCGGTTCTGAGCGCCGGCGAAGCGGCGGTATTTGAGACAGAGACCGGGGAGAGGAAGGCGCTGTTATCCATGGGGCGATCGGCGCTGTCCGATCTGCGGTTTGTGGACGGGGAGCGGATCGTCTATGCAGGGGAGAACGGCGTGACAGCCTTTGATTTACATGCAAATAAGGAGCTGTGGAGCGGCGGGCCGGCGACGTCACTGTCTGTTTCCGGCGATAAACGCCTGGTGGCGGCAGCGGATCGGACGGCTGGGCGTGTAACGGTATACCGCATGTCAGACGGCTCAATATGGATGGAGCGGGAGCTTGCCGCACACCCCATGTCAACCGGTGTCAATGATATGTTTACAAACCCCGGCGACCATATTTTTGCATTAAATGAGGACGGAAGCCTGCTGGCGGCCAGCTTTGCGGACGGGAGCCTGTTTCTCTGCGGACTGGACGATCCGGACAGGGATCGGGTCATTCTTGAGGAGGAGACGACAGAATACCGGCAGCTTTCAGGCGGGTTCTGTGGGAAATACTTTGCCTTTGTCTCCAATCAGGCGGACCGCTCGCAGTTCGGCCTGGTGGACGCAGAGGAAGGGCTTTATATCGGAGGCTATGAGGAGACGGATCCATTTGCCCTGAAAACGGATGCGGACGGCATCTATCTTTCCAGCGGGAATCTTCTCGTATCCTTTGACCCGGAGACGTTTGAGGAAACGGAGCTGGCCTATACAGGAAGCGGGACGCTCACAGGCTTTTCGGTCGGGGATGGATATGTGCTGGCCGCAACCGGGGATCAGGGATATTCGTTCTATGATGACGCCGCGCGCCTGATGTCTTCCGGGACATTTGACGAAACGCCGGATTTTGTCGGTCTGGCCGGCCGGTATGCAGTGATCGGCAGCCGCAATGCGCCGTTCGTACGCATTCTGCGCTTAGAGGATCACAGGGAGGCGCATGTTGCGTCGTATGACGCCCGCTATGAGCACGATGAAGCGCGCGTCAGCCAGGATAGAAAGACGCTTACACTCTTTTCGTACCGGGAGTTTATGGTGTGCGATTTAGAAGGAAATGAGCTCGCAAGGGTCGCGCTTCCGGATCCGGAAGCGATCTATGACCAGCAGTTTGAAAAAAGCGGAGACGGTTCATGGCTTGAGGTGACATGGTATGACGGAATGGTGCGGCGCTACAGCGCGGCGGACGGGTCGCTGCTTTCGGAGGAAAAGGAAGAAGCGCCCCGGGCGGATCTGTATGAGGAATTTTTCACCGATCAGTACCGCGTCACGTCCCCGCTGCACGGCACGCCGGAGGTCTATGACCGGGAAACGGGGCGTTTGCTGAGAAAGCTTGAAGAGGAATCGTATTTAACCTATGTAACCCAGGCAGGGGAATACCTGATCACAGAGTATGTCACATCATCGGGAGAGCGGTACGGGCTTTTGCTGGACGGGACGCTGGAGACGCTGGCCTGTCTTCCGGGGCTCTGCGATATAGATGTGGAACGCGGGCTGCTTGTGTTCGACGATGAAGCCGGGAATCTGCGGCAGTGCCGCCTGTATTCCCTCCGGGAGCTGGAGGCGCTCGGAGAGACGTATATAAAACAGAAAAAGAGAGGGAAAGGAGAGGGAAACGTATGAGATCAGCAAAAAGGGGGGCAGCGCTGCTGCTCGCGGCGCTTCTGGCGCTCCCGGCCCGGCCGGCCTATGCGATGCAGACGGCGTCTCGTGAGATTTACAGAGAAGCTGGCGGCGCGCAGGCAGCAGTGGAGGCGGAGAAAGCCGTTGATGTAAACAGCGGCCGGGAAGAAGAGGAGACCCAAAAGGAGGAAACCGAAGCTTCAAAAGGGGAGGAGGAAGCAAAGGAGGAAGAAAGCGGCTCGAACGGGGACCGTTCCGAGGTTGAGGAAAACGGCTCTGAGGAGAAGGAAGATGGCTCTGAAGGGGAGGAAAGCGGCAGCGCGGGCGAGGAAAACGGTTCTGGAGGAGCGGAAGACAGCTCCGAAAAGGAGGAGAGCGGTTCGGAGAGCGAGGGAGACGATCCGGAGGGAATGGGAGACAGCTCTGAGGACAGGGAAGACAGTTCTGGCGGGCAGGAGGAATCAAAAGCGCCGGAGGAGTCTGGTGACGGCGAATCCGGGGGCAAGGCTCCGGAACAGGAAGCCCCCGGCGGGGATCAGACGGAGAGTGAAGAAGAGGGAAATAAAGGCGACGATGATATGACCGGAACGGAAACAGAGGACGAGGCCGGCCAGGAGAAGAACGAAACGGAAGGAGGGGATCAGGAAGATAAGAAGGATGAGACGGGTTCCGGAAGCGGAGAACGAGTGGAAGACAGCGAGGTTCCGGAGGACGGATCAGACGAAAAAGCCCCTGCGGGTGGTGACGGGGAGGACGTGAAGGTTCCGTCCGGATCCGGCAGCGGCAGCGACGCGCAGCCGGCAGATAAGGAGGAAGCGCCGGTTCAGACGCCCCCGGACGTGAAAGAGCCGGAGGAAGAGGCTCCCGCGGAAGCAGAGACACCAGAGGAGGAGACACCGAAGGAAGAGGAGGAGCTTTTGGAAGAAGAGCCGGAAGAGGATGTGGAAGAGGTGATCTTCAACACCGGAAACTGCGAATTCCACGTGGTCAGCAGGGAGGATTTTGACCGGGAGCTGGGGGATGCATTCTTTGAGGAGGACGGAAGCTACACGATTCAGATTCCGGAGGAAAATCCGTTCTTTCCATATGAAGTGCAATTTACATATGACGGCGAGACGACCGAAGAGTGGTTCATGGAACCGGACGATCACGTTAAGGTCGGCGACCATACCTTTTACGTTTCCGCGTACTTTGACGGCACGGTGATGACCCAGATGAGCCTGGGGATTGCCGGGGATACGGTGGTGGTGTATCCGGAGGAAAAGGAGTTTACGAATGACGGAGGTGCGGACGCGGCGTCGCTGCTGCCGCTTGAAGAGAGGCGGCTGACCGCTAATATGATCGGCTATACGCCGGCGGAGCTTACAATGGTGTCCGTTGAATCGTTCTTTTTTGGGATTCAGCAATCAGAAGACGACTATCATGTGATGTGGTGCCCGTATGGGGAAGACGAGTACATGATCAGTGCACCGGGAGAATATCTGGATTTGAGCTATAGGACATGTGACGGACATTCCGACTGGGAGATGATCGTGGGAGATGATGATCAGCTTGCTGCTGACAATATACGCTATCAGATACGGACGAATGTTGAAGCGTCATTCAACTGGCTGAAACCGACTGTTTATGCTCAGGACAGCCAGGGAGTACGTACGTATTTGCCAACGGCCGATTGGGATTATTCGGATTATGCCGGCGGCTGGGACGGAGGATACCATGGAGATTTGTATGTCTCTGCAGATGGCTGGGATGGAGGGGATGATGCGCAGCTTTATGTGGCCCTGGATATAAATCAATCGAAGTTTGGAGAGCCGGGGTATGACCGGGTGGAGGTATACCGCGGATTTTATGACAGCCCTGAAGAGGTGGATGAGTCACAGAATATAACAGAGCTGATTTTTGCTGAGGATATGACCCAGACAGGCGCTGGGTATCCCGGTTCAGAAGGTATTTTGGAAGGTATTGATGAGAAGATAACCATTTTAACCTATCAGTCCGGAAGGGCGACAGGATGCCTTCGTATGTGGCTGAGTGTATATCTCAACGACTCCATGGCGTGGCTTGATACATCTCTCTATGAAGACACAGAGGACGGCGTCCGGAAAAAGGTTACTTATTCAACTAACCGGGATGAGAAGAATGATGCGGGTACAGAGAATGTCGATTGGTGCAGGGAGACGAAGTTATTAAACTATGGGTATCCGGCCGCAGGCACATATAAGCTTGTCTTCCAATATGGCAGGGATGATGCGGATGTTTCTTCCGAAGTGACCGCTGCCTATATAGGCCAGTATCTCTCCATAGCGGAAGCCGCGGCGTCCGGCGCGAAGGACATAAAGTCCCAGCTATTTGATAACAGCGGGACAGGCGGCTATGCGGCAGACTACAGCCAGGGCATCTGGTTTACGGTTTTCATAGGGGAAGACGGAGCGGAGGATCAGGAGATTTATCAGCGCTTTATCATAACCGAAGAGCGGCCTGTCGTTTACAGCGGGAATACATCTGTACGGTTCTTCGGCTTAAAGGACAGGGACGGGCAGGATATTCCCTGCTATGTGGTTGACGGCTCGCTGGATTCCTACGGCGACTACAATTACCTGACCATTCTTGTAAATGAAGATACGGATCGGACGTTGCTGGCCCCGGTCTTTAGCACGGCGCAGGGCCTCAATCTGTACGCAGACGACGGAATACAGGTAAGCGGAAAAAGCCTGCAGGATTTTTCGGGCGGGCCTGTACAGTACAGCGCTTCAGCGGAAAACGGGAAAGACGCAAAGAGATATTGGCTTCAGGTGATAACGGCCAACCCGGGCCAGGGCCGGATTTACATAAACAGCCTGGCCGATCCGGAAGCGGAAACGACTGAAAACGGCGAAACGACATACTCAACCAGAGAGATATTCATAGATGGCCTTCACGATGATGTCCACGATATCCTGCTAATCAACATTGGCTCAGCCGCTCTTGCGGATTTGTTTGTGGAACTTACCTCCGATGTGGTCGGGCTTGATGAATACTGGACGTTAAAGGGCGCAAACGGATTAGACGGCTTTTCTGCGATTGAAACACAGGAAGACAGCGGCAGATGCTCCAATATGGCCATGGTACGCCTGAAAGCAAAGGAAGGCGCAGAAGGGACGGATGCTTCCGGAACCCTGACCTTTAAGTCAGGCGGAAAAACGCTGTTAGTGCTGACCCTGACCGGCGTAGTAGGCGATCCGGCGATAACAACAAAAGAGATTCCGGAGGCGGTCAAATACGTTCCCTATGGCATTATGATCCAGAACAGCAATAAATATAGCTGGAACCGGATCACATACAGCCTCGTGGACGGCGCTCTGCCGCAGGGAGTGGAGTTAAAGCCCAACGGAGAGATCTACGGCGTCCCGAAAGAAGCAGGGGAGTTTACATTTACAGTCAGAATGGAAAACAGCGCAAACAGGCTTTCGAGAAGCCGGATGGAATACACGCTGATTGTGACGGAAAACACGGACAGCAATGTCGATGCAGCGTCCGACCAGGGTTATGCTGTGATCCAGCGTATCCCGAATATCACGCTCCGCTCGTCCGAAGACTATACATTTATCTCAGAGGGAGAATTTTCAGAATTCATCGATCTGTATCTGGACGGTGAAAAGCTCACAAAAGGCGTAGATTACACGGCCGAGTCGGGCAGCACAAAAATGACGGTCAAAAGCCAGACGCTGAAAGGCTCGAACCGCGCCGGAAAGCATACATTAGGAGCGGAGTTCAGGACAAAAGAAGACAACAGCTTAAAGCGAACCGCGCAAAACTACCAGGTCACGGATTCCGGGAGCGGGAGTGGAAGCAGTTCCGGAAGCGGCAGCAGCAGCTCCGGCTACAGCAGCGGGTCTTCATCCGCAGTTCAGTCTGCTTCCTACAGCGACGCCTCCTGGTCATATGACGCCCTTGGCTGGCGCTGCAAAAACCCGGATGGATCCTGGCTTGCCGGCGTCTGGCAGAAGCTCCCCTGGAATGGGACGGAAGGCTGGTATTATTTTAACGCCGAGGGCTACATGGCCACAGGCTGGCTCGTCATAGACGGGCAGACCTATTATTTA
The DNA here is from genome assembly GCA_009911305.1 of Clostridiaceae bacterium. Taxonomy (GTDB): domain Bacteria; phylum Bacillota; class Clostridia; order Lachnospirales; family Lachnospiraceae; genus Otoolea. The sequence goes on along the minus strand of QXXC01000018.1, from coordinate 23,539 downwards.
AACCCAGACTCAGACGGAACGCAGGGGAAAATGTGTACCGGCTGGCGCTTTATCGATGGAAGCTGGTATTACTTCAACGAGGCAGCCGAAGGAACCGAGGGAGCCATGGTGACAGAATCCTGGCGCAAGCTGATCTGGGAGCAGACAAAGGAATGGTACTATTTTGACAGCGAAGGCCGCATGGCCACAGGCTGGCTGACGGCAGACGGGCAGAGATACTACCTGAATCCCAATTCCGAAGGGACACGCGGGAAAATGTTCACCGGCTGGCATCAGATAGACCGGAAATGGTACTACTTCAACGAAACCTCTGACGGGACAAAGGGCGCTCTGGCGACCAACACCCGCATCGGCAATTACTATGTAGACTCCAACGGGGTCCGGACAAGATAAAAAAATGCCTTACCGGCCGGCCGCGTCTGTCACAAAGCGGCCGGCCCGCTGTAAAAGGAAAGATGCAGCAGCCGCACAGGCAGAAAAGCAGAGAGATTGTTTCTTTAAATACAGAGACAATCTCTCTGTTTTTTAGGAAACGTATCAGGCCTTATATCCCCCGGCGAATCATACGTCCTGCCGCATACGGTTCAATATTTCCCATCCCATGCATATAATAGATATAGCAGAGGGGACTGCCGCCCTGCCGCGCGCCGCGCGGATCCAAGCAATTGCAGCGCTTCATACGGGCATGTCGGCAGATCCGGAAGGAGAGGAGCATTCAAACTATGACAATCAAGCTGATTCAATGGTGCGCCAGGCCCGCAGTAAAGCGTTTTATCCTTTTGATTCTGATGGTTCTCACGATCATTCTCGGGCGAATAAATTAAGAATTTATTACAATTTTTGCTGAAATGTAGATATTCTATGAACTTTGTTTCGCATAGTTGACATATAATGGCAGTTATCATTATAATATACATAATATGCCGTAATATTGCCATTACGGGCTGCACCTTTGCCGGGCCATACAGAAAGCGCGCGGACAGGGAGCCGCCGGGCAGTGTTGGGACGGACGGCAGGGCAGCGCCGTCCGCGTACCGGTAAAATTGGGGAGAGACACGAATGAAGATAACAAGACACAAAAGGGCGCTGGCCGTTATATTGGGCCTTATTCTGGCGGTGAGCCCGTGTATGGCGGGAGGCTCTGGCCTGCCGTTTATAAGTCTGGCTGAGGAGCGTGCGGCGACGGTACATGCGACCAATCTGAATGTGCGAAGCGGCGCGGGGACCTCGTACCCGTCGCTTACGAAGCTGTCCTACGGCATGTCGGTTACGGTGCTGGGGGAGCAGCGGGGGACAGACGGGAACCAGTGGTATCAGATTCGTTTTACCGGGAGCAGCGGGACGCAGATCACGGGCTATGTGTCCGCGCAGTATATCCGTTTTCCGTCCGCTGTCCAGACAGACGGCGATTTTGAACAGTACATGGCGAGCCAGGGTTTTCCGGAGAGCTATAAGCAGGGCCTGCGGGAGCTCCACGCGCAGTACCCGCAGTGGCGGTTTACCGCATTCCAGACGAATCTGGACTGGAATACCGTGATTGCCAATGAAAGCGTGATCGGGCGCAACCTGGTAGCGAGAAATAATGTTTCTTCGTGGAAATCGACGGCGGAAGGGGCCTATGACTGGAACACAGGGACATGGCCCGGCTTTGATGGGAGCTCCTGGGTCCAGGCCTCGGAGGATATCATCCGTTATTACATGGATCCCAGGAATTTCCTCAATGAGAAATACATATTTCAGTTTATGAAACAGAGCTACGACAGCTCGATCCACACGCGCGCCGGGCTGGAGAGCATGGTGGCAGGCACCTTTCTGGCGGGCGGCTCGTCAGGCAGCGGCTCGTCCGCAAACGGAGCGCCCGGCTCCTCCGGCGGAGAAGGCGGCAGCGCGCCGGGAACGTCCGGCGGGGAAAACGGCAGTGCGCCGGGGAGCGGGACGCAGGCAGGCAGCGCGCCGGGCGGTTCGGGAAACGGCCCGGCCGGGCCGGGGGCGGGAAATGCCTCCCAGCCTCCGTCCGCGTCCGATCCGTCGTCAACCATCACGCCGGTGGCTTCTGTGAGCGATCATGCAGTGGATCTTGTGACCACAGCTTATGGCCCGGGCATGGATACAGGCGGCTCGGGAGCGCCGTCTGCGGATAACGGGAATCCGGGCGGGAGCGCGCCGGCGTCCGGCGCCGTTTCCGGGAGCGGATCGTACATTGATATGATTATGAACGCGGCGGCGCAGTCCGGGGTAAGCCCTTATATCCTGGCCTCCATGATTCTGCAGGAGCAGGGCAGCCAGGGGACAGGGCGCAGCATCTCCGGAACGGTGTCAGGCTATCAGGGATACTACAATTTCTTTAATATAGAATCGTACCAGTCCGGCTCCATGGGGGCTGTGGAGCGGGGGCTTTGGTGGGCTTCCCAGTCCGGCTCCTACGGACGGCCCTGGAACAGCGTGGAGCGCTCGATCCTGGGCGGGGCTCTCTGGTACGGGGACAACTATGTAAAGAAGGGACAGGACACCCTGTATCTGAAGAAATTCAATGTTCAGGGCTCCAATCTTTACAAACACCAGTATATGACCAATGTGCTGGCGGCGGCGGCGGAAGGGCTAACGCTGGCAAAGATTTCGTCGCTGAAGACCACGGCCCTGGAATTTTCCATTCCGGTTTACCAGAACATGCCGGATACGCCGTGTGTGAAGCCAACGCTTGACGGCAGCCCCAACAACAAGCTTTCCGGCCTCGGCGTGGAGGGCTTTGCCCTGACGCCCACCTTTAACCGGGACACAGAGTCTTACGATCTGATCGTGGATCCGTCGGTGTCCTCCGTGGCGGTACATGCCTCGGCCATTGATTCAAAGGCTGTGGTGAGCGGCGTGGGAAGCGTGAATCTCCAGAGCGGGGTGAATGACATTACAGTTTCGGTCAAGGCGGAGAACGGCTCTGTGCGCAGCTATGTGATCCATGTCGTCCGTCAGTCAAACGGCCCGGTCTACTCCGATTCGGCGGGAACCGGCACAAACGGAGGCGGTTCCGGAAGCGGAGGCAGTACAGCCGGAGGAAGCAGCGGAGCCGGCCCGGGCCCGGGAAGCCCCGGCCTGTCCGGCGGACAGACCTCTTCGCCCCCGGCGGACAGCAGTACAGAGAGCAATTCAGGGAGCGCCCCGCCGTCCTCATCAGGCTCCGGCAGCGCGCCGGGGAGCGGTCAGGGCTCCGGTTCCGGAAGCGGGAGCAGCGGTTTTCCGGCGGTGCCGGGAACCGGGACGGTAAACGGCTTTGGCTCTGCCAATGATTCCTCCTCCCTGACGACGCCAAACGGGAATATCCGCCCGCCGGTCGGCTCCGGAAGCGGGACGTCAGGCAGCGGAAGCGCTGGCAGCGGCGGCTCGGGAGGCGCTCCGGCCCCTGATCCGGGCAGCGCCAATCCGGGTAATCCGGGTTCCGGCAGCGGGGGTTCAGGAGGCGCTTCAAATCCAGGCTCCGGCTCCGCTAATCCGGGCGGCGGAAGCTTTGGCGGCTACCGGATCGTAAGCCCCGGGACCACGGCGGCTGACATCGCCTCGGCCCTGATTGCAGAAGGAGCGGGAACGCGGGTGAAGGTATGCCACAGCGCTGGCGGGGATGTGTCAGGAGCCGTGGCAACCGGGCATATCGCGTATGCGTACAGCGCAGACGGATCGCCGCAGGCTCAATATGAGATTGTCGTAAAGGGCGATAACAATGGAGACGGAAAGCTGAGCATGCTGGACGTCCTGCGCGCCAGACGGCATATTTTAAAGATGGAAACCCTGACAGGGGCATGTGAAAAGGCGACGGACGTCAATGGAAACGGAAGGATTGACATCATGGATATCCTGATGATGCAGAAGGATATCCTGGGGCTTGAAAAGATTCAATAAAGCTTGAGCGTGTCTGAAACATGCGGAACGCACATCTGGCGAAACGCATGTTTCAGACACGCTCTGCAGCAACAGACAGGAGAAAGAATGAACAGAAGAGTACGAAATATCCTGGCAGGCGTCATGGCCGCCTGCGCCCTGGCCGTATCGGCGCCTGCGGGGGGCATATTGTCCTACGCGGCAAGCGCGCGGATCTCATTTTCGGATCCAAGCGTAACCGTAGGCCAGGAATTCAATGTTACGGTCCGGATCACCAGCCAGGATGGAAATCTCGGCGCTTCTGATGTGATGCTTTCCTATGACCCGGCAGGCATTGAATTTATCAGCGGAAATAACGCCAGCGGCGGGGCCGGCTCCGTGCGTCTGGTGGAAACCATGAGCTCAAACGCCACGACGGAATTTACACATACGTTAAAATTTAAGGCCCTGCAGGCCGGGACCACGACCATATCTGTGGGAAATTATGAGATATACGACGTCGATGCCCAGGCGGTCAATGTGACCAAAACAGGTTCGTCGGCAGTGACCGTAAACGCCCCGGCCACGTATTCCAGCGAGGCGGCGTTATCCTCGCTCAAGGTGTCGCCGGGCCAGCTCACGCCTCCGTTTTCCCCTGATGTGACGGCTTATTCGGTCAATGTCGGGAGCGATGTGTCAAAGCTGGCCGTCAGCGCCGCTCCCAAAGACGGGAAAGCGAAGGTCGTGGTAAATGGCGACTCGAATCTCCAGACCGGGGCTAATACCGTGGTCTGCAAAGTGACCGCCGAAGACGGACAGACGACGCGCTCTTACACACTGACCGTTCATAAATCCGAATCAGGGGAGGCTCCGGCCGAGAGCATGGCCGAAGAGCCGGGAGAGGCAGAGCCGCCTGCCGCGGCAGGCGGACAGCCATTGACGGTAGAACAGAACGGGACCACGTACGAACTGGTTGCTTCCTTTGACGCGGCCCTGATTCCGGAAGGCTACAGCCAGTCCATTGTCAGCTATGGCGGCCAGGAGGTCATGTGCGCCGCCGGAAACGGCGTCAGCCTGCTCTATTTTCAGGATGCAGGCGGGGCCGGGACCTTCTTCGTCTACACACCGGAGACAGGAAGCGTTTCTCCTTATGCCGCCCTCGGCGTAGCGGCCCGCTCGCTGGTTGTTCTCAGGCCGGAACAGGGCCTGGAGATTCCTGCCAGCTTTACACCGATTGATATCAATCTGCTGGACGGCACAAAGCTGAAAAACTGGGGCTGGAAGAATGGGGAGCAGGATGAATATGTGATCCTTTACGGGATGAATGAGAACGGAGAAAAGGGCTTATACCGCTACGACAAAGCGGAGATGACATTCCAGCGCTATTTCCATGAGTCTGTGATTCCGGAGGATGTGGTTCGGGAGCTTCAGCAGTATAATGAGCTGGTCAAAGACTACAATCTGCGCTTTATCGTGATCATGGCCCTCATCGCCGTATGCCTCCTGCTGTTCTTTATGGTCATCAACCTGCTCCTGAGCCAGAGAAACCGGGCCCGGGAGCCAAGGGAGGAGGCGCTCACTCCTGTAAAGCGCCGCGCTCTGGAGGAAGAACGCAGACGTGAGGAGGCGGGAGTGCGCCAGGCAGAGCCTGACCGCCCCATGCCCGCAGCCAGAAGGGAGAGGGACGATATCCGCGCCCCGCAGGCGTCCGGCCGCGTCGGCGCATCGGGCTCCCGGCGTTTTGATCAGAGGCAGGACGAGGCCTTCCCGGATATCCCGGATCGCCCCGCGCGCCGTCTTGACTCCCCGATGTCCGCGTGGGAAGGACATCCGGTCAGCCGCGGAGCTTATCAGGAGGAGGCCGCTGGCCGCGCTGTGTACCGCGACGCCAATATGGCTTCCGGCCGCGCGCTTTATCAGGAAGGCCGCGTATCTTCCGGCCGTGACAGAAGGCCGGCCTCTGCCTATGAGAGCGAGCGTCCCGGAAGCAGCGCTTCGGGCTATGCAGATCCCCGTGACAGGAAGCCGGCGTTTGTTTATCCGGAACGCCCAGGCAGCGCTTCACCCGCCCGCCAGCCGTCCCGCGGGGCGGCTCCTGTGCCGGCCGTCCCGGGCGAGTCTGTCAGACGCCCGTCGTCTGCCCGCGCCGGTTACCAGGACACACGTCCTGCGAAGCCCGCGGCTCCTTCTCCTTTGGCGCCCCGCCCGGGTTATCCCGCCGGCGTTTCAGCCGCTGGCCGTCCGGTCAGTCAGGGGCGTCCCGCGAATGTTCCGGTGAGGACGCCTTCACCGGCGAACCCTTCTGAGCGCCGCAGCACGGACAGACGGCCGCAGAATACCGCGCCCAGGGAAAAAGCAGCTCCCCGCGGAGGGCAGGGACTTTATGAGAGTCCGAAAATGCGGGATCCGGGGCTGGAAACCGCCATCCGCCAGAGAGCAGCCGGGCGCGGGGAGCGCGCCGGAAAAACAGGAGAGCGCGTGGAACGGATCCGGACAGAGGATCAGAGAGTGCGGGCGGCCAGGAACGAAACCGCGGCCGGGCTGGATTACCGGGCCGGTAAAGGCAGGAGAAACGATGTATAACAATGGATACCGGCAGACATGCGGCCTGGCTCTATGACATCTATGGAGAAAAGCCGGCGACATCAGCTTTCTGACCGCCCTGACCTGACAGGCTGCGGACATCTTCCCACCCTGCAGTGCAGCCCGGGGCATATTCGGCGCGCTTTTGCTCAGAAAAAGCGCGCCGAATATGCCCCGGGCGTTCTCTTTGCATTCTTCCCCTGTTTTCGGAAATTTCCCAGTTGACGAATCGTCTCCCGTGTTATACAATGTCTATAACAATTTTCCCAGCGTGAATCAACGAAAGATGGTGAACTATGATCGTAGAGATTGACTTTAACAGCGATGAGGCGCTTTATATTCAGCTCAGGAACCAGATTATCATCGGAATTGCCACGGAGCGGATCCGGGAGGGAGATTCGCTCCCCTCGGTGCGCCAGTTAGCGGATCACATCGGAATTAACATGCATACAGTAAATAAGGCATATTCTGTATTAAAGCAGGAAGGCTTTGTAAGGCTCGACCGGCGCAGGGGCGCGGTGATATCGCTGGATGCGGACAAGATGCGCATGCTCAAGGAGATGGAGCGGGAGATGAGCGTGCTTCTGGCAAGAGGAATCTGCAAGCGCGTGACCCGTGAGGAGGTCCACCGCCTTGTGGACTCGATATATGACGCATTTTCCCGCTGAGGTCGGGGTTAAGATGGAGGAGAAGAGAGATGATATGTGAGAAGTGCAGGATTCGCGAGGCGAATATCAAATACACAGAGGTGATCGGCGGGGTCAAGACCGAGCACAATCTCTGCTCGCAGTGTGCGCAGGAGATGGATTTCGGCCAGTATTCGGCGATATTTGACGGGGAATTCCCGCTGGGAAAGCTTTTATCCGGCCTGTTGGGCTTATCCTCCCCGGCGTCGCGCCCGCAGAGGGCGGAGGAGGTGGTCTGCCCGAACTGCAGGACCAGCTATGAGGAGTTTATTTCCAACAGCCGCTTCGGCTGTGCGGACTGCTACCATGTCTTTGACCTTTTGATTGGGGAAAAGATCAAAAAACTGCAGGAAAACGCGAGCCATACGGGAAAGCAGCCAAAGATGCGCCCGGCCTGCGAGACGGTTTCCTCCGTCGCCGGGAACGGCAGCCTGGAATTGTCCGGGCAGGAGCAGGTCAGCCAGCTTGAGAGACAGCTCAAGGCGGCGCTGCGCATCGAGAATTATGAGGAGGCGGCGGTATGCAGGGACCGGATCCGAGCATTAAAAGGGGAGAAACAAAAAAATGACGAGATGGTTTGAAGAGGTAGAAAACGACGCTTCCAACATTGTCTCCAGCCGGGTGCGCCTTTCGCGGAACTGGGAGGAATATAAGTTCCCCTCCAGGCTGGGGGCGCAGGAGGCGCGCAGCATGATCGGCTGCTTAAGAGCCGCTTTTGGCGATCTGCCCGAGAGGGACGGCCGGGCATACGCCTACCGCGATCTGGAGGCCATGGAGGAGCTGGACCGCATGGCTATGGGAGAGCGGCGGCTTCTGAACCGCACCCTGATGGAAAAGAAGACGCCGGGCGGGATCTTTTGTTCGGAGGATGAGAGGGTCAGCCTTGTGTTAAACGCAGACGACCATATCCGCCTTCAGGTGCTTGCGCCGGGCTTTGATCTGAAGGGCTGCTACGAGGAGGCGGATAAGCTTGACGACTATATGAATGAAAAGATTTCCTATGCCTATAACACAAAGTACGGATACCTCACCTCATATCCGACGAATGTGGGGACAGCCCTGAAGGCCTCGGTGATCATCCATCTGCCCTCCCTGTCCGTCAGCCGCCGTTTTCAGGAGCTTTTGAGCGACATGGGGCGCTTCGGCACCACGGTCCGCGGCGTATTCGGCAGAGGAAGCGACAATATCGGGGATCTGTATGAGGTTTCCAACCAGAAGACCCTGGGCGTGAGCGAGCAGGAGATTCTGGATCTGGTCATGAATGTGGCCGGCCAGCTCTCCGAGCAGGAGAAGCAGGTGCGGGAGGCGTCCCTCAAAAAGAACCGCCTGGTGAGAGAGGATGAGGTCTACAAATCATACGGGATCCTCAAATACGCGAGGAAGCTGTCCATGAAGGAGGCGATGACGTTTCTGTCCCATCTGCGGGCGGGCATCGCCGACGGGCTTTTAGAGACAGAGGAATTTATCAGTATTTACAGCCTCATGATTGGCATTCAGCCTGCGAATCTGCAGAAGCTGTGCAAAAAGCCTCTGGGGAAGGAGGAGCTGGATGTGGCCAGAGGGCGCTATATCCGCGAGCTTCTACCGGATTTAAAAAGTAAGCAGGAGGACAACAACGAATGATCGATCGTTTCACACAGAAAGCACAGAAGGCCATCCGCCTGGCTGTGGACACGGCGCAGGAGCTGGAGCACGGCTATGTCGGCACAGAACACCTGCTTCTGGGCCTGATAAAAGAGGGGACCGGGGTGGCGGCCGCCATCCTGGAACGGTTTGACGTGGAGGAAAAACGGGTGCTGGAGCTGATGGAGCGCCTGATTTCGCCTGCCATGCCCACCCGCGTGGCGGGGGCGGCAGAGTACACGCCCGGGGCCAGGAGCATCCTGCAGGCCAGCTATGAGGAGGCGGTGTTTTTCAAGGCCCCGCTGATCGGCACGGAGCACATCCTGATCGCCATGATCAAGGACGGGAAATGCACGGCCTCGCGCCTTTTAAACACCTTAAACGTCAATATCCAGAAGCTTTATATTGATCTCATGGCGGCCATGGGGGACGATGCGCCCTCCGGACCGGTGGATGCGGCGGCCCGGATCCGGCGCGAGCGGGGGAACACCCCGAACCTCGACGCCTTCAGCCGCGATTTGACGGAGCTGGCCAGAGAGGGGAAGCTGGATCCCGTGATTGGCCGCGAGACGGAGATGAAGCGTGTGATCCAGATCTTAAGCCGGCGCACGAAAAACAATCCCTGCCTGATCGGAGAGCCGGGCGTGGGAAAGACCGCCGTGGCTGAGGGTCTGGCCCAGCTCATCGTGTCCGGCAACGTCCCGGAGACGATCGCCAAAAAGCGCGTGGTCAACTTAGACATCTCCGGCATGGTGGCAGGCTCCAAATACCGCGGCGAATTTGAAGAGCGGATCAAGCGCGTCATCTCAGAGGTAAAGGAGGACGGGGAAATCCTCCTGTTTATGGACGAGATTCACACCATCATCGGGGCCGGGGGCGCGGAGGGCGCTCTGGATGCCGCCAATATCCTAAAGCCTTCCCTGGCGCGCGGCGAGATTCAGCTCATCGGCGCGACCACGGTGGAGGAATACAGAAAGCACATCGAAAAGGACGCGGCCCTGGAGCGGCGCTTCCAGCCGGTCATGGTGGAAGAGCCCACGGAGGAGGAATCCATTGAGATACTGGAGGGCCTCAAAAAGCGGTACGAGGAACACCACCGTGTCGTGATTGCCAGAGAGGCGCTTGAGGCCGCGGTCCGGCTCTCGGCCCGCTATATCAATGACCGCTTCCTGCCGGACAAAGCCATTGATTTGCTGGACGAGGCATCCTCCAAGCTCCGCCTGGGCGTCTACACCGAGCCGGAGGAGATCGGCCGCCTGGAGGAGGAGATCAAAAAGCTGGAGCAGCAAAAGGAGGCGGCCATCAAGGCCGAGGCCTACGAAAAGGCCGGCGAGATCAAGAAGAAACAGACGAGACGCCGTGAAAAGATCGAGCGGATCCGCGAAAAGTGGCAGAAGGAAAAGACGCAGAAAAAGCTTGTCCTGGGAGAAAACGAGATCGCGGACATTGTATCAGACTGGACCAAGATCCCGGTGCGCAAGCTTGCACAGGAGGAATCCGAGCGGCTGCTGCAATTAGAATCCATCCTGCATGAGCGGGTGATCGGCCAGGAGGAGGCTGTATCCGCCGTGGCGCGGGCGATCCGGCGCGGCCGGGTGGGCCTTAAGGATCCCAGGCGCCCTATCGGCTCCTTCCTGTTCTTAGGCCCCACCGGAGTGGGAAAAACCGAGCTTTCCAAAGCCCTCTCCGAGGCCCTTTTCGGCACGGAAAACGCCATGATCCGGGTCGATATGTCCGAATATATGGAAAAGCACAGCGTTTCCAAGATGATCGGCTCCCCGCCGGGCTACGTCGGCTACGACGAAGGCGGCCAGTTAAGCGAAAAGGTGCGCAGAAGCCCCTATTCGGTGATTTTATTTGACGAGATCGAAAAGGCCCACCCCGATGTGTTTAATATCCTGCTGCAGATCCTGGATGACGGCCATATCACAGACGCCCAGGGACGCAGGATCGATTTCAAAAACACGGTTCTCATCATGACCTCCAATGCAGGGGCGGAAAATATCATGTCCCCCAAGCGGCTGGGCTTTTCCTCCCAGGCGGACGAGGCTTCGGATTACCGCTTCATGAAGGATCGGGTGATGGAGGAAGTCAAGCGTATGTTCAAGCCGGAATTCATCAACCGTATTGACGAGATCATGGTATTCCACCCGCTGAATAAGGAGCATATCCGGGAGATCGCGGGCGTGATGCTAAAATCCATTGTCAGCCGCACCAGGGATCAGGTCGGGATCAGCCTCACGGTTGAGGAGAGCGCGCTTCAGTATCTGGCGGAGAAGGGCTTTGATGAGAAATACGGCGCCAGGCCGCTCAGGCGCACGATCCAGAGCGAGCTGGAGGATAAGCTGTCAGAGGCGCTCCTGGAAGGGCGGATCAAAAAAGAGGACGAGGTGTTTGTGCGGCAGGCGGATGGAAAGCTGCTGTTTGCAAATTGTCCGGAGGAGGCGAAGACGGCGGTCGAAGCGGGGTGTGAGCCGTAACATGGAAGGCATATAAAAATGCTGGCTAATTTAACAAAGTTATGTTAAAATAGAGTCCTGAATCCGCCGTGTCTGATCGTCCGTTTCTGATTTGCGGACGCAGGGCCGGATCAAAAAGCCATACCGGCCTGTAACGGCTGAAGGCCAGGCCGCGGCAAAAAATATGTACACAGAAGATTATCAGGAGGATGAGAAGATGTCTGTAATAAGCGAATTAATCCGCATCGAAGAAGACGGAACAATCAGCTTTGGCAATTTTGAATTAGAGAAAAAGTCCAAATTGCAGGACTTTGAATACAGGGGAGATCTCTACAAAGTAAAGACCTTCCACGAGATCACAAAACTGGAGAGAAACGGTATGTTCGTATACGAATCCGTTCCCGGAACGGCGGTAAAGCATTTTGCCGTGGAGGATACAGCCGTGGCTTTTACAGTGGAAGGCAGCCAGGACGCGCAGATTACCATCCAGTTAGAGAACGATCGGGAATACGAAGTCTTTGTGGACGGTTCCCCGGTCGGAGATATGAAGACCAATTTAAGCGGGAAGCTTGTCCTCAGCGTAGAGCTTTCGGGCGGCGCTGAGACAGCCATCCGGATTGAGGCAAGGTGAGATTGCCGGCTCTTGCACGATATACGTTCCATTCTTTCAGAGAGCAATAACAGCGAGGAGGCGATCGTACCGGATCCGCCTCCGTTTTTCTATGATTACGGGAAGGCTGGCACATCCAGCCAGCCATCGGTGAAAAGAGGAGTTTGATTATGGCCAGAGCGAAAACCACCACCTTTTTCTGCAGCGAATGCGGATATGAGTCAGCGAAATGGCTGGGCCAGTGTCCGGCGTGCCGGGCATGGAATACCATGGTGGAAGAGCCTAAGGCCCCTAAGGGTTCTGCCCGGGGAGGCGCGGGGCGCGGTCCGGGATCCATGTCCGGCACGGACGGAGGGGCCGTGCGCCCGGTCATGCTTTCGGAGATTCCGCTCGACGAGGAGGATCGGTCCACCACCGGTTTTGAGGAGCTGGACCGCGTCCTGGGATCCGGCGTGGTGGCAGGCTCCCTGATTCTGGTAGGGGGCGATCCGGGGATCGGGAAATCGACGCTGCTTTTGCAGGTGTGCCGGAACATGGCAGGGCAGGGGAAAAAGGTTCTCTATATATCCGGGGAGGAGTCTCTAAAGCAGATCCGCATGCGCGCCGGGCGGATCGGGGAGGTAAGCGGGCCGCTCTCCTTTTTGTGCGAGATCAACCTGGACGCGATCCGCGGGGTGATACGCCAGAATGCGCCGGATCTGGTGGTAATCGACTCGATCCAGACCATGTATATGGAGGAGATCACCTCTGCCCCGGGCAGCGTCAGCCAGGTGCGGGAGTGCACGAATGTGCTGATGCAGATCGCCAAGGGCCAGGGCGTCGCTGTTTTCATTGTGGGACATGTGACCAAGGAGGGCGTGGTGGCAGGCCCCCGGGTGCTGGAACACATGGTGGATACCGTGCTCTACTTTGAAGGGGATCGCCACGCCTCCTACCGCATCGTGCGGGGCGTTAAAAACAGATTCGGTTCCACGAATGAGATCGGCGTGTTTGAGATGCGCGAAGAAGGCCTGACGGAAGTGAAAAATCCATCGGAATTTATGCTCGAAGGCCGCCCGGACGGGGCCTCCGGCGCGGTCGCGGCCTGCTCCCTGGAGGGGACCAGGCCCATCCTCCTGGAGGTGCAGGCGCTGGTGACGCGCACCAATTTCGGCATGCCCAGGCGCACTGCGGCAGGCACGGATTTCAACCGGGTCAACCTGCTGATGGCCGTGCTGGAAAAGCGGTGCCGCTATGAGCTGGGACAATTTGACGCGTATGTAAATATTGCCGGGGGAGTGAAAATGAATGAGCCTGCTCTGGATCTTGCTATCGTGATGGCTCTCATTTCCAGTTATAAGGATCGTCCGGTGGATGAAAAGACCGTCATATTCGGCGAGGTGGGGCTCTCCGGCGAGGTGAGGGCTGTCTCCATGACGGAGCAGCGGGTTCACGAGGCCGTGAAGCTGGGCTTTGAGCGCTGCATCCTCCCTGCGGTCAACTTAGAGAAAATGAAGCGGCCGTCCGGCGTTCAGCTCCTCGGCGTGCGGAATGTGAGAGAGGCGATCGGAGCCCTGTGAAGCCAGGCGCGTTAGTTTAGTTTTTGCCAAAGCCGTTAAACCAGGCCCGCTCCTCAAAGGGTTTCTTTACAGGGCCTTTCGCCGGGCCGTCTGTGGGGATGCCGACCGGGAGCAGGCATACAAGGCGAAGCTCCTCTGGCACATGTAAAAGCGCGGCCAGCTCCTCTGCGCACGGACGGACATTTCCCTCATACCAGCAGGTTTCGTAGCCAAGGGATTTGATAGCCAGGAGCATGTTCTGGACAGCGGCCCCGTAGTCCTGGACATTGTAAATGTGGCCGTCTATGCTGGCAATCTCCTGTGTGAATACGAGGATCATGGCAGGCGCGGTCTGACAGGACGGTTTGGGGAAAATCGCCCGGATCTGGCTTATCAGGGTTTCATCGTCAACCGCGATAAACGAGGCGGTCTGACGGTTGCAGCCGGATGGGGCGGCCATACCGGCTTTCATGATGGCAGTCAGATCCCCGCGGGGAACCGGGATCGGTTTGTAATCGCCCCGATAGCTGGAGCGGCTGAAGATGGTGTCTAGCGTTTGATTTGACGTCATGTGTTTACCTCCCAAAGTGGTTTGCAATGTTTGCGGTTTGTTTTATTATAGCAGGACGTGGGAACACGTCAATGGAAACCGCCGCCGTCCTTTACGGATGTTCAACCTTTGAATAAAAAAGCACTCCTGCGATGATGACTGCGCCGCCTGCGATCTGCGCGATCCCCGGAACTTCCTGGAACAGGAAGAAGGCGAATACCGCGGCGATCACCGGCTCGCACAGCTTGGAGGCGGATACAAAGGCCGGCGAAATGTATTTCAGGCACCAACTGCAGATGCTGTGGCCGAGGATCGTGGAAAACAGGGATAACAGAAAGCCTATCACGACCGCGTTTTTCCCGTAGCCGGTCAGGGAGTATCCCTGCAGCAGGGCGATGCCGGCCAGTACGACGGCAGCCGCCGCATATACCAGGTATGTATAGACGGTGGTGGATATGGCCGTCCTGGCGGCCCGTCCGATCAGGGTATACACAGCCACGGCCACAGCGGCAGTCAGCGCCAGGATATCGCCGTACAGATGGCTGCCGCCGGAGCCGGAATCAGACCAGGCGATAAGGAGGCTGCCGGCCAGGGTTATGGCAATGGCCAGGATCGCTTTGGGGCGCAGGCTTCCTTTGAGGACCAGACAGAAGCCTATGGCCACCCATATCACCTCTGTACACACAATGGCCGTCGCGCTTGCCACAGTGGTATAGGTAAGGGAATCAAACCAGAGGATAAAATGCAGCGCGAGGGAGATCCCGCTGGCAATACATAAAAGAAAGGTTTTGCGGCTGACGCTTAACAGCTCCGCTCTGTACTGGCTGCTGAAAAGGAACATGGGGGACATTAAAAGAACCGTCCAGAGCATGCGGAAGGCCGCTGTCACCGCAGACGGCGCTTCGGAATATCGCACAAGGACCGCCGACATGGAAAGGCCCAGGATGCCGACGGACAGAAGAAGCATAGGGTGTTTTTCAAAGTATTTCATGAGTTTTGGTACTCCATTCTTATCTGATGCGGGTTGTGTGGGGCAGCGGTTATTATTATAGCTGAGGCGGGGGGAAAAGTAAAGCGGTTGTGGGAAAAGCCCGGCTGAAGCCTTCCCTCTGTCGAGAATTTAAACATTTTACCGAAATAAACTCCTTGCATAAAACAGATCTTATATTATAATAGTAAGGTAGCCTGATGTTTCGCGATCGATCCCGATTGTGACTGCAGAATGGAGCATTTTTCAGCACACGAGGGAATTGAAAAGCGCGTGGCCGTGCAGAGACGGGCAGGGTACGCGGCGGCAGTCGCCCCGGTTTTCACCGCCGGGGGAGGTACGAATGAGAGAACGACATCCGGATGTAGAAAAAGCGGCAGAATATCTGAATCATATTCCAAAATTTACGAAGAGAAAGCACACAGGAGAAGAGCTCAGACAGATGCTCTCGATGCTCGGCGCGGCGCAGGAGGGGATGCGGATCATCCATGTGGCGGGCACGAACGGAAAAGGCTCGGTCTGTGCGTTTCTTGACTCGATTTTAAGGGAAGCCGGGTACAGGACAGGGCTGTTTACGTCCCCGCACCTGGTTTCTGTGAAGGAGCGGTTTGTCTTTGGCGGCAGGCCTGTTTCGGACGCCTGTTTCCTAAAGGCGTTTAAGGCGGTAAAGGAAAGGAGCGGTGCATTTGAGGCCGGGGGCCTTGGGCATCCGTCGTATTTTGAATTCCTGTTTTTTATGTTTATGACAATGGCGCGGGAGGAGGGGCTTTGCCCGGATTTTTTGATCCTGGAGACCGGGATGGGGGGAAGGCTGGATGCGACCAATTGCATTCTTCGCCCTCTGGCATCGGTGATCACCTCCATCAGCCTGGATCACACGGAATATCTGGGCGGTACGATCCCGCAGATTGCATGGGAGAAGGCCGGGATTTTGAAGCCCGGCGTGCCGGTGGTGTATGATAATACCGTGAGGGAAGCGGCGGATGTTATCCGTGCGCGCGCACAGGAGCTGAACTGTCCGGCATGGCCGGTGGATCCCGGGCTTTGCAGGGAATTTGAGCTGAAAGACGGCTGTATCGCTGCCTCTGTGTACACGCAGCCAGGCCGGGATCCGGAGCGCTGTCGGATGGAGATCCCGTTTGCGGCGGAGTACCAGCTTGTGAATGCCCTTCTGGCGTTTTGGACAGCGCGGCTTCTGGGGATCGGACAGGCCGATATCTGCAGCGGAATCCGTAAAACGGTCTGGCCGGGCCGGATGGAGGAGGTTCGTCCGGGCCTCTATGTGGACGGCGCGCACAATGAGGCCGGGATCCGCGCGTTTTCGCGGGCGGCGAGGGCCATCGCAGACCGCCGCGGCGCAGGGCGCAGGATTCTTTTATTTGCCGTGGTTTCAGATAAGGATTATGAGCGGATGGCCGCGCTTTTGCAGGAGGAGCTGGCGCCGCATCTGTGGCTTTTGACGCGCGTGGGGAACAGCCGGGGACTGGAGCTTGCAACGCTTTCCGGCGTGGTTGAGCGTGTTCTGGAGACGTTTTCCTGCGCGGACGCGCATGGGGAGGAGACGCCGGCGAAAACGGATGTGAGGGCAGAGCGCGGGGAAGCGAGGGTATTTGCAGACACACGATCGGCGCTGGCCTTTGCAATGGAAGCGGCCTGTGAAGGGGATCTGATATTCTGCGCGGGATCCCTGTATCTGGCAGGTGAGATGAAGGAAGAGATTCGGCGTTTGGAGGAGGGACAGACATGAGCGATGAAGCGTTAAATATAAATTTTGATGAAGAGATTAAACAGTTTAAGCCCTGCCTGGAGGTGGAGGCGATCGGGGACGCGATTGTAAAGAGTGATCTGACGGATATGTCAGATATCATGATGGAGCTTTTAAAACAGGCATAGGAATAGGCGGTGAACATGGATCAGATGAAAAAAATCCGCCTGGTTTCCAACAGCTTTTATAATGCCGGACTGGAGCGGGCGCATAGAAGAGACTTGACAGGCGCCATATACTGTCTGAAAAAATGCCTGAATTTGAATAAATACCAGGTGGATGCCAGAAATCTTCTGGGTCTTATCTACTATGAGATGGGCGAGGTGTCGGAGGCGCTGGTGCAGTGGGTCATCAGCATGAATTTTCAGGAGGAGAACAACCGCGCGGATTTCTATCTGGAGCAGATCCAGCGCAAGCAGGAGCGTCTGGACATCGTGAGCCAGAATGTGAAAAAGTATAACCTGGCCCTGTCGCAGGCCCGGAGTGGGAGCGACGATCTGGCGGTGCTCTCCCTGACCCGCGTTGTGGAGTCGAATCCGAGATTTGTAAAGGCCCATCTGCTTCTGGCGCTTTTGTATATCATCCATGAGGACTATACCAAGGCGGGAAAATCCCTCTACAAGGTGCTGCGGATTGACAGAAATAACGCCAAGGCGAACTGGTACATGTCCATTGTCAAGGCCAGGACGGGAAAAGCGGAGATTGAGCGCAAAAAGATAAAGAACGCATTTTCCCACAGGCAGATGCAGGACGATGACGTGATCATTCCGCCCAGCTATAAGGAGAATACGGGGCTGCAGACGATCCTAAATATCGGGGCCGGGCTTCTTCTGGGGGCTGCGGTGATCTTTTTCCTGGTTATGCCTGCCATGGTGAAGCGCCTGAACAATCAGCATGTGGAGGAGTTAAAGCAGTATAATGAGCAGCTTGCCCAGAAGAACGGCGAGATCGAGGGCTTAAACCAGATGATGGCAGGCTACGAGAATGATAAGGAGTACGCGGAGCAGCAGCTTGATACGTATTTAAACAGCAGCGATAATGAGGTGAGCCAGTATGCGATTCTGGTCAAGATGATGCAGGCCAGGCAGGGCGGCAATCTGACGGATGCGGTCATGCTCTATCCGGGCTTTGATCCGTCCCTGTTTACGGACGAGACGGTGCGCGCCGTGGCAGAGGGGATCAAGCAGGATATTGAGACAAACGGGTATGAGACATTGGAGGAGCTGGCCTATACCATGTGGTCCGCGGGCCGTATGGGCGAGGCTGTGACGTACTACCAGACGTGCCTGACGATCCGGCCGGACAACCCTGCGGTGATTTTAAACCTGGGCATGATCAACCGCGCCCAGAACCAGACGGATGCGGCGGTGGAGCTCTTTACGCAGATTGTGACGCAGTATGCGGACTCAGAGCAGGCGGCGCGGGCCAGCCAGGAGCTCGCGGAGCTGGCCCCGCAGACGCGCCAGACAGCCGTTCCGGGCCAGTCCATCGTGAACCGGGGAGAGGGCGTCGTGCCGGAGAGCACCGCCGGAGCGCAGGAGACGGAAGCCGGCGCCGGGGAGAGCGAAAGCGGGGGTGAAGGCGAAGAAGAAGGCGGGAACGAGACCGGCGCAGAAACCGTACAGGGACGCGAAGACGAGACGGCGGAAACCCGGGAGACGGCAGCCGAAGCCTCTGAGGCCGGCGATTAAGGGCATACAAACATGCTCTGAAACAGATTCAGCGCTGCCTGTCATACGCAGGCGGCTGCAGAAACAGGATTGGTTTATTGGATTGACGATCACAGGAAAGGCGTTGCGAAAGAAAAAGGCCGGGAGCGGCAAATGGTTCTTTCGCAGCGCCTTTCGCATGCTTTTAACTGAAATATGTAAGACTAGTGCATCATTGCATTAATCTCGAAGTAAAAAGCACTTGATATTCGTGTCATCTGTGCGCCTGAGAAGCGACGGCGTAGTGGAGTCTACGACTAGCTTCTCAGGCGTGCAGAGGGCGCGGATAGCGAGTGTTGTTTACTCGAAAATTAATGCAGTGATGTACTAGGGGCCGCCGGCGGCGCGGCCGCGCAGGAAATGGAAACAGGATTTGAAATTTTGCAGGTTAAGGAGAGCAGTTGACATGGAAAAAGAATTGTTTAGCTATGAGGCAGACGGAGCGGCGCTGATCATCCATCTGCCCGGGGAAGTGGATCACCACAATTGCATTACATTAAAATATGAGACGGATCTGCTTCTGGAGGAAAATTACATCAACCGGATTGTGTTTGATTTCACCTCCACGGAATTTATGGACAGCTCCGGAATCGGAGTGCTCATAAGCCGGTATAAACAGATGGAAGGGAGCGGCGGCACGGTGGCAGTGTACGGCGTGGGACCGAGAATCGGCCGGATCCTGAAAATCGGCGGCGTATACCGCCTGGTGCGGGAATGCCGCACCAGGGAAGAGGCGCTGGGAAGGTGAGCGCTAAAGGGCCAGAGCGCCTGCTGCACAGATGAGGCATGGCGTGGCCAGCCGTTTCATGAAAAAGCGCCGGAAAGCCAGACGGAGGCAGCCGCTCGGGAGCCAGAGCATGTTTCAAACACGCTCTAGGAGAGGCTGCAAACGGGAGAGGTACTCTCAGCGTCTTTCCACACCTGCCGTTGTGGCTGAGATTCCGGGCGTACATAGAGGGTGAAAGGAGAAATGCAGACGTGGAGGAAGAAAAGGGAATGATGCAAAAGGAAATGATGCAAAAGGAAGCAGGAGACTGGATGAGGATGGAGATCGAGAGCAGTTCCAGGAACGAGGAATTTGCCCGGGTGACGGCGGCGGTCTTTTTGAGCCGCCTGGATCCGACGCTGGAGGAGATCAATGATGTGAAAACAGCCGTCTCCGAGGCGGTGACGAACTGCGTGATCCACGGCTATGAATGCGGCAGGGGCGTGATTTACATAGAGGCGCAGATAGAAGGCCGGATATTTGTGATAACTATCCGGGATGAGGGGAAAGGGATCGAGGACGTGGCGCGCGCCATGGAGCCGATGTATACAAGCGATGCCACAGGGGAGCGCTCCGGCATGGGATTTTCCTTTATGGAAGCCTTTATGGACGAGGTGGCAGTGGATTCGCAGCCAGGCCGGGGAACCCGTGTAACGATGAAAAAGAAAATCGGCAGGTGAACCTATGGATGAGACCATGAAACTGATTGAAATGGCTCACAACGGGGATAAGGCAGCCAGAGAGCGGCTGGTAATGGACAACGTAGGGCTGGTCTGGAGCATTGTCCGGCGCTTTACGGGAAGAGGATGTGAGACAGAGGATTTGTTTCAGATTGGGAGTATTGGCCTCATCAAGGCAATCGACAAATTTGACACGGCGTATGAGGTGCGCTTTTCCACGTATGCGGTTCCGATGATTGCCGGCGAAATCAAGCGTTTTTTGAGGGACGACGGCATGATCAAGGTGAGCCGTTCGATCAAGGAAACAGGGGTGCGCGTCGCGGCGGCCAGAGAAACCCTGTCCGGCCTGCTGGGCCGGGATCCGACGCTGGATGAGCTGGCCGACAAGCTGGGAGTCAGCCGTGAGGAGGTCGCGGCCTCCTTAGAGGCCGGAAGCCAGGTAGAGTCGCTCTACGCCCCGTCCGGCTCAGGGGATGACAATCAATTAACGCTCTTAGACCGCGTGGCCGAGGAGCGCGAGGAGCACGAAGAGCTTCTTGACCGCATGGTGCTCGGCGAGCTTTTAAAGGCGCTCGACCGGCAGCAGAGGGAGATCATTATCCGCCGCTATTTCTATAATCAGACACAGACGCAGATCGCAAAGCTCCTGGGCATCTCTCAGGTCCAGGTTTCCAGGATGGAGAGAAAAATACTAAAGGAAATGCGGCGGATGCTGTAATGCTTTGGAGCATCAGCGCAGGGCCGTGTTTATGGGCAAAAGGCCGGAATCATTCCGGCCGCATCTTTTTTTATGAATAAAACAGCCGTTTTATTTCCATACTATCCTTAAAATAATCTATAAAAAAGGATGTGATGGAAATGGGTTTAGGGAAAAAGACAGGGATTTTTCTCATTTTATGCTGTATGGCCGCCATTGTGGCCGTGGTGTGGTACTGCCTTTTGAGCGTGGGGCAGGTTCCGGATCGCATGGACGGGACGTTCGTGGCCGTGCCGGCGATTGAGATGAAGGCGGAGATGGCCGCATGACGCAGACCGTTTATGTCAAGTTAAACCAGATCACACAGGTTCATGAAAAGGCCGTTTTTCTAAGCGATATCGCAGAAGTGTACTGCAGTGATAAGCCCACTGCCAGCAAATGCAGGGCAGTAAAGGTGCAGTCCATCTGTTCCGACAAAGAAAAGCGGTATATGGGAAGCATTGTTGACATCGTGAAAAAGCTGGGGGAACAGGTTCCGGAGGCAGAGGTCAGCAGCATCGGCGAGTCGGATTTTATCATCGATTACCGGCCGCCGGCAAAGCCGCATTACGGCTGGCAGTGGCTGAAAACGGCATTTGTCTGTGTCACCTGCTTTGCAGGGGCTGCGTTTGCAATCATGACCTTTAATAATGATGCCAATGTGACAGATATTTTCAATGAGGTTTACCGCCTGGTGATGGGAGCGGAATCGGACGGCCGGACGCCTCTGGAATTCGGCTATTCCATTGGGCTTGCGATCGGGATCCTCGTATTTTTCAACCACTTTGCTGCCTGGAAGCTGAACACGGATCCCACGCCGCTGGAGGTGGAGATGCGTCTGTATGAAGAAAATGTGAATAAAACGCTGATCCAGAACAGCGGCAGAAAGGAGTCGGGTGTCGATGTTTCTTAAAGAATGTGTGCTCCTCCTGATCGGCCTGAGCGCCGGCGGCATCATCGCGGCCGGCGTCTTCGCATTCCTGGCCATGATCGGCGTGTTCCCCAGGCTCATGGGGCGGACCAGGACGGGATCGCATATTTTTCTGTATGAAACGGCCATCATTCTGGGCGGCATCACGGGCAATGTGATGGATCTGTATGAAATTCCCTTCCCGTTCGGGGCCGCCGGCAGCGGGATCCCCTTTTTGGGCCATGCGGCGCTGGGGATTTTTGGGATATGTTCCGGTATTTTTGTAGGCTGTCTGGTGATGTCGCTCGCCGAGACGCTCAAGGCGCTCCCGGTGATCAGCCGGAGGATCCGGCTGGCGGTGGGGCTGCAGTATATTATACTGTCCGTGGCGCTGGGAAAGCTGTGCGGCGCATGCGTCTATTTTATGAATGGAATCGGAGAGTGAGGAAGAGAAGGACAGCGTGAAAACAGGAAACAACGGCTCAGGCGCGTACGCCTGGGCGTTGCGGCAGGAGAAAGGACGGGGCAGAGAGGATGGAAATTAATAAAAAGGAATATGGCGCATATGTAAAGGAAGTAACGCCGGTTCACAGTACGCTTAAAAATGTGTGCACGGCATTTTTAAGCGGCGGAGCCGTATGCCTGCTGGGCCAGGGACTGATCAATGGCTTTAAGATGAACGGAATGGAGCAGGACGCGGCGTCCGCCTGGACCCTGATGTGCCTGATTTTTCTGAGCGTGCTTCTGACAGGGCTCAATGTGTTTCAGAAGCTTGCCCGATTCTGCGGCGCTGGCGTGCTGGTGCCGATCACGGGGTTTGCTAATTCGGTGGCGTCGCCGGCGTTGGAGTATAAGGCGGAGGGGCAGGTGTTCGGGATCGGGTGTAAGATTTTTACGATTGCGGGGCCGGTGATACTTTATGGGATTTTGAGCAGCTGGGTGTTGGGAGTGGTTTATTGGATTGGAGGGGTGATGGGGGTTATTTGAGAAGTGGATAGAGAAGTAAAAAATTAATTTGGTAGTTGGCTTTATGAGCAGGATGATGGATAAAAAATTCATTAGCCTGCTTTTTTGATGCTTTATAGGATACAGAAAGATTACCGATATGGTGTTTGCTTTGTACTTCGTTTAATAGACAAATGAGTTTAGGCGGTTTTAGACAATATTTAAACTGGTAGTATGAATATTTTACGAATGGAGAGAGTTTATATGAACGGAAAAATTACAGAAAGAATCCCATATGGATTTATGAGACATGAAAAGTATGATGTAGTAGTAATGGATAGTGAAAAGATGGAATCAGTAAAATTGATATTCAGTTTATGCCTTGATGGAATGAGTCTGGGGCAGATAAAGGAAGTTATAGAATCTCAGGGAATTGAGTATCCGGCCAAATATAAGAAAGATAAGATAGTAGGGTGGTCTTTGGCAGAAATAAAAAAGATATTGTCTGATCCAATTTATGGAAATGAAAGATACAATGCTATAGCTAAGGATGAATTAGAAATAGCAAGACGAATGTTGACGCTAAATACAAGAGTGGTTGGAAAACGTATGGAAATAAGTGCTTTGGTTGGAATTGCGGTGTGTAAGGAGTGTGGCAGTTTTTTGGTGGAGAAGTCAGTATCAACCAGAGGGCGGACATATTTATATTATATGTGCGGGAAGAATAAAAAAGAAAAGGGATGTTCGACACATAAAATAACAGTTGAAGAGTTAAACAAGAAAGTTTTGGAGGTAATGAGGAAAGAGATTGGAGATAGAGAGGTTTTATGCTGCAAGGATCTAACAAGGGAAATTGCTATAAGATACTTAAAGTATGTAAGTGTGGATTGTGTGGGGAATATAGAAATAGTATGGAATACATAGAAACAAGAATACAAATTAAAGACAAATTATAAGAACATATGTTTGAAATGGGCCAATAATAGTTGATTTTCTCAATTCTTTGTCCTATAATAAAAAGTACATGGAGGTGCTAAATGAAGGTTTATCTAGTACAGCATTGCATTAATAATCAAGCAATGTTATACCACCAAAGGTACCCCCTTATAAGTCCACTTGAAGGGTTTTGCCATAAGATTATATTG
>QXXC01000194.1 GCA_009911305.1 Clostridiaceae bacterium | reverse complement strand
CGACCGTTCACAGCTGCCTCGCCTCCCAAATCTTCACCACCTCCTCCGCCCACTCCCGAGTCGCCTTCCGCCCCATCGCCTCCGCCCGTCTCAACTCCTCCGCCTCTACTCCGCCCAGCCTCATCCGCAACGAGCCCGTATTCGCCGCTCCCGCTCCCATCATCCACCCACTCTTGAAAGAAGATATGGGAAAGGACTCATACGAGGAGGCCATTGCTGCTCTCCAGAAGCTTCTAAGTGAGAATGGAGAGCTAGGACCGGTGGCCGCCGCGAAAATCGACGAAATCACGGCGAACCTGGCGACAGCTGAAAGCAGCGCCGCCATTGCATCGGAGTCTGTTGAGAAGCTGAAAACTGGCTTCATCACCTTCAAGAGAGAGAAATACGAGAAAAATCCAGCATTGTACGGCGAACTCGCCAAAGGCCAGAGTCCCACGTATATGGTTTTCGCATGCTCTGACTCTCGCGTGTGTCCCTCGCACGTGCTGGACCTTCAACCAGGTGAGGCATTCGTTGTTCGCAACGTTGCCAACTTGGTCCCACCGTACGACAAGACCAAGTTCTCTGGAGTTGGGGCTGCCGTTGAGTATGCTGTTCTGCACCTAAAGGTGAAGGAGATTGTGGTGATTGGGCACAGTGCCTGTGGAGGAATTAAGGGAGTGATGTCCTTCCCATATGATGGATCCACCTCCACTGACTTCATCGAGGACTGGGTGAAGATTGCGTTACCTGCCAAGAACAAGGTGCTGACGGAGTGCGCTGACACGCCATTCGGCGATCAATGCGCCACGTGTGAAAAGGAAGCAGTGAATGTTTCGCTCGGAAACCTGCTTTCTTATCCATTTGTGAGGGAAGGATTGGTGAAGAAGACTCTTGCGTTGAAGGGTGCCCACTATGATTTTGTCAAAGGAAGTTTCGAGCTCTGGGGGCTCGAGTTCGGCCTATCGCCATCTCTCTCTGTTAAAGATGTGGCCACAATTCTGCACTGGAAGCTCGTGTAGGAAAATGGCTGTATGAGGCCATTCTGCTGAGTTATATTGGTTTCTTGTATTTTTCATCTGCCAATAATAATAAACACTTACTTTTTTTGTAAGGAAAAGAAAAC
>QXXC01000193.1 GCA_009911305.1 Clostridiaceae bacterium | reverse complement strand
GCCGCCGCCACTCTCCGGCAGCCAGCCAAGCTTGGCAGAACCACCACCACCGGCGCCAGCCTCCAGCTCCGCCCTGCCCAAGGCCTCGGCAAGGACTTCGGCGTCGAACCCTCCGCCGCAAGATTGACTTGCTCTCTGCAGGAGTTTGCTCAGAAATGCACTGATGCTGCCAAGATGGCTGGCTTTGCTCTCGCCACCTCCGCCCTCGTCGTTTCGGGAGCAAGCGCAGAAGGAGCCCCAAAGAGGCTGACATTCGACGAAATCCAAAGCAAGACCTACTTAGAAGTGAAAGGCACCGGAACGGCGAACCAGTGCCCCACCATCGACGGCGGCGTCGACAAATTCGCGTTCAAGCCCGGCAAATACAACGCCAAGAAGCTCTGCCTGGAGCCCACCTCCTTCACCGTGAAGGCGGAGGGCGTGAGCAAGAACGCCGCGCCGGAGTTCCAGAAGACCAAGCTCATGACCCGCCTCACCTACACCCTCGACGAGATCGAGGGCCCTTTTGAGGTCTCTCCCGACGGCACCGTGAAGTTCGAGGAGAAGGACGGCATCGACTACGCCGCCGTGACCGTGCAGCTGCCCGGAGGCGAGCGCGTGCCGTTCCTCTTCACCATCAAGAATCTGGTAGCCTCTGGAAAGCCCGACGGCTTCAGCGGAGAGTTCCTCGTGCCGTCGTACCGAGGGTCCTCCTTCCTCGACCCAAAGGGCCGAGGAGGGTCGACCGGGTACGACAACGCGGTGGCGTTGCCGGCCGGAGGGCGTGGGGATGAGGAGGAGCTGGCGAAGGAGAACAACAAGAACGTGGCCTCTTCGACGGGGAAGATAACGTTGAGTGTGACCAACAGTAAGCCGGAGACCGGAGAGGTCATCGGAGTTTTCGAGAGCATTCAGCCGTCTGATACTGATCTGGGATCCAAGGCTCCCAAAGATGTTAAGATCACCGGCGTCTGGTATGCTCAGCTTGAGTAGATTTAATCATGCTTTTGTTTTTGTTTTTTCGTGAAGCTCCTGGGTTTTTAGATGTTGGAGAAACATCGGAGATCGTTATGATGATTGTATATTATCGATGTTCATTTATGTTTCAATCAAGCTTTACAATTGGCGGAAAA
>QXXC01000192.1 GCA_009911305.1 Clostridiaceae bacterium | reverse complement strand
GCCTCCTATGCTTTCTTAAGGCTTTCTTTTCCGCACCAGCCGTACCGCGTCCCGCCCTTGCGCTTCGCCACGCCGTACTGGTACTTATAGCCGCCTCCTAAAATCTGGGTTATATACATTGTCATGTTGCTGCACTGGTTCGCCTTGCCCCCGTTGCCGCCCCAGTATGCCGGTCCGTTTACGATAACCTTGTCGCCTACTGCGAGGGCTTCGCTGGCTGCTGGCTGGGCGGTTGCTTTCTTGGTGGCGACCGCTTTCTTCTGCCCCTGGTATTCCTTCATGACGGTTGCCTTAACTATGCGCTTCTGGCACTTGTGAAGCTCCAACGCCATGGTGTAGGCTCCGTCCGGGCTTATGTTATGCGTTACCTTATCAACAAAGTATTTCCCGGAAAGCTCGTAAAGCCCTTTTATGCTTACGGTGCTTCCGGCTGCGATCCGGTTGTTCGCCATGATGGTCACGCTCATAGTTACCGCTTTTTCGTTCTCGGCGTTTACCTTGGCGCAGGCTTTTAACTGGGCTTCCTGCAGGCTCTCGACCTTCTCGTTAATATTAAGCATCCGCTTCCCGCTGCCGACTACGCACTTCATTTCCTTGTCGTCTTTGCCGGAAGTGTATTTAATCGTAGCCCCGGTATAAGTCCCGACCAGGGTGGTGTTGTAGCTCCAGTCCTGCAGGTCTGCCTTTTTCAAGGTTGCCACTGGCTTCCTGGCTTCAAACTGTCCCTTGTCGTAGATAACAATCTTTCCGCTGTAAATCTTGATAGCCATGCCGTAGTCCTGGCATACCTTGGTTAAAAAGCTGCTGTCGGGTTCGTTGCTCTGCTCTATGGTTCCCAGCTTTATGGTTCCCCCGGTGTACTGCAGCTTAAGGTGGTACTTCCGGGCGATCTCCGCCCCTACCTCCTTAAGCGTCGCTTTCTTCCAGGTCTTGCTTCTGGCCGTACTTCTGAAAGCGTTACCTTCCGGGACGGATACTCCGCCAATCGTGCAGGTAAGCTCCGGGCCGCTGTAGCTCAAATCGTCAAGGCAGAATTTTCCGCAATAAAAACTTTTCTTCTGCCCTGCCTTGTCCCAGCTCTTTTCAATGATTTTCGCTGTCAGCTTGTCGCCTTTTTTGGGC
>QXXC01000191.1 GCA_009911305.1 Clostridiaceae bacterium | reverse complement strand
GCCTCCTATGCTTTCTTAAGGCTTTCTTTTCCGCACCAGCCGTACCGCGTCCCGCCCTTGCGCTTCGCCACTCCGTACTGGTACTTATAGCCGCTTCCTAAAATCTGCGTTATATACATTGTCATGTTGCTGCACTGGTTCGCCTTGCCTCCGTTGCCTCCCCAATAAGCCGGCCCGTTTACGATAACCTTGTCGCCTACTGCGAGGGTTTCTCCGGCTGCTGGCTGTGCGGTTGCGGTCTTGGAAGCGACCGCTTTCTTCTGTCCCTGGTATTCCTTCATGACGGTTGCCTTGCTTATGCGCTTCTGGCACTTGTGAAGCTCCAGCGCCATGGTGTAGGCTCCGTCCGGGCTTATGTTATGCGTTACTTTGTCCACAAAGTATTTCCCGGAAAGCTGGTAAAGCCCTTTTATATTTACCGTGCTTCCGGCTGCGATCCGGTTGTTCGCCATGATGGTTATGCTCATAGTTACCGCCTTTTCGTTCTCGGCGTTTACCTTGGCGCAGGCTTTTAGCTGGGCTTCCTGCAGGCTCTCGACCTTCTCGTTAATGTTAAGTATTCTTTTTCCGCTTCCGACTACGCACTTCATTTCCTTGTCGTCTTTACCGGAAGTATACTTTATCTGTGCGCCTGTGTACGTCCCGACCAGGGTGGTATTGTATGACCAGTCCTGCAAGTCTGCCTTTTTCAAGGTGGCCACTGGTTTCCTGGATTCAAACTGTCCCTTGTCGTAGATAACAATCTTTCCGCTGTAAATCTTGATAGCCATCCCGTAATCCTGGCATACTTTCGTTAAAAAGCTGCTGTCAGCCTCGTTGCTCTGCTCTATGGTTCCCAGCTTTATCGTCCCCCCGGTGTACTGCAGCTTAAGGTGGTACTTTTTGGCGACCTCCGCCGCCACCTCCTTAAGCGTTGCTTTCTTCCAGGTCTTACTCCGGGCCGTGCTTCTGAAAGCATTACCTTCCGGGACGGATACTCCGCCAATGGTACAAGTAAGCTCCGGGCCGGTATAGCTCAAATCGTCAAGGCAGAATTTTCCGCAATAGAAAGTTTTCTTCTGCCCTGCCTTGTCCCAGCTCTTTTCAATGATTTTCGCTGTCAGCTTGTCGCCTTTTTTGGGC
>QXXC01000190.1 GCA_009911305.1 Clostridiaceae bacterium | reverse complement strand
AGCTCCCCTATGCGGTTCTCCAGCATCCGCCGCCTGGCCGCCATCCGCCGTTCCTCTGCCCGTAAGGCTTCCATATCTGCCTTCATTTCCATGATAATCCTGGCATAACCGTCCGCTTTATCCTCAATCTCACCCCAAACGGCCTCCATCGTATCGCGGAGAACCTGCCTGCCCACATCCGGGTCGTAGCACATCCGCTGCAGATCCGCGTATTGCTCCGTCAGCTCATACAGCCCTGTCACAAGCCCCACCTCCTCAAGTACAAGGTCATAATCAGCATGCCTGTTGCAAGCCCGGCCATCAGCGCCGATGCAATGGCAAGCCCGCATATCTTCCACACCAGGGCCCATGCCCGGGCGTTTTCCCGGCGCAGGGCTTTAATCGGGTGCTCCAGCCTGCTGTGCTGAGGCGGGCATTCAATGACTTTAAGGTTGTCCTTCACTTTGTTTCCCTCCTTCTGAATTGAATTCTCTCTGTAGGCCAGAGTGCGTTTTATCTCCTCCGGCCATAACATGACATTGCTTCATATTCCCTTTTGGCCTCCTCATAAAGCGACTGCACTTTAAGGATATTGGCCCCGCTTGTCACGAACGGATCCGTCCTCATGTTTGATACGGTCTGGGCGGAAATCCCCAGACGCCTCGCCAGGTCTTCATCCGTCCAGTTTTTGTACTGCAAAAGCCCGTACAGCTTAATCCGGAAGTCGATCACTTCTGCGGGCGGCCTTGCTTTTAACCGTGGCATTTGTCCCACCTCCCCCTCTTTTCATTTCAGCATCTCCTGTGCTTTCCAATCTGCTTGCCTTTCCTGTTTTCCTGCCCTATACTGGATGTACAGGCTGTTGCCGCAGCCGAGTACAGAAGAAAGGAGCATGGGACTATGGACGATAAAACTATCCATGAATTAGCAGTTGCTTATGCACAGGCAAAGCTTATTAAAGAACAAAGCCGTACTGAATATAATTTGGATAGTACAAATAAGGAAATCCGTGATTTTATACGCTCATACCGTTTTGCGTTGGTACACATCCCAGAAGAGGATGACGAAATCGACATAAGTACGCTTTGCTAAATTTCTCTCCTCCGGGATTCCTTTTGCAGCACCTCAATAGTATCCCGGAGGA
>QXXC01000189.1 GCA_009911305.1 Clostridiaceae bacterium | reverse complement strand
GACATTGCCAGCCCGCCAGGTGGAACGTGCAAAAATTTTCATACTCTGTGCAGACGGACTTAATAACCTCCAGATATCTGAAAAGGTCAGTATCGGACAGGATTCAGTCAGCAAATGGCGTACCCGTTTCCTAAACAGCCTTCCGTTATTGCAGGAGATAGAGGAAAAAAATCCCGCGGAGCTTGAAGATAAAATAACCTCACTCCTTTCGGATTATGCCCGTCCCGGACAGCCCCCGACCTATACGGATGAACAGATTATCAAGATCCTTGAAATCGCCTGCCGCACCCCGGAAGAATACGGATATGAAACCAGCCATTGGAGCCTGAATCAACTGGTGGATGTGGTTATTAAGGAAGGAATTGCTGAATCTATTTCTGCAAAAACCATAAGCCGTTTTTTAAAATATGGGGAAAATCCGCCCGCATCGCGTCCGTTACTGGCTGCATTCCTCCGAAAAAACGGACAGCCCGGAAACATTCGCACAAAAAGTGAATGAAATCTGTTCCATTTACCATGATGCGGAAGCAGTCCATGAATCAGGCGGCCATACTGTATCCATAGACGAGATGACCGGAATCCAGGCATTGGAACACAAGTATCCGGATAAACCGGTAATGCCGGGGAAACCGGCCCGCATGGAATTTGAATATATCCGCCATGGCACTACCAGCCTGATCGGCTTCCTCGATGTTGCTACAGGACGTATGGAAAAGCCCTATCTGAATCCCACCCGGACAGAAGAAGACTTTGTAAAGGCGGTACGGGCATTAGTGGAAACAGACCCCAAGGCATCCTGGACTTTCGTATGTGATGGCCTGAATACACATAAATCGGAAAGACTGGTACGGTTTGTTGCAGAGCAGTGCTGCGCGGAAGAGGAACTTGGCCGCAAAGGAAAAAACGGCATTCTTAAAAGTCTGGCAAGCCGCACTGAATTCCTGCATGACAAGGGTCACAGAATACGTTTTGTATACACACCGAAGCATTGCTCATGGATGAACCAGATTGAGATATGGTTCGGGATCATAAACCGCAGGCTGTTAAAGCGGAAAAGTTACCAATCTGTACAGCAGTTAGAAGAAAGTATTCTGCGCTTCATTAAACAATATAATGTTACGGCAAATCCTTTTAAATGGACTTATAAGGGAGTGCCATTAGCAGTATAGTTTTACTTAGTTATTTAAGCAATGTTGTACTAG
>QXXC01000188.1 GCA_009911305.1 Clostridiaceae bacterium | reverse complement strand
TTGATATTTAGATTAGTATTGTGGTATGATAAAAGGAAAAAAAGAAGGTGTTCTAATGAGCAGAAAACGAATCTATAAAATCCTTTTATCAGACGAGGATAAAAAAATTCTTAATGCTAAAATTCAAAATAAAAAAACATGCAAATCCATTATACGCCGCTGCTCTATCCTGATGGAATTGGATGAAAATAACCCGCAGCATCTTACGCATGCACAGATTGCGAAATCTTACGGGGTCTGCAAGGCCACTATTTCCAATGTCGTTTCTGCCTATACGTCAGGTGGCATTGGGGCGGTTACTAAAATAAACAGGAACCCAAACTCGAATGCCAGGCGCAAGGTGGACACAAGGGTGGAAGCGGAATTAATCCGCATCGCCTGCGGCCCTGCCCCGAAAGGCAGGGCGCGCTGGACGCTGCGCCTGCTGGCAAAACAGGTGAGCCTGGAACTGGACGAACCAGTGGGAAAAGACACCGTCCGCGCTGTTTTAAAAAAAATGAACTTCGGCCTCATTTAAATGAATACTGGTGTATCCCTCCAAAAGAGAATGCTGACTTTGTTGCCCATATGGAGGACGTGCTTGACATTTATGAACAGCCCTATAATCCAGGAATTCCGGTGGTATGCATGGATGAAAAGCCATACCAGTGCCTTGGAGAAACCCGTGCTCCCCTTCCAATGAGGCTGGGTAACAACCTGAAAATTGATTCGGAATATATCAGGGAGGGAACCTGCAGTATATTTATTTTTACGGAGCCTCTGCGCGGCTGGCGTCGCTGCAGTGTGCGTAAAACCCGTACTGCCGCAGACTGGGCGGAAGAAATGAAATATTTACTTACCTCCTGTTATCCTGACAGTGAAAAAATAATCCTGGTTATGGACAACTTAAACACACATGCGGTCTCCTCCCTGTATAAAAAATATCCTGCGCAGGAAGCCCGTAGTTATGCAAAGAGGCTTGAAATACATTATACGCCAAAGCATGGGAGCTGGCTGAACATAGCGGAAATTGAATGGAATGTCATGACAAGGCAGTGCCTTGCACGCAGGTTGGATTCCCCCGAAAAAGTCCAGAAGGAATTAGAGGCATGGGAAAAGATGAGGAATGATGAATGTGGAAAAGTCATCTGGCATTTTACAGCAGAAAATGCCCGCAATAAATTAATTTCTCTTTACCCCAAATTTGATTCATCAGGGGAATAGATATCCCCCTGATATAATTGATTTAAATATCAA
>QXXC01000187.1 GCA_009911305.1 Clostridiaceae bacterium | reverse complement strand
TCTTTTATCCGGATAAGATAGAAAAGCAGCTCAGGGTGATGGAAGAAAACGGCGTGCGCATCGCGGCGGCCGCGTATCGTTATTTTATGGACAGCGGGAGGAAGATTGCATTTCGCACTACGGAGTGTTACGGCAGGGAGTGGCTGGAGAACAGCGTGTTTCCGGTGATACATGGAATGGTGCATTTTGGATGCATCCTGCTGCACAGAAGCCTGTTTGACAAATATGGTGTATTCCGCGAGGATCTGTTCACAACACAGGATTATGAATTTTTGTTTCGGATATTGAGAAAAGAAACGTGCGTGTTTATGGATGCTATTGTAAATGGCGTAAGGGTTCATCCGCAGCAGGTTGGCAATACGTCGCCGTATATGGACAGGGAGCGGGATAAAATGTATGAGATGTTCCTGCGGGAGCTGTCCGAGGTGGAACAGATACGGATCTATGGAAGCGCCTATAATTTTTTCTATCAGATATTGGTGAGGCTGGTTCCCATGAAGCATATGCCCATAAGCTTTGAGACCTGTGTGGAGCGCTTAAACAGGTATGAGGGTCAGGGCGGCCATGTCCTGGAGGGAGAGGCTGTGTATATCTATGGGGCCGGGCTGTACGGAAGGCGGCTTTTATTTGATTTAAGGTGCAGGGGAATCGAAGTGCGGGGATTCCTGGATAAAAGCGACGCATTAAATGGGCGGGTGATTGACGGAATCACATGTTATCCCCTTTCCCATGCAAAGAATATCGCTCATGATGCAGTCATTATCATTGCTTCCGAGTACAGGGAGGAGATGGCAGAGGCGCTTCGCGGCATGGGAATCACCGGATACATATATAAAGAGGAGTATGAGAAGAAGCATCACATGCTCCGGCTGCCTCCGCCTGAGGATGCGGTCAGGAGGCAGCTTGCTGTGTACAGGGAAAGCGGCTGGAGGTAAAGGGGATGGAACATGGTAGGATCAGTATTGTTGTACCTGTCTACAATGTGGAGAATTACATAAAACGGTGTATTGAGAGTCTTGTCAGCCAGACATACAGGAACATTGAGATCATTCTGGTAGATGACGGTTCAACAGACGCGTCCGGGCGCATCTGTGACCGCTATGCCGGCAAGGACAGCCGGATCCGCGTGATTCACAAAGAAAACGGCGGCCTGGTCAGCGCCAAGACGGCCGGGGGCATGCAGGCGACAGGGGATTATGTGTGCAGCGTGGACGGGGATGACTGGATCGAGCCGGACCG
>QXXC01000186.1 GCA_009911305.1 Clostridiaceae bacterium | reverse complement strand
CTGTAAGAATTTTTTGAGCCAAAAATCTTCATGTAATTAGTAGGATATATCCAACTACAATTGCGCATTGTATTTTATATATCACTATTATCAATACACGTGACATGTATTGAATATTCGAACGGACTAAGCTTCGTAGACCTTGCATTCCTTATCTGCAGGGCTGGTCTTGCAGAAGTCCTCCAATGGATCTCCACTCCCTTCTGTGGAAGCTCCCGGCCATTTTGCCGCCACTAGATGAGCCAAATCCACCACTCTTTGGCTGTATCCCCACTCATTGTCGTACCATGCAACGACCTTGAGCATGTCGTCACCCATCACCATTGTCAGGGAGGAGTCGATGGTGGAGGAGACGTCGCTGCACCGGAAATCAACTGAGACGAGGGGTTCGTCGCACACGGCCAACACACCATCCAGTGGTCCATCAGCTGCCTTTCTGAATGCAGCATTCACATCCTCTGCAGTGATCCCCTTCTTCGCCACATTCACAACCAGGTCCACCACGGAGACATTAGGCGTTGGCACGCGGAGGGCTATGCCGTTCAGCTTCCCCTTCAGCTGTGGCAGAACTAGGGACACTGCCTTTGCTGCACCCGTGCTGGTTGGCACAATGTTCAGCGCTGCAGCTCTCGCTCTCCTCAAGTCGCGGTGAGAAGCATCTAGAAGCCTCTGATCACCAGTGTAAGAGTGTGTTGTTGTCATAGTTCCCTTCACAATGCCAAATTCTTCGTCTATGACCTTAACAAAAGGAGCCAAACAATTGGTGGTGCAGGAAGCATTGCTTATGATGTTAGCGACTTCGTGAGAGTAGTCTTGTTCATTCACACCAATGACGTAGGTTGGAATATCCGCACCTTTAGCCGGAGCAGTGATGATAACCTTCTGAGCTCCGGCTTGGATGTGCTTGCCAGCTCCAGGACCATCCACGAACACACCGGTCCCCTCAATGACAATGTCAATGCCAAGTTCAGCCCAAGGAAGCTTGAGAGGGTCCCTGTTGGAGACCACCTTGATGAGCTTCCCATCAACGCTGATGGTCTCGTTGTCGACTACCTTGACATCTGCTTTGAAGGTGCCAAGCATGGAGTCATACTTCAACAAGTGGGAGGCATTCTTGACACCACCACTGTCGTTCACCACCACCACCTCGAGTGGTGAGTCCTTACGGCCATGCCAGCAGCGGAGAAAGTTCCTCCCAATGCGCCCAAAACCATTTATCGCGACCTTCAGTTTGGCAACG
>QXXC01000185.1 GCA_009911305.1 Clostridiaceae bacterium | reverse complement strand
GCTGCAAGACAGAGGCATTCCTGGAGCTGGTTGAGTCGCTGCGGGGCAAGTCGGCCCTGGTCTTTTATAATTACCGGCATGACAGGGATAGGATCCTGAAAGCCCTGTCGGGATCCGGGCTGCGGATACGGGAGCTTAAAAACGCCCGGGATGAAGATGACTGGAACGCCGGGGAAATAGATATCCTCCTGGCGCACCCGGCCAGCAGCGCTTACGGCCTGAACCTGCAGCAGGGAGGGAACCATGTGGTGTGGTTCGGGCTCACGTGGAATTATGAGCTGTACACACAGGCCAACAAAAGGCTGCACCGGCAGGGGCAGACAGATAAGGTGATCATCCACCACCTGGTCTGTGACGGTACGAGGGACGAGGATGTGATGCAGGCCCTGCAGCGTAAGGACGATGTACAGAACTGGGTCATGGAAAGCCTGAAGGCGAGGATAAGGAGGGTACGGGATGGTAATCAGGTTTCATATCCCCGGCGGGGAAATGGCGGTTGAGGCCGCTGTCTTTTTCCGGGAGGCGCACAGGAGCCAGATCCGCAGGATGCTTAAAATGTACCGGGAGTCCGGGAGCGGCGGCGGGGAATACGGAGAACTGGCCCGGTGGCTTAGCGAAACGGCTGCCGGCGTCCAGGGTGAGATCAGGGCTTTGCAGGAGGATTACACCGCAGCCCGGCGCAGGGTATCTGAAAATGGTAGCCTGAAGGAAGGCCGGAGGGAGGCATCCAGGTTCGGTAATGTATCCAGGGAGATAAAACGGGAAATGGGCAGGCTGGGGAAGCTATTGGTGAGATACAGGGAGATTTTAAAAGACGTGGAAAAAATACTGGGGGCGGGATGAAGACATTGCTGCACTACCCGGGAGGGAAGAAACGGATCGCCTCCTGGATCGTGTCCCAAATGCCGGAGCATCACAGCTATCTGGAGCCGTATTTCGGCGGCGGGGAGGTTAAGACAGAGTAATAAAGGAGGCGCCGGCCAGGGTTTTCTCCCGGCCGGCATGGGTATGAAAAAGTTTATATGAAAGGTTTGCTCCTGTTGAAGATTACTATACAGGGGAAATGTGATAAAAGATTGTCCGGGAGATAAAGGATTTGTGAAATGCCTTACGAATTCCTGACAGAAAAAGGAAGTGGTGGAAATAAGTTTAGAAAAGGTAAAGTATCTTCATGCGGTTGCAAAAGGAGCAATTACACTGGAGGAAGTGGCGTATTACCGAAGGGACGTCCGGATTGGGGACACTTTCCGG
>QXXC01000017.1 GCA_009911305.1 Clostridiaceae bacterium | reverse complement strand
CTGCGAGAAACGCGATCCTGATTTTGAAAATAAAATGCATGATGTGCTGGTGGTTTACAAACAGGTTTCCATGTAGTTTGATGAAGAAGGCGTGAGCATCATCCCGGATGATAAACCTATGGTTCATACAATTTCATGCGATGAAAAACCTGGTATCCAGGCAATTGCTGCAACAAGTTGTCGTACGGCGAATTGAGGGAGACGCAAACAGCAAATTATTTTCCAGCTTTTATCTCATTGACTGCGCAGTGCTGTCTGTAAATGCATAATCCTGCCAAAAATGCGGCGTTCTGTTGTCAGCATGGATTTCTTCCTGAAATATAAAAGGCCATGGTTCCCGTCATGAGACCCACGGCCCATATGAAGCATTTAGTTTTTCCCCTGCCTGTCGGCCAGAACAGGAAGATGGATCAGGCCAGTGGCAACGGTCACCGCACCCACCTTCCGCATCAAGGAGCCGATCCTTTCTTCATTCCAAAAGATATCAGAGAAATCGGAGAGCTCGCACCCTACATCATGGTTAGGGATGCACAGGTAGTTCCCATATTTATGCCGTCCAGCGAGGATGTGGAAGTAAGTCCCCGCCCATTGATCTCGGCTTCATACCATCCGTTCCCCGTGCCCAGCAGGATGATCTGCCCCGTCCATGTCTCCTTGCGGGAGCCGCTTTTTAGGATACAGGTATAATCCATGTCCCATGCCCCCTATCCGAGATTCTGGCTGCTGACAGAAGCCAGGATGACATCCGTATCGATCACTTTCTTATCCATCTGTGCCCCAAGTGACAGCGCATCAGTCATCAGGTTGTCCACCAGACGGGGGTTCCCCTTTCAAGCGCGCCTAAAAAACAGAGCCACATATCCGATGAAGCTCCGGTAACAAGAAATACGTGTTTCATATATCCCGCACCCCCACAGCCAGCCTTGCCCTTGACACCTTCACCCCGTCCTGGTTCCGGAGCTCCGCTTTCAGGACGACACGGCTGAACTGGGGATCGATTTCCTTAACGCTTCCCCGGACGGTCAGCACATCCCCGATATATGCTGGGGCGCAAAAATGTACGTCGCATTCGTGGAACAGGCACCGTTCACCCGGCAGGTAAACGCCGACGAGCGTGGAATACAGAGACGCCGTACACATCCCATATACCAGCCTATCCTTATATCCCCCGTATGCAAAATCCCGGTCAAGGTGCAGGGGATTCACGTCCTCGCTCATTTCCGTGAATAAATTCTGCATCCGTTCTGTGACCGGGGCCACAAACTGTTCCTCCATTCATACCTTCAGATCTTTGATTGAAAAATCGTTCATTCCCCCTCCTTATTTCATCTTTTTCTCAATCACCCGGACAAATTCCCCGACATTTTTTGCCTTCAGGATTTCATCCGTTGTCAGTTCTATGGCAAATACCCGCTCGATCTCGCCGATCAGCGTCATATGCGAAAGGGAGTCCCAGTCCTCCACATCCTCTGATGTCATTTCATCAAACAGTTCGATGCTGCCATCATCGAACACATCCCTGAAAATCTCCTGTAACTGTTTCTTTACCATCTTTTTTCCCCTCTCTTTTTCCATAATCACCCACCACAGTCCGGACGGCTGCCCAGTTCCCTCTCAATATAATCCTCAGATACGAATTCGTCCTCTGTTCTGTAGGAATACCGTCTGATCCCACCGTTTTCCCCTGCCGGCGCAAATCCCAGGGAACCGTACAGGCCGGCTGCCATCCCGTTTTTGGCTGTCGGGATATATTCCCCCTCGATGGTATGGCATCCCATTTCTTTTGCCGCCTGGATAATCTCCGAAAACATGAACTGTTCCACGTTTCGTTTCAGCACGCGGCAGCTCATGACCCACGACTCGATAAAGCATATCCCGCCCTGCTTCCTCAAAATGACGCAGGATATGAGCCCATACCTGCTGAACCGGTCGCTCAGCATGGCGTACAGGCACCGTGCGTTTTCATCTAAGCTGAGGGCATGGATCTCCTCCTCTGTGTACCTCTTTGTCCTCAGGTTAAACTGGTTCGATTTGTTCAGGAGCTGCACAAACCGCCCCGCTTCCTTTTCTGACAGCCTCCCCACGCTCCCTTTCATCTCCAGCGCCTTTAAGTATTCCCCATAGTTGACATACCGGCGTTCCATCTCCTCCCTCTGCCGGTTTTGGAGGTAGGATGCGTTGCGCAGGCGGTCCTCCTCTGTGATCTGCCTCCACTCAAAGACCGCCTCCCTGTCCAACTGCAGCGCATACAGGGCCGGATCCTCCGGCACGTCGATGACATGTACCTCCGGGAGGAAACGCCTCACAATCTCCCTTTCGGCCGGGTTGTCGTCAAAAAATGCCAGGCTGTCTGTGCCGATATTCAGTTCCGAGGCTATTTTCCTGACATTTGACGCTTTATCCTCCCAGTTTGCAACAAAGCAGGAGATGTCCTCCAGCTTCAGGACCATATTCGGGTTTTCCAGGAACGGAGCCTTTGCCGTCCCCTCGTCATTCTTGCTGCAGACTGCCAAGAGGACGCCTTTTTCCTTCAGGGCCAGGAGATACCTCTGGAAATACTGGTACGCCTCGCCCAGGGGGCTGTCTGGCCCCAGCTCGATCCCCCTGCTCCCCTCTTCCCCCACGATGCCTCCCCACAGTGTACAGTCCAGATCCAGCACAAGGCATTTGCGGATCCTCCCCTTTATGGCCAGGATCTGCTTTGTAAAGGCCCGGGCGGCTTCTTCTATACAGCCAAGGCTTATGCCTGATTTGTTCACAAACCAGGCCGGGTAATCGAACCACCTGTATTTCCCGATATATCCGGCTGTCAGCTCCAGATCAACGATAGTTACAAACGCCGGGCTGTGTCCGGCAAGCCAGCCGTTGATGTCCCTGTAAAAAACCGTCCTGGAATAGCTGCACTGCGTTTCCAGATTCCCCAGCGCATGCTCTGGCGGGATCACGAAATTGCTCTGCAGAACCTGGCATCCGTGGATCTGCTTCAGGAATCCCCAGATGGTTTCATAAAACCCGGTTACGCGTTCCAGCCGTCTTTTCGTTTCCTCCGCTTCCTCCAGGATCTCCGGGAACTGGCGGATGTCGAGGTAATGCGTCAGGAGGACGACGATCTCCGGCTGAAAACAATACAGCGGGGACTGTGTGTCGAAGACATCCATTGCAATGCCGTCGTACCCGCCTTCATAGATCTCTGCATGTATCCCCTCCCGACTCAGCGCATACCGCAGCGCCATGACGAAATGTTGTATGGATGCAGAGCCCAGGATCGCAATCCTCACATCCGGTGTCTTGCCCCCCTTCTGGTATGTTCTGGCGTATTTTGCCGCCTCTTTTATAAAATGCATCCCATCCACGGTTCTCTTCCTCCTGTCCCATCCGCTTACGGCTGCCTCCCGCGGGTGCCCCTTTGCATCCGCCTTACGGCGAGTCTTTCAATCGCTTGTTTCCACAGCGCAAGCCTGTACTTTATGAGCTTAAGCCTGGTTTTCATTCCTGTCTCCCCTAAAAGCTCCCACACAAGCGGCTCAAAATCCTCTGTGTCAACCCGCCGGAAAAATTCGGCCCGCCGCTCTCCCTGCGGCGCGGGGTTGAGAATACAGAGATTGCCCGCCAGGGCCTCCTCAAAGGAACGTTTCTGTACCTGGAGCTTCCCTCCCGCCTTTTCTAAATACGCCGCCCCCTTTTCCGTATTGGCCATCACCAGCGAAATCCCCTGGAACATGTCCTCCGGTGAACCTTTGAGCCCCCAGAAATCGCCGATGGAAAGATCGCTGGCGCGAGGCAGCCCTTTGTATCTGCAGGCAGAGCAGCAGGGGCGCATGAACAGGTTCCCCCGCACAAAGCCGTTGACCCACGGATCGTTCACCCGGTTCCGGTGGTATTCCCGCCCGTTTTCAAAGAGGATGTATGTCCCCAGGCTTGTCCAGCCGTCCTTCTTATTTTTAAAATGCACCCGGCTGACCCCTGAACGGTACTTCTTTTCACAGCCCTCCAGGTATCTTTTGTACGCCTTTGGCGAATTGATGCCCCGGCAGATAAAATCAACGGTAACCAGGCCGTCATATTCCCTGCCGAGATAGCTTTTTAATGCCGCCGACTGGCACGGCGCGCCGCAGAACAGGATGCGCCTTCCATCCAGCAGCTCTTTATGCACCGCCTTATAGATGCCTGCCGTATCACTCTGGAAATACTTAGAGCCCATGATCCGTTCCAGATCCTCCCGGCTTTCCCCAATCATATGGTAAGCGCCTTTAAGATCCCCGCTGTACGCACAGCCGGCCAGACAGCCCCCCTGCTCCAGCATGGTTTCAGCCAGGGCATAATAAATCCCGCCGGATGTGCTCCTGGCACGGACATCCGCGTCCTTATTCCATGCCGCAAAGACAGCCGGCGCGGGCCCGTCCCTGTTTTCCTTCCCGGAAAGCCCAAGGGACGGGCACAGCTTCACACACCGCCCGCAGCGTATACACGCCTTATCGTCTGTCTGCGGGTACCAGAACCCCTCGCCGTCTGTCCTGTATGAAATTGCGCCGACCGTGCAGGCGTCGGCACACATTTTGCAGCCTGTGCAGTCCTGTTTTTTTATTGTATCAATCATTTACTCTTCCCATTTAACCTCCGAATAGCTCCGCGCCGGGTACCCCATTGCCATTGTGCCACCTTTTACCTTTCCCATGACCACGCTGCCCGCCGCTATGACAGCGCCGTCCCCTACCTTTGTCCCGCGCAGGAGCGTCGCCTTGATCCCAATCCACACATGGCTGCCGACTGACAGGGCGCAGGGCGGATTGGTCTGCTTCCCGTTGCTGTCATACAGCCTGTGGTGATCCGAGTCGTAGATATAGACATTCCGGGAGATCAGCACCCCGTCCCCGATCCGCATCTCATGCCCCGCGATCAGGACGGCCCCGATATTGATATAACACCTCCCAAGGGACATCCTCGCATACTTATGCACCTCGATCACGGAATGGTATGTCAATCGCACATCCCCGTCAACTGTAAGGCGCGCCCCTTCCCGTAGGAGCAGGTACGCTTCTGCTTTGGAGCCGCGCATCTTTTCCGCGTTTACGGCCAGGTTTGCGTGCAGCTCCAGCATAGAGCCCTTCTGCAGCTCAATGACAGCGCCGCGGTATGGGATCAGGTAGCATCCCCTGTCCCTCTTTACCTTCCTGCAGAAAAAGTTATATTTAATAAACTGGAATACATTGATTTTTGTCAGGCGTTTCATCCTGGAAACCCTGCTTTTTGCAGACATGTGAAGCACTCCTTTCACCGGCTTTTTCCCTGTCACAGGTTATAGATGTAATTCGGATCATCAATTCCTTCTGTGTTCAGATACCGCAGCCCTTGATCCAGCCCGTCAATCTCCTCCATTTCGCCCTGCGACAGCCCAAAATCAAAAATATCCAGGTTTTCCCGCATATGCGGTGTCCGGAAGCTGCTGACCACCGGGATGATCCCATTTTGGAAATGCCATCTTACTATGATTTGCGCAATTGATTTGTGATATTTTTCAGACAGCCCCTGCAAAACAGGGCATTCCCTGATTTCCCTGCTCATGCGGCCGGTTGGCGTGTGCGCCATAAGCTGGATCCCATGTTCCCTGCAGTACGCCCGCAGGGTAAGATTCCCATTTAATGGGTGGATCTCGGTTTGTATCACTATTGGCAGCGGAAGCTCCTTCTCTTCTATACGGGCCAGATGGCTGAGGCTGGTATTGCAACATCCATATGACTTTATATGCCCTTCTTTACAGAGGGCTGCTATCTGCCTGTACGACTCGATCCAGTCCCCTTCCGGCCAATGCAGCAGATAAACATCCACATAATTACTCTTTAAATAGCTCAAAGACAAGTCCAGATTTCCCTTCACCGTATCCGGCGTCCCCTTCCGCGCCAAGTCCATCCCGGAACATTTTGTAATAACGCAGAAATCCCCTCTAATACCTCTGGTGCGGAGTTTCCCGAGTTTTTTCTCCGAATATCCGTAGATCCGTCCTGTATCAAACATGCGGTACCCGCTTGCGTACGCCTCCCTCAGAATGCGGTCCATGCACAGGTTCCCCTTCAGCTCCCTGTCCATGCGTACATTCCTGACGGAAGATAAGGCGCGGCGTGCCAGCCATTTCAGAAACAGGTACGGATTTCTGCTGTACTTCCACACAACGCCTGTCCCGAAGGCGATCCACGGCAGCTCCACTCCATTATTCAGTGTATATCGGTACATTGCCTGCCTTCTCCTTTTCCCAGGTATTCATTAAAAACCCGTTTTCCCTTCCCGCTCAGCTTCAGAGCGTCCTCGAAATATGTTTCATCCGGGAATAAGCCGGAGTGATAAAGGTCTGCCATCTCACATCCCTGGTCCGTCAGACGCTCTATGTATTGCCAAAAGCATGTCTGTATTGTCTCATGCGGCAGAAGTTCTTTCATATGTCTGCTGACAGGCGCCAAAACTATAACGGGCTTAAATCCCTTTTCCCGGCAGTATTCGACCAGGCGTTCCACGATTTCAAATACCCTGTCGGCTGTCCGCATCTGCTCTTCTGTCAGTTTTGGATCCGCATCCCAGCCAAATTCCCTGTTCCAGAGACAGATCCAACGTTTTGCAGCTTCCCTGTCCGCTTCCCTGGCTGGTATCGTTTCAGTCTCTCCTGTCAGTTTTTTTCTTTTTCCGAACATGTCCAAACATGACTTTAAAAATGTCCTAATCTCTTCCTTTGCCAGTGAAGCATCAAGAAGGCAGGGAAAGTTTTTTAACAATAATTCTTTTCCCCTGTGATATCCCTGGATCCGGTTCCTGTCCAGAAAAAAGTAATATTTATAATTCGCCCTGTCCGCTTCATAAAACTCCACCAAAAAGCTAAAGAAAAAAAGGCATATATATATATTCGCGCCTTTCCTTATTTTTTCTGAAAACTGCCGGAGCATCTGCTCGTCATAATAAAGCGTCTGTGGCTCGCCGGCAAGGCAAACGCCTTCTGTATCCCAAAGTGAAAAATCAAAGTCTGCTTTGGAAACGCTGCTGCCCAGATTGGCCACCTCGGCCTGATCCGGCAGGGCCGCGTAATACTGCCCCAGCTTCTTCCACGCCAGATACGTCCCGCTTTTTCTTCCAAACATACAGGTTCACCTCCCATCCCCTGTTTTCCTGAAAAGCCCCGAAACCGCCCCGCGGATCCACGCTTTCTCGCCTTCATTCACAGCCAGGAGCCACATCGAGATTCCATAAATCCCTGTATACAGGAGGCCGAACATAACAATAAAGGCGTAATGCGCCCTCACACATCCTGTTTTAAAAAGGAATCCCCCGAACAATACAGGAATCGCCAGCCCTTTCATAATCCGCAGCATTTCCACAAAATAGGCCCTCATATCCAGGCCGACGATCTTTTGATAATAAAATGCCTGGATGACAATACAGATCAAAATTTCCGCCACAAAGGTCCCGAATGCGCTCCCCACCGCCCCGAACAGGGAAGCCAGAGGGATACTGATCAGCATATTTAAGGAGCAGACGATCAGATTTATAATAATTTGAAGCTTATGCCGGTTCTTTGCCCTGGCAATATCCTGCCCGAGCCCCTGTGTCAGGGATGCCGTGACCGGCAGCATAATCAGCAGGCCCACATAATAGGAATCCCCATACTCCGCCCCGGCCCAGCAGCGGATAAAACTTTTTCCAAAAAAGATATACGACGTCATGATCCAGAATACAAAAAAGGCCAGAATCCTCGAGGTTCTCTGAAACAGACGGTTGAGCTCCGCCATATTGCCCTGCGCGGCCAGCCGGTTGATCTTAGCGATAAAAACGCCGGATAATGCGCCGGCGAGGATAATGTAATACTGGTTTAAGCTGCTCCCGACCGAATAAACGGAAATTTCCCCTGTGCCTCTCACTCTGCCCAGGATCCATTTGTCAATCTGCCAGTTCAGTTGATCCATCACAGCCTGTGCGGCGATCGCTCCGGCAAACAGAAGGACGTTTTTGAGTAAAATCCCATCCCCTTTTCGCAGATCAAACTGAACCTTTAGCGCCTTTATACAGAAAATGCCGTTAAATAAAAATGTAAGTCCGGCCACCAAAAGCCTGATAAGCATAACTACAACCGCTCCATGCCCGTTAAGCAGCATCGG
This sequence comes from Clostridiaceae bacterium, assembly GCA_009911305.1. Classification (GTDB taxonomy): domain Bacteria; phylum Bacillota; class Clostridia; order Lachnospirales; family Lachnospiraceae; genus Otoolea. The sequence continues at coordinate 73,706 of QXXC01000017.1, read as the reverse complement.
AACCGTCAGGGCCGGCGTCAAAACAGCAGAAAACAGATTTACCACTTTGCCAAAAACAAACTCCTCATTTGCTGTAATGAGCGATGTAAATACCGTATTTATAACCATAATCACGGCGTCTGCTGTTAAAAGATACAAACACCTCTGCAATATCGGATACTCGTCCGGCCTGATATTGCTCCCGAATATCTTTTGCGCAAATACACTGAAAAGCAGCCCCGCAATCATGGCAAGCACAGACAATGCGGCGAATATTTTCAGGAACATCCCGTTCAGTGCTGGTATTTTCCTGCTCTCATTTTCTTTTGTCTGGACATAAAACCTGACAAACGCCGCGTTCATCCCGCCATCAAAAATCGTCAGAAAGCTTATGCAGGAAACAGACAGGGAATAAATGCCGTATTCACTCTGTCCCAATGTTTTGAGAATAATCGGCGTATAAAAAAGTCCTGTCAGAAACTGTACAAAAATCACTGTATAGGACATAGCCGCCCCATAAATGCGTTGCCTGCTTCCAATTTCCTCGGGCGATCGGCATGTTCGCCTTTGTAAGCGTTCCCTTTCCGGCAGGGATTCTCCACTACGTCCCATCCTTTGCCTCCGTTATAAATACATCTTCAAGATAGCTCTGCATCGCTTTCCGCCCCTCCTTAAGGCGGCGTTTTACCTGATTATAATCACGCGAAAGCAGCTCCCCCACATCAATATCCATACACGATTCCCCGCTGTATATTCTGTCCCTAAGCCCCAGTTTTCCAAACAGTGTCTCCATTCTGGAATTCATGGCGCACATCCCGCTTTCTACCCTGTCAAAAGCGGCAAACGGCTTTTCAAAAATAATGGAAAATACAACCGCATGAAAACTGTCTGTAAAAATGATATCCGCCCCTTCTACAGCCGCCAGAAAACCGTCCGGCCCCAGACGGTAATATTCCGGATATGCGGGGTTGTTTAACTCCACGCAGTCCAGACCTTGTGCTTTTAAGAGACGGCCGATTATCCTCCTGTAAGCCGCTGTCTTGTTTCCCAGAAAGCATGTCAGGGCATATGATTTAGGAAGCTTTACGTCCCTGTCGGCTAACCGGCGCCATTCCTCCTTTGGCAGGGCCAGCGTCGGATCGAGCAATACAGGCGCATCCCTCCCGCAGCATTCCCTGATGATTTCAGCTCCCCTGTCCTCCCTCACGGAAATAGCCCTGAATTTTTTCCATTCCTCAGAAAATCTCTCTTTCCATTCCTGCGGCACAGCGTTAATCCCTATACTGGCAGACAGGGCGATCCGACTGGCAGCAGGCGCAAATGTAAGAAAATAGAGGTTAAACAGTCTCTCTGCCCCATCATTATTCCAGAAAAGCGGATTCCAAATCTGATCGCTTCCTGCCACAAAAAAGTCGTAATCCTGCCGCAGCCTCTGCAGATCCGATACAGAAGAACACATAAAGTACCGCAAAGGAATATTCCTCTCTGTAAACTGTACAAAACGAACGCGGCGCTCGATCGCTACATCTGGGATACGGTATGGGACTTTATTTCGGAATGCGATTCCATGATTATCCAAAAACCAGTCCTTTACTTTCTTCTTTATACTTCTTTCAAACTGTATCACTATCGTTTCCGGCTTTCCATATTTCCGGAGAAGCTTTGATACCGCATAGTTCTGGAGGCGGTTTCCATAGTTAGACTGCTCGAAAATCGTAATGATCCCTGTTTTCAAAATGTATGACCGTCCCTTCCCCAGGTGATTTCTGTTTTCCGCAGCAAATTTAAAAGCCGCCTCACATCCGCCTTAAAATTCCATGGCATAACGGCAAGGTAATATCCCAAATTTTGCTTCATAATCTTTAGCAGCTCCGCTTTTTGAGATGGAGATATATCCATGCCTGCAAACACGTCGGCCGCCAGAGAAAACCGTCCATGCCGTACGATCATTCTCTCAGCATTCGAAAGAGTACAAAGCCTCAGAATACATTCCATAGCGATATCATATTTCAGACGGCCTTTTTTTCCGAATAACCCGCCCGCTGAGTTTGTAGCGCTCGACGGATTAAAGCTATAATTATACAAAGGCTCAGGACATACGCATACTCTGGCGGTTCTGCGGTGTGAGAGCAGCTTTACAAGAAAATATGTATCCTCTGTATACGACAGCCTTTCGTCAAATACCATCGTACCAATGAGCCGTTTCCTGAAAAATTTATTCCAGACTGCCCCCATCACTCTCTTATCATACAGAGAATGACGGAGGGCCCTGCCTGCCGTCCAGACTTTCTTTTTATTGCATCCTATATGAATCGTCCTTATGATTTTCTCCCCGGCCACCCTGTTAAACCCGCTTATTAACAGATCAATCTCCGTATACTTTCGGAAAAAAGCTTCCACATATTGAAGAGAATGATCCGCTGTGAAATCATCGGCGTCACAAAATGCGATAATCTCTCCTGTAGCAAGTGAAAGTCCCTTATTTCTTGCTGCGGAAACTCCCCTGTTTTCTGATTGAGCAGTTATAACAATCCCTTCGTACAAATCAGATAACTCCTGTAAAATCTCAAAGGAGCCATCCTCCGAATGATCGTCTATCAAAATCAATTCCAAATCCCTGTAATTTTGTTTCAAAAAGCTATCCGCGCTTCTTCTTATGCTGTCAGAAGCATTGTGCACCGGAATAATTACACTGATACGCATTATGTTCTACGCTTCCTTTCCCTGAGCCATCGCGCAGATTGGAGGATTGCGTCAGCCAGACCCCGATATTTTATGACCGAAATAAATCTGGCTGCGTAGCCGGAAACCGGTGCTGGAAAAAATCGCAGCATATTTCTTTTCACAGCAATACAGAATTTATCTTCTTCTGTGAGCCACGAGCCGTCGAAATGATGTATACACAGCGTATGCTCTGTGACATGCATTTCGAGTGTCTCACAGTTTTTAGGACAAAGATAATCGTATGGCAGCAGAGTAAATCCCCTGATGGTCTGCGTTTTGTTATCCAGGCTCAGCCCATACTTTAAACAGCTATCGGTAATCCGCTTCACATTGGTCGTTAAATCGAAGCTTCCGTCCTCTTTTTTAAAATGAAGATCACGGTAAGCTCCGAGAAATTCTGAGAACAGCTCCTGTCCCTCCCGACAGGCCATAAGGCCTGTCGGGATTCGAGTCTCAGACTCGAATCCCGACACCGCCTCATATTGTCTTAAACTGTCCAGCGGCTTAATTACTTCAACATCCGTATCCATGTAAATACCGCCCATTGTTACTAATGCATACAGTCTTGCCACATCGGATACAAAGGCCCATTTCTTTGCTTCATAAGCCTCCCGCACATAATTGTTATAATTTATATCAAAGTTTTTTTCATTCCACTCAATGATCCTATAATCAGGGCAATACTTCTTCCAACTCGCAATACATCTCTTTGCCATTTCAGGAAGCGGACTCCCTCCAAACCAGCAATAGTGTATGGTTTTGGGGATTCTGCTGTCTGGATAATCCATGCTTCATTCCTCCGACCTGCTGTACTCTACAGTCAATGTATCTCTTCTTTTAAATGATTCAGCCATTCCACATAATCAAACTGATCGATATATCTCATCCCATTCAGCTTTTGTGTCGCATATACGTTTCCGTTTTTTGCCTTCCGGCAATCGTATCCGTTCAATCGAAATATACTCTTCATTTCCGGATATGCGCGATCCGTAAAAGCAACCTTGTGTTTAAATGGAAGCTGTTCAAACCGTTCCAAAATACCATACTGTTCTTCCCCCCCCCCAAGGTTTGCGAGCATAATTCCCATATTCCTGACATCGAGCCTGGCTTTTCTCCTGCTCCAGGCCGTCTGCGCCTCCGCAAAATTCTTGTAGTGCATAAAATGAATCTGTGTATCATAGACGCCTCTGCCAACCGGATAGTCCAGTCCCTGAATTTGGATTTCCTCAAAATCTGTTTGCATAAATTCCTCAAAATGTTCCAGCGCAGTTACAAAATCCCCCGGAGTCATATACAGATTAATAAAGGGGCTGCGAAATTCAAGCCCTAACCAGTGATATAAAAAACCGCCTGTACAATTACTGCAGATAATGCTTGGCGTTTTGTTAAGCAGACGCTTTCTGTTCCTTGTGTTTATTCTCTCCTGCAACTGTTCCTTTACAACCTTTTTTAAATTCATATCCTGCTCCCTCAATCAGAACATCCCCGCCAGCCACAACGCCAGCTTAATCTGAAGCATCGCCGCAAACGAAAAAATCCTGCCTTTATACGATCTCTTCGTACGCAAATAGTATATTCCATATTTCCGGTACAACCGTTGCAGCATCGCGAGTGTTTCTGCCTTTCTGTAATGGCTTTTCCCCATCTGAATTAAACACTGGTTGCAGGAATAAACCACTCCGCAATAAGCCAGTTCACATAAATCCGGATACTGAGATTTAATAAATTCAGCCTGTAGCAGCTTCCCTTCAATGGAATCCAGCCTTCTTTCAGAAAAGCCTTCGGTAGTTATGCTGCCTCCCGTCTTACGGTACACATACCCGGTTTCCGTCGTTGTCACAATTTTTGCCGCCTTATGTACTAACTGGTAGGTTGTGTATACATCTTCGTGATATTTTCCAACCGGGTAACGAATATCTGAAAAAAGTGCAGTGCGGTACAGTTTTCCCCATGCGACCGTCCCGATCTCCTGTCCTGCCAGAAAATATTTCATTTTTTCCTGCGCATCTTCAAAGCGCCGAACGATCCCCCCTTCATTGGAAATAAATATATCCTCCGGCGTTTGATCCTCCCCGCACCGGATATGACGCCAGCTAACCATATCCGCGCCCTCCCGTCCGGCCAGTTCCACAGCATGCTCGAGGATACCGGGGAGTAGGAAATCGTCGCTGTCAATGAATGTAATATACTCTCCAGTCGCAATATCGATCCCGCTGTTTCTGGCAGCGGATAATCCCCCGTTTTTTCTGTGAACCACCCTGATTCTGGCGTCTCTTCTGGCATACTCATCACAAATCGCCCCACAGGAATCAGGAGATCCATCGTCTACCAAAATAATATCCATGTCATGATACGATTGTTTCAATAATGTATCCATGCATTGCGACAAAAATTTTTCAACCTTATATACTGGTATCACCACACTGATCATAATCATGGCCTTTCTTGGGCTGCGGTTCGCTCTCCTACCAAAATGGAGTATACTGGTATTGTGCGGTAGATGATAGACGCAAAAACAGCAGCGCCATGCAGACCGTAACTCCCATATAATACACTCTGGATGTCTTTCGCTCAAAACATTTTCCGCCCTCTTCAAACAGAAGAATCAAAAACGGCTGAAAAAAGATGGCCAGCCTGTCAAAACCGTCAAATGACTGCCCCACTATATTAATAGCCAGATATGCCATACTGCAAAGCATGATTTCAAATATGATATGGTTCTCTCTGTTTTTCCAGTCTGTTGTAAAAGCTAATACAATAATGAGTAAAGCGATTATAAACCAGAGAATCTTTATTCCGTTTGCGGTTGAAATTTCCCACCTGCCCCTTCCATATCTGGCTGCATAAACCGGAACAAAACTTATAACCCAATATACGATCCGGCTTCCCCAGGCCGAAAATACGGCGGCAGCAGCGGCGGCTGCTGCAAACAGTGTCCGGTTTACAGGTATCTTCTTTAATAACATCGTTACAAAAAAAATAATGGACGAACGATGGAAGGTACATGCCAGCAGAATCCACAGAGCTGCTTTCTTATGCTGTTTATTTTGCAGGTGAATCCATGCAATACAGCAAAATCCCACTGCAACACACTGTCTCATCACATTCATTGCCAGCATATATGAACCAACACAAAGAAATGACACAGTAGCAGTAAGTATATGATTACTGAAATGCTTCAAAAATCGATACATACAGCCTGTATATATCGCAGCACAAACGACAAGAAGAAATTGCCCTTTTTCCGTGAAATAAGACAGTATTTTTTCAAAAACCATAAATCCCTTTTCACTTGTACAAAACTGCCCATCCCAACCTCCCGAAAAAAAGGTTTCCCATTTTAATTGTGCAATTTCAGAAAGATGCGTCAGGTAGACAGCAGTATCCGTTCCAACACTCTCCCCGCGCGCTGCCATTAACAAAAAAGAAGAAAAAAAGACGGCCGCCAAAAACAGGTTTGTCCGGATATGATATTTGTCACTCCCAGATACCACAAATATCCTTCCGCCCCGCGTTGTTCCCCATACGATCAGGATCCAAATTATCAAACATAAATATACGGTCACAAGACACTTTCTCCTCTCTTAATGCACTATATTTTCTTAAGCAGCTCCACTTCCCTCATAACCGTCTGCTCCCTCCCCAGCCTCCTGTCCTTCACACACCGGCTCCCCAGCCTCACAAAGTCCCCCATATCCCGCTTCCCGTCCTCATTGCTGATAAAATACACATTCTCCACCCCGTCAAATACCTCATGGCATACGGGAATATCCGATGTAATAACCGGCATCCCAAACGCGGCCATCTCGCACATCATAAGCCCCTGCGCATCGGTCCGCGTCGGCATCAGCGCAAACCGCGCTTTTTGTAAAAGCGGTATCATCTCGCCATGGGACATCGTCTGGTTTTTCCACTCCAGGTTCGGCGCTTTTTTATTGAATTCAAAAAAACGCCCCCTGCCAATGACTGCAAAACGAAGCGAGGGATTATGGAAAGCCAGTTGGTTGACAAGATCAATACAATACTTGGATCCGTCCAGGCTGCTGCGCACGGTTATGAAATCATACTGTTTTTCTCCCTCCGCGTCATAACAGCCCTCCTCAAACTCCTTTCCCACACAGTTATAAATCACCGAATACCGTCCGGCCGTCACGTTTGGGGAGAGCCGTGTCCATTTCAGGAACTCCCGGTACATCCAGCCGCTTACGAATACAAAATGGGACTTTTCCGCTGCTCCCGGCAGGTAATTTCTCCATATCGCAAGCTTTATGCCGTCATATGCCTCCTGCGCCAGTGTCTTTAACGCAATCCTTTTCATATACGGATATGGTCTGGGATAGGCGCGCGTCACATTCAGCGCTTCATGCCCATGGTAGAAAAACACAAACCCTGGAAAACGCGCGCCGTATTTTCTCAGGAAGCGGTAGTGGTGCTTTATATTTGCCGCATGAAGAACCAGCGCGCCATACTCTCCGGGGCATGCCTCATATTCCCTCAGGGACAGGACGGAAATCCCCTCATATACATAACCTGTCCGCGCCTGAAAGCTGATGACCGTGACATCCAGCCCCTGTTCGCGGTAATATAGATTTCTTGTATGTACATACATCATGGAAACTCCGCCCTCATTGTCCGGATAATTCTCCGCTAAAATGAGGATCCTTTTGTTAAACGTTTCCGGCTGCCCTGCCCCACAAACGGCTTTCTTACAAACTCTGCCCGCTGCGCCTGCCTGCCCCGGCGCTTTCCCGAAAAAGCCGGACAGACATTCAATCAGGCGTTGTACCCCCCCCCGGATCATTTTTAACCTCTGTTCAATTTTAGAGAAACAATCATTCCATTCATAATTCTCCAGCACATACTTCCGCCCTTCTTCCCCCATCCGCTTCCCCGCTTCCGGATTCCGGTACAGCCAGACAAGCGCTTTTGCCAGCGCCCTCTCGTCCTTTCTCGGGACAACGAGGGCCGTCACGCCCGGGCTGGCAGCCTCCATCAGACCGGGGATATCGGATATAACGACAGGGACGCCGCAGGACTGCGCCTCGACAGCCGAAACTCCGAACGATTCGGATTCCAGAGTGGAAGGGATGACGGCGGCGTCCATATTGGCCCACTCTTCGGCTGCCTGCTCCTGCGGGATAAAACCCAGCCATGTTATCATGCCGTTTACCTGAAGCCGTGCTGCCAGATCCCGGTACTCCTTTTCGCATGGGCCTTTCCCTGCGATCCGAAGCTCAAGCGGAATATCCGAATATTCTCTGTGTATGATTGCAGCCGCTTTTATCAGATAATCAATTCCGTACTTTTCAGAGAGCGTTTTTACGGTTCCCACAATAAATCTCCCATCGCCCGCCCGGATGCGCTTCCCTGGTGAAAACAGCTCTGTGTCAACGCCAAACGGTGTAATGTCAAATGCTTTTTTTGTATATTTTCCCGCTTCTACGGCCATGGCCTTACTCGTAGAAAACAGATATGAAGCCTTATTTAAGCTGAAGCGGAGCATCAGCCGGTGCAGGGGGCTTTTTTTCGGGAAATCATAGACGTCCGCCCCCCACACGGACAGCACATACCTCTTAATCCCTGCCAGGGCCGCTGCCGCCCCGTAGCTGGTTGCATAATGGACGTTTACAATATCAGGTTTCATTTCAGCAAGAATGTTCCTTAGTTCAGATGCCCTCAGCAGATAGCGGAGCTTCTTCCAGTCATTCTCCCTCACGCCGACACCGCAATCAATAAAATGCAGCTCCGCATTCTCTGTCACAGCCCGGTGGAATGAAACGACATGAACCTCATGCCCACGCCCAGCAAACCACCTGCACCACTTTTTTGTATGGTAATTGTCTGCCGGGGCAACAAAGCAAATCTTCATAATTACGCAGCACCTCCTATGCCCAGCTTCCCTGGTAGAGCATTTTTCAAACGCTGTCTGTCATCCGGCCCGCCATCCGTCTTGCCCAAATATTTCTTCGTATTTCCAAATTCAGGTTACAGACAATAGATATCTTTTCCACCGAAGATATTCCGTGTATCCAGCACAATTTTCCCTTTCAACGCAGTTCTCTGCTCCCGGATCTGGCGGTGTCCCACCATAATCACCACCATATCAACCGAATTTACAAACTGTCCAAAATCGTGGTACTGATGCTCCACCACGCCCTCTCTGATATACGGGTCATACACCTTCACTCTCCCGCCTGCCAGATGCCTCTCCATGCATTCCAGCATCTGCAGTGTGGGGCTCTCCCGCATATCGTCCACATCCTCTTTATAGGTCAGCCCATAAAGGCCCACCCGCGAGGGATCCGCGATCCCTTCCTCTTTCATGATCTGGTTTATGCGCTCCAGCACAAACTCCGGCATGCTGTCATTGATTTTCCTGGCTGCCAGAATAATATTGGCAAGCCCCGGATAGTCCCCCACCAGAAACCATGGATCCACAGAAATACAGTGCCCGCCGACTCCCGGCCCCGGCGACAAGATGTTTACCCTGGGGTGCTGGTTGGCGATGCGGATAATCTCATACACATCCAGGTTGTCTGAACGGCAGATCTTCGCCAGCTCATTCGCAAAGGCGATATTGATGTCACGGAAGGTATTTTCCACCACTTTCGTCATCTCCGCGGTGCGGATGTCCGTTGTCACAATCTCCCCCTGACAGAAGGAGGCATACAGCCTCTTTACCCGCTCCCCAATCTCCGGCTCATCCGCCCCTATGGTCCGTGAATTATGCTTCAGCTCATACACCATATTCCCCGGTATGATCCGCTCCGGCGCGTGAGCAAGATGGATATCCGCCCCCACAGCCAGCCCCTTTTCTTCAATAAGCGGGCGCACAAACCGCTCGATCGTTCCCGGCGGTACGGTTGACTCGATCACAAGCACCGCTCCGCCTGGGCAGACCTTTAAGACCTGTTCCACCGCGCCGCGCACATAAGAGGCGTCAACCTTTTTGCTTGCCTTGTCATAGGGCGTCGGCACGGAAATGATATACATCTCTGCGCATATGTATTCCGATGAAAAACGGATCCCGGCCGCAGCGGCCCTCTGAAACAGTCCGTCCAGCCCCTCCTCCTGAAATGTGGTTTCTCCTCTGTTCAGCGTATCGACCAGCTCCCGGCTGCAGTCCGTCCCGGTGACCTCCACACCGTGGGCGGCCAGCATCAATGCGGTCGGCAGGCCTATATACCCAAGTCCTACGACATTTACCATATCCCTCTCTCCTGTCACTTTTATTTCGGCGTCTGTCACATATCCGCCAGGCCAGCGCGGCAGACGCGCCGAGCGGAACGAACCATTGCCGCCGTTCTCACCTTACTCTGTTATCGTATCCATTCAACTCTGTTTTTTCTTCCATTCCCTCTGCGCATACTCAATCACATCCGCCAGCTTCCCGGTCAGAACCGGCGCGTCGAAATCCCCCGCCCCGGCCCGCGCATTCCTTCCCATCCGCTCCCGCTCCTCAGCTCCCATGCCCTTTATCCTCCTGATACAGTCCGCCAGCTCCTCCGCGCTCCCGCTCTCCATCGAAATCCCGCACCGGTACTTCTCAATGGGCGAATATTTCATGGCGACCGTCGAGATAACAGGCTTCCCGGAGGCCATATACTCAAAAAGCTTCCTCGAACTGTTTCCCCTGGACCAGTTGTACATATGTTGCGAATAATTCAGCAAATTCACCGAAGAGCAGCTCAGAATATACGGCACAAACTGCCCGTTGACATACCCCTTCATATGCACCCGCTCCAGACCATTTTCCCGGATCAGGCGCTTTAAGGCTTCCTCCTCCTCCCCTGCCCCGTAAATCAGGAATTCGATGTCCGTTTCCTCCTTCAAAAGCACGGCCGCCCGGATCAGGAGTTCCAGGTGGTTCACCTTCCGCAGCGTCCCCACATACGTCACCCGGAATGCGTCCGAGGAGAGATCCGGATCCTCCAGCCGCTTTTCCCGGATCTGCTTTATGTATTCCTGCAGATCAATCCCGTTGTTGATATAAAAGCACTGCCGGATGTCAATGTCCCCGCCCTGCTCTGTGAGCCACCCTCTCTCCCTTAAATAATCCGTATCGCCTTCCTTGGTAAAAATCATGGCGTCCGCATTCCGGTAGATCCAGTGTTCGCCCAGGATAAGCGCCCTTCCAAGAAAGCTTCTCTCCCTTGCCATCCCCGCCTGGAAAATGGCCTCCGGCCACAGATCCCTCACCTCGCAGATGCAGGGAATCCCCAGCCGCTTCCCGATCCGCACGCCGGCCGCCATGGTCAGCGGGTGCACGCTCGAAGCCAGGATCACATCCGGCTTCCCGAACCTTGCGGCCACAGACCGGTATATCCGGAACAGCCCGCGGTAAAAGCACACCCAGTTCCAGATCCGTTTCCCGCCGTTCCCCTTATAGGCCGGCGTCTTTACAAATACAAACGGGATCCCATCCACGGTATCCACCCTGTAGTTTCCCTTAAAGTCCATCTGCGTCCCGTCAAAATGGTTTGTGCTGGCACAGAACACTACCGGCTCAAACCCATACGCCCGGATATACTTTGCAAACCAGTAATGCCGCCCGGAACGATTGCGGAACATATACGTCGCATCATGGTTCCATATCCACAGCTTTTTCATCCCCCGCTCCTCATCCGCGATTTACTGTACTCCGTCATCTCTGTGCTCGCCTCCTCGCTGAACCCTTCCGTGCTCTCCTTCATGAACAGGATCCGCACCGTCTGGAACAGAATCTCAATGTCCAGGCGGATACTGTAGTTCTGGATATAGGTGAGATCCAGCTTTAGCTTATCATACGCCGTCGTATTGTATTTCCCATAGACCTGCGCATAGCCGGTCAGGCCGCCCTTTACCTTCAGCCGGTAGGGGAATTCCGGGATATCCCGCGAATATTTCTCCACATGCTCCAGCCGCTCCGGCCTGGGCCCCACCAGGCTCATTTCCCCCTTTAATATGTTAAAAAGCTGGGGCAGCTCGTCGATCCGGGCCGCGCGGATGAACCGCCCCACCCTTGTGATCCTCGCGTCCTGCTCCGTGGCCGGAACCGAGGCGCCCTCCCGCTCCGCATTCACAATCATGCTGCGGAATTTAAGTACCTCAAAGACCCGCCCGTTTATCGTAGCCCGTTTCTGTTTAAAGAGCGCCGGCCCCCCGTCCTCCAGCTTCACCGCCAGCGCCGTGACCGCCATCAGCGGCGATAAAACTGCCACGGCCGCCAGAGAGAACACAATGTCCACCCCCCGCTTCACCGCCCGCTGCTCAAAGGTCAGCCCGCTGTTCCTGGAAAGCAGGATCGGCGTGTCAAACAGGTGCTGGCTTTCCGCGCTGCGGATCAGGATATCGGATATCTTTGGGCTCGTATACGTCCGCACCGACTGTTCGTAGCAGTATTTCAGTATCCGGTTGCGGGACGGTGTAGGGATGTCTCCGATCACGACGCCTTCATACTCCCGGATCCGCTCTGCGATGCGCCCCATGCCCTCTGATATATGTATGGTTTCACAAATGATATAGCGATCTTCACGGCTGTGAAACTTCCGAGCCAGCCCCAGGTTCGGACGATCGCCGTACACCATCAGCACCCGGCGCGGCGGGTAAGCCCGCAGGTAACATGCCGTGCTGGCCATGCCCCAGACGCCGGTAAACACACACTGCGCCGCAAACATGGCCAGCAGCGGGAGAAAGGTCTGAAAGCGTTTCGTCAGAAGCGTGATCACCAGATAAATCACCGCATCCGCAAACAGAAGGCTTAAGCTCTGGGACCAGATCAGGTGGAACGCCTTAAGCGCCCCGATCCTCCAGCCGCTGTACATATGGGCGAACAGGAGGATGAGCAGCGTGTAGAACGCGGCCATCAGCCAGTTTCCTTTCCTCTGGAAGGGGCTTTCCATCAGCCCGTTGTAATATGCCATCCATGTGTAGTAAAATACCCCGGCCTGCGCCGCTGTAAAAAGCAGCGACAGCAGGAAACGGAGCATCCGTTTATATTGTTCGTATTTTTGCATTTGTATCCACTCCTGTCGCGATTCAGGAACGCTCCCGATGATTAACAGCGCGATGTCCAAAAAAGTATGGTACTGTAATACTGTACGATCCGCGCAGTGATTGCGCAAAACAGTCTCCAGGAACAGCCGTCAGCTTTATTGATACAATTCCCTGTAACAGGCCGGGCAGAGCTGGCCCGCGCCTTCTATATAGAAACACCGCCGGCCAATCTCCAAATCGGCTGGCACATCTGTCTGCCTTTTACAGAGCGCACAGCGCTCATACTGCGTATTTTCTCTGTCCGGCATATTGATTTTTTTCATACCATTATCCTTCACATATTGCGGGTTTCCCTACCTACAGCCGGATTCCCATTTGTACCCGTCTCTTCTTTCTCAAAACGAGATTTCCACAGCGATGATGCTCTTTCCTGTAAAATCCCATTAAAAAAGAGCCTGATTCCTCAGACCCCGTATTATAATTCAACCTGCCGCCCTCTCTCCCCCACCATCTCAATCCCCAGCCGCAGCTCCACCTCATTCCCCATAAACGGCATCCGCACCGTCACCTCGCGCTTGTGAAGATTATACCGCACAATCCGGCCTTCCTGGTTCTTCAGCGGTCCGTCGAGAATCATGACCTCCCGTCCGACATCGCGTCCTGCATCCGGACTCACTATAATCCTGGAGATCCGCGTCACATGGCGCTTGTCTCCCATTCCCCGGATCATCCTCTCCTCCTCCGGGGAAAGGGGATAGAAGCATGCTTCCTCCCGCAGAAGCTTTGTCAGCCTGTCCACGCTCTTAAGCTGGTGAAATAATTCCCCCGGCTCCTCCGTCACGGCAAACACATAGCCCGGAAACAGAATCTCCTCCACCTGACGCCATATGCCTTTGAATTTCTTATTTCTCTCTTTTCGGGGGATAAAGCATTCCTTTAAAATCTCCCGTGAAATCCTTCTCTGCATCAGACGCGCCGTCCCTTCCTCCTGCCCGCCTGATACCTGTATGACATACCACATGAAGTCCCGCCTCCTGCCTGCTGCAGCCATTTTCCAGCGATCCGCGCCTCCCGGCCCGGATCGCTGGAAAAACAAAAAAAGCTGCTCCCACACAGCAGCCATACCGGAGTCCGGCCTACCCGTTTTTTGGTAAGCTTCGCCATCTCACAGAAAACAGGTTAAAAAAATCTCTTTCTGTGAAATATGGTTCCGATATGACCATATAAGCGCGACTCCATGTGCCAATGCTTCATCTCATCCACTTATAATATTGTGTGGGAACAGCTCTTTTCTTTGAAACTGTCCGTTTATTTTATCTGTTTCTCAATGAACGTTTTTGATTATAACATCATTTTATACACCCGTCAACTCATCGGGGCGAAATCTTCTGGGAATAAATGTGAAAGACTTTCTTAATCTTCGGATCATGCGCTGCCGCTCCCCTGCTGTTCTGTCATATTCGGGGATGATTTTTTTGACGTCCGAAAAGGCGGCGGAACCCTGACCGAGGTTTCCGATTACTCTGATAACGACTATCCGCTGTACCGGATCCAGTATGTAAATACAGACCTCTGGAAGATGAAGGAGACGGCCGGCAGCAGCGAAACGCTTCCATCCGGGATCGGAGAAATTTTAGAGCATATGAAAGGCATATGGCGCTTTCTGGACGAAATGGACTGCTGTCTGTCCGAGACCGGCCAAAAATATATACACAAAAATATTCAATGGGATAAGGCGGCCAAAACCGTCCGGAGCTTTGTAGCGGACTGCCTGAATGAAATCCGTTTCCTGTTTAAAAGTGACGAATACAGCTACGAGGATGAGGTGCGCATGATCCGAAGCTCCTATACGCCCAAAATTGAAGAGCAGATTTTCCAGATTCCAAGGCTTTATGTCGAAGTGGAGCGCGATATTCAGATCAAAGAGGTAAAACTCGGCTCCAAGATCAGTCCGTCCGATGCCAACGAAATCTCTTCCTGGCTGAAAAAAACAGGACGAGTAGATGTCGTCAGCCGGTCCAATAAGCATTATAAATAACTCCCGGCAGCGCATGTAAAGCATGAACCGCTACCCGCTGCCACAGGAAAATATCCGGTTTCTCTCAAAAATTCCGTGACTTTACATATTTATTATGTTACAATACACGTATCAAATAAAGGAGGTATACCAAACATTGAGCAACAATGATAACGAACTGCTGCTTGCCATATCCAGCATGATGGAGCAAATGCTGGATCAAAAGCTAAAGGCGGCGCTGCAGCCCGTTCACGAAGACATAGGGCAGTTAAAGGAGAATGTCCGGCAGTTAAAGACGGAAAACCGTCAGTCTGGTGAACAGTTGCTGCAGCTCAGAGGAGATGTAACGCAACTAAATCAAAAGGTCGATCTGTTAGGGCAAAAAGTCGATAATATTGAGTCAAAAGTCGATAATATTGAGCAAAAAGCTGATCAGCTAGAGCTCAAAGTCGATGACCTGGAGCAAAAATTTGATCAGTTAGAGCTCAAAGTCGATAACCTGGAGCAAAAATTTGATCAGCTAGAGCTCAAAGTCGATAACCTGGAGCAAAAATTTGATCAGCTAGAGCTCAAAGTCGATAACCTGGAGCAAAAATTTGATCAGCTAGAGCTCAAAGTCGATAACCTGGAGCAAAAATTTGATCAGTTAGAGCTCAAAGTCGATAACCTGGAGCAAAAATTTGATCAGTTAGAGCTCAAAGTCGATAACCTGGAGCAAAAATTTGATCAGTTGGAGCTCAAAGTCGACAGCTTAGACCAAAAAGTTGGACAGTTAAAGCTGACAACCGAACAATTACGTGAAGAGATTGAACAATTAAACCTGCGTGCTGCAAACCTTGAGATGACCATTGAGAATGAGACAAACCATAACATCCAGCTTCTGGCGGAGAATCATGGGAACCTGATCGACAAACTCAACCAGGCAATCAAGGTAAATGACAAAACCCTCATCTGGGAGGTGCAGCTTTCCAGCTTAAGGCTGAGGATTGACAAGCTCGAACAGGAAATCGCGAACCTGAAAAAGGATGCGGCCCCTCCTGTCCCGTTAAGGGCATTTTAAACCATCAGCAGTTCTTGTAACTTTTACATCATTGAAAGGCTTGTGCTACATATTTGGTATATTTATTTGGAGAGGAATTTGAGAGAGGCTGAGGGCTGTCTGCGGCATGCTGCAGACAGCCCTCATTCTTTTAAAAACTCCGGTACAGAATCATATCTTTCCAGTTGAATATTTTCCCAGTTACATATTTTCCCGCTTCCCGGGCCGCCTTCCGCGCAACCGTCTACTCCCTCTCCCGCTTCAAGGCAACCTCTCCCTGTCTCTTATAGATGGAATCTGCGTCGATGCAGCCCCTGACGCCTGACAGGGGGTACACGTTGGTATGCCTGCCGATCACGGTTCCGGGATTTAAAACGGAACCGCAGCCGATCTCCACCTCGTCTCCGATGAATGCGCCCGCCTTCTTCCTGCCTGTCTCGATCTCTCCGTCCTCTGCGTGGATATGGACCAGGAGCTTATCGGATTTTACGTTGGAGGTAATGGATCCGGCGCCCATATGGGCCTTGTAGCCTAAGATGGAGTCGCCGACATAGTTGTAATGCGGAACCTGCACCTTATCGAACAGGATCACGTTTTTCAGCTCTGTGGAATTGCCCACAACCGCGCCCGCGCCGACGAGCGCGCTGCCCCGGACAAAGGCACAGTGACGGATTTCCGCATTCTTTCCCACGATAAGCGGACCGTTCAAAAAGGCGGTTGGAAATACGTTGGCCGTCTTGTGGATCCAGATGTTTTCCCCTCTTTTTTCATACTCGTTTTCATCGAGGCTGTTTCCCAGCTCAATGATAAAATCGCTGATCCCCTGCAGCGCTTCCCACGGATACGTAAACTGCGACAGGTAATCTGCCGCCAGCGTATGCGTCAGATCGTAGAGTTCTGTGATTTTTGTCTGCTCTTTATTCATAATGCTTCACATCTCCTTTCAGTTGCTTTGCCCCGCTCTTTTCCTTTTTCCCGCCCTGATAATTGGCTGCCACCTCGCGAAAGGCCGGCAGCAGGCTGGCCTGGCCGGCGTTGTGGATGGCGTTGTACGTCCGTCCTGCGACGAAGCGCTCCAGCTTCTGCATATATTCGTCTGAGGTAATGCTTCCTTCTGCCACATACGTCAGGCCTTTTTCCCAGCTTGCGGTCAGCTCGGGGTTTAAGAGCTGTTTCATGGAACAGAGGACCACCTCATAGATCAGCTCTCCCAGGAACGTCGGGGTGATGGCCTGGGTCTTTCCGTTTAAGGCCATATATTGAATATTGACCAGCTTTTTCAATATTTCCGCGCGGGTCGCGCTGGTTCCGATGCCGCTCCCCTTGATCTGGGCACGCAGCTCTTCATCCTCGATGAGCTGCCCGGCATTCTCCATGGCAAGGATCATGGAACCTGATGTATACCGCTTGGGCGGGGATGTCTCCCCCTCCTTGACGGCCATCCCCGCGAGAGGCAGTACAGCGCCCTTTTTCAGGCCTTCCAGAAACGCTACCAGCTCCGGCCTTACATTGCCCGGATCAACGGCGGCCTGCGCGCCGGCGCTGTCCCGGCTCTGCGTTCCTCCCTCTGCCCCGGCGTCATTTTGGCGCTGCGCGCCTGCCGCCTCTCCCCGCGTTTCCTGCGCTGTGCGCCCTGCAGGCGCGGCTGCCTTTAAATAGCCGGACTCTTTCAGGACTTTTAAGCCGGCAAAGAAATGCTCTCCTCCTGTCACGATCTCGACCGTATATTTGCGGTAAATGGCCGGCGGGTAAAAGATGCTTAAGAAACGGCGCACAATGACCTGGTAGATGGCGGCGTTTAAGCCGGAGACACCCTTTAGGGCTCCCAGGCCCTGCCCGGTGGGGATGATAGCGTAATGATCGGTGATCTGCTTATCATTTACGTATCTCGTTTTTGCAATGCTCTTCCATGCGCCGGACTCCAGGGCCTCCTTTGCATACGCAGCCGTCGGGGAATAGGCGAGCAGGCCGCTTACATTCTTTTTGATCTCCTTTGCCACAGCGGTGGAGAGCACTCTCGCATCGGTTCGCGGATACGTCACCAGCTTCTTTTCATACAGCTCCTGCACGGCCTTCAGCGTCTGATCCGGGCTGATTTTGAACATTTTGGAACAGTCGTTCTGCAGCTCTGCCAGATTGTAGAGAAGCGGCGCGTTTTTTGTCTCTTTTTTCTTTTCCACGGACACGGCGACGCCGGCCGGCTCTGTGAGGGACGCAATCAGCGCTTCTGCATCCTTTTTCTCCTTGAAGCCGTTGTCCTTGTAGAGGCAGGGATGGCCGTGAAAACGCGAGCCGGGAACCGCGCGCCATTCCGCGTCCAGGAGCGCCCCTTCCTCCCCAAACGTACCAATCACACGGTAAAACGGGGTTTTTACAAAGCTGCGGATCTCCCGCTCCCGCTGCACCACCATGCCCAGCACGCAGGTCATCACACGGCCCACGGAGATCACGGTGCGGCCGCTCTTCATAAAGCCGGACACAGACGGCCCGTATTTTAAGGTCAGGGCCCTGGAGAAATTGATTCCCATGAGGTAGTCCTCCCTGGCCCGCAGATAGGCAGAGGAGGCGAGGTTGTCATATTCTGCCAGATCCTTTGCCTCGCGTATGCCCCGCAGGATCTCCTCCTCTGTCTGGGAATCGATCCAGACGCGCTTCTGCTGCTTTCCCTTCACCCCGGCCATCTGAGCCACCAGACGGTAGATGTATTCGCCCTCGCGCCCCGAGTCGGTGCACACATAGATGGTATCCACATCTTCGCGGTTTAAAAGGCGGCTCACGATCTGGAACTGCTTCTGCACACCCTCAATGACCTGATATTTGTATTCCCTGGGCAGAAAGGGCAGCGTCCCAAGGCTCCACCTCTTATATTTTATGTCATAGGCCTCGGGATAGCTCATGGTGATCAAATGTCCCACGCACCATGTCACAACCGCATCCGCGGACTCGATGTACCCGTCCCCCGAACGGCCCGACACCTTAAGCGCTGAGGCGAACTCGCGGGCCACGCTTGGTTTTTCTGCGATATATAATGATTTTGCCATTTCATTCTCCGTGTTTTACAGCCGCTTTGGCGGCCGGCCGGCGCGGCGCGTGACGCCCGGTGTTTCATGCAGCCGGAGCATTGCCTTCCTGCCTTTTTCCCGGCGTATATTCCGCCAGGATGGCTGCAGAGAACATGAGGGCGCAGCCGGCCAGCATTTTAAGTGTCACAGGCTCCTTTAAAAACAGGACCGAAAAGATCAGGCCGAACACGGATTCAAAGGAGAGCAGGATCGACGCCGTCGCCGCGTCCAGATATTTCTGCCCCACGGTCTGTAAGAGAAAGCCCAGCATGCTGCTCGCCAGTCCCAGATAGAGCACAGCGCCCGGCACGCCGGGCTGCGCGAATACGCTTAAATCGCAGCTTCCCTCCGTGGCCAGGGCTGTGAGCCATGACAGCGCCGCCGCTGTCCCCATCTGCATCACCGTGAGCTTGATCGGACTCACCTCTTCCGTATATTTTTCCAGATAAATGATATGTACTGCAAAGCAGACGCCGCAGATCAGGGTCAGGAAATCGCCGAAATTCACGGATAAGTCGCCCTTCAGCGACAGGAGCGCCAGGCCGATCACCGCAATCACAGCCGCAGCCAGGTTGCGTCCCGCCGGACGGATCCGGTGAAAGAGCCACTGCAGGAAGGGAACCAGGATCACATACAGGGTGGTAATAAACGCATTCTTGCTGGCTGTCGTATACTTGAGCCCGTATGTCTGGAAATAATAGCTGATAAACAGGAGCGCCCCCACCACAAGCCCGCATTGAAATTCCCGTCTGCTCATGGTTTTGATCGAGCTCCAGAATAAAACTGTCATCCCCAGCGCCGCCACGGTAAACCGGTAGGCCAGCAGATACGAGGGGCTGATGACGTCAATGGAATGTTTCATCACCACAAAGGCGCTGCCCCATATGATCGTCACGGCCAGAAGGCTGGCGGAGGCCAGAAGCCTGACAAGGCCGCTCTTTTCCATAAGGCCGCTTTGCCCTGCCTGACTCCCCCGCCCTGCGATCGCGCGCTGTTTTGTTATGTCATTTTGCTTCATCATGCCGTTTTGTCTCATGCTATACCATCGTCTTTGCAGCTTAAACGGTTATGAATTTATAAACCGTCGTTGTCCTGTATTCGTTTCCTTCCTTCAGGAACGGGGAGGGGAACTCCGGACGGTTGACGGAATCCGGATGGTACTGCGTCTCAAAGCAATAGCCCTCCCGCCTGTGATACAGGATCCCGCCCTTGCCGGGAAGCTTGGACTCCAGGAAATTTCCGGTATAGAACTGCACGCCCGGGAGATCCGTATAAACCTCCATCGCCCGGCCGCTCTTCGTATCGCAGGCTCTGGCGCAAAGGGCAAGCGTCCCGGGCTCATGGTTCAGTACCCAGTTGTGATCATAGCCGCCGCCGTAGCGGAGCTGATCATAGTCCGCATCGATATCGCGCCCGATCGGTTTCATCTGTGTGAAATCCATGGGCGTCCCCTTCACAGGCCTGATCTCCCCGGTCGGGATCGATTCCGCATCCGCTGCCGTCACGGCATCCGCGTCGATCCAGACCTCCTGGCCCATGGCGCTGCCGCTCTGATGTCCGGCCATATTGAAATATGCATGGTTGGTCAGGTTCGCCACGGTGTCCTGATCGCAGATCATGTAATACTGGATTTTCAGCTCATTCTCATCCGTCAGGGTGTAGCTTACGCTGATTCTCGCATTGCCCGGATACCCCTGATCGCCGTGCGGGCTCTGTAAGGACAGGCAGAGCTCGCTCACCCCCTCCGTCTCCCGAAGCTCCGCCTCCCAGACGCGGTTCCTGTAATAGTCCGTTCCGCTGTGGAGGTTGTTCTGCCCGTCGTTCGCCGCCAGCTTATAAAGCGTCCCGTTCAGGCAAAACTGCGCCTTTTTGATACGGTTGGCATTTCTGCCCACGATCTCGCCCAGATGGCCGCCATTTTCCAGATACGCCTCCACCGTGTCATAGCCAAGCACCACATCCGCCATCTCTCCCTTTTTGTCCGGCGCCATCATGCTCACCCAGATACCGCCCAGATCCAGAAAGGAAGCGGATAAGCCATTCCTGTTAATCAGCGTGTACTGGCAGACCTCCTGCCCGTTCGGCAGCTCGCCGAATTTCACTTTCTCATACATCTCGTTTTCTCCTTTTTCGCAGCGCTCCCGGGCGCCGCGCCTTTAAGACGCCCGGCGCCTGGCCGCGTCCCTCTTCTATTTTGCCTGAATATATCCCTGCGCCGTTAAAAGCTCCGCGCACAGCACGGCCCCGCCGGCCGCGCCGCGCAGGGTATTGTGGGACAGGCCCACAAACTTCCAGTCGTAAACGGTATCCGGCCTTAAACGTCCCACAGAGACTGCCATTCCCTTTTCCGCGTCCACATCCAGCTTTACCTGCGGACGATTATCCTCCTCTAAGTAGCGGATAAACTGCTTCGGCGCGCTCGGAAGCTCCAGCGTCTGGGGAAGGCCCTTAAAACGGTTCAGCGCCTCAATCAGCTCCTCCTTTGACGGGCGTTTCCTGAATTTCACAAACACCGCCGCCGTATGTCCGTCCAGAACCGGGACGCGGATGCACTGGCAGGTGATGATCGGGCTTTCGGCCTTTACGATCACCCCGTCCTTTATCTCGCCCCAGAGGCGCAGCGGCTCCTGCTCGCTCTTTTCCTCCTCGCCGCCGATGTAGGGAATGATATTTTCCACCATCTCCGGCCAGTCCTGAAAGGTCTTTCCCGCCCCGGAGATTGCCTGGTATGTCGTGGCCACTGCCTCATACGGCTCAAACTCCTTCCAGGCCGTCAGAACCGGCGCATAGCTCTGGATCGAGCAGTTCGGCTTTACGGCCACAAATCCCCGCGTCGTCCCCAGGCGCTTCCTCTGGAATTCGATGACTTTAAAATGCTCCGGATTGATCTCCGGAACCACCATCGGGACATCCGGCGTCCAGCGGTGGGCGCTGTTATTAGAAACCACCGGCGTTTCTGCCTTTGCATACGCGTCCTCAATGGCCCGGATCTCCTCTTTCGTCATGTCAACGGCGCTGAACACAAAATCCGTCCGGGCCGCCACCTTCTCCACCTCATTGACATTCATGACCGTCATGCCTTTTACAGCTTCCGGCATGGGGGTCTGCATCTTCCATCTCCCGCCGACGGCCTCCTCATATGATTTTCCCGCCGAACGCGGACTGGCCGCCAGCGCCGTAATCTCATACCAGGGATGTCCCGCCAGCAGCGTAATAAAGCGCTGACCAACCATGCCGGTCGCGCCAAGGATACCTACGCGCAATTTTTTTTCCATATTCATTGGTTTTCTCCTCACTATCGCATTTGATTCACGCCGCCAAAAAAGGCGCAGGGTGTGAATTGTAATTATCCTATACCAATTTCGTAAAAAAATCAATTGTTTTCAAATATGATGATAAACAATTTTATAGGTTACATACTTGCGATCCGCCGATCCGAGAGCCAAAGCGTGTCTGGAAAATGCTTTCTGCCAGATGTGCGTTCCGCTTTGTGGGAAATTCAGCTCAGGTGAACGCGGTTATCTTTTTTATATGCAGCATAATCCGCACTGTCCTTTCAATGATTCTCTTAAGAGCCTTAAAAACAGCAAAGGCTGTCACAAGCCCCTGCTGTCAAGGCCTTCCCTCTTACTTTCACAGGAAATTTTTTTCAACTTACGCTCCGTATAAATCCATCCAAATCCGTCCATCATTCATGTATAAATACAATGATGCGGAGGTAAGGTACATGGCTGTTTATAAAGTGGAAATATGCGGAGTGAATACCTCTAAGCTTCCTCTCCTGAGCAATTCTGAAAAGGAGGAGCTGTTCAAACGGATTCTAAACGGCGACAAAGAAGCCAGGGAACAGTATATCAAGGGAAATCTCCGTCTTGTCTTAAGCGTCATCCAGCGCTTTTCCAGCAGCAACGAAAATGTGGACGACCTCTTCCAGATCGGCTGCATCGGCCTCATTAAGGCGATTGATAATTTTGACATTACACAGAATGTGCGTTTTTCCACCTATGCGGTTCCGATGATCTTAGGCGAGGTCAAACGCTACCTGCGGGACAATAATTCCATCCGCGTCAGCCGATCCCTGCGGGATACGGCTTACAAGGCGATTTACACCAGGGAACATCTCCTGAAAAAGAATTTAAAGGAGCCGACCGTCTGTGAGATCGCCGAAGAGCTCGGCGTCACAAAGGAGGAAATCACCTACGCCCTGGACGCCATCCAGAGCCCGGTCAGCCTCTACGAACCGGTCTACACCGACGGCGGCGATCCCTTATACGTCATGGATCAGATCAGCGATAAGAAAAATTCTGAAGAACACTGGGTAGAAGATCTCTCCCTGAGCGAAGCCATGAAACGCCTCCCGGAGCGGGAACGCCATATCATTGACATGCGCTTTTTTGAAGGGAAAACCCAGACCGAGGTGGCGGAAGAAATCCATATCAGCCAGGCCCAGGTCAGCCGCCTTGAAAAGAACGCCCTGCGGACCATGAAGCATTATCTGAGCTGACGCGTACAGTGCCGTACACGCTTCCACCCCTTATCAGTTACTGTTCACACCCCCGCCGGGCTGTGCCCAGTAACACGCTCCGCGATGCACACAAACCGCATAAAACGCGGTTTGGCGCCGTTTCTCTCGGGTTTTCTGTGACTTTCGCTGCGCTGCACTCACAAAAAACGCCTCGCATGGACTGGCGTGTAAACAGTAACCTTTATCATACACCCTGGAGCGTATCTGAAACAGTTCCTCTTGCTTTTTTCCCCTCCCCATAGTACAATCGGCTGGTACAAGGAGGAAAAACATATGAATCAGGACGTTTCGTCCCGCTCTTTTTACTGGGATACCGTAAAGGGGCTGGGAATCATCGCGATTGTCTTAGGGCACAGCGGCTATTTTGCCGGCGCGTTTGTATATTTGTTCCATCTGGCCCTCTTCTTTTTTATAACCGGGTATTTCTACAATGAAGCCAGATACGGCGACGATCCCTTTGCCTATTTCGGGGCCCGCCTGGCCGGCTCCTGGCCCAGATATTTCTTTTATGCCGCCGTATTCGTGCTCCTGCACAACTTTTTTGTCGGGCATGGACTCTATGCCGGGCAGCCGGTTTATAACCACACGATGATGCTTTCCGCTGTCTTAAGCGGCATCTCCTTCACCTGCCCGGAGCAGATCCAGGGCGCGCTCTGGTTTGTGCCTGTCTGGCTCGTCTCCGCCGCCCTGTTCGGCGGCTGCGTCTGGTTCGGCCGCACAGCGGCCAGGCGGCTTCAAAAGCCCGCCCTGCGCCTTCCCCTGATCGTACTCCCGGCCGCTGCTGTGGGCCTGACGGGCGTGTTTATCAACATGCGAAAATGCGGCCTGCCCTATAACCTGCAGACCGCCATCCTGGTGGTTCCCCTGTATGTCATCGCCTGGCTCATGAAAACGCACTGCCCGGGGTTCCGCCGCTATACCACCTGGTACGGATGTATGATCAGCGCGTTTTTGCTGACACAGGTCAACAGCCGGCTCCATATCTACATCGACCTGGCCAGCATGAGCATCCCGGGGCTGCTCTTTTTCCCCATCTCCCTGCTGGGCATCTATTTCGTCCTCTCCCTGGCGGATCTGGTGGAAAAATGGCGCTTCCTCTCCCGCCCCCTGACCTTTTTGGGGCGCTGCTCCTTTGATATCATGGCGCTGCATTTTACGGTGTTTAAGCTGATGGATTACGCGTACGCGCGCTTTTTCCTTCCGGAGCTGCCGGAGACGCTCTCCTCCTTCCCGGTCAGCTTCCGGCCGCAGCTCGGGCCGTTTTACGTGATTCTGGGGCTGCTCCTGCCGGCCCTTGCCGGGCGCAGCGTAAGCTTCTTCACGCGCCGCCTTTTAAAACGTGCCTGAAACATGCTCTGGAGCGTGTTCCAGACACGCTCTACTCATACCGCACAATCTCCTTCTTCAGCCGCTTCATAATCTTCTTCTCCAGCCTCGAAATATACGACTGCGAGATTCCCAGCAGATCCGCCACCTCCTTCTGCGTCATCTCATCCTCATTCTCTGTCCCCAGCCCGAAGCGCAGCTTTACGATCCGCTGTTCCCTGGCCGGCAGGCGGCTGATGGCCGTATTCAGGAGCTTCTTCTCCGTCTCATCCTCCAGATCCCGGTAAATCACATCTTCATCTGTGCCCAGGATATCTGAGAGCAGCAGTTCATTTCCATCCCAGTCCACATTCAGCGGCTCATCGATGGACACCTCCATCTTGGTCTTATTATTCCGCCGCAGATACATCAGGATCTCATTCTCAATGCAGCGGGATGCGTACGTAGCCAGCTTGATATTTTTATCGATATTAAACGTATTGATGGCCTTGATAAGGCCAATCGTGCCGATGGAAATGAGATCCTCGACCCCCACGCTCGTATTGTCAAATTTCTTTGCTATGTATACCACCAGGCGCAGATTGTGTTCAATCAGACTTGATTTTGCCTGTGAATCCTGCTCGGTTCCAAGCTTTTGCAGCACCTGCGCCTCCTCACGGCTGCTGAGAGGCGCAGGGAGGACATCCGCCCCGCCTATGTAATGAATCTCCCCTTCCCTGGGAAACAGCACCGACTTAAACGACGGCGCCACCTTAAGCCGGAACTGTCCCGGCATGGAAACCTTTATGATCATATTTCTTCCTCCTCATATTTAATAAGAAATACCAGCCTTTCACAGCCAAATCCCCTCATTCAGCAGCATCTGATATGTATTGTCCCGGGACAGCGCCTCCTTTGAAAAGGCAATATACGGGGCCTCCACCACCAGCCTTACGCCTTCCCTTTCGACCTCCATGCGCTCTGCCCGCACAGCCGGAAGGACGCCCCCCTCTTTTCCAACGCTCCGAAACGGAATATACAGAACGCCGTCCAGGGCCGAAAACAGCCCTCCGGCGCTCTCTGCCGACAGGATACACACCGGTTTCCCGCTCACCGGCTCTGTCAGACGGTTTCCTGTGTCGAGAAAACCCACAAAGCGTCCCATTTGTCCCCTGTACGTCACCTCCACCTGATACAGATGGCTGTTCTTCGCAGCGCCGGATATCGTCTGATTCCATAAAAAAACGACAAAAAAAAGGCTGCCCGGTACGGCTGCACACATCCATGGTTTAAAAAGCAGGCCGGAAAACGCAAGGAGCTGCATCACGCCGGCCATCAGGCACGACGCCAGGTAAAGCCCGGCCACAGCCTTAAAAAGCTCGCCTTTTCCACGGATCTGAAAGGCTGCAAGCACCATCAGAACACTCACGCCTGCATAGGTAAAAAAAGCCTCCAAAGGGGCAGGCAGCGGGAAAACAGCCACAGCCAGGGCGTACAGCGCCCCCACCAGAGCCGCCGGGGCAAGCCCCCATCTCCTCGCCTTCAGCCGCATCATCCTGCGAAGCAGCCAAAGGAGCAGAATGTCCATGATAAAATTACTGACCAGCAGGAGATCTGCATATACGGTATATGTCACTCTAACTATCCCACCCCTCCGGTTCAGAACGATTCTCATCCCCCTTTTGGCCTGCGAACCGTCTGCCTCTCTGTCCGACAGTAGTCATTATAAATAGCTCTTCCTGTAATTTTTGTCAAACACGCAGAGCAGATTCCATATTTTTATCGCCAATTTTAGACAAAATCCATACAAAACGACTGAATTCGCCGTTTTAGGCATAAAAAAAACGCCGCACAGCTCTCTCTGTGCGGCGTCGCCACTTTTATTTCAAATTTTCAATGCAAAAATCGTATTCGCAGCCTGCGCCACTACAGCGGCTGCCAGCGCCGGGAGGATGCTGTCCCGCCCTTTTTATCACCTCTTATTTTTCAGGAAATCCGGGATATTGATCTGTGTCTCCCTCTGCATCGGGCGGAAGGTCTGCTGTACCGGAGCTCCCTGCGGCGGCTGCGGCTGCGCCGGCCTCTGTCCTGCGGCCGGGGCCTGCGGCTGTGCGGGCGCGCCGCGGTAAGCGGGCATCTTATAGCCCGGCGCAGACGTGGCCGCTGCTTCCCTGCCGGCTCCCTGCGGCGCGAACGGAGCGGCGCCCTTTGCCTGGAAGGGCTTCTTGAAATCGCTCATGGCCTTCTCGACCGGCGTGTCGGAGGAATCCGCGTCGAGGCCGGTGGCAATGACGGTGATGATCGCCTCATCCTGCGCGTTCTCGTCATACATCGCGCCAAAGATGATATTTGCGTCATCCCCGGCCAGCTCCTGGACGTAGGTCGCGGCGTCATTGGCCTCGATCAGGCTGATATCGCCGGAAATATTGATGATCACATGGCTCGCGCCCTCGATGGTCGTCTCAAGGAGCGGGCTGGATACGGCCTGCTTCACGGCCTCGATGGCCTTCTCGTCTCCCTTGGCATGTCCGATGCCGATGTGCGCAATGCCCTTATCCAGCATAACGGTCTGCACATCCGCGAAATCGAGGTTGATGAGTCCCGGAACGTTGATTAAATCCGTAATGCCCTGCACGGCCTGCTGGAGCACCTCGTCGGCCTTCTTTAAGGCGTCCGGCATGGTCGTGCGGCGATCTACAATCTCCAGCAGCTTGTCGTTCGGAATCACGATCAGGGTGTCCACGCTTGACTTGAGCTTGTCAATGCCGGACATGGCGTTGCTCATACGGGTCTTGGCCTCGAAGCGGAACGGCTTGGTCACAACGCCCACGGTCAGGATGCCCATATCCTTGGCGATCCGCGCGATCACCGGCGCCGCGCCGGTACCGGTGCCGCCGCCCATGCCGCAGGTCACGAAAACCATGTCCGCGCCCTTTAAGGCCTGGGCCAGCTCCTCCTGGCTCTCCTCCGCCGCCTTCTCGCCGATCTCGGGCTTGGCCCCTGCGCCCAGCCCCTTGGTCAGCTTCTCGCCGATCTGCATCGCCGTGGATGCCTTACAGAACTGCAGCGCCTGCTTGTCCGTGTTGATCCCAATGAATTCCACTCCGGCAATATTCTCCTCTATCATACGGTTCACCGCATTATTGCCCGCTCCGCCGACGCCGACCACGATAATTCTGGCAGAATTCTCCGATTCATTTATCTTAATCTCTAACAAGACCGTTCCTCCTTCACTTTTCCATCAATTGTAATCATCAAAACAGCCGTCCCCGCAAACCGTAAGCCGCTCTCATACAGCCGCCTGAAAACATATTTAGTCTACCTTATACTATATTTGATTTCTGGCAAAAAATCAATCTCTATTTTGATTTTTTCTCAAATCGGAACATGGGGCTTAGGTTTGACTCGTCGTACGTATCCAGATACAGCGTCCCGTCCAAATCCGGATACTCCTTCAGAATGCTTCTAAGCTCCCCAATCTTGCCGTTCATCTGTGTGTTGTCTCCCAGTTCCACCAAAAGCGTCCCGATGGAACAGCGCATCCGCCTGCTGCGCGTAAATTCGATCTGATCCACTGTGATCTCATTGATTTCCAGAATCTGCGTCAGGTTTAAAAGCTCTGAAAATATCTGCGGATCCTCCACCGGAAGGGGGCGGTGCAGCACGATATGGCCGAATTCAAGGCCGTTTATCATCGGAATGCCCGGCAGCCTCTCGCTCGTGCTCTCCACAACAACGCCGTCCTTGTCAAAATATATCATGCTGCTCATATAGGAAACATAGCCGACCACGCTTTTTTCATAGACAATAATCTCCGCCCGGTTCAGGCTCCGGAATACTATCTTATAGTCTTCCACAAAAGGAATCGTCTTATGTGGCCGGAACCGGTCCCGCAGGTAGCAGATAACGGTATTTCTGCTTAAATTTGTATCAAAAACCGCCTCCTCCATCTGCTCCTTTGTATAACGGATATTTCCGCTCACCTCGACCTCGCTGATCCTCACAAATAAAACGAAAATCAGCAGCAATGCCGCAGCCGCGAGGGAACCGGCCAATGTAAGCCATCCTTTTCCCCTGCCGTGTTTTCCCATTGGCCCTGACGCCTCCTTTTGTCGCTGCCTGCCTCCGGCCCGCTCTGCCGATCGCCCGCGTTACCTCCAGGCGATCGACGCGCCAAGACAAGCCAGGTCGCGGCAGATATCCTCATACCCGCGCATAATGTGCCCGCAGCCGCTGATCCGCGTGGCCCCGTCCGCTAAAAGCCCGGCCACCGCGAGGGCCGCGCCGCCTCGTAAGTCCTTTGCCTCCACCGAAGCTCCCTTCAGGCAGCCCAGCCCCCGGATGCGGGCCGTATCGCCGGAGAGCGCAATGTCCGCGCCCAGCTTCACAAGCTCTCCCACTGTCGCAAAACGGCTTTCAAACACCGTCTCGCGCACCGCGCTCTCCCCGTCCGCCACGCTCAGGACAGCCATCAGCACAGACTGCAGATCCGTCGGAAACCCGGGATGCGGCCCTGTCACGGCCGTAAGCGCCGCCGGGCGGCCCTGGCTTTTGAAGAATAACAGCCCTTCCTCCTCGTACAGGAAGCCGCCCAGGCGCTTTAACACGCACAGCACAGGGCACAGCTCCCTCGCGCCCGCGCCGGTCAGCACAATCTCCCCGCCGGTCCCGGCCGCGGCCAGAAGATACGTCCCGGCCACGATCCGATCCCCGCCTGCCCGGTAATGGCAGTCATGAAGCGCCAGGCCGCCCTCAATCGTAATCACGCGGCTGCCAGCGCCTCGGATCGAGGCCCCCATCGCGGTCAGGAAGCGGCACAGCTCCTCAATCTCCGGTTCCCTGGCGCAGCCCGTGAGCACGGTCCGCCCCGAAGCCGCCACGGCGGCGCAGATCGCGTTCTCCGTCGCGCCCACGCTCGGGTAGGGAAATTCAACCATCGCGCCGGAGAGCCGTCCCGCCCTCGCGGTAAGCGGCTTCCCCTCCCCGCCCTCTTCCACCGCGGCCCCCAGGCGCTTTAAGGCCATCAGGTGCAGATCGATCGGCCGTTTCCCGATCATACAGCCGCCCGGCTCATAGACCGCTGCCTCGCCCAGACGCCCCAGAAGCGGCCCCAGAAGCAGGATAGAGGAACGCATGGCTTCCATATCGCACCGGGAAATGGAAGCGCCGCAAAGGCCCGATGCGTCAATCTGCAGCCGGTGCTTATGCAGCGCGCAGCAGCAGCCCAGAGAATCAAGTATCCCCATCATACAAAACACATCCTGTATTCCGGGGACATTATCAATGACGGTTATTCCTTTATTCAGCACGGACGCGGCCATCATGGGCAGCACCGCGTTCTTTGAGCCCTGCACGATCAGCTCGCCCTTCAGCGGGCGCCGCCCCCGGACTTCGATCACAGACACCTATGCATCCCCTCCTGCGCTTCTTATACTTCTATACTATGCAGAAAGGCGCGCGGCGGTTCCTCTGAACGTCACTGCTCCGCCCGAATCTGATTGGAAACGCTGAGGACAAGCCCCTGTTCCAGCATCAGGAACAGCACCGAAGTTCCGCCATAGCTGATAAACGGGAGGGTTACGCCCGTATTGGGAATGGAATTTGTTACAACTGCGATATTTAAGATAACCTGGATCGCGATATGGGCCATCACACCCACCACAAGCATTGCCCCCAGCAGATCCGGGGCGTTGCCGGCAATCACCATAAAGCGGTAGATCATAAACATAAAGATCACGATCACGCCGACTGCCCCGAACAGCCCCAGCTCCTCGCAGATGATTGTGAAAATCATATCATTCTGCGCCTCCGGGACAAAGCCCATCTTCTGTAAGCTCTGCCCGAGCCCTTTTCCAAAGAGGCCGCCGGAGCCGATGGCGTAGAGGCCCTGCAGCACCTGGAAGCCGCCGGAGCGGGCATAGTCGATGGGACTCTTCCATACATTGATCCGTCCGAGCTGGTAGTCCTTCAAGATATGCATCTTAACCAGGGCCTCCCCGATATAGGGAGCCAGGGCCAGAAGCCCCACGCCTCCCCCGACGCAGGCAAAAAACGGCCACATGATCTTACAGGCCACGAACAGCATCACAAACACGATCCCGCAGATGATGATGCCTGAGCTTAGATTGTTTGCCGTTACCAGAAGGGCCAGCGGGGCGGAGAGGCCGATCACCAGACCCGCTGCCTTTAAACGGTTTATCTTCGGCCCCAGCTTGGAAATCAGCACGGCCAGAAGAAGGATCAGAGATATCTTCACCAGCTCCGTCGGCTGGAACTGCAGCATGCCCGGCCCGACCTTAAGCCACCGCTTTTTACCGTGCGAGGCCACCCCTAAGGGGCTGAACATGGTAAGGAGCATGGTGATATAGGACAGGATATAACCTGTGGTCGCAAATCTGGCAAACCAGTGATAATCAATCCGGGATACCATATACATCAGCACAAAGCCGCCCGCCGCAATCCCGGCCTGACGGATCATGAAATGCCCCGGATTCCCGAAATCCATCTGAGCCTTGTAAGCGCTGGCGCTGTAAATCATAATAAGCCCGAACACGGTCAAAAAAATGACAGTAAACAGCAGACTGTAATCGTAAAAACGGTGTGTCTTCTTTTTCTTCTTCTTTTTCCCGGCTTCAGGCATATCCCACTCCTAACTGTAAAGGCCCTCTGGTTTTGCCGCTGCCCGCGCCCCTGCCGGCGCGCAGGCGGCAGCCGGCTTCCCCTCTACAGGCCTCTTACATAATCCTTGAATTTTCGTCCCCGCTCCTCATAGTTCTTAAACTGCCCCCAGCTCGCGCACGCCGGGGAAAGCAGAACATTATCTCCGGGATTTGCATAAGAAGCGCAGACCCTGACCGCCTCCTCCAGATCCTCTGCGTACATGATATCTCTAAAGCCATGGCGCTTGGCGCAGTCCGAGATCTTATCCCTTGTCTGGCCGATCAGCACCAGATAGCGCACCTTGCCGTCAAAGCTCTCGATCCACTCGTCAAACTCGGAATGCTTATCATAGCCCCCGGCAATCAGAAGCGTGGGCCCCGGCATGGCCCGGATGGCCTGCATGGCCGCATCCGGATTCGTCCCCTTGGAATCATTATAATATTTCACGCCAAAGCGCTCGGTCACAAACTCAATCCGGTGCTCCACAGCCTCAAATTTCTTCACGGCCTCCCGGATCTTTTCCATCGGAACGCCCATGCCGGTTGTGATCGCCACGGCCGCCATCACATTCTCATGGTTATGGCGGCCGATGAGCTTGAGCTCGTCAAGCCG
The DNA here is from genome assembly GCA_009911305.1 of Clostridiaceae bacterium. GTDB lineage: Bacteria > Bacillota > Clostridia > Lachnospirales > Lachnospiraceae > Otoolea. The sequence continues at coordinate 41,808 of QXXC01000017.1, read as the reverse complement.
CGCCACCTTGGTCTCCGCCTTGCCGTCATGATAGACAATCGCGCCGTCCTTCACATAATATCCCTTGGAGAGCTCCTCGCGGCTGGAGAACCAGGCCACCCTGCATTTCAAGGTTTCCCCGAATTCCCGGAGGACCGGATCGTCGTAATTCAGCACGCACAGATCCTCCTCCTTCTGGTTCTTCGCGATGCGCTCCTTTGTCTCAATATAGCACTCCATGGTCTTATGGCGATCCAGATGATCCGGCGTGATATTTAAAATCGCGCTGACATCCGGCCTGAAATCCATGATGGTTTCCAGCATAAAGCTCGACACCTCGGCCACCGTCGCCGTCTCCTCTGTCGTCTCCATGGCGTGCAGGCAGAACGGCTCCCCGATATTTCCCACCACAAACACACTCTCATAAAAGGTCTTTAGGATCTCGCCCGTCAGGGCCGTCGTCGTGGTCTTTCCGTTCGTCCCCGTGATCGCCGCCAGCTTTCCCTTGGCGCACTGGTAGGCAAGCTGCAGTTCTCCCCAGATCGGAACCTGCGCCTCATCCAGCACGCTCACAAACGGCGCGTCGAGCGGAATACCGGGACTTATAATCGCCAGCTCCACGCCCAGAAGATCCGTCCGGCGCAGCTCGCCCAGGATCACGCGCACCTTTGCGTCTTCATCAAACTTTTCCTTAAGGGCCTTCTCGTCCAGCGCCTCATTTCCGTCATACAGCACAACCTCTCCGCCCTTTAAAAGCAAAAGCCTGGCTGCCGCGATGCCGCTGATTCCGGTCCCTGCTACTAACACTTTCTGACTCATGTCTATTCCTCCTATAATCCTAAGTATGCTACGAGGCAAAGGATTGCCGTTATGATTGAAAAGATTGCCACGACTCTCGTCTCCGACCAGCCGCACAGCTCAAAATGATGATGGATCGGGGCCATCTTAAAAATGCGCTTCCCGTGTGTTTTCTTAAAATACGTGACCTGGATAATCACCGAGAGCACCTCCACCAGGTAAATCAGGCCCACAACCGCGATGTAAAGCGGCATCTGCATCATAAATGCGCTGGAGGCCACAAAGCCGCCCAGGGCCAGGGAGCCGGTATCGCCCATAAACACCCGCGCCGGATATACATTAAAGAGGAGAAATCCCAAAAGGCTCCCTACCACAGCGCCCGTTATGGGGCTGATGCCGCTGTTCTCCCCAATCGCGACAATCGTAAAAAAGGTGGCGACCAGAATCGTGACGCTCGTGCACAGCCCGTCTAAGCCGTCCGTGAAATTCACGCCGTTATCCGTCCCCAGGACGATGAAAAACAGCGCCGGCACAAACAGCCACACCGGAAGTACCATCACGCTTCCGATAAACGGAATCAGCATCCCGGTCCCAATCTCGCCTGACGTGATGATATAATGGGCAAAAATCCCGGTGATCACAACCTGCCCCGCCATCTTCTGGCCGGGCTTTAGCCCCTCGGATCGCTTCATCACAATCTTGATGTAATCATCCAGGAACCCGATCACCCCAAAGCCCACGGTCACAAACAGAACAGGGATGATCCGCGGGTAATCCCGGATATACAGAAGCGATGTAATAATGATGCTCGAAAGAATCACCAGGCCGCCCATGGTGGGCGTCCCCTGCTTCTTCAAATGGGCCTGCGGGCCGTCGTCCCGGACCTGCTGGCCGAATTTCAGCTTATGCAGGAACGGAATCACAATCGGGCACAGGATCGCGCTGATCACAAATGCAATAATTACTGCCAGTATTGTCTCGTTTACCATGTCACACCTCAAAATTCTTATGTAGAAGAAAGATACCGTAACGGTTCATCTCTGAACAGTTATGAATAAGGAATAGTATACGTCTTTTTTATCGAATGATCAACCATTTAAATGTGAATATTCCCATCTGCGCCTGCCGGCGCGGGCAGCCGTTTAAATTCCCAGATACGGCAGAATGCTCTCAAACAGCCCGCCGATCACCGGCGCCGCGATGGTTCCGCCGTAATATATCCCCTCCGGCTCGTCAATGGTAATCAGGGCTATCACCTGCGGATCATCCGCCGGGGCAAAGCCCAGGAAGGAGGAAATATACTTCTTCAGGCTCCTGGGAAGCTTCTCCGAGGTCGCCGTCTTCCCGCCGATGCGAAAGCCCTCGACCCTGGCGTTTTTCCCGCTGCCCTCTGCCACCACCTGCTCCAGAATATAGCGCATCGAGGCGCTCGTCTCCTCAGAAAGGATGACCCCCTGATCCGGGTAGGAAAAGACGCGGACGGAACCCGAGGAACGGTTGACGGCCTTCACCCCCAGATGGGGCGTCACCCGGCGGCCTCCGTTCACGATGGAGGACGCGGTTGTAATGAGCTGCAGAGGCGTGATCTGGAACGACTGCCCAAAGGAAACCGTGGCCAGCTCCACCAGGCCCATATTTTCCTTTTTGTGCATGATCGTGGCCGCCTCGCCCGGCAGATCGATCCCGGTCTTTCCCAGCAGGCCGAACTGGCTGAAATAGTGGTAATACTGATCCACTCCCAGCCGCTGGCCGACATCGATCAGCACCGGATTGCAGGAATTCATCATGCCCTGCAGGAAATTTTCGCTGCCGTGGCCGCTCGTCTTGTGGCAGCGGATCTTCCGATCCTCCACAATCCGGAAACCCGGGCACGAAAACGTGTCCGAAAGAGACACGGCCCCGGCCTCCAGCCCGGCGGCGGCGGTAATAATCTTAAAGGTGGAACCGGGCTCATATGTATCATTGATACAGCGGTTCCTCCACATCTGATTTAAGAGCTCCTCCGTATTTTTCCCCTCTGCGCCCGCCGCTATTCCCGGAATCAGCGTAAACGGCTCATTGAGATCAAATTCCGGCGCATTGACCATGGCCAGGATCTCCCCGTTCTGGGGATTCATGACAATAATGGAAACACTCTTTGCATGCTTTTTCTCCAGCGTCTGGTACGCCGCCTGCTCTGCGTACTTCTGGATATTCACATCCAGGCTTGTCACCAGATCGCACCCCGCCACGGGCTCCATGCGATCCTCGGCGGCGTTTTCAATCTCCACCCCTGCGGCGTCAGAAAGCGTCAGGATCATGCCGTCCTGCCCTTTCAGCCAGGACTCATACTGCACCTCCAGGCCGATGATGCCCTGGTTATCGCCGCCCGTAAAGCCAAGAACCCTGGACGCCAGGCTGCCATACGGATAATAGCGCCTGTAATCCTCATCCACCTTCACGCCCGCCAGCTTCGCGGCGCGGATCCGGTCCCCGTCCTTTTTATCCACATTGGTCTTAATGATCTCTCTGGCCGAATACGTCTCCACCTTTTTCCGGACCTTCTCCTCATCCACCCCAAGCTCCGTGCTGAGAACCCGGATCACCTCCTCCGGCTCCTCAATCTGGTTGTGGACCACGGAAATCGTGCAGACGGTCCGGTTATCGGCGATGACCACGCCGTTCCGGTCCAGAATACGCCCCCTGGCGGCCTTGATCGTCCTCTCCCTCTGGTGGAGATCCTCCGCCATCTGGCTGTAATACTCCGCCCGGTAAACCATCAGGTAAAAAAGCCGGCCCGAAAGCCCCGCCATGCACAGGCACAGCGTGATAAAGGCAAATACAATCCTTCCTCTGTGATGCGTCTGATTCCGGCTCACAGCGCGTCCCCCGCATGCCTCATTGGTAAAGTATATTTAGCAGGGGCCGGCTTTATGCGCCTCTCTGTGTCTCCGGTACCGATTCGCCGCTTCCGCTCTCTGTCTCAGCCCCGGATTCGCCGCTCTCCTCCTCTGTCCCGGCCCCGGATTCGCCGCTTTCGTCCTCTGTCCCGTCTGCCAGGCCTCCGCTCCCGCCCCGGGCGCCGGATGCCCCTGTCCCAAAGGGAAAGCCGCCGAATCCGTCCCCGATCCGCTCCGGATCGGTATCCGCCCCGGCAGGCAGGCGCTCCGGATAGTAGTATTCATCCTCGCCCGGATCCAGGAATTCTTCGTCGTAGGAATCCCAGTTTTCTTCCGTCTCATCCGGGTTTTCTTCTCCGTTTTCTCCGTCTTCCTCCTGCCCGATGCCGCTTAAGATGCCTTCTTCCTGCGCCGCCAGCTCCTCGTCCTCCGGCTGCGCCGCGTCGCCGCTGGGGAATACATTCAAATAAGGAAGGATCTCCCCCATGATCTTGCTGAAAATCTCACTGGCAAAGGTCGAATGGGCCTGTTCCTTTCCCTCCAGGTGCGGCGTGTCGAGAACCACGTAGACCAGCACCTGCGGGTCATAGGCCGGCGCAAACCCGATGAAGGAAACCAGGTAATTTTTTTCCGAGCGCGGGTGTTTCTCCGCTGTTCCGGTCTTTCCTCCCACCTCATAGCCTTCCACCGCCGCCGCGCCCGCCGTACCGCCTTCCCCTGACACGGTCTGGTAAAGCGCGTTGCGGATGAACGCGGAGGTGCTCTCTGACACGGTTTCCCTCACAAGCTGCGGATCTTTCTTCTGTACCACCGCGCCCTGCTCGTCCAGGATGCGCTTCACCACATGCGGCTCATAGTAGGAGCCGCCGTTGATCAGCGAGGAAAACGCGGCCGCCATCTGGATCATGGTACAGTTAAAGTTCTGCCCAAAGGCATTCGTCGCCAGGGAGGACGGATCCATGTTTTCCGCCTGGTAGATCAGGCCCTCCGCCTCGCCGGGCAGATCAATGCCTGTCTTGGCCCCAAAGCCGAAGATGCTCTGGAAGCCGGCAAATTTGTCCCTGCCCTCGCGCTGCACGATCCGCATCATGACCACATTGCACGATTTCATCAACCCCTGGGTGATGGTTAAGGGGCCGTGTCCCGCTATCCTCGCCACACAGTGGATATCCCAGTCCCCGATGTGCAGCACGCCCTCGCATTTATAGCTTTCCGTGCCGTCTATCGCCCCCTCCTCCATGGCGCCTGCCACGGTCAGGGCCTTCTGGGGGGATCCCGGCTCATACGAATCGCTGATGCAGAAATTACGCCACATCCTGTACCAGGCCTCGGCCCTGGTCTGCTCGTCCATGGCCGCGATCTCCGTCTCCGTATAATACTTCTCCAGATTATACGGATCATTTAAATCGTAGCGCGTGCTGGTGTCCATGGCCAGGATCTCCGCCGTATTGGGATCCATCACGATCACAGCCGCCACATTGCTGCCAATGCCCGCCTGCCACTCGTCAATGTATTTCTGGCAGATCTTCTGGATATTGGCGTCGATCGTCAGCTCCAGCGTCTGGCCGTTTCGCGCGGACTTGACAGTCCTCTCCAGATTGGAATCATCGTTCAGATAGCCGTATTCCCTGCCGTTCACCCCGCTTAAGACGCTGTTGTAATACTGTTCCACGCCGCCCGAGGCGGTCCCGTCCTTTAAGGCGAAACCCAGGACATGGCAGGCCAGCTCGTTGTACGGATAGACGCGGCGGTACTCGTCCTCAAACCAGACGCCCGCAATCCGCCGGCGGCCGCCCTCCGCAGCCGGGAGCGCGCGGTATTCGTTGTTGCGCTCCTGCTGGTAATTCTCAAACCGCTCCTTGTCCTCAGCCGGGAGCTGCCTGGCATAAATCACGTAATGTGAATCCTTCTTTTCCTCCAGAAGCGCCATGAGCTCCTGCCTGTCATAGCCAAAGCACTCGACAAGCGCCTCCACCGTAGCCTCTGTGTATTCGTACTGCTCATCCTTCTCCAGCATGACCTTGGGATCCAGAATCAGGTTGTAGACCTTCTCACTGACCGCCAGATACGTCCCGTTGCGGTCCACGATGCTGCCCCGCTTAAACGGAATCGTCCTGCTCTCGTAATTCTGGTGTCCAAGCACAATCTGGTTATAGGCCTCCCCCTTGTCCTTCACAAGCTGGTATAAAACCCATGCAAGCGCAAACAAAGCCAGCATAATTACCAGGACGGTAACTGCCAGCTTTTCCCTCATATATTTCCGAAAAGGCTGCCCGCCATTAGTGTTCTGGGATGTCTTCATACTGCCGTACATACTCACTTTCCGTCTTATCATACAAAAGAATCTGATCCTTATTGGCATATACCATGCCAAGCTCTTCTGTAGCCACCTTAAACACATAGTCCAGGTCCAGGAACGTGTCAATACGGGTTTCCAGGGCATCATTTTCTGATTTTAAATGCTCCAGTTTAAGCTCCAGCTCCTCAATATGACGGATCCTCGCAGAGAGTGAAGACTGCAGCTTTAAGTAATTCATACATAAAAACAGGGTGACAACCGCCGCAATGGTCAGCGCAAATACATAGGGGCCATCCACATAGCGGGCCTTGGCCTGGTTTCTCATCACCCTGCGGCTGTGCCTGCTCTGCTCCCGGACGCTTCGTCCCGGGGCTTCCTCGTACGTATGGCGTTCTGTTTTTCTGACCGTATTGCCATCCACATAGGTTCTGGCCGGTTGCGGCCGTCTCCTCCTTGCAGCCATGGCAGTCACCTCCTAACACTCGTCTGCAGCCGTCCGGGCGTCTCTCATTCTCAAAGGCTCCCGATATCCGTGATCCGCGGCCGCCGGGAGTCCTGCGGCGTCTCCTGTCACGCCCGTTCAAACACTCTCAGCTTCGCGCTCTTTGCCCGCTTGTTTTCCGAAATCTCCTCCGGCGAAGGCAGAATGGGCTTTCGCGTCGCCACGCGCCCCTTACTCTTCTTATTGCACATGCAGACCGGAAAATCCGGAGGGCAGACGCATGGATTTTCATTGACCTTAAAGCGGTTCTTGACGATCCGGTCCTCCAGGGAATGGAAGGTAATCACGCACAGCCGCCCCCCGGGGGACAGACGGTCAATCATCCCGTCCAGAGAATTCTTAAGCACCTCCAGCTCCCGGTTCAGCTCAATCCGCAGCGCCTGGAACGTGCGTCTGGCCGGATGCCCGTCCGTGGCACGGATTCTGGCCGGAATCGCCGCCCGTATGATCTGCGTCAGCTCTCCTGTGGTCTCAATCGCCTTTTTCTCTCTGTTCTGCACAATATGCTTTGCAATATTCTTCGCAAACCGATCCTCCCCGTAATCCCGGATGATGCGGTACAGCTCCCCTTCGCTGCACGTATTCACCAGATCCTTCGCGGTCCTCGCGCCGCGCTGATCCATGCGCATATCCAGCGGGGCGTCCTCCCGGTACGAAAATCCCCGCAGCGGCGTATCAAGCTGATACGATGAAACCCCCAGATCCAGGCAGATCCCGTCCGCCTGGCGGATGCCAAGCTCCGAAAGGACCTCGCCGATCTGCTCGTAATTCCTTCTCACAATCACTGCCCGGCTGCCAAACTGCGACAGACGTTCCCTGGCGGCAGCGATCGCGTCCGCATCCTGATCGATGCCGATCAGACGCCCCTTATCCGAAAGACGCTTCAGCACCTCAAAGGCATGCCCGCCTCCGCCCAGCGTCCCGTCCACGTAAACGCCGTCAGGCCGGATGCAAAGGCTTTCTATCGTCTCCTCCAGCAGCACGGATTTATGTTCAAATATCATATTCCAAGGCCTTCCATATTCTCTGCAATCTCATCCATATCATCATACTGATTCTTCTCCTCCCAGGTCGCCTTATCCCAAATCTCGATCCGGCTTCCCACGCCCACGAAAGCGACCTCCTTTTCAAGGCCGGCAAACGCCCGGAGAACCGCCGGAAGAAGGATCCTTCCCTGCTTGTCCACCTCGCACGCCGATGCCCCGGCCAGGAAAAACCGCGAGAACTTTCTGGCGTTCGGATTCGTCAACGGGAGCTTCCGGAGCTTTTCTTCAAAATTTTTCCACTCCGAATTATCATACACAAAGAGACAGCCGTCCAAACCCTTTGTCACCACAAATTCGTCGCCAAGCTGTTCCCGGAATTTAGAAGGAACGATCAGACGCCCCTTCGCATCAATTGTATGATTGTATTCTCCCATGAACATCGCAATCACCTAATATCTATTGTACTCCACTTTGGAACTATTCAGAACCATTTAGACCCACTTTTCACCACTTTCCTCCACCTGTACCTTAATTTTATTACAGATAGGCGGAAATAGCAAGGAATTTTTCTGAAAAATATTGCGCGCGGGCCGGAGGCGTGTTACGGTTCACACGCCCGTCTATGCAAGGCGTTTTTTGTGAGTGCAGCGCAGTGAACGTTACAGAAAACCCGGGAGAAACGGCGCCAAACCGCCCTTTTCGCAATAAAAAAGGACGGGAAATACCTCGTATTTTCCCATCCCCGCTTTTGCTGAGTATGTAATCAATATGCAATGCCGTTCAAAATTCAGCCAAAAGATATTTGTTCAAAAGTTGATCCAGCTCAACGCTGCACTGATAAATCGTCCCATAAGCCTCTCTCCCATCAATACTCGCATTCAAGCGTTCCCTTGCGTTTTCAATTTCCTGAATCAATACTTCTTTTTCGTTTGTCATACCTGTTTGTTCTCCTTCTTGTTAATGCTGCCATGTCTGATACTGCGAAGAGCAATACCACCTCCTGTCCGGCCTGCTTTTATTCACCCTCCCATTCCTTTTCGTCTCTCCTGGCACGGCATTTACCATGAACGGCGCATGTCTGGCAATATCTGCGCTGCTCGGATGCATACCATCATTTTAATTCCTGATTCATCAAAAATCAAACAAATTCGGCCGATTTTATTCGACAAGAAGCGACGGCAGAGTCCCTCAAAAATTTGTCTTATTCCATGCAAATCCCTTTTCTTTCCCTGCATTCTATGGTATCCTTGTATACGTCGGCCGCGGGCGGCGGCCCCGCTTTTTTCTCAAGCCGCACTGCTCCCGGCTGTACATTTGGCTGTATAAAACAGAAAGGATGAACTGCCATGAAATTAGGAATCGTAGGCCTGCCCAATGTAGGCAAAAGCACACTTTTTAACTCCCTGACCAGGGCCGGCGCGGAATCTGCCAATTATCCGTTTTGTACCATTGATCCCAATGTCGGCGTCGTGCCCGTCCCGGATGCCCGGCTGGGGCGTCTTTCCGCTCTCTATGACTCCGAAAAGATCACCCCGGCTGTCATTGAATTTGTGGACATCGCCGGCCTTGTAAAGGGCGCTTCCAGGGGCGAGGGCCTGGGCAACCAGTTTCTCTCCAATATCCGTGAGGTGGACGCGATCGTGCATGTCGTGCGCTGCTTTGAGGATCCCAATGTCATCCACGTGGACGGAAGCGTCGATCCGCTGCGCGACATTGAAACCATCAACCTGGAGCTTATTTTCTCTGACATGGAGATCCTGGAACGCCGCATCGCCAAAACCACGAAAAGCGCCATGGGAAATAAAACGCTCGCCAGAGAGCTCTCTGTTTTAAAGGCTCTTTACGCCCATCTTGAGGACGGGAAGCTGGCAAAAGGCTATGAGGCGGCGGACGAGGATGAGGCGGCGTTTATCGATTCCTTAAACCTGCTCACCGCAAAGCCGGTGATCTTTGCCGCGAACGTCGCAGAGGACGAGCTGGCCGGCGACGCGGCGGACAATGCGTTTGTAAAAGAAGTGCGCGCCTTTGCCGCCGAAAACGGCAGCGAGGTCTTTGTCATCTGCGCCCAGATTGAGCAGGAGATCGCGGAGCTTGACGAGGAAGAAAAAAAGATGTTTTTAGAGGATCTGGGACTGGCCGAATCAGGCCTTGAAAAGCTGATCGCCGCCAGCTACCGCCTCCTGGGCCTCATCAGTTACTTGACCGCAGGGGAAAAGGAGACAAGAGCCTGGACCATCCGCGTGGGCACAAAGGCCCCGCAGGCTGCGGGGAAGATCCATTCGGACTTTGAGAGGGGCTTTATCAAGGCTGAGGTCGTCAATTACCAGGATCTTTTAGACTGCGGTTCCTATGCGGCCGCAAGGGAAAAAGGCCTGGTCCGCATGGAGGGTAAGGAGTATGTCGTAAAGGACGGGGACGTGGTGCTCTTCCGCTTCAATGTATAACGGATGCGCGCACGGCGCCGCCCCCATATCCCCAAACGGTTCCCGCGCAGGTCTGTGCATAAAAAAGCCTCCCCGGTAATAGATTGTATTAAATAAAACCGGGGGGCTTTTTTATGAGCTCAAAAACAAAAATCGTCGTGCTGCGCATGAAGGAAATTATTTATACCGCCATTTTTATTGGCCTGGGCATTCTTCTGATCACCCTGTTTTTCATCATGTTCCGCCCTAAAAAGGAAGCGGCGGCAGCCGCGGCGGACAGCGTTTCCTACATACCGGGCGTCTACAGCGCCTGCCTGGTCCTGGGCAGCCAAAATGTGAATGTGGAGGTCGCGGTGGACGCAGGCTCCATCCGGGCCGTCTCCGTAACCAGCTTAAGCGATGCGGTGGAAACCATGTACCCTCTGATGGCGCCGGCCGCGGCCTCTCTGGCAGATCAGATCGTGGCCGCCCAGTCCTTAGAGAACCTCTCTTATCCGGAGGGCAGCCTTTACACCTCACAGGCCCTTGTCAACGCGGTAAAACGCGCCCTGGACAAAGCGGCGGCAGACTGAACGCCGCGCGGTGCGTTCATCCGGACGCGCAGGCAGAGGCATCAAAAAAGAATCCGGTAAAGCGCGCCGGCGGCGCGCTTTACCGGATTCTTTTTTGATATAAACGCTTCTGTATCCGTCCATCTTCCGGAGCTGCTTTTTATAGCTGTTCCCTTCCAAGGGACTGATCGACGTTTCTCTGAAGCGCTTTCTGGTAGTTCTCGTTCGCCTCGCGGATAAACGCCTCGTCTCCCCGCTTTTCGGGCGGAATATAGGCGTGGCCCATCGTTCTCTGGCGAAGATTGAACTGGTTCATCTCTTCCTCAAGAAGCCTTGCATTCTCCCTCATCTCGCTGCTCGCGGAAGCCGCCTCCTGGTTCACCGACAGATTCGCGGTGATCGAATCATTGATCAGGCCGACCTGTGTGTGAATGCGCGAGATCGCCTCCTCCTGCTTGTTGGAGGAGCTGGAGATGTTGGAAATCGTATCGCTGATCTGATCCAGATCGGCGACAATGTGCTGGAAGGTTTTAAATGCCTCCGAACTCGTCTGGCTTCCATCCTTTGTCGCCTTCATCGTGGCCTCAATCAGCACCTTGCTCTCATTCGCCGCCTCCGCGCTCTTAAGCGCCAGCACACGCACCTCATCCGCAACCACTGCAAAGCCCTTTCCGGCCTCTCCGGCGCGGGCGGCCTCCACCGCTGCATTTAAGGCGAGGATATTCGTCTGGAAGGCGATATCATCAATCAGCTTGATTACATTCGCGATCTTCTGGGAGGACTTATTGATCTCATCCACTGACTCGACGAGCAGGCTCATCTTGTGGTTGCTCTCCTCCATATCGCGGCGCATCGACTGGGACAGCTCGGTCGCCTGAGCCATCTGCTTCGCATTTTCATTTACAAGCGATCTCGTCTCATCCGTGGAGGCGTTCAGCTCACGCACGGCATCCGCCTGCCTGGAAGCCGTGTCTGCCAGCATCTGGCTTGCATTGGCAATGTTCTGCGACGCGGACGCGACAGACATCGCGATGCGGATGATCTTGGCAAACATAAAGTCATTGGACTGCACCAGATGGTACAGATTTTTTCCGAGCGAGTCATCCTGTGAACGGATATTGACAAACACCGTCATATCGCCCTGGGCGAGACGCTTTACCACCTCCACATTCTGGTGGATGCTGTCCACCATGCGCTCAAATGAGTGGATCATGGAGCCGATCTCATTCTCCTCATTGCCCGCCAGGATCTTCTTGTCAAATTCAATCTGATCCGCGCCCTCTGAAAGCCGCTCCGACCACTCCGCCACTGCGGTAATCGGTCGGGAGATCTGCTTTGACGAGCGGTTTCCGTAGAATACCGCCAGCAAAAAACCAAGCAGGGCGCTCACAATATTCAGCACAATCATTATCAGGATCAGGCGATCCAGCTCTTCGGACGTCTCATTTGCGATCTGCTGATACCGGTTTGAGATGGCGCCGAGTCCCTCGATAACCTGCGCGGTCAGAGGCTTAATCTGTTCTTCAAACTGCGCGTATGCAGCGTCTTTATCCGTCTTTGCAAGCGTCAGAATATCGGCTGCCTGTGTGTGCATCCTCTGGTGAGGCCCTATCAGCGAATCCAGGGTCTCCCGGATCACTGCGTCCGACAGATCCTTTGAACTGGCGCCGGCCAGCCATTTTCCCAGAAGACACGTGTTATAGTCCAGGCTCCCCCCGAACTCTGTTCCCTTCTGGATGCTCTCCGTATACATCTCCAGCCATTCATAATGCTTGGCAAGCGCTGACTGCGTATCCGCCTGATTGTTCCGGTTATTGGATACCACATGGTAATCCCGGCTCACCCGCGTCAGTGAAATCAGAGAGACTGCCACCAACAGGCACATAACCAGGATCACTTTGCTGTATCCTGATATGATCTGACTTCGGATCGACTTGATTTTTTTCTTCATATCACCCTTCCCCTTCTTGCAATTACTTAGATGGTCTTTGGAGTGTAAGCATGTTACGATCCAGACTCCAATCACTATGGGGAATTATCTGTAAATTCACATTTACAAAAACCCCCCCCCCCGAGGGAAGTAACACAAAACCGCACTTTTGACAGTTTTTAATAGTTCTGTGCGTTATGAAGCGTGTTACTGCATACAAACCGGGGTACAGGATGTGGACAGTAACCAAAAACACTCTCGTCTTACCCTATCTACTATAGCAAAACCTTCCAGAATGGTCAAGTGCGGATTTGTGAAATCTTCACGAATGAACGGTTCGCCAGACGCGCCGGGCGGCATGCTGCACACATGCCTGACGGTTTGCGGACAGCGCCATTTATGTTTATCTGTCACAGCGCAGCCCGGCGGCAATACCGGTCTGCTACATCATATGCAAAAGATGCCCGGACGGTTCCGAAGCGGCTTTTTCCCTGTCATGTAAGCCTCTCCTTCTCTCCTTTTACGGGCTCCAGATTGGACTCCCTGCACAGGTACACAGGGCGTCTCTTGACCTCCATATAGGTCTTGGCCATGTACTCTCCCAGCACGCCCATAAAGAAAAACTGGATCCCGGACACAAAGAGGATGATGCACACCAGGGACGGCCACCCGGCCACGGGGTCGCCGTAAATCATAGCCCTGACAAAGACCACAAACAGGAATAAAAAGGCCGCCACGCAGAACACTGCGCCGAATGCGGCCGCCATCACGGCCGGAACCACCGAGAACGCCACGATCCCGTCGATGCTGTATAAAAAGAGCTTCCAGAACGACCACTTCGTGCTCCCCTTTTCCCGTTTAATGTTCTCATAGGCAATCCATTTGACCCGGTAGCCCACCCAGCCAAAGAGCCCTTTTGAAAAGCGGTTGTATTCCTTAAGCTCCAGAAGGCTTTCCACGTACTGCCGCGTCATCAGCCGGAAATCCCTGGCCCCGTCCACGATGTCCACATCCGATATCTTCCGGATCAGGCGGTAAAATAAACGGGCAAAAAAGGAGCGCACCGGCGGCTCCCCCTTCCGGTCCTCCCTGCGCGTCGCCGCCACGTCGTATTCGCCTGATTCCAGCGCCTCTGCCATCTCCGGGAGCAGGGAGGGCGGATCCTGCAGATCCACGTCCATCACTGCCACATAGTCGCCGGAGGCATGCTCAAGGCCCGCGTAGAGGGCCGCCTCCTTTCCGAAATTTCTGGAAAAGGATAGGTATTTTACATCCGGATCCTCCTCTGCCAGCTCTCGGATCCGCTCCAGCGTCCCGTCCCTGGAGCCGTCGTCGATGTACAGCAGCTCCAGCGTGTAATGTTCCGAAAAAAATTCCCTGAACACGCGGCGGATCTCCTCCCAAAAGGGGCGGATGTTCTCCTCCTCATTGTAGCAGGGAACCAGAATTGAAATCTGCTTCAAACCCTGTTCCTCCTGTGTGGCAGAGCGTGCCGATGGTGGGAATGTTTTTTTAACACGCTCTGGTCTCATATAATGCGATCCGGCATCATTTCCTTAATAATAAGTAGAGACAGATGATTTTGCCGTTTCCTATAGCATAGCATCAGATGTCCGGGGGCGCAAGCTGAAATTGGATCGTATATGAAAATCATCCACGCCGTCTTATACATATCTGTCTTTTTTCTTTCTTACGTCCCTCACGAAAAGAAGCGCAAACAGCCCAAGCGCTCCCCCGGAAAGGATTTCACACAGCCTCCACAGCCTTCTTTCCCTGTAAAACACATGGATCTCTCCCGTGCTTCCCCCTGCAAAGAGAACGCGAGCCAGGCCGTCCCCGGAGCGGACCACCGGAAGCGGGCTGCCGTCTGCGTTTACCGCATGGTAGCCGGGATAGTAAAACAGCGGCAGATCCGCATAGCCCTCCTGCTCCTTTACCTTCTGCGCGTCATAGGCAAACCGGACGGAAAGGCCGTTCTTCACGGAGGAGAGGATCTGCACATGCTCCCCTTTGGGCAGCTCCCGTCCCCACGCGATCGAGCGGTCTGTTTCGGGATAGAGGTATTCCTGCTGCTCAATCATGCTGTTGACGTCTCTTTCCGTCCAGTAATAATCCTGGTGCTGGTAAAAACCGTCCAGGAAATGCTGCGAAACGAGGACAGAGACCGCCAAAAGCACGCCGGCGGCCCGGAAGCGGCGCGCATCTGCCCACTGGCGGCTGACGGCATAGCCGCCGGCCATGGAGAGAAAGCACAGCGCCACGCCGACCAGACGCCAGGGGAACTGGATATAGGAGGCGGCCAGACGGAACCATCCAAACTGCATCAGATATTTCCACGGAAACAGCGCCAGGGAAGCAAAGGCAGCCGCGCTTCCAATCAGAAGGAACAGGAGCGCCAGACGCCAGGCCGCATGCGCCGCGCGCCCGTTTCCGTCCTCTTTTTCCCCCTGCTCTCCTGCCCCTTCTTTTTTCTGCTGTATCCACTGAAACATCAGCAGGCCGGCGGCGGCCAGAACCGGGAAGCCCAGGGTTAAGGCCATGGAATCCCTGGCCCCGTAGTCAATGGACGGCGTCGCTCCCATAGCGATAGGAAACAGCTCTAACAGCTTGGACAGCGTCAGTGCACACTTATCCGCCTGAAACTGCAGCGCGTCTAAGTTGAGTCCCGCGCCCATGTAATCCACAAGGGGGATCAGGAACCAGAGATTGAGGCAGATCGTAAACACAAGTGCCTTTGTAAGCGCAGCAAAGCGCTCCCTGCTTAGGATCCGCCGGATGCAGACGAGGCCGCCGGCGGTGCAAAGGGCCGCTGTCAGCACGGCGCTGATGATATGGCTCTGCACAACGCCGGTCAGGCCGATCGTGAGAAGCTTCCAATTCTTCTCTTTCCCGAAAAAGACCTCGTAAAAACCATATATCACGAGCGGCAGGAACATCATTGCCAGAAGTTCTCCATATGCCGCGCGGGTGTAGCAGTTGCCCAGCCGGTAGATTCCCAGTGTATACAAAATACTGCAAAAGCACCCGGCTGTCCGGGAGCGGAACAGGCGGCCGGCTGAGAAATACATGATCGCCGCCGTCCCTGCATTGCAGAGCATGAGCCATAGCTGCACGGCGCCTACCATCGGTATCCCGGCCTTCATCAGAAGAGCCGGGATATATACGAACAGGTTCGGGTAAAATACCGGCTCTCCGTAGCCGAAGCCGTTAAAAGAAAAGCTGTTGAGGCGCACCGGAAACATCCCCTGTTCCAGGGAATCCCGGATTCCCAGTATGCGGTTTAAGTGGAAGCGCATGTCATGTCCCCGGATCAGATAAGGCAGAAACAGAGGCGCGCTGGCAAACAGAACCGCTGTATACAGGAAAAACAGCTCCGCCCTGTCCTGTCGTTTCCTGCCCGCTGTCAGCAGAAGAAGGCCAAGAGCCAGCATCCCCCAGGCCGGAAGGTGGAAGCTCTCGCTGCCGTTTGCGTTAAAATGGCGGTTCCGTTCCGGGATTACCCCATCCTCCAGCGCATACCATTTCACAGCCGGAACGCGGATCGAGGGATCCAAAAGCCCCTCTGCCGTAAATTCATACTGCGTCCCGTTCACCACAGCCTTCCCCACGACCATGACGCCGTTTTCATCAAAAAAATAGGCACGGCCGTCCACCCGTATCAGGCCCGTTTCCCGCGCGCCGTCGCTGTTGAAAAAGAAGGTTCTCCCATCCCCGAAGCGGTAAAACCCGGTCGCCATCCGCCCGTTTTCGTCAAAATAGTACCAGTCCCCGCTCTCGCTCTGATACCACTCTTCCTTCTTGAAGCTGCCGTCCTCCTCCATAAAACGGAATTCCGGCGTTTCGATCCACCCCGCAAGAGCCCGGCTGCCACCACTCCAGACTCCTGCGGCGATTATAAAGAGCATACAGAAAAGCCATACGGCCGTCCTTTTTCGCTGCCTCATCGTTTCTTTCCCTTCTGCACATGATCCTCCTGTTCAGGCAATGATTCAGGCAGCCGTTCTGGCTGCCTGCTTCTGCCCCTGCCGGGCCGGCTTCCGTTATTATCCTAACATCTTCAGAGATGCTGTTACGGTAATCGCTCCGTCTCCGGAGATGGTTGTGTAAAACTCTGCCTGGGACATCCCGTCCGTCAGAACCCAGATCATCATCTGAACAGCCCCTGTCACGCTGTACTGCTCGTCCGCCGATTTGCCCGGCGCGCTCGTGAACGCAACGCTCTCCGCCCGGTACGGGTTCTCTCCGCAGATATCATACGGGATGGCATACTGGTCAAACAGAGCCTTCCACGCCGCGCCCCGCTCCGAAACCTGCGCCCATCCGGCCACAGTCTCCTGCGTGGAATGATACGGGAACTCCTGCCCGTCAAAGGAGGACATAAAACGGAAATAATCACCGATATCCTCGTACATCAGAGTCTGATTCATCACGCGCGTCCCGTCCGCGTTCTCCGTCCACATCCACAGGGCTGGAGTCTGGGCCGCGGTATCTGCCTCTGTACCCGCCGCAGTTGTATCAGAAACCGTATGAACCTGCTGCGTCTGTACCGCTCCGTCTATCACCCACGCGCCGTCCGCATTTACCCGGTTCCCGTCCGGCGTTATGGTGTCAGACAGCATCCAGCCCTCACTGTCAAAATAATAATACTCTGCCGTCCCGTCATTATTTCCGTCGATCCACTGCCAGCCGTCCCGGGCACAGGTCCCGTCCCCGTTCGCATACTGCCATTTATCCTGGTTCGGCTCCTGGCCCTTCACCCATGTTCCGGCAAATGCCGTACCTGCTGTCAGTGCAGAAAAAACAGCTCCCAAACATATTGCCCTTCTCAGCTTCATCATCACTTCCTCCTTCACATATTGTCTCTTTACCCATCCTATTTTACCCCCCCCCCGTTAAATTTTGTCAAGTCTTTTAAATGTTTCACACAGCAGGCGGCCGCATCCGGTGTGTTTGAAAATATTTTCCGGTTTTACGATCAAAAAAGGGATATCTGAACACATTCGTTTCAGATATCCCTTTTTCGCTGCGATTGACGCCAATATGCGCCCTATATTTTGTTATTCTCAGCTTAATGGCTCTACAAAAGCAGATGAATCTGTATAATTTTTTAAAATCTTAAGAAACTCAGCCCTGCTGAACCCCGTCCGCCGGTCCGCTGTCTTCCGTCTCTGCCCCGGTTTCTGCCGCTGCCTGCGCTTCCGCCGCTGCCTGCGCCTCTGCTGCCGCCTGTGCTTCCGCCGCTGCCTGCGCCTCTGCCGCTGCCTGCGCCTCTGCTGCCGCCTGTGCTTCCGCCGCTGCCTGCGCCTCTGCCGCTGCCTGCGCCTCTGCTGCCGCCGCTGCCTGCGCCTCTGCCGCTGCCTGCGCCTCTGCCGCCGCCTGTGCTTCCGCCGCTGCCTGCGCCTCTGCTGCCGCCTGCGCTTCCGCCGCTGCCTGCGCCTCTGCCGCTGCCTGTGCTTCCGCCGCCTGAATCTCTGTGATGGCCGCCTCGCCAGCGATCAGCGTAACCGTGAGGACGCCTTCCTGCGCCGATGCCTGGATGAGCAGGGGCTCCTGATAAGGATTCACAAATTTCAGATCCTTGCGCCCTTCGGAGATCGTCGCGTCCAGGCCTCTGGGCAGATAGGATACCGGCGAAGAATGCGGATGGCGCTCCACTGCCGGCAGCAGGGCATGGCACATCGCCGCATACAGGGTCGAGGACACCTGGCAGATGCCGCCGCCATACTCCTGGCCGCCGATCGCCGGAGCCAGCACATAGCCGTTTTCCGGCCTTCTCGGCTGCACTGCATTGCTGAATGAAAACAGCTCGCCCGGCTGCAGCACTGTGCCGTTGATTCTCTGCGTGGCCAGGTGTACATTGACCGCCCTGGGAATGGCGCTGTTATAATTCGTTGTGTATGTACCGATCCGGCCGTTTTCATTCCCCTGCGGCTGACAGATACGCCCTTCCGCCCTGCCGGTGCTCATGTAATGCCTGTAATACGCGGCAATATCCGTTTTATACTGATTCACCAGATCCGGGTTGTGGAACACATAGGCCCTTACGTTAAATTCCCCGTTCCCGGGACGGCCCTCCCTCATCCCGCTCGACATGAAATGGGAAAACAGCCCCTGCACATCATTCCCAACCGATGCCTGCAGATCCGGATTCTGGTTATAATAATACTCTGCGTCAAACACGGCCTGCCATGCCTCCGGCGTCTCGTCCGCCGCGCTGGCAAACGGGGCGGCAAAGCTGAGCAGCGAGGCTGCGCCAATCACGGCAAGCAGCCTTCTGCACCCAAAAACGCAGCGGGGAAGACGGGACATACGGGTTGTCAGGGCAGCATAGTCAAATATTCGATTCATATCACTCATTCCTTTGTTCTCTGTAATTATTTTGTTATAGCTGGTGTGGATCCGTTCCCCATTGTACCCTTCCATACCAAAACTTGTCAAGTTTTTTTGAACATTTTATTACGATTTTATTACAGTTTTAGTTTTTCGTGATTTTTGCTGTGCTGCCTCCTACATACAATGCGGCGTCAGCCGCCCCCATTCCCCCGATTCTTATCATACAGGTACCACAGCCCTTTGAGCAGCAGATCCGCATCATAGACAATCTCCCGGCGGCAGTGCGGGATGATCCGCTTTGCCGCGCCGCCGGTCGCAATGGCTGTCACCTTCTCATGCAGCTCCTCCTCGATCCGCTCCGTCAGGCCGTCAATCATGGCCGCATTTCCGTAGAGCAGCCCGCTCTGCATGCTTTCAATGGTGTTTTTCCCAATCAGGTGTTTCGGCCGCTCAGGACGGATATGGGGAAGCTGAGCCGCCTTCCCGGACAGAGCCTCCTGGGAAATGCCGACGCCCGGCATAATAAGCGTCCCCAGGTAAGCGCGCTTCTTATCAATCACGGAGCAGGTCGTGGCCGTGCCCAGATCAAAGATCGCCGCCGGGCCCGGGTACTCCTCCGCCGCCGCCACGGCATCCGCCACCAGATCCGAGCCAAGGCTGGCCGGGTGATCCGTGGCGATCCGAATCCCGGTTTTGATGCCCTGCCCCACCACCAGCGGCTTAACCCCGGTCAGCACGGCCATGCCCTCCCGCACCAGATCCGTCAAATCCGGGACGACGGAGGAAATGATGACGCCGTCCACCCCGTCTGCACGGACGCAGTAGATATCCAGAAGCGTCCTGACCGATACCATGAATTCTTCCTTTGTACACTTCCGATCCGTGCGGATGCGTCCCTGAAAGGAAATCCTCTTTTCCTCATCCATCAGGCCGAGCACCAGATTCGAGTTTCCGATATCAACCGCAAAAATCATCGGCTTTTCCTCCTTCGCTTTTGCCCGGGCGGGGCAGGCCGCCTTCTGCGCCGTTTTTCTGTTCCCAGATCGCGCGCATCTCATCCAGCAGGCGGTCCGCCGCATCGTCCTTGGAAAGCATGGGCAGATCCGTTACGCAGCCGCGGCGAATCAGCGTCAGATGGTTCGTATCTGTGCCAAAGCCGGCCCCCTCTTCCCGCAGGCAGTTGGCGGCTATGAGATCCGCTCTCTTTTTCTCGAGCTTTTCCCTGGAATGTTCAAGCACGCGCCCGGTTTCCATGGAAAACCCACACAGCGCCTGGCCGGGCTTTAGCCGCTCCCCAAGCCACGCCAGGATATCACGGGTGCGGCAAAGCTCCAGCGTCATCGCGCCGCCCTGTTTCTTTATCTTTTCGTCCCGAATCTCCACAGGGGCATAATCCGCCACCGCGGCGGACTTAATGATCAGATCCTGCGTCTCCCAGTGCTCCCGCACGGCCTCAAACATTTCCTCAGCCCTGCTCACCCGGATCACGCGCACAAACGGCGGCGGCGCGAGGTTTACCGGCCCGCTGACGAGCGTGACCGCCGCCCCGCGCAGCATGGCCCGCCGGGCGATGGCGTAGCCCATTTTCCCGGTCGAATGATTGGTGATAAAGCGCACCGGGTCAAGCGGCTCCCTCGTGGGCCCTGCTGTCACAAGCACGCGCATCCCGGATAAATCCTTTTCGCATGCAATCTCCCTTAAAAGATAGTTGAGAAGCGTGTCTTCCGAGGCCAGCTTTCCGGTTCCCACATCGCCGCAGGCCAGATAGCCGCTCTCCGGGGGGATGACAATCTTCCCGTACTCCCGAAGGCGCGCTATATTATCCTGCGTCACCGGCTGATTGTACATATTGACATTCATGGCCGGAGCTACGAGCACCGGCCCCCGCATGGCCAGGGCCGTGGTGCTCAGCATGTCGTCTGCCAGCCCCCGGGCCAGCTTGGCGATGATATTTGCCGAAGCCGGGGCCACGAGCAGCACGTCGGCCCGCTGCGCCAGGGATACGTGGGCGATGTGGAACTGGAAATTGCGGTCAAATGTATCGACCAGGCATTTGTTTCCGGTCAGGCTCTCAAATGTGGTGGGATGGATAAAATGGAGGGCATTCTGCGTCATGATGACATGGACATCCGCGCGCAGCTTTACCAGACGGCTGGCCAGGCCCGCTGTCTTATAGGCGGCAATGCTGCCCGTCACGCCCAGAACAACTGTTTTCCCGCTCAGCATGCCGTCTCCTCCATATCAGCCAGGCGGCCGTGCCTCTCATACGACGTCACCCGCGCAATGCGGTTTTCCCCGTCCACAAAGACCACCTTCGGCGCATGGCCGTCCGCCTCCCCGGGCGTCATCCCTGCATAGGACATGATGATAATCTTATCTCCCACCTGCACCATGCGGGCCGCCGCTCCGTTCAGACAGATCAGGCCGCTGTCCTTCTCCCCGGCAATCACATATGTCTCAAAGCGCTGCCCATTGTCAATATCCACAATCTGGACCTGTTCATATTCCCGGATCTCTGCCGCCTCCATCAGGGTTTCGTCCACAGTAATGCTGCCCACATAATCCAGCCTGGCCTCAGACACCGTGGCCCTGTGAATCTTTCCTTTCAACATTGTAATATTCATTTCAAACACTCCTGTCTCCTGTCTGCAAGCTATGATTCACACACATGAAATGGCGGCGCCTGCAACGCCGGTTCCCATATGAAGTTGTCAATCAGCCTTGTCTTTCCGATCCATACGGCCACCGCCACGAGTACGGGACAATCCAGCCTGTGATGGAGAACAATGCTGTCCCATCTGACCATTTCCACATAGTCGATCCGCGCCAGGGGCTCTGCCTTCAGGATCCCGCGCATCGCCTCCAGGATCTTCTCCCCGTCCTGCTCGCCGGCCTCTGCCATGGCCTTTCCGGCCGCTACGGCCCGGCTCAGCGACAGGGCGGCCTTCCTCTCTTCCTCTGATAAATATGTATTCCTCGAGGATCTGGCCAGGCCGTCCGCCTCCCGGACGATCGGGCAGCCCACGATTTCCAGATCCATATTCAAATCCCGGACCATCCGCCGGATCACCGCAAGCTGCTGGGCGTCCTTTTCCCCGAAATAGGCGCAATCCGGCGCCACAATGTGAAACAGCTTGCTCACCACCGTGCAGACGCCCCTGAAATGCACCGGACGGCTCTTTCCGCACAGCTCCTCTGACACGCCCTGCATCTGCACATATGTGGAAAAGTCCTCTGCGTACATCTCCGACGGCTCCGGCGCAAATACCATCGCCGCTCCGGCCTCCCGGCAGAGGGCGCAGTCCGCCTCCAGATCTCTTGGATAGCTCTCCAGATCCTCTGCGGGCCCAAACTGGATCGGATTCACAAATACGCTCACCACGGTCCGGTCATTCTCCCGGACCGACCGGTCGATCAGGCTTTTATGCCCTTCGTGCAGATATCCCATGGTAGGAACCAGGCCGACGCGAAGGCCCTCTCTCCTCCAGGCCGCGACCTGCGCCCGGACGCCTTTTACGGTTTTTTCTATCATAAATGGATCGGCTCCTGTCTTTTCTTCCCTCATGCTTCTTCCTCTCCGCCGTTTCCCGGCATCGTTCCATATAATTTCCCAATCACTTCATCCGCTATCTGATAGCCGTGCTCCGGCCCGGGAAAGGCCCCCCGGCCCACTTCCTCTATGTAGGATGCAAAGGCAGCCTTCATGGCCTCCCCCACCTCTCCGTAGCGCTTCACGAATTTCGGCGTAAAATCTGTAAACATGCCCAGCATATCCTGATATACCAGAATCTGGCCGTCACAGCCGGCCCCTGCCCCGATCCCGATGGTGGGAACCGACACGGACGCTGTGATAAGGCCCGCCAGGGCAGAGGGCACGCACTCCAGAACAATGGCAAACACGCCGGCTTCCTCCAGCGCCTTTGCGTCATCCAAAAGCTTTCTGGCCGCCGCCTCGTCCTTTCCCTGTACCGTATACCCGCCCAGCGCATGGATCGTCTGGGGCGTCAGGCCCAGATGGCCCATGACCGGGATCCCGGCCTGGACGATCGCCCGGATCCGGGGCGCCATCTCCCGGCCGCCCTCCAGCTTTACCGCATGGGCGCGCCCCTCCTTCATCAGTCTTCCCGCGTTCATCACCGCGTCATATGCCGAGGTCTGGTACGACAGAAACGGCATATCCACCACCAGAAGCGCGTTTTTTACCCCTCTGGACACGGCCGCGCCGTGATGGATCATGTCCTCCATGGTCACAGAAACCGTGTCCCCATAGCCAAGGATCACATTTCCCAGCGAATCCCCCACCAGAATCCCGTGGATCCCGGCCTCATCCATCAGCTTCGCGGTCGAATAGTCATAAGCGGTCAGCATGGAGAGCTTCCTGCCCTCTGTCCTGGCCTTCCTAAATGTAGCGACTGTGTGTTTCATTCTCTTCTCCATTCTTTTCCAATAGTCGGGATAATGGTCCATAATCCCGCTGCGGATGCTTTTTTTCCGCTATTTCAACCAGAACGCCGGATAAACTGCGGTACAAATCCCGCTCGGGCCCGCAAAGGACGCCCAGATGCTTTTCGACCGTACCTGCGTCTGCCCGCTCCACCGGCCCTGTCAGGGCCTCCATCGGCCCTTTTTGCGCCACAGACAGACAGTTCCCGATAAACAGGGGACCGAGCGCCTGTTCGCCGCTCTCTCTGTCAAACCCGCACTCCATAAGAAGACGGACTCCCGTCTCATAGAGCCCGGCCGCCAGATTGCTGGCAAAGACAGCCGCACAGTGGTAGAGGATCTTCTGCTCCGGCTTTAAAATCCGCACCGGATTGCCCAGTCCTTCCAGAAAATCCCGCCAGAACGCAAGATACGCCTCCGGCCCTTCAATTGTGAAATATGCTTTGGAAAGCTCCTGATACGATTGCAGCCTGCTGCTGACTGCAAACAAAGGATGGATAGAATAACCAAACGCTCCCGTCCGGTCAATCTCAGAAAAAACGGCGGATGTCATCGCGCCGCTGCAGTGACAAATCAACTTGCCTGTCAGTGAATACCGTTTTAAAGAATTCCATACCTCCCCGACCGCCCCGTCCGGAACCGTCAGAAAGAGGGCGTCACTCGACTGCGTTATCTCTTCCAGCGTCTCGTAACACCTTGTATGTGTAAAAATGGATGCCTGTCTGGCCGACTCCATACTTCTGCTGTAGAATCCGGATACACACACGTTGCGTTCCGACATGTACTTTCCCAGAGTAAAGCCAACTTTCCCTGCACCTACAAATCCGATCTTCATCCTATCACCCTCTTTCCAGGTGACGCCCTCATGAAATCCTACTCTTAAGCGATATAAGTTTCACCGGAGATTCCTGCCGGAATCCGAATGGATCTGCAAACAAGCTCTTCGTTTGTCCTGGTATAGTTTCCTGAGGAATACTATCCGGGGGATATTATACCACGGGAGGATGAGGGATGACAATGGGGAGGCGGCATATCGGCGTATTTTTTTCATTATCGGGGATGACTGTGTATGAAATCCCGTAATATTATTCCAGGCAGAGCACGTAAATGCTCTGCCTGGAATGTTCAGGTTATTTCTTTCAAGTACGTTTCTGCCGTTTCTTCTGTCAAGCCAAACTTTTCACAGATTTGTTTCAGAATAACGTCACTCGATATTTGCAGCTCCTTCAGGGTTAAAATCATAGCTGTTATTCCTTTATCAATTCCTTTCTGAATTCCTTTCTCCTCTGCGCCTTTGCTCAAATTACACATAAGTGACACCTCACTTTCCAATGTCTGAGTCATTTTAAATGGTAGTCACGCATAATGAATCATAAAGCTGCCCCCTGTCAATCAGCAGGCCCTGACAATGGTATTCCTTCATTTCACATGGCTTTACTCATAAAAATGCCTACCGTTCCCTGAATATCGCGATCACAGCCTCCACGATCCGCACCAGCACTCTCCACATCCGTTCAAACGGCCCCAGATCCCCGCTGTCCAGATCCTCCGCATCTGAGATGTCCGTCGTGTTGTCCCCGTCGCTTATCTCATCCGTCCGCAGGATAATCTGGAGGCTTCTGGGGGAACGGTTTTCCGATGAGGTAAAGGACACCATATCCGCTTCCGGATCCAGGTTCAGGAATAAGTTTTCCTCCTCGAATTTATCCAGCTCCTCATCCAGCGTCTGCTTCATGCTCTCGCCCGCCTCGCGCACCTGGCTGATATCGTCGAGCACGCTGATGCTTTTATCCAGCACTCCCTGCATACTCTTAAGGCTGTCTCTTGTGCCGGCGTCCAGGGAGTCCCCGGCTCCGATCACGGTTGTGTTGACCATGCTCAGCAGCCCATGGGCGGATCCGGTGGCTCTGGTCAGGCGTCGTAAGAGCTCCTGCGTATCGCCCAGGCCGTCTAAGAGGGACGGTGTGTAGCCGTCTGCCGTGTCGATCAGGACTCTCCCGTCATCCAGCAGGTTAATGAGCTCATCTGTCACGCCGCGCAGGGCCGAAACCGTGGAGGCGGCTTTCTCGCTCGCATTCCCGGCCCCTGCGCAGACCGCGTTGATTTTCCCAATCACCGCCGCCGCGGACTGCTGAAACGAACCTGCGTTTCCCAGAATCGTGTCAAGCTGTGAGAGCTGTTCCTCCGCCTGCGCCGAATATCCGGTTCCCAGAAGGGCGGAAAGCGTCTCCTCCATCTCATCCGCATATGGATCCAGCTCTTCGCTCCAGGTTTCAAAGTCCTCCTCATTGTAGCCGCCGCTGCCCGGAAGCCCGGAAGGGCCTCTGAAATCCTCTGAGACAGCCGGATCTGCGGCAGGCGCCGCGTCCGGCGCACCGTTCTCTGCCTCTACCGGCCCGGCCGCATCGGGCGATAACAGCGTCTCCTGTCCGGGCATGGGAAGCGCTGTTACCGTCTTTCCGAATGCCGTGATATCTGCCTCTTCCTCTGCGCCTTCTGCATCCTGCGCCGTTCCCGGGCCGTTCTGCGCATCTTCCCGGACCTCCTCCTGGAGCTCTTCCTGGCGCGCGCCATCCTGCGCTTCCTCTGCTTTTATTCCCTTCTGCACGCGCCGGCGGTCATAGCGGAAGGCGTCCGCCTCACTGAGGCTTACTTTCAGATCATGGAGCTCTGCCTTCGTCGTCTCAGACAGCCCGGCCCCGTTTCCGATGTGGCCGCCCAGGCTGTCCACGAGATCCTTCACATCCTCTGTCTCCTTTTCAATCTCCTCCATCTGCTGTTTCCAGCCGTCCAGGCTGATCCCGCCCTCGATCTGTCCGGCCAGGGAATTCAGAGAATTCTTAAGCCCGCCCAGGCGGTCATAGAGGCGGTCCAGCTCATCCTGGGTGTCCTCCATGGTATTGTAAATGGCGTCGAAATTGGCGTTGATATCTGTCACAGCGCTCTGAGCCGTGTCCAGATAGGGGATCAGGCGCGCGGTCTGCTCCGTTATGGACGCGAGATCCGAAACGGCCTGTGTGGAAAGGGCCTCGATCTGCTTCCGGTTTGCGCTGATGCCGGCCCTGGCCTGCTCAAGCTCTGCAATGCCCTTTGACGCGCCCGCCACGTCTCCTTTCATGGCCTCCATGGAGCGGAGAAGCTGGTTCATGCTGTCATACATCCGATCTCCCTCTTCGCGCCAGGTGTCCTTTGCCTCCTTAATATCTTTGATGTGGTTGAGCGCATCCATGGTTCCCGGAACCATCATCATAATCACGCCCACGCTCTCAAACGAGTCCGTTCCGATCCGGACCGTATAATCGCCCTCCTCGCCGGGCAGGGCCGCAAACATCACGGCTGTGTTGTTGCCGAGCGACTGGAGCTGGGAACCGGGGGCCTCTACGCTGTAGGCCTTTTCCATGTCCACCGGAACCACCACGGACAGGATCATGTTGTTGCGGTAATAGGCCCTGGCTTTCGGGTTCGGGACTGCCTTCACATTCAGCTCCACAAGGCCGGACGCGCCGGCAAGCCGCCCGGCGTCGGTGCGGACGCCGTTCAGCTTATAGGAAACGTCAAAGCTCCAGGGCAGCTCCACACTGCCCTCCGGCATGGTTCCCTGGTAATAAAAGCGCTGATTCCCTTCCGGAAGCTGCCAGGTCACGCTGCCCTCTCCCACCTGCGGCTCGGTCTTATCCGTCATGTTGACCAGCTTGTCATAAACGCCGTAATCCGTGTAGGAGGCCGCGCCGTTGGGCGTACAGCCCTTGACTACATTGACCAGCGTCGGCGTCCCGTAGTAATCGAGATTCACATACATGGTTTCATCCACTTCCACCGCCGGGGCCGCCGCCCGCGCCGGAGCCGCCATACTCACGGACAGCGTAACGCCCGCCATGAAGCCCGCCGCCCTCTTTGTGAACCATACCCTGTTTTTTTGTCTCATTGCCTGAATGCCTCCCTGTCCGCTTCCGTTTGATCTGTTTTATCTGTTTTGGCCCCCGGGGCCGCTCCCTGCGCGACGCCCACCCGGCTGGCGGCTGCTTCCGCGCTGCCTATATGCGCATGCGTCCCGGCCTCCCGGATCCGCCTGGCCGCCCGTTTCAGCCGTTCCAGCCGGCGGCGTCTGCGCTCCTTAAAAAAGCTGTGAATGCGCTCGAATTCATTTTCCATCAAAATCCGGTCAAACAGGACCAGAAATGCAGGCATCAGGGAACACACTAACAGCATGCTCATCCAGGCTCCCCGCCCGATCAGGTGCCCCATATCGCCGATCGCCGCGATGGAGGAAATGTAGTAGAGGATATACCCCACGATCGTCAGGATCGAGCCGGAGGTCAGGATCGCCGGGATGCTGCGCTTTAAAGCCAGGATCGCCGCCTCCCCCTTCTCGGCCTCCTTCCTGCACTCCAGGTAGTTATTGGTCGTTAAAATCGCGTAATCCACCGTAGCGCCGAGCTGGATACAGCTCACAATGATGTAGCCCATGAAAATCATCAGCTCTCCCTTGATATACGGCACCGCCATATTCACAAAAATCGCCACCTCAATGGGAATCATGATGATCATGGGGATGATCAGGGATTTAAAGCTGAACATCACCACCACAAACACGCCGATCAGGGACAGGGTGTTGACCCTGCTGTAATCCTTTGTGATCGTAGCCTCTATATCCTGCGTGGAAGGCGTGGCCCCCACCAGGTACGAATCCGCAGGATAATATTTCTTCAGGATCGCCTGGATCTCATCCGAACAGCGGTAGGCCAGAGGGCTCTCGCCCTTGCTGCGCACATAGATCAGGATCCGCGAATAATCGCCCTTATGTAACTGCTCCGTTATGCTGGACGGCAGGAAATCCTCCGGCACGCCCTCCGGGATCGAGCCCGCCATGGAGGTCACGGATTTCGTGTAGGAAAGCGCCTCCACCTCATCCGTAAACAGCTTCTCGTCAATGGGAGAATCGTTGGGGACAATGGCCATCATCATATTGCTGCGTCCGAATTTTTCGAGAATCAGTTGTTCGTCATTATAAACCTCTGTGCCCTCGCCCGCGCCCACCGCGTCGTTTCCAAACAGGAATGTATTCATCGCCTGCGCCGTGTAGGCCGGTATGGCAAGGATCGCCACCAGCGTGAGGATCCCGTAGCGGATGCGGTAAATCCCGCGGCTTAACTTATGAAACTCCGGCATAAACGAGCGGTGCGCCGTTTTTTCAATCAGGGGCGTCAGCCGCAGGATCATGGCCGGCATAAAGAAAATCACGGTCAGAAGGCTTAAGACAATCCCCTTTGCCAGCACGATGCCCATATCAAAGCCGATATTAAACTTCATAAACGTCAGGACCAGAAATCCGACGATGGTCGTCAGGCTGCTGGCAAAAATCGAATTGAGCGCCTCGTTGATCGCATTCGTCAGGGCCTGCGTCTGCTCAAAGCCCTTATTCTTCTCGCGCGTAAAAGCATGGATCAGGAAAATGGAGTAGTCCATGGACACTGCGAGCTGCAGCACGGCGGACACGCTGTCCGTGAGGAAGGAAATCTCGCCCAGGAAAATATTCGTCCCCTTGTTAATCAGGATTGCCACGCCCATCACAATCAGGTACAGCACCGGCTCGAACCAGGAGCTGGTCGTAAGGCACAGGATCAGGAAAATCATCAGCACGCCGATGGTGAGGATCATCTTCATCTCCCGGCTCACATTTTCCGCCAGGGACTTATTCTGCACCGCCATTCCCACAAAATGGCCCTTATCCCCTGTAATAGCCCGCATCTCGTCAATCGCCCGCGACGTCTTTTTGTGCGTATCCCCCTTTTCAAACACCACCTCCATCACAGCCGACTGATCCTTATAATACTGATCAATGCTGTCAAAATGGATAAAGGAATCCGCGCTGAATACATTCACGCCGCTGTCCAGCCACATCACCTGATCCACGCCGTCTACGGCTTCCAGACGGTCCTTGTACGCCTTGGCCTCATACAGACTCACATCGTCAATCATAATGCGCGCCGTGCCCGGGTAGCCGAACGTCTCCTCCATCCGGTTTAAGCCCGCCTTGGACTGCGCCGAATCCGGCAGATACTTCGTCAGATCATAATTGATGCCCACAAACGGCGTCATCACAGCGGAGATAAATACCATGACCAGGAACACAATTTCAATGGCCCTGCTCTTCTCAATAATAAATACCGGGAGGGATACGGGTTTTTCACGCCCCTCCCCCCTCTTCTTCTCCTTTTTTTTCAGGAATTTCGGTCTCATCGCTTCTGCTCTCCTGTTATTGCTTATTCGTAACCGCCCCGCTGTTTCTTCGCAGCAGGCTCCTGTCACCGCATGAAAATCACCATAAAATAATCTTTTCCGTTCACCTTTTCATGGGCGACTCCCATTTCCTTATAATACACCGCCCGATCAGAGCGTTTCTTCTCCCCGCTGCCGTGCTTCCTTAAAAGCTTTTCCTCCGCCGCCGTCGCGCCGTCACAGTTGATTAGATAAACCTCCAGCGCCCGCCGCCCGTTCTGGCCGCGGATGGATTTTAAATAATCCGAAAGCGTCCCTTCATCGGGAATCCGCCCGCTTCCGTATCCCTTTGCGCGGGCCGCCGCCAGACGGTGCTCTGCGATCTGCTGCAGGGAGCCGTTCAGGACAAAGCTCGCGTCCTTATCGTAATCCTTCTTATCATCCTCGTAATAGTCTTCTTCTTCGTCCCCGTCAAAGTCCTCCGCCTTCAGCTCATTTAAGCTGTCCGCCAGGGCCTGCGCCTCTTCATCCAAAAATCCCAGCCGGTACCCCCCGCCTCCGGTATTGCGCTTTTTCCTCGCCGCCGCAAGGCTTCCGTTCTCCCGGAATGTATACACTGTCTCGTCCTCATAGAGTGTCACATTCTGCATGGCCCCGTTTTCCTTCATATAATAATACGATCCGTCAATCAGGCGCCATCCTGTGGCCATGACCCCATTCTCCTCCAGATAATACCAGGCCCCGTCCTTTCTCTGCCAGCCCGTCAGGGGAATGCCGTCCGGCCCTGTCAGATACCACGCGCCGTCTGCTTCCTGCCACACGCTTTTTGCCGCTTCCTCCGGCAGGCCGCCTTCTTTTGCTTCTCCGGATACCGCCCCATTCCCGGCGCTGTCTCCTGCCGACGCCGATTCATTCCCGCCTGCCGGGCCCGCCAGCGCGGCTATGGGGTGCGAGAAAGCCACTCCGGCTGTCAAAACCAATCCCATCCCGGCGCACACACCAGTCTTACAGAACTTCCATATGCGTGTATGATCCATGTTCATTCGCTTTGTATTCCTCCTGTATCGTTTTATACTAAACATCAGTCTCTTTAATTGACATTTGTCTATTTATGATCTATAATGCATTATACTAAGTTATGCCGATTAATACAATAATCATTTTTCTTCAATTATTCTATTAATCAACACTTTTCCAGTTTTTGTCTATTAAAATAAACGGTTTCATACCAGTCAGGACAGCAAAGCCGCCGCAGGCTGCTGCCGCCCGAAAAAGGAGAATACGATTATGAGAGAAGAAACCATGGATCGGCGTGTCCGCAAGACGAGGCGCATCCTGCGCCAGTGCCTGACCACGCTTTTAAAAGAAAAAAAGATACAGGAAATTACGGTCCGCGAGATCGCCGAGATGGCGGATATCAACCGCGGTACCTTTTACCTGCACTATAAAGACGTCTACGATTTGATGGAACAGATTGAAAATGAGCTCATGGCGGAGCTGGAGGAGGTTCTCGACCACCACAGCGTCCAGGATCTGATGGTTCAGCCGTCCCTTATCTTTAAAGAGCTGTACCCCATGGTACAGAAAAATTCCGATATCATTTCATTATTGATGGGCCAGAACGGGGATCTGAGCTTTGTAAACCGCCTGCAGGCCATCCTGCGCGAGCGTTTTGTACAGCACTGGCCGGACTTAAACGACTGGGGGGACCCCGACTCGCTCGAAGCCTACTCCTCCTTTATCGTCACCGGCTGCATCGGCGTGGTGCAATACTGGCTCGACTCCGGCATGCGCGAGGGCCCGGAGCACATGGCGGCGCTCACGGAGCATTTTATACTGAAGGGGATCAAGGGGCTGGAGCGCGTCTGATACCTCATTCCCGCTATCGGCGCGGCCCAGGTTCCGGTTCACTGCCCTTATAGATTAGTATAAACACCACGATCGGCGTCATATATGCGGTACACAGCAGATACCGCAGCCAGTACGCATAAGGAGACGCAATCAGCAGAGTCAGCCACGCCCCGATGCAGGGCAGGAATACGGCGCACTCCGCGGTGCGCCTCTCGCA
Organism: Clostridiaceae bacterium; assembly: GCA_009911305.1. Lineage (GTDB taxonomy): Bacteria > Bacillota > Clostridia > Lachnospirales > Lachnospiraceae > Otoolea. The sequence continues at coordinate 10,398 of QXXC01000017.1, read as the reverse complement.
GATCAGCGCCGCGCAGGCAAACAGCATCAGCCACATTACCAGGGCCGGAGCGGCCGCCGCTCCCTTCAGAGGCAGGAGGCCGCGCAGCGAATGTCCTGACAAAAAGGAAAACACATCCCACTGCCGGATCCCATACGCCTCCGCGTCATGCACCGGCGCGAGGTTATTCTCCTGAAAATTAAATTCCCAGCAATTGGCCGCCCAGTAGCCAAAGGTCATCAGCGACCAGCCTTTGATATATTCCACAGGATTTTTAAGCCCGATTGTGAGCCAGTTTTTCAGGAATTCTTCCTTATGCTCCCTTACATATGCCGTATCAAAATCAGAATGCCATTTCACATTGTCCACGCAGCACGGCCTGTAGGCTTCTGCGTATTTCTCAAGCGGCATCAGGCGGTTCAGGAATTCCTCCTCCGAAGCATTACAGTTCCCTTCATACGCTGCTACGCGCGCCATCTGGTTCAGGGGAATCCCCACGCTCTCCTCAAAGGAGCTCTCAACCCCCAGACGCTTATACAGCGGCCCTGTGATCAGACACGTGATCAGCATGATCCCAAAGCTGCACAGGAAAAATGCTTTCTTTTTCCTCCTGTCCCGCTTATTCAGCAGCATGAAAAGCCCCGTACACACGGCTGCAAAGAAAAGAACATAAAGCCCGTTATTGCGGCTGAAGCACAGGATCAGACCAGATACGCTGTATGCTGCAAGGAACCGGGGCGAATTCAGCCGTTCATTTCCGCAGAAAACCGCCTCATGCAGAAGCAGGCTGAACGCCGCCAGCGTGACAGAAAAAATTCCGTCCTTCCACATACTGACTGCATGGATGGGAAATACCGGGCACAGCGCGTAAAAGGCCGTTGTAAAACCGCACAGCAGGGCGCTGACGCCTCTCCTTCTCAGCCAGCAGACGATAAAAGCCAGAAGCATGCTGATATAGAGCATCTGCGCCGCGGTATAAAGCGCGCAGCCAAAATTCATGGAACGGAGCCGGTATCCCACTGCCAGGCACAGCTTGATAAACATCGTATAGGCAATCGGATGATGATTGGAAAATCCCTGTTTCCCAAGCGCCTGGCCGACCGAATTTAAGGAATCACCGTAGATCAGGCCCGGGTAATAGGAAAGCAGATACGGAAGCCAGCACGCAAAAATGACCAGCCCCTGCAGGAGCGTCCATTTTACCCCCCCCCCAGCCGTCTTTCCGGTTCCGTAAGCGGCTCCGGCCGCCTTAAAAAACAGAACCGCTCTGCCGCAAATACAAGGGGCGTAAGCACAGCCGCTGACGCAAGCCAGAGAAACATGGCCTGCGGGCCAAAGCCTGTCATATAATTGACATCCATCGCGCCGCCATACAGGTTGCCGCTGTGATGGATATAGAATCCTCCCGCCAGGGAGAGAGAAAACATAAGGCCAAACAGGATGCATACCGCTGTCTTTTGCCCCATCCGGCCGGCCGTTTCTGCATCGTGCGCGCGGATATGCCGGCGCATACAGGACGCCGACGCATACACAAGCACAGCGGCGCCTGCCAGAATCACATTATTCTGTCCCAGCTTCATCAGCTTTAATAAAATACCTGCTCCCAGTACGGAAAAAACAATGGCCAATATCGTTCGGGCTGTTTTCATATTTCTGATTGTTTCCTTTCATCTCTCAATTTCGTAATTTCTGATTCTCTGTGCAATCAGTCTATCACAGATTCTGGAATCTGGCTACATATTTTTGCGTATCAGCCTCTTCCTGCCAAACCGGATCGACAGGCCGGTCAGAATCATCTCCGGGCCGGCCGCGCCCCCAAACAGCGTTTTCAGCGCAGGACGCAGGCATCTTCCATACCTCTTATTCTTCACATCCTTCAGCGCAGCCTGGTAGTTTTTTGCTGTTTCATTATATTTATCTGTCCTTTTTTTATTATACGCTCCATGTTTTAACAGATACTTCTTAAAATGTTCCTCTGAAAAGCTGTCATATCCCTGTCTCCTTCTCTCTTTGTATAAATTTCTGGCATACCCTGCCGTTATGTATTGCATATATTGATTTGACTTAGAAATCCCTGTACGGCGAACACGGTATTTCAATAAACGCTCTTCCATACAGCCTATCCGAAAGCCTCCGGAAACCATGCGCAGCCACAGATCATAGTCCTCCGCCGGAACAAGGGCGCGGTAGCCGTTTAATTCCCGAAACACTTCCGTCTTTCCCAAAACAGCCGGGTGCTTTATGAAATTTATGATCGGAAGCAGGCTTCCTGCGTCTGTCAGAGTAAACGCATTCTCCTGCTCGTCTGCCGGAAGCTCCTTTCCATCCTCATCCATTCTGACAACGAAGCACGACGCCAGATCCAGACCGTTTCTTTTCAGAAAATCCAGCTCTTTTTCTAATCTGTGCGGCAGAGAAATATCGTCCGCGTCCATTCTTGCTATGTACTCTCCGTTTGCCTCTCTGATTCCCACATTTAAACTGGCTGCCAGCCCCATATTCTTTTTGTTATCAATGACAGAAATCCTTGTGTCAGAGTTCCCGTAAAACTTCAGTATCTCCTTCAGATCATCCCGTTCAGGATTATCATTCAGAATAATAAATTCCATATCCTGATAGGATTGTTTCAGGATAGAATTTATGGAGCCGCGCAGTTCTTCGGCTGTCTCATTATAGGTGCTCATTACAACACTGATCATCGCTTTATTCCTTTTCTGCAAACATATGTTTTATCTGTCCGGGTGATTTTCGTTTACCGGCTAAACAGCCAAGCATTTCTAACGCTGCGGGCTCCCTGAGCCCCAGGATACATCCCCCGTATGTTCCGAAGAATACCATCGAAAAAACGGCCATTTCCAACCATACATGAAAATCGGCCATACACCTTACAATCAGCAGAAGAAGACTGGCCGCAAGCGCCGAAACAGTTATATTGATCAGGGTTTTCCATCTGATATTGGCCAATATATACGTATGAGCGTAATACAATTGAATCATCATCTGCAAAAGCTCGGCCAGAAGCGTCGCGAGCGCGGCCCCAACGCCTCCTAACGGCCGCATAAGCAGCGCGTTCAAACATAAATCCAATACTGCCCCTGACGCCACAGCCTTCATAAAACAGGAATCCTTCCCTGCGGGAATCAATATCTGATTCCCGGTCACATTAGAAAAACCGGAAATCAGAAGAACCGGCATGATTAGCTGCATACAGGGAACAGCTCCGAGATAGCTCTGTCCGCCGAAAAGCAGGATCCACTCTTTGGCTGTAAGAATAAAAAACAGCGTGATTGGAACCGATAACATAAAAATAACACTTATTGACTTTCTCAGAAGATGGTTTAACGCATCTTCCTTTTTTTCACTGTAATAATAAGAAAGACGGGGCAGAAGAACCGCGCTGACTGCATTTACAAGCGCCAGTAAAACCGTCTTTACATGGACAGCCACCGTATATAAGCCTACCTGTACATCACCGGAAATAAAGCCAAGCATTACCGTATCTAAATTCGTATAGATGTTTACTGCCAGAGCCGATGCAAATAATAAAATCATCGGTTTAAGATGCTTTTTAAATTGGAGATTCTTCCGCGGAATATAGGTAACGAAACGGCCTGCATAAATAAAATTACAGATATTTGAACCTGCGGATGAACATATGGTAATCCATGCATAAACCGTATAATCCGCCGGTTCACGCACAAGCATAAAAATCATAATCAAGGACAGTGCCTTGAAAAATAAGGTACGTTTCGCAATATACTCATATTGTTCCAGTCCTGCAAACAGCCAGGACATTCCAAAGGGAGCAGAAAGCACTAAGACAGCGTTTGCAAACAGCAGCGTCAGTTCTTCCTTAAACTTATCTACAAATAACGCCGATCCAAGCATCAGTGTTATCACAGCAGCCGTGACAATCAGATTCATATACAGCAGTTCCTGAACTGTTTTTATCAGCGCTTCCCTGTCATCCCTTACCCTCGCCACTGCCCGAATCCCATATGTGGACAGACCCAGAGAAGCGACCAGAACAGCATAACCGGCCACCGAAGTAAAAAAAGCAACCCTGCCCATATTGTCTACCTGCAAAACTCTGGAAACATATGGAAAGACGAGCAGAGGAAATAACATATTAGAACATGTGATTGTTATATTTAGTACCGCATTTCTCCTGACCGATCTCATTTTCATGTTTTTTTACCCCTGCATTTTTCATATGATTTGATATCTCTTCCTCCATCTCCCCCAAATGATCTGAACGGCATAGAGCGCTGTGCCATATATCCGAAACAGGCCCTGCAGGTGATATTTGTCCAGCATTACATATACTGCGCGCGCATAGCGCATATTAAATGGGTTATGCAGACGAAGTCTCCGTTTTTTTACATGCTCTCCCTCATAAGAAAACAGACCAAAATTTTCATAGTGATGCTTCCTCAGCCCTAAATAAAGTTCCATTTCCTTACGCGACATACTGCATAACATCTTTCTGTGTATCCCGGCGAACGTATCCTGAAAGTCATCTGCCTCAAAACAACATCCGTCAAATACAGCCTCTATTTCAGAAATCATATGAAATATATGTTCCTGTGTTTCTTTTATCAGCTCATATTCCAGATTATGTTCTTCCTCAAAACATACCATATGTTCATTTATGCTTTTATTCTCATATTTTTTCACCGCCGAATGTGAACCTGCCAGTATTTTTTCCCAAAACTGAAAATCCAAATCCCATACAGATGCTTTCTCCGACTCAAATGGCACTTTACCATACAGAACCCCATACTTTCGGTTCTGTACGTTTAAATTCCCGTTCTCCTGAAGTCCTAAATAAAAGCCCTCTACTTCAACCTTTCCCTTAAAATACCGGAACAGATTGTCCTGTATGGTTCCCTTCCATCCCACATCCACCAGATGCAGACCTTCCGTCACAAAATCTATGCCGAACGAACTGCAGTATTCGGCCAGATTGTCACGCTGCTCCCTTCGGTTCTTTTCATATAATTCCTTAAAAACGGGTGTGCTGATCAGTTCCTTTATTTCCTTTGAATGGATCACATCGTCGATTTTCTGTTCCATATCAAAACCATACGTTTCCCTTATGAGCTGCGCCTCATTTTCAGAAAATCCAATACTTCTTAAAAACTGATTCAGACTGATCGACTGATATTGACGGACAAGTGTTTCAAATGTTTCCTCCTTTAGCTCCAGTAAACCCGGGGCAAATGTTGCGACTCTGGAACCCAGAAAATAATGGGTTGATAACCTTTTTTCATCTCCCTGTCGGCATTGCACAAGATAGTCAAATATTCGCTTTAGAAATTCTCCCTCCCTGGAAAGAAAAAACAAATTCTCTGTTTTTGTCTGAGCCGCCATTTTATATAAATTGTCAGAAAAGAGATACAGTCCGTATGCATATCCCGTAAAGCTTCCCCTGTTTTTTCTGTACAGCGCTGATATCTTCCTTTTTACACAAAGCGGTGTAACGTTCCTTTCCCGATTTCGATATCTGCAGAAAACAGCGTGAAAACCTTTACCTCTTGGTATTGCGACATCGCTCTTTTTATTGTCCCCGACCATAACAAAATTTCTGGAGGAAAAGCCAAACTGCTGCTGCAGAGCGTCAAATATCGTTCCATTCCGTTTGCACTTTTTCAGATCACATGATACGAATATATCCTGTATGTATTGATCCAGGGAAAACCTCTTTAAAAAGACAGCCACATCCTCTTTTCCCATATAAAAATCCGAAATAAGGAATATCTTTTTATTTTGTTTATATAGCTCTTTTAGAATTTCTGCATTGTCATGATCCAGATATTGATGCTGTGTTTCGAGCTCTATCTCTAACTGTTTTATCTCCTGCGTCCTCTTAAAAAGTTCTTTATCATTGCCACCGTTAAAATAGAGTGTATGGCGCTTTATTATCTCCTGTATTAATTCCTGATACGTGTATTCACCATTTTCACTCTTCTTTTCCAGATATTCTTCAGATGCCTTACGTATTTTATAAAATTCCTTTGCTGTAATAGGCAGGCCGTATTTCCTGCATACACGTTTTGCCCATATCTGCTTGATTGTCTCCGGATGACAGCTACGGTGGATCAGTGTATCGAAGCAGTCAAATCCGATGAAGTCTGCCTCTGAAAGTCTCTTTAAATCTTTTTTTCTCATATCCGCCTCCTTCTATCGCAACCATGCCGCCTGCTCCTTTGAATAGCCACATATTCATATTAAGCGTTCGGGGCAATGCAGTATCCTTTTGGTTCAGAGCCGCAACAAGCGCCTGGAGCATATGCAACCGGTGTCAATATTCCGTTTCTTCATCATCATGAACATTCTGTCCAGATTTACCAAAAAGGAATATACTGATACTGCTCCGTTGATGATAAACGCAAAAACAACATCATCATAGACACAGCGACACCTGTATAGTACATTCTGGATATCCTGTGCTCAAAACATTTTCCACCATATTCAAATAAAAGAATTAAAAACGGCTGAAAAAATATGGACAGCCGATCAAAGCCATCAAAGGACTGCCCCAGTATATTAATTCCTAGGTAGGCCATGCCGCATAGCATAACCTCAAATATAATATGATTCTCACGGTTCTTCCAGTCTGTTGTGAAAGCCAGCTCAACGATAACCATGGCAATAATAAACCAGAGAATCAGAATCCCGTTTGCAGATGTAATTTCCCATCTCCCTCTTCCATATCTGCCTGCGTAGACAGGAATAAACGTTATGACCCAATATACAATCCCTCTTCCTCCAATTGAGAACGCCACGGTTGCGATTGCCGCCAGTAAAAAATTTTTCTTGTTTGCAGGTATTTTCTTTAACAACATTGTCACAAAAAAAATAATCGATGAGCGATGGAATGTACATGCGGCCAAAATCCACAAAATAGCCTTCCTATTATGTTTTTTTTGCAGATGAATCCATGCCATACAGCACATGCCCACTGCGACAGCCTGTCTCATTACATTCATCGCCGGCAAATAAGAACCAACGCACAGGAAAGATACGAATGCTGTCAACAGGTGAACATGAAACTGTTTTACAAAGCAATAGATACAACACATATATATCACAGCGCACATGATGAGCAGCCATTGCCCATTCTGAGTAAAGTAGGACAGAATTTTTTCAAATATCATAAATCCCTTTTCTGTCGTACAAAACTGCTTATCCCATCCTCCTGAAAAAAACGTCTTCCATTTCAACTGTGACACTCCTAGAAAATAGCCTTTATAAACTGCCGTATCCTTCCCAACCGTATCGCCCCGTATCCCCATCAACAAAAAAGCTGAAAAAAATGCGCTTACTAAAAACAGGTTTGTTCGGAAATGACATTTCGCTGTTCTCGAATAAACATATATTCTTCCGCATCGTGTCACTGCCCATAAAACTGAAACCCAAATCAATAAACATAAATATACTGTCACCACTTCACCCTTCCCACTGTATTCTTCCAATCATCCTTTAATTTCCGGCGATTTTTTTCGCCCCTCTCATCATCATCTGGAAACTCGTAAACGGTTTCTTCTGATAGGTATTTCTCTTTCTGACTGCATCCTGTAAGCAATAAAACGGATACAGCTTTGGAGCCATCACCGCATACATAGCCCCATGATCAGAAAAAAATTTCTCGGTATATCCTCTAAACCAGGTTGAATCTCTCTCTTCCGTCAGTTCAGCAATAAACACAGGCACAGCATAGATGACAAGCCCTTTTTTCAGGCATTCCATTAAAAACAAAGAATCCTCTCCCTGAGAATATTCTGCCCCGCCGCCGAAGCATAAATTGAAGCATATACCCCGCCGCCTCAATGACTCCCTTCTGGCCGCTATTCTGGCAGCTCCAAACCGCAGGGCATTATACCATCTGACCCGGAACGCTTTTTTTGTAATAAAACGACGCGGAACTGCTTCGAGCAGATTAAACAGAATCACGTCCGCATCCGGATACGCCGCAAAGGCTTTTCGCACGATATCCGGATAATGATCCACATAACGCATATCGTCATCCGCAAAAAGAACGATATCCGCTGAAGCCCGCATGAAAGCATTATTCCTGTTCAGCCCGACTCCCCGCTCTTTAAAATTCAGATAGGTAATTTCATGGCCATTATAATCCATAACTTCAATCGAATTTCTGTCACACTGATTGCCTATAATCGCATCAGACTGTAAATTAAGCGTCCGGGGCAATGCAGCATCCATTTGGTCCACAGCCGCAACCAGTACCTGGAGCGTTGGAGCCGGCTGGGCAAATGAAAGTATCGTTTGACCTTTTATTTTTTTCATCATTTTATCAACCATCATTCTGACTGCGGTTTCAGGCAGAAATTTCTTCGCCTTGTTAAGGCAGTTTTTTTTCATAGCAACGATGACTTCAGGATAAAGCGCTATGTGAATCAGCACCCGTTTTAAATCCATCACATTTTTAAACTCATAGCCGATTCCTGTGAGCCCGGGTTCGATCACATCCGAAAAGCTTTCCCACTGCGATGCTATAACCGGCGTTCCGGCCGCATATGCATCTATGATTGTCCCGGGAATTCCTTCCGTGTAATATTGCGTTGGGAAAATTAAGGCAAAGTACGCTTTCAGCACCGCCACACTTTCTTCAGGCGCAACAGCGCCCCTGTAGCGGATGTATTCCGGAAAATCCCTGCACAGCTTTTCAAACCTCTCCTTATATCCAGCATCAACAGGACCATAGATATCCAGTTTAAAAACCGTTTTCTTGCGATCCATATGACTTTATTTATCACTTTTATTACATCCTCAATTCCTTTTTCTTTCACTACCCGGGAAAATGTACATATCTTATATGGGGCTGCATGATACAAAGCTAACTCTTCTTCCCTGATGAGCGGTAAACTCTTAAAATTCGGCATAACCTCCACATTTTGGAACCCGCGTAATTCAAGCGCCTTTTTCATGGTGGAGGTTTCTACATAAATATCTGAAAATCGTTTCAGCATTCCCACGAGCCACCGGTTCCTGTTCAGGAAGCTGTCAAGCCATCCTCCAATGACAATGTAGATAAGCCTCCGGTGAAAAAAGCAATTATAGAAAAAAATACAGGCGTAAATACGATCAGCCCCTTATGCGCGGGCATCATGATAATATTTTCACATTTTCTGAACATATTCCATGACTGATACAGCATCCTGTGTACTGATTTTATCCCGCCATATGTATCTACAATAATAAGCTCGCCTTCTCCCAGCCGCCTTCTCAATTCCTCCGCTACAGCCTTCGTTTTTATCGTCTGGCCGTTTAACAGATTATGGCCGATTCCCAAATGGCCGCAAATTCCTGTTTTGTACATATCAGCGTTTCCTTATCCTGCATCATTGATTCGGTAATTTCCTTGTTGCCGTTCACACGCCAGCCAGAGGCGGCACGTTCTTTTAATTTTCAGCCCCATTGTATATCCTACATGCACTGCAGCCCATATACGAGGTAAATTCTCAATTTCCCGATAGAGTTTCCATTGATATGTGATGAGGGACATCTTATTTCTTGACAGGGAATTTTTTCTGAGCCGATACTGTGCAAGCGTCTCGTCAAGCCCATAAACATATCTTACTTTTTTCAACAGCTTCAGCCATAATGCATAATCGTTCCGTTTTCTAATCAAAGGTCCATATACCTTCCCCAGTTTTTCAGCATTGTACATTGCCGAAAGGGTTCCCACCGGATTTTCCCACAATGCCATTTTGTAATCGGCCCTTTGGGGCGGCCTGATGATTCTTCCTGTCGGTTTTCCTGTTTCATCGAGCTGCTCATAGGAAGTACATGAAAACAATATCTGGTTATCCTTCATAAAATGATACTGACGCTCCAGCTTTTCCGGAAGCCAACGGTCATCACTATCTAAAAATGCAATATACTCCCCCTTTGCTTCCCTGACAGCCCGGTTCCGTGTATATGCAGCCCCCCTGTTTTCCGAAAGTAAAATATACTTTATACGGTTCTCTCCTTTTGAAAACGCTTCTATAATCCCTGCGCTGTTATCTGTGGACGCATCGTCTACCAGTATTAACTCCCAATTTTTATATGTCTGTCTTTGTACGGATTCAATTGCCTCACTTAAAAATCGTTCAGAATTATATACCGGCATAACAATTGAGATTAACTCATTCATAGCTTTCACCATCCTTTTGTTCCATTCCTAATGTATGATGCCTCCTGCAGTAATCCGGATGGCTTAGACCGTCATTACTGCCTTTCACCTCACATAGTTTTTATCATTCCTTTCGCTTCGCTCAAGGCACAAACAAGACATGAAAAAGCTTGTTGTGTCCCCCCTCCATTTTGTTTATAATAGCCTTAGGAATAGCAATACACTACAGAGCACGGAAGGAGGAGTGGCGAATTTATTTCGACCCCGTATAGTTATAT
>QXXC01000184.1 GCA_009911305.1 Clostridiaceae bacterium | reverse complement strand
ATATAACTATACGGGGTCGAAATAAATTCGCCACTCCTCCTTCCGTGCTCTGTAGTGTATTGCTATTCCTAAGGCTATTATAAACAAAATGGAGGGGGGACACAACAAGCTTTTTCATGTCTTGTTTGTGCCTTGAGCGAAGCGAAAGGAATGATAAAAACTATGAAAAAAATCTGGAACTGCTTAAAGGTATCCCACATATCCCCTATTTGGATTTAGCTATTACTTTTCATGTGATGGTAGAAAGAAATGAAAAGGGACAGTCAACATGTCCAATCCGTCATGAGCATACAAAGGTATGGGGAAGGGGTGTGGATCCGTTCTATGAGCTGGCCAGAGAAAATACAAAAAGACTGTTTCCTGCTTCTTTGCGCACTATGGATGAAGTTATGATAGAGATTATAAAAGGTTACGAACGGAGCAGAAAGAAGATGGTAAGGGAGGCTTTGGAAGATTTTCTTTGCTGTGGCCTGAATCCCTCTTTGTATATATTGAGCAATACCTGTGGAATCAATGGAGCAACCGTTGTCTTATATGAAGATGTATTGAAAGATTTTGCGGAGCGGATAAAGGAAGATGTTATAATCCTGCCTTCCAGTATTCATGAGGTTCTGCTGGTTCCCAATAGTAAGGTACATGATATAGAAGAAATGAAAGCAATGGTGGAACATATAAACCGGACGGAAGTTTCAAAAACAGATGTTTTATCTGACAATGTTTATCTGTACAGCAGAGAAAAAAATCTTATGACAATGATTTAAGGAAAACAAGGCATAGCTGAAAATACTGTCTAATCCGTACATTTCAGCTATGCCTTTTCCGGCGATTACACCACAGACGGGAAGCAATCCCAGCGTTATGATATGGGTATAGAAGTTAAGAAAAAAATTTAAAAAAGAAAAGGAGAAAGAAGTTATGTGTATGAAATCATTAAGCGAGATTGCAAAGGACGTTATCAGAGGTTACATGGAGAACGGGAACGAGTCTGACAGGAAAGAGCTGGTTGCGGCGATTAAGGAAAGAGCTGACAGGAAAGAAGAAATGACGGACGGTGTGATTGCCGGAGTTATCAAAATGTTAACGGCTTCTGGTGAAATTGTGGTAGTGGCAAGGGGGAGATATAAGAAGGGGCTGGCTGGTAAAGACCAGAACATGCAGGAAAGGGTGACGGCTCTCTTCCATAAATTCAAATCTGATTTAGATAAAATGTGCATGGTAAATGCGTTGAGCTTGAAAGAGAATGACTTGCAGTTTAT
>QXXC01000183.1 GCA_009911305.1 Clostridiaceae bacterium | reverse complement strand
CTAGTACATCGTTCATAAAATAACTCATAGTTTTGTGTTGGAAAATCAAAGCTGAATTTCATCCATTTTATATCTCCAATGATATACAACAGGGTCTGCATTTATTTCTTCAAAATATTTGTAAATACGGTCAATAAGCTCCTGCTTTGATTTAACACGGATACCTCTGAGCATCTGTCTGGTCATTTTGCTGAAAAATCCTTCTATCATATTCAGCCATGAGCCGTGTTTTGGTGTAAATACAAATTCAAACCTCCATTCCGGCTTTGTGGCCAGGAAAGCTCTGGTTTCTTTTGATGTATGCGCTGAGTGATTGTCCAGTATGATCCGGATCGTATCCTGTGCCGGATACTTTAAATCAAGTATTTTCAGAAAACGCACAAAATCAGAGCTCTTATGGGTTTCACTTACCAGAGGGATGGCTTCGCCTGTGAGCAGGTCGATGCCGGCCAGCAGGGAAACTGTCCCCAGCCTTTTATATTCATAATCACGGTAAACTTCCCCGGTTTCATCTGTCGGGCGCCGATCATCTGAGGTGTTTGCAATAGCCTGAATTCCCGGCTTTTCATCATAGGAGACAGTAATGGTCAGCTTATAATCATCCGGAACAATGATATCCCCGGTTTCATCAAACTGCATTTCAACCTGTTTATAGACAGTGAGGACATCATGCATTTTTATTTCAAAATCCGGGTCGCGCTTTTCGCAATAATATTTTATTTTAAACGGTTTGATTTCCTGCCTTTTAAGAATCTGCTGCACCCTCGTCTTTGAAACGGTTTCAAGGCGTGGAAATCCCGCTTCACAGGCATGGTCTTTGATATGCTTATGCAGACTGGCTATCGTCCATAATTCCTGGGCATAGCCCAGGCCAGCCGGCCGCTGGCAGGCAAGGTTTATGATCCATGCTGCGGCATCCGGGGATATTTCAGCAGGGCGTCCTTTACGCTGCCTGTCATACAGGGCTGCGTCTGTGCCTCCCTCAAGATATTTCTGTACACACCGCCGGACGGTATTGACATCTATGCAGAGCCCTTCTGCAACAGACTTATCTGATTTCCCCGACTCTTTCAGCAGGAGAATTTTTGCACGCTCCACGATCCCTGCCTGGATAGTCCTGTTTTTTGAAAGGGATAACAGATACTCGTGGTCACCCTCAAGCAGTTCTATACAATAAGTATGATTTGCCATATCATTATGCCTCCATTTGACTTTTTATAATGATATTATAACATACTTTATAAACTATGCGTTATTAATTATT
>QXXC01000182.1 GCA_009911305.1 Clostridiaceae bacterium | reverse complement strand
CAGAAGCCCTCCCCGTCGGAAAGCCCGCACATCAGGAATGTACCGCTGATGCACTCGTTCACAAAGGGATTGCAGCGGTTGGGCGGCAGTCCCTGGCGGTTAGCGTCCTCGTTGTAGAGCAGCATGACCCGATGGGGCAGGAAACAGCCCATTGCCAGCTCACCGCCGACAAGCTGTGAAAAAGTTCCCAGCGAGTTGTCCACCCGCGCCGGTCTGGGCGGTCTGCCCGGTTCCACCACCAGAATGTTGATTTCATGTTCCATGCAAAAGTCCTCCTTTGGTTTGATTGATGTATTGCAAAGCGCCGGGCGGCTTAACCGTCCAGCAGCCCGTGCGCCATATCGTGGCTGACAAGGGATGTGTAATACTGCCCCATCGTGACGGGGGCGTTGTAGAGTGCTGCCAGCGTGTATGCCTTGATATTGCCGATTTTGGCAGTATTGCTTTTCAGGCTGTCCATGACGTAGCCAATATGTTCGCTGTTCAGCTTCAGGAACCGGCTTTTGACAATCTCGGTGGGTACTTCCTGCCCGCAGATACGGACAGATTCCCGTGTGGAGCAGCAGATTTCCAGCATTAACTCCACATAGCCGTCCAGCAAGTCCTTGTCCCAGGGGTTCCGTTCCAGAAGAATGTTATAGTCAATATTTTCTAAAATCAGTTCGCGGTAACTTTCCATCTCATCCAATCCCATCCTGCGCGGAGCGCGTTTACCAGCAGGGGAAGAAACTGCTGAGGGGGCAGGGGGTGTGATGGATAGATCAGTATCGCTTTTTTCAGTTTTATTTATATCAGTATTATTAGGGGCGGAAATTCCGCACTCTTGACCGCTGGTTTTCAGGGGTGCAGACTGCGGTTTTTCAGCAGTCTTGACTGCGGCACTGTCAAGCGGTCTTGACTGCTGGTTTTCCGCAGTCTGAACCGGCGCAGAGTGTTCCGGCTCCAGAATGAAGTTCTTAACGTAAATCCGGGCGGGGTGTCCCTGGCCCTGCTTTTTCCGTTCCACAAGGCCGATGCCCTCCAATTCGCGGAACAGCTTCGTCGCCTTGTCCTTGCCGCAGTCCAGCATGGTCATGACTTCCTCCTGGGTGAAGTAGAGGAACACGCGCCCGTTATCGTCCAGCCAGCCATTGCGGGCAGACAGCCCCATGCGGTCAAGCAGCAGGCCGTACAAAACTTTTGCTTCCAGAGATACACCCTTGTAGCGGCGGTCGGTAAGCAGGATTTTCGGGATGCGGTAGAAGCTGTACTGGTCGGCTTCATTCCCGTAGTAGTAATTCAGATTCAAAGTTTCCGGCATTTT
>QXXC01000181.1 GCA_009911305.1 Clostridiaceae bacterium | reverse complement strand
GTTTTTGCAATAGTTGAGATTTTGCATCCTGCTATTCGTAAAGAGACAAGTGATCATTTATTGGCATAAAAATCGAAATGGATTGTGTAAAAATCTTATAATGGTTACTCTTTAACAGAAAAAGATAAAAATAATAAATCAAAGAATCGATAACTAACTCTTACATAACATATTTCATTAGAGGAACTTGATTTCCAACAGACACAGAATTTATTACACGTTCAATTACTCCTTTGCGAGAGTGTAAATGATTTTGTGTCTTTGGGATTTTCTCTGTCAAAGATTAGTGCTCATAAAATTAGCCAGGGAACCAGCATTTACAAGACCTTGCGGGCTCTGAGATAAGATGGAAAGCATAGACACAAAATCTAAAACACTGCCCTCTTGCTGCATTTTGCAGATAGGTTTCATTTACCCATAAAAACTGCCCTGCCAACAATCAAAATCGTCGGCAGGGCAACTTAATCATTTAATATAACTTAATCAGAGATGCTCTCTTAATTTACAGGATAGAATTTTCCTGTATATTCTCCACCAACCGTCTTGGGCGAGAAGATATTATTGTAAATATAGATCTCTGCAGTTCCAATGAATCCAGAATTTACTAAGTTACCAATATTTGCATTGCTAATAGCAATCGCATCGTCTTTCTTATCGCTGTATGTTACGTTGTATCCGTCTCCTACCTGGGTAACTGTTGCTGCAACCTTCTTTACCACGCTGCCGCTGATTTCAACGTAAACATCTTCACCATCAACAATATCTAAAGCATACTTTTTGCTGCTCTTCTGAACTTTTCCCTTGCTGTTTACAAGGTAAGTGTTGCCATTTACTTCGTACAGTGCATAATCGTCATCAGCTTCCAGTCTCTTACCATTCCAGTAGAGGTAACCGTCTTTAAGACCTCTTAAACCTCTTCCGTTTCCACCACTCTTGGTTTCAAAGTAATAAGTATAAACATCGCTGTTTTCTTCCTCAACATCAGCAACCTTGCCTGTCTTCATATAACCATTGCTATCAAAGTAATAGAGGTAACCGCCAATCCACTGTAAGCCTGTCTGCATCTGGCCATATTCATTAAAGCAGAAATATTTTCCATCGCATTTAATCCTTGCTCTGTATACAGCATTGCCATCTGAATCTACAGCATTCGTACCTGCCACAGTAACTCTGTCTTTATTCATATTGGCTTTCTCGGCTTTACCATCATCAAAGAAATACCAGTCGGTATCACCATCAGAACGAGCATCCTGAGAGCCTTCAATCTCATACCAGCCGTTGGTTCTGGAACCATCCTCTACCTGGTTTGC
>QXXC01000180.1 GCA_009911305.1 Clostridiaceae bacterium | reverse complement strand
AATACAATATATCAAAAATCCTTATACTGTATCAACCAATATTCTGCTTGGGAAGTTAATAAACTATTCCCCAAATTAATGTTTTGCTTATTATTGTGGTACTACTACTGGTACAAGAGCCATATCATAAATTAAAATATGCGGTACCCAGATTACCTCTTCTTTTGCCAACTCCATAACAGTCGCCGGAACTGTTAAATCAATGCTGGCTCCGTTCTTTTCTTCAGAAATACTCTTTACCCTATTGTTTTTGATGTCAACATAAATGTCATCACCAGACACACTGTCTAATGCATACTTCTTTGGAGTTTTCTGGACTTTGCCCTTGCTGTTTACAAGGTAAATCTCCTCTCCGCCTAACCAATACAGCGCGTAATCGTCATCAGCTTCTACTCTCTTACCGTTCCAGTAAAGGTAACCGTCCTTAATTGTGCTTATACCTCTGCCATTCCCATTATTTTTGGTTTCAAAGTAATAAGTATAAACATCATCATCGGCTTCTTCAACATCAGCAACCTTTCCGGTCTTCATATAACCGTTATCATCAAAGTAATAGAAATAGCCGTTGATCAACTGCAATCCTGTCTGCATCTGCCCTAATTCATTAAAGCAGAAATACTTACCATCACATTTGATTCTTGCTCTGTATACAAGAGCACCATCATCGGTAACAGCCTTATCATCTACTTCAACCAAATCATCAGAATCTGCCTTTTTAGCTTTACCATCCTTGAAGAAGTACCAGTCGGTATCACCATCCGAACGAGCATCCTGAGAGCCTTCAATCTCATACCAGCCGTTGGTTCTGGAACCATCCTCTACCTGGTTTGCATAACGCATATCTCCCACAGTGTCGCTCTTAACTTTCTGTGCCTCTGACGGAGTTGCCTCCTCCAGGCTGTCAAGGGTTGCTTTCTGCTCTTCAGCAACTACGCCGTCAATTGTATTGCCGTCCTTTGTGTTAATCCACTCATACAGCATCTGGCCATGTTCATTAAAATAATAATGCTTACCATTAATGGTCTTCTTTTTAGAAGCATCCCGGAACATTTTTCCGTCAGAGCCAAACCAGTACCAGCCTTCATCATCACAGCTAACTTTGCACTCGTCATCAGGATCAGACCACTCGTTATCATCTGCATCCTCATCAGTAGGACGCTCTAACCATAACCACTGGTTCTCAGCTCTCCAGCCTTCGTCCTCTTCGCCTAAGTAGTAAACTTCGCCGTCTTTACCATTGGGAGCATACCAGCCGGACAGCATCTCTCCGTCTTCATTGAAGAAATAAGTCTTACCGCCGATCTTCTTCTTATCATTGCTGATTTTCTTAC
>QXXC01000179.1 GCA_009911305.1 Clostridiaceae bacterium | reverse complement strand
TACACCATTGCATAAATTTTCAAGTAATATTGTTGTAGAAAAAAATCGCGATATATGGCATAATGAAAAGAAAACGCAAGGAGACTATTCATATGCCATTTGTTGCCGCCCCTGTTATAATACCTGATGCCATCCGCCCCGTCCTTTCTAAATTTGCCAAAAGTAGAACCTTTTCCGCCCGTCAGGTACAGCGTGCGAAGATAATCCTTTTGGCTGCAGATGGTTTTGATAACATGCACATATCGAACCAGGTAGGGCTTGGGCAGGATTCTGTTAGTAAATGGCGGACCCGCTTCCTGAAAAAGCTTCCTCTTTTGCAGGAGGTTGCCGAAAAAGACCCTTCCAGTCTGGAAAAAGCTGTCGCCTCCTTCCTCAATGACAGCCCACGTCCCGGACAGCCCATGCATTACACAGATGAACAGATTATCAAAATCCTTGAGACTGCCTGCCGTACCCCGGAAGAACTGGGGTATGAAGCCAGCCACTGGAGCCTTAACCTGCTCGTGGATGCTGTCATAAAGACAGGGATCGTAGATTCCATATCTGCCAAAACGATAAGCCGTTTTTTAAAATATGGGGGAAATCCGCCCGCATCTCGTCCGCTACTGGCTTCATTCCTCCGAGAAAGCGGACTCTCCGGAGACATTTGCGGAAAAAGTGAATGAAATCTGCACCGTCTATCATAAGGCTGAAGCAGCCTGTGCAGCAGGCGGCCATACCATATCCATAGATGAGATGACCGGGATCCAGGCATTGGAGCACAAATACCCGGACAAGCCCGTAATCCCCGGGAAAGCGGCACATAAGGAATTTGAGTACATCCGCCATGGGACCACCAGCCTGATCGGTTTCTTTGATGTTGCCACAGGACGTATGGAATCCCCGTACTTGAATCCTACACGTACAGAGAAGGATTTCGTGGAGGCTATGCGCGCATTGGTCGGGACAGATCCGGAGGCATCATGGACGTTCGTATGTGATGGGCTGAACACACATAAATCCGAAAGCCTGGTCCGGTTCGTTGCACAGCAGTGCGGCCTGACGGAAGACCTTGGGCGCAAAGGGAAGAGCGGTATATTGAAAAGCCTGGAAAGCCGTGCGGAATTTCTCCATCGGGAAGATCACAGGATACGTATTGTATACACGCCAAAGCATTGCTCGTGGATGAACCAGATTGAAATCTGGTTTGGAATCATAAACCGTCGCCTTCTCAAAAGAAAGAGCTACAAATCAATTGAAGAGCTGGAAGCAAGCATCCTGCGGTTTATAGAACAATATAATCTTATGGCAAAACCCTTCAAGTGGACTTATAAGGGGGTACCTTTGGTGGTATAACATTGCTT
>QXXC01000178.1 GCA_009911305.1 Clostridiaceae bacterium | reverse complement strand
ATAAAATGGATGAAATTCAGCTTTGATTTTCCAACACAAAACTATGAGTTATTTTATGAACGATGTACTAGTACATCGTTCATAAAGCAACTCATAATATTTGTATTGCTTTATCAACGGATTATCAATAAATGGCGTAAATGCAAAACTATGAGCTATTTATTGTCTGCTATACTAGGGCTTTGGAATTTCGATTACTGAGTTTTTTGAACCGCGTCACGCCCAAGCAGGCCTTACTTCCGATCAGGCGGAATGTCTGGAGCTGTTTACCTCCCTGTCCGTTGCGGACAGGGAGCTCGCCATCGCATTTTTAAAAGGATTGTCCAAAAAGATTTGATACACGCCGCCGAATCCGCAGGGATGGCGGCAGAAAACCGTCTTGAGAAATCTCCCTGTTTCTGCTATACTGGATTCCAGACCAGACATTTTCTGTCAGCCTGACATAACAGACGAGGTACGCCATGCAGATTTCAAGCAGATTTACCATTGCCGTTCATGTGCTAATATGTATCGAGACATTTAAAAATGATTATAAAGTGACCAGTGATTTTCTCGCATCCAGCGTCAACGTAAACCCTGTTGTGATACGGCGGCTGCTGCAGCAGTTAAAAAAAGCCGGGATCGTAAGCGTCACACGCGGCAGCGGGGGAACCGGGATCGAAAAGCCGCTGGAAGAGATTACATTATTTGACATCTATGGTGCCGTCGAGTGTGTGGAGGACAGCGGGCTCTTTCATTTCCATGAACATCCAAACCAGCTCTGCCCCGTGGGAAAAAATATTCATTCTATTTTGGACACCCGGCTTGAACAAATCCAAAAAGCCATGGAACAGGAGATGAAATCCATAACGGTTCAGGATGTCATAGATGACGCCCAAAAATTAATATCATGATACCATTAAAATAAAACATTTCGGATACCTGCGTGGTTACGAAATGTTTATTTTTTTGCAAAATCCGATATAACCATTGACATTACAACCAATCCGTGGTATAAATCTTGTTGTATCAATCATTATTACATCAAAGAAACGGAGGTACTACGATGAAAAATTTCAGTAAAGTACATGTGGCGTCCGGAGCAAGGACCGAGCTTCATGACCAGCTTGGCCTGACCGGCGCAGAGGTGAGCATCAATCATCTTCCGGCAGGCGCAGGCGTGCCTTTTGTCCACTCCCATAAAAAAAATGAGGAAATTTATGCCGTCCTGTCCGGAAAAGGCAGGGCTGTGATTGACGGGGAAACGCTAGAACTCACAGCCGGCGACTGGATCCGCATTTCCCCTGCGGCCAAGCGCCAGTTTTTTGCATCTGGTGATACGGACCTCCATTTTATATGCATTC
>QXXC01000177.1 GCA_009911305.1 Clostridiaceae bacterium | reverse complement strand
AGAATACGGTACATATCTGAATCTTATCGGAAGGATTTTTCCTTCATAGACACAGAAAAATTTACAGCCTCGAAAACAATGTTTTTGCTTACCTTGAAACCCTTGGTTATGATAGTTCTAAGTTAGTAAAACGCAACGATAACTAACATTATTCTGTTTTCTATACTTGCAAAAAATGGGGTTTTATGAACCCTTGTATAAGTGCGTCCAAAAATACACTTTATTTTTCACTCTTATTTCTCCTTATCCTTGCTAATTTTTTGCACATACCAATCATAAAACAATAAACTACATCTTGCGGTATCAAAGGAAAATGAGTTGCTGCAATAGGCGTGTAGCAAACCTGTCCTAACATCTAATTCTTGATAAATACGGGCGTTGGGCTGTATGATTGTGCCGTCATGCTTTTGACTGATATTAGAAACCGCTTTTTTCCTCATATCTACGGCAGTTTTTAAGCTGCTAACGATTTGATAAAATCCCATGACGGTTTTTAATTCTCCTTGATTTCACTAAACTTCTTTTTCATGTAATTTGAAAACATTGCAGTAATGCGTACCATTTCGATAATGTCCTTATCCTCCAATTCAGCCATAGCTGCAATTTCAGCATTAGCGGCAGGCGGGATAATATTTTTTGCATATTCCCTGCCTGTGTCCGTAAAACGGACAATTTTATTTCGGCGGTCATTTTCTGCTTCTGTCAGCGATATATACCCAAGTTTCCAAAATTTTTTAATGATTGCGCTTACGGTCTGTTTCGTTGCAGTCAGCCGTTCGCAGATTTCCGATTGCAGGCAGCCGTCCTCGGAAAACCAGACTATATCCAGTACAAATAATTCTTTTGATGTCAAATTGTGTTTTCTTGCGTGTAGTTCATAGGCGGCATATTGTATATCCCGCAGTTGACAGTATTGATTTACATAGGCTCTTACTTCTTCTCTGTCCATATTGTTTCTCACTTTCTTATAATCTCAGACGGTCTAATATCAGACATATTGATTTTCGTCAAGATGTTTTAGAGAGAATATTGTTGAAAAATAAAAAAAACGGGGAACAGCAGTCCGCAGACTGCCATTCCCCGGCGTTTCATTACTCCATATCTTCAGCAGGCAGAAACACAAGTCCGGCAAATTCTTCCTTGGTCAGCTTCTTCAGCTTTTCCGCCGCCTTTTTCGGGGCGTTTTTCAACGCTTCCTTGTCCTGTGCAAGCTGCGTCCGGATAGAGGGCTTTTTCTCGGTCTTAGCGGCTGTGCGGGCTTCTTTCTGTATCTCCACGGGGCTTTTCCCGGAGTTCTATGACATCTTTCTCATAGGGTGCCAGTTTGCCGGGAATCCGTGCATTGTAATGTCCATCTG
>QXXC01000176.1 GCA_009911305.1 Clostridiaceae bacterium | reverse complement strand
CACGGTAAACGCAAGCTTTTTATTTAGGTAGACATATCACTTACATGATATGTCTACCTAATCATTTTTATAAATGTGGTGCCGCTATGAGCTTTTATTTCATACCCGTGTTCAGCCCGCTTAGAACTTTATATAGATATTTCTGGTCATAGCCGCATTTTTTCCGTTTGCTTGCTATTCCCATTCGACAGCTTTTTTCCTGCTTCAGCAGATTTGTTCCTATGTGCCGCAGCACATTTACATTTTCTGCTGCATTCCCTGCTCGTATCCGGCTCTCGTCTTCTCGGAATCCAATGTCCAGCACCCAGTGCAGGCTGTTCTCGATTCTCCAGTGGGCTCTTTTGCCCTTCCCATATTCTTCCGCTTTCATCTCTTCTTGGCTGTAGATCGAATATGATAACGCTGTCGTTGTCTTACCGTTTTCCGTTACAGTTGCCACACAGGCTCCCATTCCACTCAGACCTTTCCAGCCGGGGTGGTTCTCCCTGAGCCATTCTACTTCATTTTCCACATAATATTCCCGGATTTCTATTCTCCCATGGTCAAAGTCCTTTTCTTTCCAGTACCGGCCTTCTTTTTCCAGTTCCTTCTTGGGACGATTGAAAACCTCATCTTTAAAATACAGGGATATATCTTCCAGTAATGTTTCCTGGTTCCCTTTTACCTGCAGGATATAGTCCGCTTCTTTGTCTATGATTTTTTCGGCAATCTCCTTCTGGGTTCCCATGGCATCGATGGTTACCACACACCCTTTCAGACACAGGATCTCCAACAGCTCCGGAATCGCTTTGATCTCATTTGTCTTTTCGTCCACCCGTAACTGCCCTAAAACAAGGGATGTATCGCAGGCCCATGCGCTCACCACATGGGAGGGACGATTTCCTTTGCTTTCATCTTTACTGCGGCGGATGGTTTTCCCGTCAATGGCAATAATTCCTTCGATTTTCCCCGCAACTGCACTGGTCCACCGAAAAAAGGCATCATGAAACTGATCCGGATCGATCATCTGGAATACCCGGTTGATCGTATCATGGGAGGGAATCCCGCCGGGAAGTTCCAGAAATGTTTCCAGCCATTCTTTTTTTGAGTATGCCCAGTCCTCAATCTCATTCCAGGTATCCATTCCGCAGAGGATTGCGGTGACGGCAATGATGATAATATCAAGAAATTTGTGTCTCTGGTTGTACGGGGCTCTTGGATCCGGAACCTCCTTCATACATCCGACCAGTGAAAGTTCATTTCCCATTTCTGTCATAATCATGATTTCCTTTCAAGAAGTTATGGAAATCATTGTACACGATTGTGTGGAGATTGTCAGTCATTAAATACAATATAGCAGATTTTCTCCCTGATGCAAAGATATCAAATCATGCGTTTACCGTG
>QXXC01000175.1 GCA_009911305.1 Clostridiaceae bacterium | reverse complement strand
CGCTCCACATGATTTTGAGGGTCCATCAATTCCTCATAATCAGCAGGAGTGAAAGGCTTCTTTTCAGAAACCATGTGGTAAATACAGACCATCATCATTCTTGCAATGGCGATGATTGCTTTCTTGTGACCGCGACGCTTTTTAATCCGACCATATTTGATTGCAAAATAAGGCTGCTTTTTACTCTTGACTGCGGCAAGGGCACATTGTACCATCATCGGTTTTAAATAATCGCCTGCTTTTGCAATCCGGACAGATTTTTTCTTGCCGGCTGATTCATTATTGGCAGGGGAAAGCCCACACCAAGAACACAGGTGTTTCGCATCATCAAAAACGGTCATGTCAACGCCTGTTTCTGCAAGAATAATCGTGGTGCTTAACTCGGTCATACCAGGCATGGTGCTGACAAATTCAACGAACTCATAATAAGGTTTTATGCGGACGTAAAGTTCAACTTCTGTCTGGATGATCATGTCATCAAGATAATCCAGATGGGCACGGGCAAGTTCCAGCTTTTTCGCTTGGTCCGTTTCAATGTTGTAACCTTTAATGGCCTCGATGATCTCATCGGATTTGGCTTTCGCACCTTTCTTTATTAGCTTGCGGACAGCTTTCTCGTCAATGGAATCAGCGGTATGCTCCAGCAGATAAGACATGATCTCGGTTGCTGTCTTGCCGAAGGGGTCAGAAAGCACGCTGGCAATGCCGACATTGGAAACGGTCATACAGTTTTGGATGCGGTTCTTCTCAGAAGATTTCATGCAGACCAGCCTGAAGCGGTATCTGGCAAGCTCCCGGAGCTGGCGGAAATCCTTTGGAGGGATAAAGGAGCATCTCACAAGGTCAAACTTATAGAGGTCGGCAATCCATTTGGAATCCTTTTTGTCCGTTTTTTTGCCTTTGATGGCTTTGACATATTTGGGATGCGTGAGGCAGACATCGATGTCATTTTCGAGGTAATTAAAAATAGGAATCCAATATTTTCCAGTGGATTCCATGCAAACGTGATAGCAATTATTCTCGATGAGCCAGCAGTGAAACTTTTGAATATCCGAATTGATGGTTGAAAAGGATTTTTGCTTGTATTCGGATATCCCGTCCTTGTTAGTGATTACGATGGTTGCAACGATAACATTTTTGTGGACGTCAAGCCCACAACAGATGGAGTATTTTAACTTCACCATAAGTATCACCACCTTAATAAAAAGGGAATAGCAACAGTGACTGTCATCCTGCGACTGAATAAACATGGTTTATTACCAATGATAAGAGTCCGGGCTCAAAGTCCCACTTGTTTGTGCTTGAAAGGATGACGGCACATATAACTATACGGGGTCGAAATAAATTCGCCACTCCTCCTTCCGTGCTCTGTAGTGTATTGCTATTCCTA
>QXXC01000016.1 GCA_009911305.1 Clostridiaceae bacterium | reverse complement strand
TATTTGGAAAGTATTAAGAATTAAATACTTTTTAAAAAGTTTGGATTTTATAATGGTTTGGATAATGATAAAAATCCAAAAGTTTAGATTTCAACTCAAGTGTAATGGATATAGAGAATCTCGATGCAGGTCAGGAATTTAAAGAATTGCCAGACACATATACAATCTTTATCATTGAAAAAGATTTTTATGGTCAGGGCAAAGCAGTTTATCCGGTTGAGCGAATCAACCTTGCAACGGGTAAATCTTTTGAAGATGGGGAGCATATTCTTTATGTAAATGGTGAATATCGTGGAGAATCCGATATAGGAAAACTCATGCACGATTTTAACTGTACCCAAGCGGCTGATATGAATTTTGAACTGATGGCAGAACGAACAAGATATTTGAAGGAAAACCCGAAAGGAGTTCAGGAAATGTGTAAAATGATGGAGGATATGAGAAAAGAATCTTTGAAAGAGGTTGCTAAAAGAATGTTGGAAGATGGAATGTTGACACTTGAAAAAATTGCGGAATATGCAGGACTTCCTCTTGACGAAGTGAAAAAATTGAAAGCAGAACGGACAGCATAAAACAAAACCGTAGGCCAGGAATCTAAAAACAGGTTCCTGGCCTTATTTTTTGCCCTGAAATGTAAATTTTCTGTGAACTTGATTAAAAAAGTCCTTTAAAAAACGTCACTGGGTGCAGGGAGTGCATTATGAGTATTTATTATGACGGCTTAACAGTGGACGAAGCGCTTGGCACAGAGCCGTCAGGGCTGTAGGAGAGAGATGGGAAGACGGATTCAGTTGATTATTTTGGACCTGGACGGGACATTGTATGATTTACATGATGTGATGGATTTCAATTATAAGCTCCAGGTGGATTTTTATTCGGACTTTTATTCAGTATCAGCGGAAGAAACCATCCGTATTTTTGAAAATCACGGTATTTTTCCGGTTGTATTCAGACAGTCGAAATCTGCCACGGAATTTTTTATGGACAGCGGAATACCGGGCGATGCATGGCGCTTCTTTGAGGAGATTGTATGCAGTGATCGCTGTTATGCGGAGAATGGGTTTAAAAAAGGAGGGAAATGAGAGCGCTGGCGAAACGCAGAAAGATCGAATTGAAACATATGCTGTCGATTGGGGACCGGTATGAGACAGATATAAGACCTGCGGTGGAATTGGGCGGGATGGGGATACAGGTACAGGGACCGGCTGATTTGATGAAGATTTGCGCTGCTTTGAACTCACATTCTGAGACATATCCGAACTTTCCGGAACTCCGCGTTCGCGATTTGTAAAATTTCCAGTTAGCATCAGAAAAATAGCATCGGAAAAATATAAAAGGGTAATTCCCTTTACCGGAAATCTGTGGTATACTGGTGCCGGGCCAGTTATCTGCCAGCGCAGCAGGAGCACAAGGAGGCCTTAAAGAGCTGTTCTCAAACGGAAACAGCCCGCATTATATTTTCGTTCAGGAGTAAAATATATGGTATCGATCACAGAAAGTAAAAACGACAAGAAAAAGATCAGACGTATTGGCCGTAAGGTGGGCAACCTGGTTGCGGCCATGCTGGGGGTGAGTATCACCCTGGTGGTTGCGCTGTGTGTGCTGATGTTCTACCGGCTCACCAAATCTATGCTGCAAAAGGAATGTGTAAGCGCCACGAATGTACTCTCCTCTGAGCTGGCCGGCTATTCCGGCGATGATGACAAGACAGGGCTTTTAGATGCGCTCAAGAAAGAAATGGGATGTGAGTTTACTATTTTTCACGGGGATGAACGGGCGTATACGACCATTCAGCAGAACGGGCAGAGGGCTGTGGGTACCCGCCTCTCGGGCGATGTTGCGGATATCGTGCTGAAACAGGGCAAAAGCTATGTGGGGCAGGCGGTTATTTTAGGGGAGGCGCATCTCTGCTCCTATGTCCCTACATATGATGCCGACGGCCAGATCGACGGTCTGATTTTTGCCGGAATCTCCATGGCTTCTGTCGCGCGGCAGATTGGACTGACGGTCGTGCTGTCCTGTTTAGCCGGCGTTGTGCTGATTATTATCGGAATTTGGATTGTCGGAGCCTATATAAGAAGGACGGTTTCCAACCCTCTCTCCCGCCTGACCATACTGGCGCAGACGCTGGAACAGGGGGAGCTGGGGGTGAATGAACACCTGACGATGACAGTGGGGATTGATTCGGATGATGAGATCGGGCTCCTGTCGAAAAGCTTTGATCATACGATCATCCGCCTGAGAAATTATATAGGAGAAATATCGGATATGCTGGAAGCCATCGCCGGCGGGGATCTGACGTCGCAGATTACCCAGGAGTATATCGGCGATTTTGCCGCTATCCGTATATCCCTGAATGATATTCTGGAGAAACTCAATACCACAGTGGGGCAGATCGTCACCAGCGCGGAGTATGTCTCCGGCGGGGCGCAGCAGATGTCCGCCGCTTCTCAGGCGCTCAGCCAGGGTTCTATGGAGCAGACGGGCGTTGTGGCGGAATTGGAGAAGGCGATCCGTTCTGTTACGGAGAGCGCCAGGCAGACGGCAGGAAGCGTTGAGCGGGCGCGGGAGCAGGTCCGCGGGATGGGCGGCCAGCTTGTCGAGGGAAATCAAAAGATGCAGGAAATGATAACGGCTATGCGAGAGATTTCCGACAGCTCCAGTGAGATTGAGAAAATCATTAAAACCATTGAGGATATTGCTTTCCAGACCAACATCCTTGCCCTGAATGCCGCTGTGGAGGCCGCCCGCGCCGGCGCGGCGGGCAAGGGATTTGCCGTGGTTGCCGATGAAGTCCGCAACCTGGCTGCCAAGAGCGCACAAGCGTCTCAATCTACGTCGGCTCTGATTGGGCGTTCCATTGCCGCGGTGAACCAGGGGACGCAAATTGCGGATGCCACCGCAAAACAACTGGAAAATGTAGTGTCAGGGGCGCATGAGGTTGTGGAAACCATCAACGGGATTGCCGCTGACGCGCAGACCGAGGCAGAGGCAGTGGGACAAATCGAGAATCAGATCGGGCAGATTACCAGTGTCGTACAGACCAATTCTTCTACCGCTGAGGAGAGCGCGGCTGCCAGCCAGGAGCTCAGCGCGCAGGCCAATGCATTGAAGCAGCTCGTCAAAACCTTCCATCTCCGTCGGATGGGCTAAGGTGTTGCATCTCCGCCGGATGAAACACCAGAGCGTATCTGAACATTCATTCCTGGCATCATCAATCCCTGGCAAAAGCCGTACAAAAGGTTTCTGCCGGGGATTTGTTTTCCAGAAACAGAACCAATTATGATCCGGCGATTCTTAAGGCATACTGAGAACGTATGCCTTTTTTGTTTTTCTGCGTTTTCCCGCCTTCGCTTTCAAGCCGCGCAACACGCGCGAAAGTCCCTGTTTTATAATAGACCTTATCAACAAACGGATAATATGGATAGAATCCTCCGTTTGGCGACAGGGGGAGAGAGGGGCAAACATTTCGTGTCCTTGTAAAAGGCTATCAGACATGCGCTCCCGGAAGTCTTTCCATACCTGCCTTGGCTGCTGATTTTGTGCCGGACGCATCCAGATGGAATCCGCGTACGTTTTGCGTACGCCCCGTAAATTTGTGCGTCCCGGACAAACATCACCGCAAATCCAGGTGCGGCGGGATTCTGAGGGTACATAAATATTTTACGGAGGATGTACAAATGAGAAAGGAAGAAAAACAATTCAATGAGGTTCTGCTGTCCTGGCTGGAGGAGATTAAGATGATGCGCGCGCCGTCCACGTATGTGAAATACTACCGGATGTCCTGCAAGTATATTATTCCCTATTTCCAGGGGGAATGCGTGCAGGATGTGAGCATCGAGCGTTTGAAGGAATACAGGGAGATCCTGTTTCAGATGGAGGCAGAGGGGCTTCTGTCTGAGGGCAGCATCCGCTGTATGATTATGATTGTCAACGCTGTGATGAACGACGCCTATCAGAGACGCCTGATCGGGCGGGAGGTGCACATTCTCCCGGGCCTGAAAAAGCAGAAAAATGTGGTGCAGGTGTATTCGGAGGAGGAGCAGCAGACGCTGGAGGCATATATGAAGCGCCATATCAATATCACCACTGTGGGAATTTACTTATGCCTGTACACCGGCCTGCGTCTGGGGGAAATCTGCGCTCTGAAATGGGAAAATATGAATACAGAGGAGGGCTTTATCCATGTAAAATACACGACGCAGCGCCTTTCCCGCACCAGCCGGGCCTGGGAAACGGCCGGGGTGAAGGGGAACTTAAACGGGTTCGTCCCCAATCTCCCCCGGGCCTCGGATACGGCTCCCGGGCCCCATTCCAATCTGATTATTACAGCGCCTAAAAGCAATTCTTCCAACCGTCTTGTTCCGGTGCCGTCTTTTTTGCTTCCGTATATCCGCGAATATGAAAAAAAGTCGAAGCCGGAACAGTTTTTTCTCTCCGGCGATGCGCAGCTTCCCATGGAGCCGAGAACCTTCCAGTATCAGTACAGGAGATATACCATGGCGGCGGGCGTCCGCTACCTGAATTTCCATTCCCTTCGCCATACCTTTGCCACCCGCTGCATCACAATCGGGATGGATCCGAAGACGCTCAGCGAGATCCTGGGCCATTCGGATATCAAGATTACCATGGACTATTATTTCCACTCCACCATGGAATATAAAAAGTACCATATTGAGCGCTTGAAGGCCGCCCTGCAGAAGCGCAACAGGGAAAAAGCGGAGCAGCGCGGGCAGGAGGAGCTCCCTGAGCAGGAGGAAATCCGGGAGAGGGAAGCGGATGAATAGTATGAATGTACGCACCAAAGGGGCCGGAAACGAAAATCCGGCAGAAAACCGGCGCGCCATGTCCACAGGGTGCATAGAATATAGGGACAATATAAAAAAGGAATCGTTTTATGGCGTTAAAAAGTTTTAATACAAAAAATATGAGCAAAATCGAGCTCAAAGCCCTGCAGGAGGCGGTAAAGGAGATGTCGGCTGAGATGCTGAAAAAATTCCGGGAAAGCTTTGATGTGGATGAAATGGGATTTTCCGGAAGAATGGAGGGGATCTGATTATGGATATAAATCGTCTGCTGACTCCCTATAATTATTCAAACGGCTCCGCATCCCGCATCCGCTACATCGTGATCCACTATGTAGGGGCCACCGGGGGCGCAAAGGCGAACTGCGAGTATTACGCCAGCCGCTACATCGGGGCCAGCGCGCATTATTTTGTGGGCTTTGACGGGGAAATATGGCAGTCCGTTGAGGAAAAGAATATCGCCTGGCACTGCGGCGCAAAATCATACCGGCATGACGAGTGCCGCAATTCCAACAGCATCGGCATTGAGCTGTGCGTGCGCAATAAAGGCAGCAAGGCGGCGGACAGCCGGGACTGGTATTTTGAGGATGCCACGGTCCGCTCTGCGTCTGAGCTGACGCGGATGCTGATGGAGAAGTACCATATCCGGGCGGATCATGTGGTGCGGCATTATGACGTCACCGGAAAAATATGTCCGAATCCGTTTGTATACAACCATACAGGCCATACCTGGGAGGCATTTAAAGATACCCTGTGTATGCCGCCTGCGCCGTCACAGCCCGGATGGGAGAGGCTCGAAAACGGGCGCTACCGCTACAGGAAGGAGGATGGAACGTACGCGGCGAATCAATGGCTTTTGATCAACCATCACTGGTATTTATTTACAGGGGACGGGCTGATGATCACAGGCTGGCAGCGCTGGAACGGGGAGCGGGTCGTGTCAGGGGACGAACCGGGCGACTGGTATTTTCTGGACAACACGGCCGGCGGACCGCTGGAGGGCGCGTGCTGGCACAGCAGGGAAAACGGCGCGCAGGAAATCTGGTACGTGGAGGAAGCGTAACAGATGCATAAAAAGAGCGGGGGGCTTCTGCGCCTCCGCTCTTTTTATGTATCCGTTATTCCACTGCATAGACCTCGACCGACTGCACTCCATAGTCCAGAGCCTCTTCGTGCGTCGAAAAATAAATGTCAAGGCGGTTGCCGACGATCGTGGAGCCGATATCCTCCACGGTATAAACCACATCGCCGATCATCAGTTTGGTTCCAAGGGGATATTTCGTGATATCAGCCGAGATCGTATGGTTCGCCTTGGGAACGGTCCCGGAATACGTGAGAGCCGTCCCGTTCGGACAGCACTGCTTACATGTGCAGTACGCTGTTGTCTCAAAAATCCCCAGGAGAGCGCCGCGCCTGGCCGTATCCTGCGTCGTTTCCTTCGAGCCCGGCCCGGTATTCCCGGACGGCCCGGAACCGGTGGCGGCGACCGTGACAGCAGCTTCCTTTTTTGTATATCGGAGAGAACCGTATAAGCGCACTCTGCCTTCATCGGTTTCGGCATAGGCTTCAATCATAAAGGAATGCCCTTCGAGCTTGTCCCAGTCAACCTTATAGGAGAATGCATGTTTTCCATTCGCAGCAGAATTTGTCAAGTCAGTACGGTATTGGTCTGCAGTCACTTTTACAAGTTCTTGCGGTTCTCTGCTTCCATCCGTGTATACACAGAGGACGACAGGAACGCTCTTGTCAGGATGCTCCGCATCGGCTGCCCATCCGCTGATAACCGACTCCCCCGCCTCCGACAGCGCCCCGTCCACAGAGGCAAAGGAAGAGAAAGCGGCGATCCACACAAAACAGACAGCCAGGATCACTGCGGAAAATCCATGGCTTATTCTTGCTTTCATGATGTTCCTCACAATCCGTTAATTAATAGATACATTACTATTATATTACAAAACTGTTAAATGTCAAGTAAAAGTGGGAAAATGAGGGGGTTTCAGGTAAATTTTGTTACGGTTCCCCTCTCTGCCGGGCGGCGGGCAGCCGCACGCTCTGCGGGGCGCGCAGACCGCAAAATCCGCAAAAATTAAAAAAACAGGTTGACAAACGCACGCACAAGTAATATAGTATGAATTGTAGATGTTAGCACTCCACATGAACGAGTGCTAACAAAAACAAATTACCCGGCATTTCCCCGTTCAGTGTCTTCTGATAACCGCTGAACAGGCCAGCGCGCAGGAGGAAGGCCGGCGTATGAAGAAAGGATGTGCGGCGCATGGGGCTGGACGCGAGAAAGATACGGATACTGAAAGCCATTATTCAGACTTACCTGGAGACGGGCGAGCCGGTTGGTTCCAGAACCATATCGAAATACTCGGATTTGCAGCTCAGCTCGGCAACGATTCGGAATGAGATGTCGGATCTGGAGGAGATGGGGTACATTATGCAGCCTCATACCTCGGCGGGACGGATACCCTCTGACAAGGGATACCGCTTCTATGTGGATCAGCTCATCCAGGAGAAGGAGCATGAAGTGACGCAGATGCGCGACATGGTGATACAGCGCGTGGATCGGGTGGAGCTTCTGCTGAAGCAGCTCGCAAGGCTGTTAGCGGCAAACACCAATTACGCCACGCTGATCAGCGGTCCCCAGTACCGCCGGACAAAGCTGAAGTTTATCCAGCTCTCCAGAGTGGAGGCGGGAAAGCTTCTGATTGTAACCGTCCTGGAGGGAAATATCATTAAGAATTCCATTGCCCGCCTGGACGCGGAACTGACGGACGAGGATATCCTGAATCTGAATATCCTTCTGAACAACAGCCTGATCGGCCTGACGATTGAGCAGATCAATCTGGATGTGATCAGCCGGATGAAGGAGCAGGCGGGCCCGAGGCGCGAGGTGGTGGATCTGGTCCTGAATGAGGTGGCGGAGGCTATCCGGGCCAATGAGGAGGATCTGCAGATTTACACCGAGGGCGCGACGAATATTTTTAAATATCCGGAGCTGAGCGACGGAGAGCGGGCCAGCCAGCTTCTCGGCACGCTGGAGCAGAAGGAGCTTTTAAAAGAACTCCTGTCAAATGACGCGGATGCGGAGAAGAAGAACGGGATTCAGGTTTATATTGGAAATGAGACGCCGGTGCAGTCCATGAAGGACTGCAGCGTGGTAACTGCCAATTATGAATTGGGAGGAGGCCTGCGGGGCACGATCGGGATCATCGGCCCCAAGCGGATGGATTATGACAAGGTGGTATCAACCCTTCGGTCGCTGATGAGCCAACTGGAGGATACATTTAATCAGGAAGAAAGGTGATTTGCAAAGTGAGCGAAGAGATGAAGGATAAAGAGACAAAGGCAGGCGGCCCGGGCGGGGCGCAGATGGAATATGGCAGAGGAGAGGCGGATCCGGAGGAAGCCGGAAACGCCGGGGAAACACAGGCAGATAACGGGGAGAACGAAGGCGGCGCGCTGGAAGCAGAGGGCGCGGATCCGATGGAGAGCGGGCCCGGAGGCCCGGAAGACGATTCCTCCGACGGCCCGGAGGCCGGAAAGAAGAAGGGATTTTTTTCCAGGAAAAAGGATAAAAAGGATGAGCAGATTGAGGAGCTGACGGATCGCCTGAAGCGCTCTATGGCGGAATTTGACAATTACCGCAAGAGGACGGAGAGGGAAAAAACCGCCATGTATGAGATCGGGGCAAAGGATATCATTGAGAAGCTGCTCCCGGTGGTCGATAATTTTGAGCGCGGGCTGGCCGCCGTTCCGGAGGGAGAGAAGACGGCCTTCGCGGACGGCATGGATATGATTTACCGCCAGCTCATGAAGATGCTGGAGGACGCCGGCGTAAAGCCCATTGAGGCGGCCGGCCAGCCCTTTGACCCCAGCTTCCACAATGCGGTGATGCATGTGGAGGATGAGAGCCTGGGGGAGAACATCATTGCAGAGGAGTTTCAGAAAGGTTATCTCTACCGCGACAGCGTGATACGGCACAGTATGGTAAAGGTGGCCAATTAATATCATGATACCAGGGTCAAAAGGTCTAAAATCCGATGCAGGCCTGCCTGCAGGAGGATTTTTGAACCTGGGACCCGCCAAAAACATGAAAAAGCAGCCCGATCAGGGCGGATTTTGAATGTTTTTGAGGATTGCGGGAGTACAACGTACGGAGCAATCCGGTATCAGAGGGGTCAAAAGGCCTTTTGCCCCCAACATCATATCATATATTTGAATAACAGGACAATCGCGAATGTTTGAAATTCAGGAGGAAAAAGACGATGAGTAAGATTATTGGCATTGATTTAGGTACGACAAACAGTTGTGTGGCAGTGATGGAGGGCGGCAAGCCGGTGGTAATCGCCAACACGGAGGGCGTGAGGACCACGCCGTCGATCGTGGCCTTTACAAAGACCGGGGAGAGGCTGGTCGGCGAGCCGGCGAAGCGCCAGGCAGTGACAAACGCGGAGAAGACCATTTCCTCGATTAAGAGACATGTGGGCACCGATTATAAGGTCAGCATTGACGATAAGAAATATACGCCGCAGGAGATCTCGGCCATGATTCTGCAGAAGCTCAAGGCGGACGCGGAGAGCTACCTGGGCGAGAAGGTGACAGAGGCGGTCATCACCGTACCGGCGTACTTTAACGACGCGCAGCGCCAGGCGACCAAGGATGCGGGCAAGATCGCGGGCCTGGATGTAAAGCGTATCATCAATGAGCCTACGGCCGCGGCTCTGGCCTACGGCCTGGACAATGAAAAAGAGCAGAAGATCATGGTATACGATCTGGGCGGCGGCACCTTTGATGTCTCCATCATTGAGATCGGCGACGGCGTGATCGAGGTTCTGGCCACAAACGGCGATACGCGCCTGGGCGGCGATGACTTTGACAACCGCATTACGCAGTGGATGATCGATGAGTTTAAGAAGAATGAGGGCACGGATCTCTCTGGCGACAAGATGGCGCTGCAGAGGCTTAAGGAAGCGGCGGAAAAGGCGAAAAAGGAGCTGTCCTCGGCCACGACCACGAACATCAACCTGCCGTTTATCACAGCCACGAACGAGGGGCCGAAGCATCTGGACATGAACTTAAGCCGCGCGAAGTTTGATGAGCTGACGAGAGATCTGATTGAGCGGACCGCGATTCCGGTGCAGAATGCGTTAAAGGACGCAGGACTCACCGCCTCGGAGCTGGGGAAGGTGCTGTTAGTCGGCGGATCCACCCGTATGCTCTCCGCACAGGAGAAGGTAAAGCAGCTCACCGGACAGGAGCCCAGCAAATCCTTAAACCCGGATGAGTGCGTGGCCATCGGCGCGGCTATACAGGGCGGCAAGCTGGCAGGCGACGCCGGCGCAGGCGATATCCTGCTTCTGGACGTTACCCCGCTGTCCTTATCTATTGAAACCATGGGCGGCGTTGCGACGCGCCTGATTGAGAGAAATACCACGATCCCGACCAAGAAGAGCCAGATCTTCTCCACAGCGGCCGACAACCAGACTGCGGTTGACATCCATGTGGTACAGGGCGAGAGACAGTTTGCAAAGGATAATAAGACGCTCGGCAACTTCCGCCTGGACGGTATCCTTCCTGCCAGAAGAGGCGTTCCGCAGATTGAAGTGACCTTTGACATCGACGCAAACGGCATTGTAAACGTATCCGCAAAGGATCTGGGAACCGGCAAGGAGCAGCATATCACCATTACCTCCGGCTCCAATATGTCCGACTCGGATATCGAGAAGGCCGTGAAAGAGGCGGCGGAGTACGAGGCGCAGGATAAGAAGAGAAAAGAAGCCATTGACGCCAGGAATGAGGCGGATTCCATGGTCTTCCAGACCGAGAAGGCCCTGGAGGACGCAGGAGATAAGATTGACGCGTCCGACAAGGCGGCGGTAGAGGCGGATTTAAACGCCCTTAAGGAAGCGATCAACAGGGCTCCTGTGGATCAGATGACGGACGCGCAGGTAGAGGAGATCAAAGCAGGACGCGAGAAGCTGATGTCCAGCGCGCAGGCTCTGTTTGCCAAGGTATATGAGGCGGCGCAGTCAGGAGCTGCCGGCGCGCAGGGAGGCCCGCAGCCGGGACCGGATATGGGCAGCGCCCCGCAGGATGACAATGTGGTTGACGGGGACTTTAAAGAAGTGTAAAATACGAAAGATGTAAAAATCTGCGGCGCGCGGATCCGAAACGGCGGCGCCGCAGATGAAGGAAAAGACGTGATGGGGATTGGGCGCGGCCCAAGCCCCTTTACGGGCGTTTAGGAAGGAAGACCTGACATGGCAGAAAGCAAGAGAGATTATTATGAGGTGCTGGGCGTTTCCAGGGATGCGGACGAGGCGGCCCTGAAAAAGGCGTACAGGGCCCTGGCTAAAAAATATCATCCCGACGCCAATCCAGGGGATCAGGCGGCTGCAGAGAAGTTTAAGGAGGCGTCCGAGGCATACGCCG
This sequence comes from Clostridiaceae bacterium, assembly GCA_009911305.1. Lineage (GTDB taxonomy): Bacteria > Bacillota > Clostridia > Lachnospirales > Lachnospiraceae > Otoolea. Next base: position 73,027 of record QXXC01000016.1, on the reverse strand, counting down.
TACTCAGTGATTCGGAGAAGAGAAGACAGTATGACCAGTTCGGCCACGCGGCGTTTGAGGGAGGCGCAGGGGGCGCGGGCGGCTTTGGCGGCTTCGATTTCAGCGGGGCTGACATGGGCGATATATTCGGCGACATATTCGGCGATCTGTTCGGCGGCGGGCGCAGCCGGGGAGGCCGCGGCAACGGCCCCATGCGCGGCGCCAATGTGCGGACCAGCGTCCGCATCACCTTTGAGGAGGCCATTTTTGGCTGTGAGAAGGAGCTGACCTTAAACTTAAAGGAATCCTGCGATAAATGCGGCGGGAGCGGGGCGAAATCAGGGACACAGCCCCAGACCTGCCCGAAATGTAACGGAAAAGGCAAGATCATGTACACCCAGCAGTCCTTTTTCGGACAGATCCAGAATGTCCAGACCTGCCCGGACTGCTCGGGAACCGGAAAGATTATCAAGGAAAAGTGCCCGGACTGCTACGGCACGGGCTTTGTGACGAAAAGAAAGACGATCAAGGTCACGATCCCGCCCGGAATCGACAACGGACAGAGCCTGCGCGACCGCGGCAACGGCGAGCCGGGACAAAACGGGGGCGAGAGGGGCGATCTGCTCGTGGAGATCGTGGTATCCCCGCATCCGGTCTTCAAGCGGCAGGATACGAGCATCTATTCCACGGTTCCGATCTCCTTTGCCAGAGCGGCGCTCGGCGGCCCCATCCGCATCAAGACCGTGGACGGCGAGGTGGAGTACGAGGTAAAGGCCGGCACGCAGACCGATACCAGGGTGCGCTTAAAGGGCAAGGGCGTGCCGTCGCTGCGCAACCGCAATGTGCGCGGCGATCATTTTGTGACCCTGGTGGTGCAGGTTCCGGAGCGCATGAACGAGGAGCAGAAGGAGGCCCTGCGGCGCTTTGACGACGCGATGAACGGGATCGCGCCGGACGGGGAAAAGCAGCATAAGAAGAGTAAGCTGAAGGATATTTTTAATAAATAGGCACAGGAGCGTAACCGGCTTAGCGCGTGTCTGAGCGGTTACGGGAGAAAAACGGCAGTTTTGCGGAATGCGCCGCGGCTTTGGCCCTCCGGGGCGGATCGGAGCCGCGGTTATTTTCTAATTATCATTATGAAGGAGGACATATATATGTCGAAGTATGCAGGAACAAAGACAGAGCAGAATCTGATGGCGGCTTTCGCGGGGGAATCACAGGCGCGCAACAAGTATACATATTTTGCATCCAAGGCCAAAAAGGAAGGCTTTGAGCAGATATCGGCCCTGTTTCTGAAGACGGCGGACAATGAGAAGGAGCACGCCAAGATGTGGTTTAAGGAGTTAAACGGCATCGGCGATACAGCCGCGAACCTGGCTGCTGCTGCGGACGGGGAGAATTACGAGTGGACGGATATGTATGAGGGCTTTGCGAAGACGGCGGAGGAAGAGGGCTTTAAGGAGCTCGCGGAGAAATTCCGTCTGGTAGCGGCGATCGAGAAGCATCACGAGGAGCGCTACAGGGCGCTGCTTAAGAATGTGGAGACAGCCGCAGTGTTTGCAAAGAGCGAGGTGAAGGTTTGGGAGTGCCGCAACTGCGGGCATATTGTGGTTGGAGAGAAAGCGCCTGAGGTCTGCCCGACGTGCGCGCATCCGCAGAGCTATTTTGAGGTGCATGCGGAGAACTATTAAGAGCCTTGCGTTCCGCGAAACGGGCGGGGACTGTAACAGACACGCTCCAGGGAATTGCTGCAGGGCCGCCGGAGACAGGCGGCCCTTTTTTTAGAATACCGGTTCCGTCCGCGCCCTGTTTGCAGTATAATAGAATCTGAGATAAAACGGGACAGGAGGCGACGCGTATAAAATATATAGGTTACGCTTTGAGGGATGTATTCAGGAATTCGTTTAATCCGCGCGGCAGGCTTTCCAGGGCGGGCTACTGGTGGGCATGGCTGGGGATTTTTGTGATCAATGTCATTCTGGGCATTTTCAATAAAATCCTGTTTTTAAACGACAATCTGCATCTGTACTGGCTTGCTTCGCTCGGGATCCTTGTGTGGAAAATCGCCGTATTTTTTCCCATGCTGTTTGCGGCGGTGCGCAGATACCACGATTGCGGGGAAGCGGGCTGGATGGCGGTCCTCATTGACGCATCCGGAAGGATCTGCCATGTGTCAGGCTGTGTGACGGCGGTGATTACCCTGCTGTTTTATGCCATCTGTGCAGACGCTTCTGCCAGTGAGGCGGGCTTTTACGGGCTCATGGCGTTCAGCGGCCTGCTCATCCTGGCGGGGTTTATCCTCAACATTCTGGATATCATATTTTTAACCAGGCCATCGGAGCCCGGGGAAAATGCTTACGGCAGGCCGGCGCCCTTTGTCTGCTGCGATGCGGAAAAAGACAGGTAAATCAGATCGAAGTTGACTTTGCCGTTAAAGTTCTATACAATAGACGGATGGCCGGATAAAGCCGGCCGGTTGAGGGAGAACAGAAATGGCAGATGAAAGCAGAATGACAGAGCGGCCGAAAGAGACGGGCCATGGCCCGTTTCCGTCCGGGAGCGGGGAGGCCGCCGGGAGCAGAGAGGCCGTCAGACGGGGCGTGAGCCGGGGAAAGGCGGGGCGTAAAGGAAGAGAATCCATGGCGTCCGGGACCGGACCTGCCGGCGCGCCGGCGGATCGGAAGGAATATACAAAGGAGGCTTCCATGCCGGATACAGAGAAGAAGACAGGAGCAAAATCACATAAAAGGCCGGCTGGAAAGAAGGCGGGAATTGCGGCTGCATGCATTGCGGCCGCGGTCCTGGCAGGCGGCGGGGGCGCGTATGCATATATGGCTCAGCAGTACAGGGAGGCATTCTTCCCGAATACCAGCATCAATGGCCTGGATGCGTCGGGAAAGACCATGGATGAGGTAAAGTCCATGATCGCTTCTGAGATCGAGGGGTATACGCTTACGATTGAGACAGGGGATGGAAGGACGGAGCAGATTACCGGATCGGAGATTGGCCTCCGGCCGGAATTTGACGACAGCCTTGACTGGATCCTTCAGACACAGAATCCGTATGCCTGGCTGGATTACCAGCTAAATCCCGCCTCGTATTCGATCGACGCCATGGTGGTTTACGACGAGGAGGCCCTGGATAAGCGGATCGCATCGCTTTCGTGTATGGATCCGTCGCAGATGCGGCCGGCTGTGGACGCATCGATTTCGGAATATACGCCGGGACAGGGATACCGGATTATCCCTGAGGAACCGGGCACAGAGATAGACGGGGCGGCCTTTAAGGAGGCGCTTGAGGAGGCGGTCAGGGGCCTTAAGAGCAGGCTTTCCCTTTCAGAGGCCGGGGTTTACAGGGAAGCCGCAGTCCGCCGGGACAGCCCGGAGCTGTCAGAGCGCCTGGAGGCCTTAAACCGCTATGCAAAAATGGAGATCAACTATCAGTTCGGCTCCCGCACGGAGACGCTGGGCGGGGATCGGATCCATGAATGGCTGACCACGGATGAGGCGGGAAATCTGGCGGTAAATGAGGAAATGGCGGCCGCCTATGTCGCGGAGCTGGCCGCTGAGTATAATACGTCCAACAAGGCGAAAACGATCCGCACCTCTTCCGGCGCGGAGCTCACGGTTAAGGGAGGCACGTACGGCTGGCGGATCAACCAGGCGGAGGAGACGAAGCAGCTTATAGCGGACATCCTCTCCGGCGAGAGCCAGACGCGCGAGCCGGTTTACGGCCAGAGAGCCGCCAGCCGGGACGGGAATGATTATGGAAATACGTATGTGGAGATCAATTTAACGGCCCAGCACCTGTACATGTATAAGGACGGAAAGCTGCTGGTGGAATCGGATTTTGTCTCCGGAAACCTTGCGAGGGGATGGGGGACGCCGGCCGGCGCGTATCCGCTGACGTATAAGCAGAGAAATGCTGTCCTGAAAGGGGAAAACTACAGGACGCCGGTGGATTACTGGATGCCGTTTAACGGCGGGATCGGCATGCATGACGCCAAATGGAGAGGGGCTTTCGGCGGGAGCATCTACCGGACAAACGGCTCCCACGGCTGTATCAACCTTCCCCACAGCGTGGCAAAGACGATTTATGAGAATATACAGGCAGGAATGCCGGTGATCTGCTACAATCTGTCAGGGACAGAGCGCGCGGGGAGCACCCCGGCTCCGGCCGTTCCCGCGCCGCCCGCCGAGACACAGCCGGCCGCGCCGGAACAGCCGCCTGTGACAGAGACGCAGCCATCGGCCCCGGCGGAGACGCCCGCGCAGCCGGCCGGCCCGGGAAGCGAGACACCGACGCCCGGAGAGACCGCTCCGGCGGAGACGCAGCCGGCTCCGACCGAAGCGCCGGCTCCGGCGCCTCCGGAGGCGGGACAGTCGGAGACGCCCGCGGAAGGGGGGCCTGCCGGGCCGGGATCGGATCCGGGGAATACGGGGGGAGGGCCGGGAGCGTGAGGATGGCAGGCCCTGGTTGATTGTGGGAGGGCCGCCAGCGACCGCTTCTATATCCATCTGAAACCCCGCTTCCGCTCGGAGAAAAGCGCAGCGGACGCTAAGCTCGAAAAGACCTCGCTAAGCGCCGGCGGTTTTCTACGGGTTTCTGATGGATATAGAAGCGGTCGCTGGCTATGTTATCGGCGGGCCTGGAATCCTGTGGGCCTAGAGCATCTTTTAAACACGCTCTTATACCGGCACAGTATAAAATAAAACTGAATACAGCACAGACGCGGTGTTTCTCTAATCCCATAACAGGGAGAAAGGAACACCGCTTTTTGTGCTCGTATGTTACGCAATAGGAACGAAATGAGCCTTGCTGCAGGCGGCTTTATGGGCGTGCTTTCTTGGAGATAAGGATTTTATCTAACCCCGACAAAACAACGTTCTGTTGCGTAACATATCCACCGGAAAAGGGATGATAAAGTTACAGCAGGCTTGCTGGGAAGAATCCCAAACCTTCTTGAAAATCCTCTTATGAGCTGCAATATCACATAAAGTAATTTTGACGGAGGTTTGAGAAGATTTTGCATGAAAGTCTTCCTTATTTCCAACGATGGTCAGGTTCCGGAAATACCCCAAACACTATGATTTGAAGCAACATTCTTTTTAATATCTCATAGCCTGCCGATCACGTAGCTAGGGCTGGCTTCCATATCCGGCAGAAACCCGTAGAAAACCGCCGGCGCTTAGCGAGGTCTTTTCGAGCTTAGCGTCCGCTGCGCTTTTCTCCGAGCGGAAGCGGGGTTTCTGCCGGATATGGAAGCCGGCCCTGGCGGCCCTCTCACAATGAATCCAGCCCTTCATCCATACATAGAATATATCTTCCGCGCTTTTTCCTGTAAAATCGTCCTTGCCTCAGCGGGCTCGATGATTTCAACATACTCGCCGAATGACAGCAGATAGAGGAAGGTCCAGTCGCTTAACTGGTATCGGAACCGTACTTCCAGGGTTCCGTCTTCCAGTTTTTTGATGTATTTTTCCTGAAATTCATCATAGACTTTATAAGCGATCTTTTCTGAAAAATGCAGTGTGAACATGGGCGCGCTGCATTCTTCCCGGCAGGAGGGAGCGAGCGAAAAATCTGCCGGCAGTTCACGGTCAAACAACTGGCCGGTTATCCGGAGCTCCCTTATGCGGGACATTTTATAGGTGCGGATTTCCTGTCTGCGCTGGGAGTAGGCGATAAGATACCAGGCGTGCGATTTGAAAACCAGCTTCAGCGGTTCAACCGTCTGCGCGGTTATCTGCAGCTCGGAATTGAAGTATGTGAAGGTAATGACATACTTATTGATGACAGCGCGCTCTAAAGCTGTGATGTGGTGTTTCTCCTGTTCGGGGCTGCCCCAATACGAGAAATCAATCTCCAGCCATTCGGACTGCAGCTTGTGGCTGAACAGTCCGGCAACCTTGTTTAAGGCTTTATCCGCGTCAGGGTAATTGGATGACTTCAGGATTTGCAGCGCCTGTACAATATTGCGCTGCTCGGCCTGAGTGAAATAGGACTTGTCCAGCGAATAGCCCTTCAGCAGCGACAGCCCTCCGCCATACCCCTTCTGCGACGTAATGGGTATGCCTGCAAGCGAGAGGACGTTGATGTCCCTGTAAATCGTGCGGGTGGAAACACAGAGCTCCTTTGCCAGCTGCTTTGCTGTTCTGTGCTCATGGCTCAGCAGGAGAAATACGATTTGAATCAGTCTGTCTATCTGCATCGTGTTACGCTGCCTGCCTGACAGACGGGGCATTCCATACCGTTCAGTCCGCAACCGGATGGTTCCATGCAAACAGCTCCTCTCCTAAATATTTGTCATGCGGGGCGATCAGACACCGTTCGATTGATTTCCAATAGCTGTCGTAAAGGCTTTTCTGCGCCGCCCCATAGTGTTCCCTGGTGTCAAATTCCCAGAAAAGCATATATTTAACGCTTTTTACAATGCGGGTGATTTTAAGAGGGGGAAGCCCTTCTTTAATCTGCTCCATGTCGATGCGGTACCCGCGTCTGACAAGACGAAGCAAACGCAGCCCCTCCTGTTTCTCCAGAATGTGTCTGGCTTCAGACATCAGAGCTTCAAATTCCGCCGCCTTCTGCGGCTTGACCTGATAGATGCACAGTTCGGTAAATGGCATATGTGATTCCTCCTTTGCTTCATTTTAGCATCAGGAATATGACATAAGCAAGTCGCATTTTTCCGGTCTGGAGCGTGTTTGAAAATTGCTTTCTGACAGATGTGCGTCACAATTTGTGGGAGATTTGCGCCAAATGAAGGGCGCATAGCGGGCTATGTAACCTGAATTTGGCGCAAATCTCACGCAAAGTGGGGCGTGCAGATGTCGGGAATGAATTTTCAAACACGCTCTAGCAGACCGGATTTTAAAAATATACATAAAACGGGTTTACACCCCAACCGTTCTATGCTATACTAACCCGGTATGGAAACGCCGGCGCCCGGTTTTTTGAGAACTCCTGACATAAACGGAGCGCGCGGTGGGGATTTTATTATAAGGAGGACATATTACCATGATTTCAAAGGAAAAGAAAGCGGCCATTATTGCTGAGTACGGCAGAAAGCCGGAGGATACCGGTTCACCGGAGGTTCAGATCGCGATTCTGACTGCCAGGATTACGGAGCTGACCGAGCATCTGAAGGCGAACCAGAAGGATCACCATTCCAGACGCGGCCTGTTAAAGATGGTTGGACAGAGACGCGGCCTTCTTGATTATTTAAAGAAGACGGATCTGGAGGGCTACCGCGCGCTGATCGAGAAGCTGGGCATCAGAAAGTAAGGAAGAAGAAAGCGGGGAGACTTATCTGCCCCGGTTGTTGATTCCCGCGGGCAGCGGGGGGATACGCGTTTTGCGCGTCCGCCTGTTGCCGCGGGATATTTGAGTGTCCGGCGGTTTTTGCGCATGCGGGAACCGCCCCTGTGGAAGAGGCCCCGAGACCGCTGCTGTGCGGACAAATCCCGGCGCGCTCTGCGCGCCTGCAAGTCCGGCGCATGGCTTTCGTTTGCCCGCAGAGCAGTAGTTTCGGTATCTTTCCACAGAAACACTTGTTTTGCTTTGAATGCGGCGCCGGTATGGCGGGCAGATGCTGCCCGCCGCGCGTAAATGCCGCCCGCGCAGGGAAAGAGAGGAGATAGACGTGTATAAGAGTTTTTCAATGGAATTAGGAGGCAGGATGCTGACCGTGGATGTCGGCAGGGTGGCGGCGCAGGCGAACGGCGCTGCGTTTATGCATTATGGGGATACGACGGTGCTCTCAACGGCGACGGCATCGGATAAGCCAAGGGACGGGATTGATTTCTTCCCCTTAAGCGTGGAGTTTGAGGAGAAGCTGTATTCAGTGGGAAAGATTCCGGGCGGTTTTAACCGGCGCGAGGGCAAGGCGTCTGAGAATGCGATTCTGACGGCGCGCGTGATCGACCGGCCGATGCGCCCGCTGTTTCCGAAGGATTACAGGAACGATGTGACGTTAAACAATCTGGTGCTGTCCGTGGATCCGGACTGCAGCCCGGAGTACACGGCCATGCTGGGCTCTGCGATCGCGACCTGCATTTCCGATATCCCGTTTGACGGCCCCTGCGCGACGACGCAGATCGGCATGATTGACGGGGAGTTTATCATTAACCCCACGAATGGGCAGAAGCAGGCGTCGGATATGGCGCTGACCGTGGCCTCCACGAGGGAAAAGGTGATTATGATCGAGGCCGGGGCGAAGGAGGTTCCGGAGCAGGTGATGCTCGATGCGATTTTCAAGGCCCATGAGGTGAACCAGGAGATCATCCGCTTCATTGACGGCATTGTGGCAGAGTGTGGCAAGGAGAAGCACACGTATGAGAGCTGCGCCGTTCCGGAGGAGTTATTTGCGGCCATGAAGGAGATAGTGACTCCGCAGGAGATGGAAGAGGCTGTATTTACGGACGAAAAGCAGAAGCGCGAGGCAAATATAAAGGCCATTACCGAGCGCCTGGAGGAGGCGTTCGCAGAGAAGGAAGAATGGCTTCCTGTGCTTTCTGAGGCGATTTACCAGTATCAGAAGAAGACGGTCCGCAAGATGATTTTAAAGGATCACAGACGCCCCGACGGCCGCGGCATTACGGAGATCCGCCCGCTGGCAGCGGAGATCGACATGCTTCCGAGAGTCCACGGATCGGGTATGTTTACAAGAGGACAGACGCAGATTTTAAATATCTGCACCCTGGCGCCGCTTTCCGAGGCGCAGAGGCTGGACGGGCTGGATGAGAACGAGACGTCCAAGCGCTATATGCACCACTACAATTTCCCGTCCTACTCTGTAGGCGAGACGAAGCCGTCCAGAGGGCCGGGACGCCGCGAGATCGGCCATGGCGCGCTGGCGGAGAGGGCTCTGCTTCCGGTGCTTCCGACAGAGGAGGAGTTCCCCTACGCGATCCGCACCGTTTCCGAGACGATGGAGTCCAACGGATCGACCTCGCAGGCCAGTATCTGCGCCTCCACACTGTCCCTGATGGCGGCGGGCGTTCCGATCAAGGCCCCGGTGGCGGGTATCTCCTGCGGTCTTGTGACAGGCGATACAGATGACGATTATATTGTGCTGACCGATATCCAGGGGCTGGAGGATTTCTTCGGCGATATGGATTTCAAGGTGGGAGGCACGCATAAGGGCATTACCTCCATCCAGATGGATATCAAGATCCATGGCCTGACACGGCCGATCATCGAGGAGGCGATCGCCAGGACGAGGGAGGCAAGGCTTTACATTCTGGACGAGGTGATGGCTCCGGTGATCTCCGAGCCGAGAAAGGAAGTCAACCAGTACGCCCCGAAGATCGTGCAGATCTCCATTGATCCGCAGAAGATCGGCGACGTGGTCGGCAAGCAGGGCAAGGTGATCAACAAGATCATTGAGCAGACCGGCGTGAAGATCGACATCGAGGAGGACGGCAGCGTTTCCGTCTGCGGCACAGATAAGGAGATGATCGACAAGGCGCTCCAGATCATCCGCAGCATTGTAACGGATATCGAGCCGGGCCAGGTTCTGACCGGAACGGTAGTCCGGATCATGAATTTTGGCGCGTTCGTGGAGCTGTCCCCGAACAAGGACGGCATGGTTCATATCTCCAAGCTCTCGGATAAGAGAGTGGCCAAGGTCGAGGATGTGGTCAATATCGGCGACCAGGTGACGGTAAAGGTCATGGAGATTGACAAGATGGGCCGTATCAATCTGAGTATGAAGCCGGGGGATCTGGCTCCCAGGGCAGGCCGGAAGCCGGAACGGGTGGATCCGGTGTAAGGATTTGAAATTCTGAATGGTTACGAAATATTGCGTTTGACAGGAAAGCTGCCACAGGGCCGCAGATAGCGGCCCGGGCGGCTTTCTTTCATATGGAAGGCGGCGTGGCGCGGGCAGCCGGGAAAGGGGTAAAGGATGCTGAGTGTAACGGATATCTGTAAAAGCTATAAGAGACGGGCTATTTTAAAGGGAGTCTCCTTTGAGGCGCGCCCGGGAGAGTGTATCGGGATCGCGGGGGGAAACGGGTGCGGTAAGACAACGCTTTTGTCGATCCTTGCGGGGGTGAAGCGCGCGGATCGGGGCAGCATCCGGTTTGACGGGAGGGAGGCAGCGGGCTCGCCGCGTGTGTTTGAAAAGTTCGCAGCCTATGTGCCGCAGGAGGCGCCGCTGATCCCGGAGCTTTCGGCCAGAGATAATTATCGGCTCTGGTTTAAGGGCGATAAGCGGCGGATGGAGGAGGAGCTGGAGCATGGCGTCGGGAAAGCGCTGGGCCTGTCGGAATTTCTGCGTACTCCGGCGGGAAAGCTGTCCGGGGGGCAGAAGAAACGCCTTTCCATCGCCTCAGCCCTTTCCGGCCAGGCCCCGGTCCTGATCCTGGATGAGCCGGGGGCGGCCCTTGATCTGGCGGCAAAGGAGGAGATCCTGCGCTATGTGAAGGCATATGTGGGCCAGGGGGGGATCGTTGTCCTGACGTCGCATGAGAAGGGGGAGCTGGAGATATGCACCGGGCTGTTTGTCTTAAAAGAAGGAAGGCTTGAAAAGGTTCACGCGGGGATTCGGACAGAGGAGCTGATTCGGCTGTTTTGAAGAAAAACCGGCATTATGAGATCTTACAAAATTCATAAATAGTGAAGATATCCCCGCTAAACGCCCAAAATGTGTTATACTATACCTTATATAACTGAAGGAACCGCATAACATCAGGGAGGAATCAGGATGAAGTGTCCATATTGCAATCAGGAAATAGAGGATGGAAGCCAGGTCTGCGCTCTGTGCGGCCGCGCCTTACTTACGGAGGACGGCGGGCAGAATGCTCCCGGGGAGGCTTTACAGGGCGGCGCAGGCGTGTCTCAGGCTGAGACAGGCAAAAGCGAGCCCGCTGCGGGAGAGGATCCGAAACAGGGAAAAAAGTGGGTGATCCCCGTCCTTGCAGCCGGGGCCGCCATTGTCGTTGCGGGCGGTGTGTTTGCCCTGACCCGGCGGGAGGATCCGAAGGAGACCGTGATCAACGCTTTTAAAAGCATTACGGAAAAGGAGCAGCTCAGCCCCGCGGACGAGATGTTCGGGAGCCGGGAGCTGGGGAAAAAGCTCAGTAAGGCTTCCATGCAGGGCACAGTGAGCCTGACGCTGGAGAGCTGTATGAATCCGACGGTCAACAGCCTGGCCACAGGCAGCCTGGAGATCGGGATGAAGAAGGACATAGAGAATAAGAAGGCGTCTGTGTCGTACGGCGTCGGGTACGGGGGCATGGAGCTGGCAGATATGGATCTGTACTTTGATGAGAAGCAGCTCGTTGCGGCTGTGCCGGCCCTCTCGTCAAAGGCGTTTACGCTCAACTACGGCGAGGATCTGGAGGGACAGCTCGCGGCATCGCCGTATCTGGGAACGGTTCTGGAGCAGTACGGCATGGATCTGGGCGGGATCGGCCATTATATGGAGACATGCATGGATCTGGCGGCCGGGGATCAGAAGCTGTTTGACTTAAAGGAGCTGTGGGAGCGCTACAAGGAGGGCAGCAGGGCCATTGATAACCTAAAAGAGGCCATGACCGTTGAAAAGACGGAGAAAAAGGAGTTTACCATCGATGAAAAGCCGGTGGACTGCAGCGGATACCATGTAGTGATCACCAAGGACGCGATGATCGATTTCCTGGATGTCAGCCGCGAGTTTTTCTTAAGCGACGAGACGCTGAAAAGCGATTTCATCCAATATATGGAGCTGATAGGGGAGCTTCAGAGCAGCATGCAGTCGCTCTATGGGATCGGGATGCCGCAGTCGCCGGAGATGATGCAGCAGGAGCTGTGGCAGATGGCGCAGGGCGAATTTGATAAGTTTCTCGCGCAGCTCGACGAATCCATGGGCGACGTGGCCATGAATGTCTATGTGAGGAAGGACAAAAAGATGGCGGGCTTTGATTTTGAGAGCGCGGCCGAGATCGAGGGCGAGGTGATCCAGATACGCGGCGAGGCGGCCTTTGCAGGCGGCTACAATATGGGCGCAAATATGACTGCCTTCGTGGAGCTTGAGGGTGAGGATGGAAAGACGGTCGCCCTGTCCTATGAAAGCACCGGCGCGTATGAGAAGGATAAGAGCTGGGAAACGTATATCCGTGGAACGGTTGAGGCGGCCGGGGAGAGCTTTGGCATTTCCTGTGAGAGCACATGCGAGGCGGCCGGGGATGCCTGGGATTATGCGCTTGATCTTACGTTTCTGAGCGGAAAAATGAGCGTGGGCTCGCTTTCGTCAAACGGCGTGATCGAAATCCCCCAAAAGGGAGAATCCCTGCGGATCGACATGGATTCGATCCGCGTGGAATCCCCGATGGCCGGCGCGGGGCCGGCGATAGAGCTTTCCGGCTCCTGCGAGGCAGGCCCTCTGACCGAAGAGGTGACGGTTCCGGAGGGAGACCCCTTTGACATTCTGGCAGCGACAGAGGAAGAGTATCAGGCAGTGGGGATGGAGGTTTACGGAAACCTGTTTGGACTGATACTCCGGATGCAGTAGGAGGGCTGATGCGTACCTTTCTTATTTACCTGCAGATGGAATGCAAGAGAACCTTAAAAAGTATCCCATATGTTCTGACAGGAGCAATTGTGCTGGTTGTGCTGGCCGGCACAATTGCTTTTTCGGCAAGTAAGCTTTTGTACAGCGGCAGGGCTGTGGGGCGGATTGAGGTGGGCGTCGTGATGCCGGAGGAGGACGCCCTGGCCAGGATGGCGATGCGTATGGTGTCCTCCCTGGACAGCGTGAAGGGACTGTGCCATTTCACGTATGTGGAAGCGGCGCAGGGCAGGAGGCAGCTAAAGGACGGAGAGCTTCTGGCGCTCCTGGAGCTTCCGGAGGGACTCGTAGAGGGGATCATGGACGGGAGCAACGTGCCGGTGACCGTCGTTTTGCCGGACAATGCGGGGCTGGAGGCAGCGGTGTTTAAGGAACTCACCGGGGCCGGGACCTCGCTGCTTAAAACCGCCCAGGCCGGGATCTATGCAGCGGACGATTACCTGAACACCTGTGAGATGACGACCTCCATCGCCCGGGCGGAGCGCGATCTGAACGAGGTGTTTTTGCGCTACGCGCTCACCCGGGAGCGCTGCTTTTCGGAGGAGGAGGTCAGCGCTGCCGGCGATGTGGGCGCAGCGGTGTATTATGGGATATCTGCCGTTGTGGGCATACTGCTTCTGCTCGGCATTCCCGCCGCCTGCATCGCGGGGCCGTACCGCCCGGCGACGGAGGAGATGCTGATGCGCATCGGAATCGGCCGCGTGCAGAGGACGGCGGCGCGCACGTTCAGCCTTGGCTTTCTGCTCCTGCTGTTTTTGTCCGTCCCGGCGGCCCTGGCCGCTTGCAGGGGGCTTTTTCAGGCGGGAGCGGCCGCGTTCTGGATGGGGATTCTCCTCTGCCTTACAGCCGCGGGCTGGATCCACCTGCACTACGAGCTGTGCCGGAATGAGACGGCGGCCATCCTGCTTTTGTTTGGGACAACGGTGGTCATGCTCTTTATGTCCGGCGGAATCATCCCGTCGGTATTTTTGCCGGAGGCCGTACAGGCAGCCGGCAAATGGACGCCTGCCGCGTTTTTTGCGGACGGGATTCGGTTTATGATCACCGGGGAGGCCAACGGGAGCGCGGCAAAGCTTCTTTTGCTGGAGGCAGCCGTATTCCTCCTGTCATCCGAACTCAGAAGGGAGCAAAGGTAGAGACGTGAGATGGATCGCAAAATGGTATGTTTATTCCTGCAAACGCCTGTTTAAAAAGCCCCTGTTTTTCCTCCTGCTCCTGTCGCTGCCGATCGGGATGCGGCTGTTCTGGAGCGCGGAGAAGGAGAGCGGGGGAACCATTTCCATTGCCCTGTATACGGACGGGGACGATTTTAATGAGCAGACGGCGGACGCGCTTATTAGAGAAGCGCAGTCCTTTGATTTTTACAGGTGCGGGTCAGAGGAGGCCCTGCGCGCGGACGTGGCCGCGGGCCGCGCGGAGTGCGGATACTGTTTTCCGGCGGGGCTTAAGGAGAGGCTGAACGCCGGGGATTATAAGCGCGCAATCCGGGTTGTCACATCGCCGTCCACCGTGGCGTCGGGGATCGCCTCAGAGAGCGTGTACGCGGGCCTTTTCTCCGTGTACGGACGGGAGCTTCTGAGGCAGTACGCCGTTTCCGGGGAGGCGTTTGCCGCTGCGCGGGAGATCGTCACGGCAGAGGGGATCTGGGAGGAGCTGGAACCGCTCTACGACGCATATCTGGAAAATGGGAGCACCTTTGCCTTTGCGTACGAGACGGTGGCCGGGGCGGCTGTGGAAGAAACACAGGCGCTTGCCTCCTTCCCGGTGCGCGGGATGGGCGCTGTCTTTATACTGGTCATGGGCCTGGGGGCTGCGGTGACAGCAGGAGAGGATGAGAGGCGCGGCCTGTATCTGGCCATGACAGGGGCCGGGAAAACGGCCTGCCAGCTCATGCAGATCGGGGCTGCGGTCTCCTTTGCGGCGCTGTCTGTGCTGACGAGCTTTGCTGTGTCCGGCAGCCTTCCCGGGCCGTGCGGGCCGGGAGCCCTGTTCCGGGAAGGCGCTGCGCTTGCGCTTTACGGCGCGTCTGCCGCCGTGTTTTCCTGGGGGCTTCTGACAGTGGTCAAAAAACCGCAGGCGATTGCGGGCCTGATTCCGTTTTTCATCCTTGGAAGCCTGGCCGTGTGCCCGGTGTTTGCGGATTTGTCGAGGTTTATACCGGTCATAAAAATCATCCGGTGGGGATTTCTGCCCTGGTATTATCTGCGGCTGTGACGGAGAGGAGAGCGGTTCACGCTCAAGAAGTTCAGGAAACATTCAAAACCCCCGTTGCTATTTTCCTGCTGAGTTATTATAATTGAAAAAGATATCAGGTAAGAAAGGAGTGAACACAATGGAAGGCCGAAGCCGCAAGGCGGAATCAGACGGCAGCCACCCTGAACCGAAGGCAGCGTACGCTTCGTGTTTTCGTTGTGCGCGCTGCCGGAACAAGGCGTAGCGGTTGAGACGCGTTTCACCGCTTGAGAGAGGCTGTTCCTTCTGTTTCCAAAATCGCAGGATGAATTTTGGAGGGAGAGAACGAGATGTTGGAAAAAGAGAATCAGTTAGAGACACTTTTAGACCTGACGGCGGGAAAGAAATACAGGGAGCTGAAAGGGCATCTGGTGGAGATGAATGAGGTGGATATCGCCTCCTTCATGGAAGAGCTGGATTCCGAGAAGACGGTGGTGATTTTCCGCATGCTTCCCAAGGAGCTGGCATCGGATGTTTTTGCCTGCCTGGAAGTGGAGCAGCAGCAGCACATTATTACGAGCATCACGGATAATGAGCTGCGCAGTATTGTGGATGATCTGTTTGTGGACGACGCGGTGGACATGCTGGAGGAGCTGCCGGCCACGATTGTAAAGCGCGTGCTTAAGAATTCCAGCCCGGATACAAGGCAGCTCATCAACCAGTTTTTAAAATATCCGGAAAACAGCGCCGGCAGTGTGATGACAGCAGAGTATGTGGGCCTGAAAAAGACCATGAACGTAGAGGAGGCCTTTGCCTATATCCGCAAATACGGCGTGGACAAAGAGACGATCTACACCTGCTATGTCATGGACGAAAAGCGCCAGCTCGAGGGTGTTCTGACGGTCAAGGATCTGCTCATGAACCCTTACGAGACGGTTCTCGGGGATATCATGGACACCCGCGTCATCAAAGCCCGCACCACCGAAGACCAGGAAAAAGTGGTGGACACCTTTAACGAGTACAATCTTCTGAGCCTCCCTGTGGTGGATCAGGAGGATCGGCTGGTGGGGATTATCACAGTGGACGATGTGATGGACGTCATGGAGCAGGAGGCCACGGAGGACTTTGAAAAGATGGCGGCCATGCTTCCCAGTGAAAAGCCGTATTTAAAGACGAGCGTCTTCCGCCTTGCCGGAAACCGCATCCCCTGGCTCCTGATCCTGATGCTGAGCAGCATGATCACAGGCGGGATCCTGGTCAGCTACGAGGCAGCCTTTGCAGCCATCCCGCTGCTCGTCTCCTTTGTCCCCATGCTGATGGACACCGGGGGCAATTCCGGAAGCCAGGCCAGCACCATGATCATCCGCGGCATGGCGGTGGGGGAGGTAGAGCCGTCGGATATCTTTAAGGTGATGTGGAAAGAGGTGCGGGTCGGATGCATGTGCGGCCTGGTCCTGGCGCTGGTCAACTACGTGCGCCTGATTCTCCAGTACCCCGGACAGGAGCTGATCTGCCTGACCGTGGTGCTGAGCGTGTTCTGCACGGTGATCATTGCCAAGACGATCGGATGTACGCTGCCGATCCTGGCAAAAGTGGCCAGGCTTGACCCGGCGATCATGGCGGCGCCGATGATCACGACAATTGTGGATGCGTGCAGCCTGATGATTTACTTTAATCTGGCATGTACGCTTTTGGGGATGGCGCGGGGGTAGCCGCGGAGGGGCCGCCGGATACGTAGCCAGCGTCAGGTAGTATATCCATAAGGAACCCGTAGAAAACCGCCGGTACTTAGCGAGGTCTTTTCGAGCTTAGAGCGTGTTTGAAAAATGCTTTCTTACAGATGTGCGTCACAATTTGTGGGAGATTTGCGCCAAATGAAGGGCGCATAGCGGGCTATGTAACCTGAATTTGGCGCAAATATCACGCAAAGTGGGGCGTGCAGATGGCGGGAATGATTTTTCAAACACGCTCTAGTGTTCCATCCAGCCAGTAATTGGATTGTCAGAACCGCCTATTTTGCCATCTGCTGCGTTGTCGTCAGTCAACGATGCCACCGCATCGCCTCCTTCCTCCGCCTTGCAGGCTGACAAAATATACGGCACTGACAATCCAATTACTGGCTGGATGGAACACTAGTATAGCAGACAATAAATAGCTCATAGTTTTGCATTTACGCCATTTATTGATAATCCGTTGATAAAGCAATACAAATATTATGAGTTGCTTTATGAACGATGTACTAGTACCGCTGCGCTTTTCTCCGAGCGGAAGCGGGGTTCCGTTGGATATACTACCTGACGCTGGCGGCCCCCTGCGATTCCCCCCCCGCCAACACGGATAACCGCTTGTCTTTTTTACAATTTCGGTATATAATCGATACAATTATTATGAACAATCAGGAGTGAAAAAGCTATGACAAAGATCAGAACAAGATATGCCCCGAGCCCGACCGGCCGGATGCATGTGGGAAATTTGAGAACGGCATTGTACGCGTATTTAATTGCCAAGCACGAGGGCGGAGATTATCTTCTCCGGATCGAGGACACGGATCAGGAGCGTTTCGTCGAGGGCGCTCTGGAGATTATCTACGACACGCTGAAGGATACGGGTTTAAAGCATGACGAGGGCCCGGATCTGGGCGGGCCGGCAGGGCCGTATGTGCAGAGCGACCGCCAGAAGGCCGGCATCTATATGGAGCATGCAAAGATGCTGGTCGAAAAGGGAGAGGCGTATTACTGCTTCTGCACCCAGGAGCGCTTAAATACCTTAAAGCGGACGGTGAACGGCGAGGAGATCATGACGTATGACAAGCACTGCCTGCATCTTTCCAAGGAAGAGGTAGAGGCGAATTTAAAGGCGGGCATGCCCTTTGTCATCCGCCAGAACAATCCGTCAGAGGGGAGAACCACCTTCCATGACGAGCTGTACGGCGATATTTCCGTGGAGAATGCGGAGCTGGATGATATGGTGCTTTTAAAGTCCGACGGCTTCCCCACCTACAATTTTGCCAATGTGGTGGACGATCACCTGCAGGGGATCACACATGTGGTCCGCGGGAATGAGTATCTGTCGTCCGCTCCGAAGTACAACCGCCTTTATGAGGCGTTTGGCTGGGAGATCCCGGCGTATATCCACTGCCCGACGATCACGAATGAGGAGCATAAGAAGCTGAGCAAGCGCAGCGGCCATTCTTCCTATCAGGATCTGATTGACCAGGGGTTTGTGTCTGAGGCGGTGGTGAACTTTGTGGCCCTGCTTGGCTGGTCGCCGGACAGCAATCAGGAGATTTTCACCCTGGACGATCTGGTGAAGGAATTTGATTACAGGAATATCAGCAAATCCCCGGCTGTGTTTGACATGGTAAAGCTTAGGTGGATGAACGGCGAGTATATTAAGGCCATGGATTTTGACCGCTTCTACGCGATGGCGATGCCGCATTTAAAGAAGGCGATCACAAAGGATCTGGATCTGAAGAAGATCGCGGCGATGGTGAAGACGAGGATTGAGACCTTTTTAGACATTGAGGGGCATATCAATTTCTTTGAGGCGCTGCCGGAATATGATCCGCAGATGTATGTCCACAAGAAGATGAAGAGCACAAAGGAGACGTCGCTCGCGGTGTTAAAGGATGTGCTTCCGATCCTGGAGGCGCAGGAGGATTTCTCAAACGACGCCCTCTATGAGGTATTGTCTGCGTATGTGGCAAGGGAGAATGTGAAGACCGGGTTTGTGATGTGGCCGATCCGCACGGCGGTTTCGGGCAGGCAGATGACGCCGGCCGGCGCGACGGAGATCATGGAGGTGCTCGGCAGGGAGGAATCGCTCGCGCGGATCCGCAGGGGCATTGAGCTTTTGGAGGCATAGGACAAAAGAAAGAGATGAGAAGCAGAGGATATGGGTTTTAGCAGGGCGCAGGAGGAGGCGATCCGCCACCGGACGGGACCGATGATGGTCCTGGCCGGGCCGGGATCGGGTAAGACGACGGTGATCACCCACCGGGTGCGCTATCTGACCGGGGAGTGCGGCGTGAATCCGTCGGATATCCTGGTGATCACCTTTACCAGGGCGGCGGCGGAGGAGATGAGGGAGCGGTATGAGAAGCTGTCAGAAGGGGCCTCCCATACAGTGTTCGGCACCTTCCACTCCGTCTTTTTCCGTATTCTGAAGCTCGCCTACCGCTACAGCGCGGAGAATATTGTCCGGGAGGATCAGCAGGCGCAGATCGTCCGGGAGCTTATCCGGGAGGCCAGGCTGGAGCCGGAGGATGAAAAGGAGATGATCGCCGGCATATTGAGCGAGATCAGCTCCGTTAAGGGCGAGATGCTGGATCTGTGCCATTATTATTCGCAGAACTGCCCGGACGAGGTATTTAGATCCATGTATGAGGGATATGAGAAGCGGATGAGGAAGGCCGGGCTGATTGACTTTGACGACATGATGCTGATGTGCCGCGAATTGTTTTTGCAGAGGCCGGATATTCTGTCCGCCTGGCAGAAGCGGTACCGCTATATCCTGATCGACGAATTTCAGGACATTAACCGGCTGCAGTACGAGATTGTGCGGATGCTGGCAAGGCCGGAGGACAACCTTTTCATTGTGGGCGACGACGATCAGTCCATTTACCGCTTCCGCGGCGCGAAGCCGGAGATCATGCTGGGCTTTGAGGCGGATTATCCGCAGGCAAAGCGCGTGCTTCTGGACATCAACTACCGGTGTTCAAAGGAGATTTCCGACGCGGCCCTGCGCCTGATCGGCCGCAATCAGAAGCGTTTCCCCAAGGAGATCCGCACTAATGGGGCCAGGGGCCGCGAGGTGCTTACAAGGGTCTGGCCGGATCCGGGGCAGGAGACGCTGCGCATCGCGCAGGAGATCAAGGGCTATCTCCGGGCGGGCTTCCTTCCGTCGGATATTGCAGTCCTGTACCGGACGAATGCGGGGCCAAGGCTGCTCGTCGGGCGGCTGATGGAGTACAATATCCCCTTCCGCACCCGGGATGCGATCCCCAACCTGTTTGAGCACTGGATCAGCGCGAATATCCTGACGTATATCCGCATCGCCCAGGGAAGCCGGAGCAGGGAGGATTTCCTGAAAATCATCAACCGCCCCAAGCGCTATATCAGCCGCGACAGCTTCCGCCGGGAGACGGTTTCCTTTGAGGAGCTGAAGGCGTGCTATGCGGACAAGGACTGGATCCTGGAGCGCATTGAGAGCCTTGAGTATGATTTGAGGGCCTTAAGCAGGATGTCCCCGCTGGCGGCGGTGAACTACATACGGCAGGGGATGGATTATGACAGCTATCTGAAGGAGTACGCGGCCTTCCGCAGGATGAAGCCCGATGAGCTCTTTGAGACAGCGGATCAGCTCCGGGAGAGCGCGTCACTGTTTGAAACGTTTGAGGACTGGTTTGCCCATATTTCAGAGTACGCAGAGGAGCTGAAGCGTCAGGCCGCCCTGCGCAGGGCCGACACGGATGCCGTGACGCTGGCCACCATGCACAGCGCAAAGGGGCTGGAGTTTAGGGTGGTGTATATCCTGGATGCGAACGAAGGGGTGACGCCGCACAGCAGGGCGGTTCTGGAGGAGGATATCGAGGAGGAGCGGCGGCTTTTTTACGTGGCCATGACGCGGGCCAAGGAGCGCCTTCACGTGTATGCCTCGCAGGAGCGCTTCCATAAGAAAACGGATCTGTCCCGGTTCGTGCAGGAATATCTGGATAAGGGAAACGCGCAGGTGAGGGAGTGACAAGATGGGCCTGATTCATTTGTACTGCGGGGACGGAAAGGGAAAGACCACAGCCGCCCTGGGGCTTGCGGTCCGGACCGCGGGCTGCGGAGGGCAGGCCGTGGCGGCCCGTTTTCTGAAAAATGACGCCTCGGGGGAGGTGGAAGCCTTAAGACGTCTTGGGGGCGTGACCGTCTTTCCCTGTAAAAGGACATTTGGCTTTACGTGGCAGATGGGCGCGCAGGAGAGGGCCGGCGCGGCTTCCTGGAGCCGGGAGCTCTTTCACGCTGCATTTGAGGAGGCGGCGCGCCTGGCAGAGGAACGTATGCCGGAGGCCGGCGCGCGTACGCCGGTGAAGCGCCCTGCGCCGGAGGGGGAGGAGACGCCGGTTCTCCTCGTGCTGGATGAGCTGTGCGCTGCGCTCAACGCCGGGCTTTTGGACCTGGAGGAGGTGCTGCGCGCCCTGGACAGCCGCCCTGTGGGGCTGGAGGTTGTGATAACGGGCAGGGATCCGGCGCCTGAGCTCTGGCAGCGGGCGGATTACGTGACGGAGATGAGGAAGGCGCGCCACCCCTTTGACCGGGGCGTGAAGGCGCGCAGAGGGATTGAATATTGACAGGCAGAAGAGGAGACGAAAGATGAGGGCAAGGAAGCCGATCCGGCGGACCCGGCCGCTGAGGCAGGAAGATATTATGATATGCCGTGAAGCTCTGGAGCAGAAGAGCCCGGGGTATATGGATGAGAATACAAAGCTTACGCAGATCGTTTATACTCTTACGGGAGTAAGGCTGCTGTACGGGCTCTTTAATATCTGCATATTTAAGATGTATGATTTAAGCCTGGCGCAGCCGGTCATTCTGTTTTTGAGCGCTTTCTTTTTCCTGTTCTGGTATATGTGGATGCTGCGATCCGGAAAACTGGTCGCGGTGTTTATGCTGTGCGTCCGGGGCTACAGCATTATTTCAGGGGGCGCCGCTCTTTTAAATATGGCGACATGGCTCCCGTACCCGCTGATTTTTATGCTGACAGCGGCAGGGGTGATGGAATTTGTTGAGGCTGTGTTCTGCATCTATGTCCTGTTTCACCCGTTTGCCGCCCATACGATCCGGCTGAACAAGGCGCTTTTTCAGGGCCTGATGCTGGCGGCAGTGGATGAGAGGGAGCTGAGGAGGGCGGCAGGCTATCACAACCCCTATGGGGAAGAGACGGATCGGGAGGATTCCGGTCCGGAATCAGATGAAGGAGGTATGAAATGACAGAGGAGAAAAACAGAGAGCCGGTTGGAGAGGAGAGCGGGGAGGAGATGACCGTCACCCTGACTCTGGATGACGGGAAAGAGCTGGAGTGCGTGGTGCTGACCATATTTCCGGCTGCAAATAAGGAATATATCGCGCTTCTTCCCATGGAGGACGAGGAAGCGGAGGAGGGCGAGGTGTACTTATACCGCTATACGGAGGATGAGGACGGGCAGCCCAATCTGGAAAATATTGAGGACGATGAGGAATATGAGATCGTGGCGGACGCGTTTGACGAGCTGCTCGACGAACAGGAGTACGATGAGCTGATCGGCGAGGATGAGCTGGAGGACTGAGAGCGGATGGGCGGCGTCTGCGCGCCGAAGGGTGACTGCGGATGGCGCCCGGCTTTCGGGGCGGGCAGAATGTGCGCGGAGCAGTGGGGTAAGAAGTTGCAACCGTTTAGCCTGACAATAATAAAAAGGGATGTACGGGCCGTTGAAACGGGGTACATCCCTTTTTGTTGAGGGGTTAATGGGTTTCATATGTTTTATCTCATGAAAAAGGGGATTGCCGGCAGCTTAATTGGGGGGAACTGCCGGCAAGAGTATGAAAAACTTTGAAAAGGACTTCTTGCCTGTTCATTTATTACTATACAGGATAAATGTGACAAAATTTTGAGCGCGGAATAAATTATTTCTAAATTTCCTTAATGAATCGGAAAGTTTCTATAAGGAAAGATCGCTGCGCACAGTGAAAAGGGCTGAAGCGGGTGAATGGCCGGCAGTGACAGGAGCAGGCGTGTATCACGTCAGGCTGTCCGGGCTGTTTCAGAGAAACGGATAGAAGATGATATGAAATATGGAAGAAGATTTGCGGGTATTACCATCCTTTTGATCAGTATCGGTATGTGTATCGGACTGTTTCAGTATCAGATGGATGAGGAGGCGTCTTTTTTGCCGTCTCAGGTGGAATATTTTTTTAATGAGGGATGGCAGATGCGTTCTCCGGACGGGGAAGAGGCAGAGGAGACGGGCCTGCCCTTTACGGGGATGCTCCGGGACACGGTGTTTTTTGAGAATACGCTGCCTGCGGAATATGCAGGCCAGACCATGCGCTTTTCGACGGTCAACGCTGATGTGCGCGTGCTTGCAGACGGCAGGGAGATCTATCGGCAGGAAGCGGGGAAGGACAGCGGGGAAAGCGGACATTCTGTGGATATCCCGGATTTGCTCCTGGACGGCGGGGTGCGCATTGAGCTGACGGGCTCTGATCCGGATGAGGAGAGCGCGCTTTTTGATATGGCGGTGGCGCGCAATGCGGTTGTGATCGGGCTGGTCGGAAGCAATCTGGCTGACGTTGCCTGCTGCCTGCTGATTGTGATCATAGCGATCGTCATGCTTGTGCTGGCGCTCATACGGCGCTATACCGGCCGGCCGGATCGGGGAGAGATGATTCTGGCCTGGTTTGGATGCACAGCCGGCGTTTACTGTTTTATCGGCACAGATACACTGAGCATATTTTATAATCTTCAGGAAGCCTATGTGATGCAGGGATATCTGGCGATGATGCTTCCGGTACTGCTGGCGCTCTATTTTGAACGAAATCTGCGGCTCATGTATCCGCGCCGTTTTGCCCGGCTGCTGTACTGCGCCGCCGCCAATGCGGGGATACAGCTCGCGCTGCAGTTTGCCGGGATAATGGCCCTGGACGATATGGCCGGCCTGTCGGCGGCTGTGATGATTGCGGTGTGCGCGGCTGCCGCTGTGAGCCTGGCCCGGACAGAGAGCGGCGCGGGAGGCCGTACGGCGCGGCTGGCCGCCCTGTCGATGCTGGTTCTGCTGTCAGGAGAGCTTGCGTATCTGGCCCTGGATATATGCCTGGCGGATGATTACGGAAAGATGGCGGAACACTACGGCATTACCCTATCCGGCCTGATGATGGCCGTGCTCCATATTTTCCGGCTCGCAGAGGAGTACCGCTCCGATACAGAGGAGCGGATGCAAAAGGCAAGGGAGCAGAATGAGCTGCTGGCCCAGGCAAAGATGGATGCAGAGGCGGCAAGGCAGGAGGCGATGGCCGCCAATGAGGCGAAGGGAAAATTCCTGGCGCGTATGTCCCATGAGATCCGCACGCCGATCAATGCGGTGCTTGGCATGGATGAGATGATTCTGCGCGAATCAGGGGAGCCGCACATCAGGGAATACGCCATGGATATCTGTACCGCCGGCCAGTCCCTGCTGTCGCTGATCAATGATATCCTGGACTTTTCCAAGATTGAGTCCGGCAAGATGGAGATTGTGCCGGCAGAGTATGATATCAGCAGCCTGATCCATGATCTGGTGAATATGGCGTCGCAGCGGGCAAAGGACAAGAATATCCGGCTGGAGGCGGAGGTGGATCCTGCGCTTCCCTCCCGGCTTTACGGGGATGACGTGCGCATCCGCCAGGTACTGACCAATATCCTGACGAATGCGGTCAAATACACGCATGAGGGAACGGTGTGGCTGCGGGTTCAGGGCCGCAGGGCGGAGAACAACGCCGTGCTCCGGTTTGAGGTGGAGGACACGGGGATAGGAATCAGGGAGGAGGATCTCCCGAAGCTCTCCGCGGAGTTCGAGCGGATCGAGGAGGACAGGAACCGCAACATTGAGGGAACCGGGCTGGGGATGAGCATCACGATCCAGCTTTTGGCGCTGCTGGGCAGCCGGATGCAGGTCGAGAGCGTGTATGGAAAAGGGTCAAAATTCTGTTTTGAGCTGGAACAGGCGATCCTGGACGGGACGCCGGTCGGAGATTTTGCGTCCAGGGTGCGCGAGAATGCGGAAAGCTATTGCTATCATGCAGGTTTTATTGCACCGGATGCAAGGATTCTTGCAGTGGATGACAATGCCGTCAACCGCAAGGTGCTGCGGAGCCTGCTGAAGGAGACGCAGGTTCAGGTGACAGAGGCCGGCGGGGGAGCCGAGTGCCTGCGCCTGGTACAGGAACAGCGCTTTGATTTGATTTTTCTGGATCACATGATGCCGGAAATGGACGGTGTGGAAACACTGCGCCGCATCAGGGCGCTGCCGGGAGAGCCGTGTAAGGGCACCCCGATCATTGCGCTGACTGCAAATGCCGTGTCAGGAGCCAGGGAAAGATATCTGGCTGAGGGCTTTGATGATTTTCTGTCCAAGCCGATCGCGCCGGCAAAGTTGGAGCAGATGGTGAAACAATACCTGCCAAAAGACTGTCTGTCTGCTCCAGAGAGCGGGACGGGGGAAGATGGGAGCCAGGCGCGGACAGCGCCTTTGGGGCAGGCAGAAGGCGGTCCGCAGGGGCGTTTGGAGGAGCTGCCGTTCGTGGAAGGGCTGGACTGGGATTATGCATGGCTGCATTTACCGGATATGGGCCTGCTTCAATACACCCTGAAGGAATTTTACACCCAGATTGATCCGGCGGCGGACCGCCTGGAGCAGGCGTATGCGGGCGCCGCCGAACCGGACTGCCTGGAAGCATACCGGATACAGGCGCATGCGATGAAAAGCCTTGCGGCGACCGTGGGAATCGCGCCTCTGTCCGGAGTGGCGAGGGTATTGGAATACGCGGCAAAAGATGGTAAAATAGATGTGATCACTGCTGTAACCCCCATATTTCTGGAGGAGTGGCGCAGCTACCGCCGGAAATTGCAGGGCGTGTTGGGGATCGGGGCCGCACAGGAGAAAAAAGCGGCGGATTACCCGGTGATCCGGGGGCTTGTGGAGATGATCCGGCTCAGCATGGAGGAGATGGATATTGACCAGGCCGACCCGCTGGCAAACGAGCTTCTGGCGTACGAGTACCCGGAGGAGATCGGGCAAAATGTCCGGATGCTTGCCGCGGCGGTGGCGAATCTGGATCCGGAGGAGACGGACCGGCTGGCGGCCGTGCTGGCGGGACAGATGGCAGGCACAGACGCGGTTCCGGAAAACGGGCCGCTGCCGGACAGAACATAAATCAGGAGGAAATCCGCGATGGGAGGACAGGTTAAATGAAAAAAATCGTATTGATTGGAACGCATAAGGCGGCAGTGGAGGAGATGAGGCAGTGTCTGTCTCCATACTTTCATGTACAGCTCTGCTCAGAGGACACAGGGGCCCTGGAAGGGATGATGAAGATCGTGGGCCCTGATCTGGTGATCATCAGCCTGGCAGATACAGGGGAGACGGATGAATCGATCGTTCACCTGCTGAGCAGCCGGTATGGGCAGATCCCGGTTCTGGCGGTCAGCGCGGAAAAGGAGAGCGGCACATTTGTCGCCTATGATAAAGAGGGCGCACAGTTTGAACATCTGATTGCTCCGGCCGGCCCTTCGGTCATTCTGGAGGCTGTGTGCAGAAGACTGGGCCTGGATGCGGAGACGGTAAAGGAAGAGGCGCGTAAGAATGGCCCCAAAAAGAAACGGATTCTGGTCGTTGACGATGACGGGACCATGCTGCGGACGATCAAGGCCATGCTGGAACAGGATTACGAGGTGGCTGTCGCGATTTCCGGGTCGCAGGCGATGACCTCCATCGGGCGCAAAAAGCCGGATCTGATTCTTCTGGACTATGAGATGCCGGTCTGCGACGGCCGCATGACGCTTGAGATGATACGGGCAGACGAGGATCTGCAGGACATTCCGGTGCTTTTCCTCACAGCCGTGAATGATCGGGAGAATGTGGAGGCAGTGCTGAAATTAAAGCCGGCGGGGTATCTTCTGAAGCCGCCTGTAAAGGGACGGCTGTTTGAGGAGATCCGCAGGATACTGGATCGCATTTAAAGCATCATGTCCGGGATAAAGGATGTTCGGAAAGAGGCGGGAAGATTGCGGAAAACGTTCCGGAATGACAGATACTGTCATGGTTCGGCAGTATAATGGAGCTGTGCTTTACAGACGGCAGGATCGGTGAAGCATCCGAATGATATTTACGACAGGGAGGACTCTGGGATGGAGGAAAAGGTCATGGAAAAGAAGAGGGACGCCGCGTCGAGGCTGAACGGCGTCGCTCAGGACTTTGTTCGGTTTGCAGGGGAGGAATTTGCAGATGATTTCAGCTATTTTTCGGAAAAGACAGAGGAAAATGTGATCAGTCTGCTCGACGTCGGCAAGCCGAAGGTGATGGTGTACGGTATTTATAACAGCGGCAAGAGCACGCTCATTAATTCTCTGTGCAGGGAAGAGGTCGCCGAGACGGCGGATCGGCCGATGACGGCCCAGATCGCGGAATATGACAGGGGCGATTACTGTCTTGTGGATTCGCCGGGCGTGAACGCGCCGATTCAGCACGAGATTGTGACAGAGGATTATGTAAACAAGTGCCATATCATCCTGTTTGTGATCAGCAGCAAGGGGCTGTTTGAGGACAGGGCGAATTATGAAAAGCTCGCGAAGCTGATCGCAAAGGAGATCCCGTTTGTGATTGTGTTAAATGACAGGGGGTGCCCGATGGACCGGCGCTGGGATGAGGAGAAAAGGAAGCGGGCGCGCTTTGAGCACGATCAGGAGCTTCGGGTGATCCAGTATAAGATTATCCAGAACCTGATAAAGGCGAGCGGGGATCAGAAAATTGCGGATCGGTATGAGGTGGTCATTCTGAATGCGAAAAAGGCGTGGACCGGCGTGGTGAAGGACAAGCCGGGCCTCTATGAGGCCAGCGGCGTGGAGTTCCTTGACCGCCGTATCTCTCAGCTTCTCAACAGCGACGCGTCGGCAGCGGCCGTGTTCCAGCAGCCGGTGCAGAATCTGAAGGAGTGCTTCAACGAGGCGGAAAAGCGCATCACCCAGGAGATGAGCGGCAATTCATCGGATGATTTTGCGATGCGCCTGCACGTCCTGGAGAGCAAGAGAGACAATATCATGCAGGATTTGAGGGTTCTGACGCGCCAGGCGGTCAGGAGCCGCCTGGAGGAGCTGACGAATTCGTATGTAAACGGCGACGGGGATATTTATGAGACGATCGCGAATTCGATCTTTATGGACGTGGAGGATCGCTACTGTGCAAAGGTGAATGAGCTGCTTGTCTATGTGGATCACAATTTCCGGGACTTAAACCTGTTTATAGACCATATGTCGAATCTGACGTTTGACTCGGCGGGCAGGACGGGCAGCGCGCTTGCGCAGGAGGAAGCGGCGGACGCCGGGCCGGGCGTGGAGGAGATCGTCCTTCCTCCGGAGAAACGGGGATTCTTTGATTTTCTGAAATCCAGAAAGAGGCGCGAGCGGGAGAGGATGGAGCGGCTGGAGCGGGAGGCAGAGCTTCGCAACGAGCGGGCGCAGTATGAGATTCAGGAGAAAATACGCAGAAAGCAGGAGGCGAGACAGTTGGCGGAAAGCGATCTGGACATCCTGTACAGGGAGTTTAATGATATCGTAAACGCCGGCATGGATGAGAAGTATGACGATCTGATCTCGCAGATCCAGCAGATCGACTGCCTGAATAAGCAGGCGCAGGAGGAGGGAAGGCGGCGGATGGAGCGGCTCAGGGAATTGAGAAAGGCGCTGTCTTCCATCGAAAATTCGCTGAACTGAAAATGAGTTGAAAGGAATATTTCATAAGATGAAATTATCACAGCGGGATTTGAAAACAGTCGCGGCGTTCTGCGGGGAGGAGTATGCAAAGCGCTACCGGGCGCTCCGGGAGCGGCAGAAGAATGATAAGGTGCGGATCGTGAATACCGGCATGGTGAGCTCCGGCAAGAGCAGCCTGTATAATGCGCTGATCGACAGCAGCGAAGAATATTTCCCGACCGGGGCGGCCAGGACGACGACTAGGGCCGATTACTTTGACTGCGGGCCGGTCTCCTATGTGGACACTCCGGGCATTGATGTGAGAAGCGAGGACGACGCGCTGGCGTTTGACACCCTCATGGAAGCGGATCGGATCCTCATGATTCACAATATCCGCACCGGCCCGCTCAACCGGAGCGAGGCGCTGTGGCTGGAGCGGATCGCGCGGGGGCTGGCGCATTCCGGGAGGGAGCGCTTTGCATCCCCAAATCCCGGAAGCACGGCCGCCCCGGCGTGCGGAACGGATCATACAGTGAACAGGGATTTCCTGGCGCTCTTAACGGATTCGCTTGTGAACGGGGATAACAGGGGAGAGCATTTCCTGACGAGCTTAAACGCTATGTTTGAAAACAAGGATGAAAGAAAGAGCGAAGAGAGGCCGGGGGGCTCCAGGATGATATTTGTGCTTTCGTGGATCGATACGAGAGAAAAGGAAGAGGATTACGGCGCGCTGGTGGAAAACGTGAAAAAACAGGTGTTTGAGATCGTGGGCGGTGAGATTCCGTTTTTTGAGGTGTCGGTGAAAAAATACCGCCAGGGGATCGAGAAGGGCAGGGAGATTCTTGTCAAAAACAGCGGCGTGCAGGCGTTAAAGGAGTATCTGGAGAGTTCTGCAGCCGCGTATCTGGAGACAAAGCAGGACGAGGATCAGAGGGAGCTTGCGGCGCTGACAAAGGAGATACGATCCATTCTCTGTGAGCAGCGGGATGAGAGGAAGAGGGAGAAACGGGAGATCCTTAAGAAAGCCCGCAAACGGCATCAATCAAGAAGGAGCGCCTGGAACGTGGTATACGATTATTTTTCGGCGCAGAGAAAGCGGCTTACGGATCTGGAGAAGGAACGGGAGCGGATAGAGACAGCGGGAGGTCTGTACATATGGCGGTCATAGGAGCGATCGGAGGTGTGATCGGAGTCGGTCTTTTCGGGGCGGTGGTCTACGATAATTACGGCGACTACGGCAACTACAGCGATTACGACAATTACAGCGATTACTCGGATGCGGCCGAGCGCCAGAGGAGGCGCAGGGAGGCAAAGGATCAGGAGATTGAGGGGCAGAAGCTGGAGATCAACGCATACAAGGCCAACAGCGTCAATGAATACCTTGAGTCAGAGGCTTTAAAGCGCGAGAGCGGCGTGAACGTCAGCGTGAAAGAGGTAAAAAAGGACGGGGATGCGGTGATAAACCGGGCGGTGATGAGTGATTCGGAGCGCGAGAGCGCCGGGCTGAAGGCGGAAATCGAAGAGATTGACAAGATTTTAACAAAGATAGATAAGATTCTGAAAGAAGGGGAATGACCATGGGGATGATGGAATGCATCAATGCATTTGTGGATACCATGCTCGCCGAGCAGAGTAAATTTGAAACCATGCAGAATGAGATTACGAGAAGGGAGGATGAGGTTCTGGCCGTTCTGCGGCTGCTGGAGCGAAACGAGAAGGAGATCATTGATGCGATCGGCGGCGAGATCGCGCAGACAGGGGATGAGGCGATGCGGGAGATTTTTGCCCAGACCTCGGAAAGCCTGTTTGAAGCCATGTCCGAGGCGAACCGCCGGATCGGGGAGGCAGCCAGGGGCATGACGTTTATCCATGATTTTGAGAAGCATTTTACGGTATCCGTGTTCGGAAAGGTGAAGGCGGGCAAGAGCTATATCGGCAATTTCGTGATGGGCCAGCCGCTTCGCCGGGCGGGCATTGCCAGCTCCTACGACCGGCTGGAGGACATGACGGTGCATGTGTATGACAGGGGGAAGGTGTATGAGCAGAAGAAGCTCAGCACAGCCGCCGAGGAACGGGAGTGCAACGGGGAAGAGTTCTATGTGGACAAGAACGAGGCGACCAGCACGATCCAGTGGGTCAATATCGGCGGCATGTGCTGGTTTGACACGCCGGGCATCGGGAGTGTGACCATTGAAAATGAGGAGCTGGCCAAGGAGTATGTAAAGAATTCGGATCTGGTTATATTTGCATGCAATTCCGACGCTGCCGGGACAAGGCAGGAGTTTTCGGAGATCCGGCAGCTCCACGATATGGACAAGCCGCTGCTTCTTCTGCTCACGCAGTCGGATGCCTATGACTACGACGTGGACGATGACGGGGAGGAGATAAGCGTTCTCGTGCCCAAATCCGAAAAGGACCGGCAGGATCAGGAGGATTACATGATGGAAACGCTGAGGGAGCAGAACATGGAGGACGTCCTCCGCTACGCGGATATCCTGACGGTTTCCGCCCTGCTGGCCACAGAAGCGCTGGCAGAGGGCGATGAAGCCATGTTTGAACAGAGCAATATGGGAAAGCTTCTGGATAAGCTGACCAGCATCACCCGGAATGAGGCGGCGGAAATGAAGCGGAATACGCCGAAAAGCCGTATCAATGAGCTGATCGACAGTATGATAATGGATTTAAACGGTGTGGCCCGGGAGATCGAGACGTACTGCCTGGGCATTGAGGACAGCAAGAGAGCGCTCTCGGAGCGGAAGGACTGGATGGTGGAGCAGATCCGCGCCTCTGTCAATGTGCGGGTGCTGGATATCGTCGGAAAGGCCAAATCAGAGGTGGAGAGCGGGGGAAAAACGGTCAGCGGACAGGAGCTGTCGGACCGGGTCAACCAGGCTGTCGCGGAAACCGTGCAGAAGGTATGCCTGGAGGAAGCGCTGAACCAGAGCGGGGCTGTTCAGCCGATTGAGATTAAGCTGACCGGGATCGGAGATATGAAGATGAAGCAGGACCGCATCCCGTATCAGCACATCAGCGTCCACCAGGTGGAGCGGGATCCGCAGGGGATTTTTGAAAAGATCGGCAGTAAATGGTTCCATAAAACGTATTATACATCTGAAAAACGTACAGAAACCCGATATTCTACCTTTGATATAGGTGTAAACGACAATGAGGTTGCCCAGAATATTGTCCTGCAGCTTGAAAGCGTCTTTTCCGGCGAGGTGGATCACTATATCGATTACCTCACAAAGGGGTATTACGGGCCTGTGGAGACCCTGCAGAGAAGGACCACGGACGAGATCCGGACGGCGATCGCAGGCCTTGAGGAGATGAGGATGTAAGTGCTGACTGTGATTATAAAGGCGGCGAACGGCTGCAACCTGGCCTGCAGCTATTGCTCTGTGGGCGAGAAGATCGGATGCCGCCGCGCGGACGGGCCGAGGATGGCGGAACTGTTCCGGTACGCCTGCCGGGCCGCTGCGGCGCGCGGGGAGCCGGCGCTGCATGTGATTCTGCACGGCGGGGAGCCGACGCTGGTGGATCCGGCGGCTTACCGCCTGGCGATTGACGGCGCGAAAGCGGAATTTCCGGATTTGGACATGCGGATATCCATGCAGTCAAACGGCCTGTCGCTCGGGGCGGATATGCTGGCGCTGATCCGCGGGTACGGCATCCACATGGGGATCTCCCTGGACGGGCCGCAGGAAATCCACGATTCGCAGCGGCTGAGCGCGGAAGGAGAGCCCACATACCGCCGGGTTGTGCAGAACCTCGAACGGCTGGAGCAGGCCGGCGTGCGCGC
The DNA here is from genome assembly GCA_009911305.1 of Clostridiaceae bacterium. Taxonomy (GTDB): domain Bacteria; phylum Bacillota; class Clostridia; order Lachnospirales; family Lachnospiraceae; genus Otoolea. Next base: position 41,057 of record QXXC01000016.1, on the reverse strand, counting down.
CTCCTGCCTGATGGTGCTGACCAGGCCCGCCCTTGATGAGGGGTATGCGTATCTGACATTTTTTGAGGAGCGCGGGATTCATTTAAAGATCAATCCCCTGCTGCCCTGCGGCGGGGCGCTCGCCCACCCGGAGCTGGCGCTGCGGCCGGGCGATTATGCGTCGTATCTCATTGGGCTGTACGAGTATGTGCTGGAGCAGGATATCCGTGTGTCCGTCGCGCCGATCGATCCCATCCTGTACGCGATCGTGCATGGACAGAGGATCCGCGAGTGCTCCTTTCAGGAAGAATGCAGCCGCCGTTTTCTGTGTCTGGATGACCTGGGGAATATTTACCCATGCGGGAAATGCTCGGACATGGACCGCTTCCGGCTCGGAACGATATGGACAACCCCGCCGGGAGCGCTGGCGGACAGTCCCATCCTGCGCGCCCTTGCGGCGCGGCGCGGGGAAAGGCTGCCGTCAGCGTGCCGCTCCTGCCGCTTTGTCAGGCTGTGCCATGGCGGCTGCAGCGCGCAGGCGGCGATGGACGGAGAGGTCGGCGCAGCGCCGGCGCTGTGCGCGGATTACCGCATGCTGTTTGCCTATTTCCACGGCGAAGGGCTGGCGCGCTTAAAACGGGAGCTGGAGCGGCAGAGAGCGGGGCTGCTCTGTAAAATCGGGGGATGAAATGGATTACGAATTACTTCTCATCAATGTATCCAGGGATCAGGGCAGCTTATCCGAGGCGTTTAAGGACAGCATCGGCCAGTACCTGATCGCCTCGTATGTCAGGCAGAGGGATTTTAAGGCGTTCGTCTGGTCCGGGGACACAAGGGCCTGTAAGCGGATCCTGGAGCGGGAGATCGGCGGGGGGCGGACCGCGATTGCCGGGTTTTATGCGGCTGCGGACAATATCCGCGTGGTCGGGCATGTGATTCAGTGGCTTAAAACCATGTTCCCCCGCTGCAAAACCATCGTCGGCGGGCCGCAGGCGGCGGGGCTTGACTATGCGTTCTTTGAGGAAACGGGAAATGATTTTGCCATCCTGGGAGAGGGGGAGATACCGGTGTATCATCTTCTCCGGGCCCTGGTGGACGGGACGGAGGATCTCAGGGAGGTTCCGTCGCTTGTCATGCGGGATGACCGGGAGAGGACGCTGATCGTGAATCAGTGTGAGGATGCGGTTGTGACGGATCTCGACAGCCTGGGCTATCCGAGGGCGGAGGACAGCCTGACCGGGCGGCTGCGCCAGGGGGAGGTTGCGGGGATCCTGACCGGGAGGGGATGCCCGTTTCAGTGCTCCTTCTGCTATGAGGGGGCCAATGCAAAGAATGTCCGCTTCCGGAGCATTCAGAGCGTGATGGAGGAGATTGACTACATCCGGGCCCGAAATGACCGGCTCCGGTTTATCTCCGTCTATGACGATACATTTACGCTGAGCCGGAGCCGGATTCTGGAGTTTTGCCGGGAGATCCGCCGGCGGGATGTGCTGTGGTTCTGCGAGGGCCACATCGCATTCGCGGCCGGGCAGCCGGAGCTTTTGAGGGAAATGATTGCCTCGGGCCTTTCGTGCATTCAGTTCGGCATTGAGAGCGGCTCGAAAAAGGTGCTTGACGCATACGGAAAGCACACGGATTTTGACATGATCGTCCGGGCCGTGGAGCAGTGCAAGCGGCTGGGGATCCACAGCGTGACCGGGAACTTTATCATCGGCGGCGCGTTTGAGTCAGAGGAGACGATTGAGGAGAGCAAACGCCTGGCAGGAGAGCTGATCCGCCGGGCCAGAGGGATTATCGAGCTGTACGCCGTCTATTTTGCGCCGTACCCCAACACGCGGATGGCGCGGGAGCCGGAGCGGTTCGGCATGGAGATCCATGAGGAATGGGAGCGGATCCGCCTGCACACCATGAGAACGCCTGTGGCCGCCACGACGGCGCTCTCAAGAAATGCGCTCTATGACATCAGGCAGGATTTTGACGAATTTCTGAGGGAGGAATACCAAAGGGCCGCGCGCGCGCCGCGAAAGGCAGACGTGCTGCAGGGCCTATTTCACAACGGGAAGCGGCTGAACCTGAATCCGACCTGGGAGCGGCTCTACCTTTCCAGGCCGCATATCGCGGTGTTTCTGGAACATCTGACAGAGGAAGAGCAGCGGTTTGACAGGAACCGCTATATCATCCGGACCTTTGAGGATGTGAAGATAGAAGACGGCGTCCTGGTATCTGACGCGGGTGTGTTCGGGGGGCTTGAAAGGGACATTCTTGCCTGTGCCACAGGCGTTTACCCGGCTTCGGAGATGGCGGAGCGCTTCGGCGTGGCGATCGGGGCAGTGGAGGAATGCTTCTGTGCGCTGAACGAACGGTGCCTGGTATATATGGCGCAGTTCTGACGGCGCCTGCTGTGCTCCCCAGGCCACATATTTGCAGAAAAGGAGTAATAATGCTGAACAGTGATTACAGAGATGCAGCCGCACGGGATCTGGAGAAGGCCGACGCGGCTTACAAAGCAGTTTTTCAAAAAGCGGTCACGGATATGGAGCGCCTGCATCATTCGAGGCTGATGGCGATTCGCACCATTCAGTACATGGAGCGCTATATCGTGGCGCTGGCAAACCGGCCGAGAGATTTTGACAGGCAGTTGGGCGAAATCAGGGTGAGATACGTCACATTCCAGAATACATGCAGTCAGCTAAGGGAGGCGGAGCGGCGCAGCCAGGAGACGGCTGTGGGGATGGGCGCAGCGGGGGTCCTGGGCGGGGCCGGCATAGCGGCGCTGGGGCCTACGGCGGCCATGTCGGTTGCCATGACGTTCGGGACCGCCTCAACGGGGACGGCGATCGCCTCCCTTTCCGGGGCGGCGGCCACCAATGCCGCCCTGGCGTGGCTGGGAGGAGGCGCGCTGGTGGCCGGAGGCGGAGGCATAGTGGCAGGCCAGACGCTCCTTACACTGGCCGGGCCGGTGGGCTGGGTGTTAAGCGGCGTCTCCCTGGCCGGCTGCCTGCTCGCGGTGAACCTCTCCAACCGGGAGATTGCCAGAAAGACAGAGGAGAGCCTGGCGGCCATCAAAAAGGAGATGGAGCGCATCAAAGAGATCGATGCGCAGGTTCTTTGCTGGAATAAAGAGACAAAAGCGCTCTCAAACGCTGTCATGAACCGTTTAAGCCATATCCGTGCAAACCGGAAAAGAAATTATACAGACTTTACGGATGGGGAAATGAACGAGCTGGCCAGCCTGTTCAATTCCACAGAGGTTCTGTCGCGAAAGATTGGGGAGACGATGAAGCAATGAGCTCATATGAACGGGCGCTTGACAGGCGCGCAAAGGAAATCGAGTGGGCGAAGGACAGGTGCGATAAGTATGATTATATGATCGCCGCCTTCTGCGGGCTCGCGGCCGGAGCGATTGACGCGTTTTTCGTGGCTGCTCCGGGCCAGGGCGCGCTGGGCCGGCTGACGGACAAAGGGGCTGACGCGCTGGTGCAGAGGCTTGCAGTCATGCTCTGGAAGGGGGATACGCGCAGCGGCGCCGGAAGGCCGAGGCATGCGCCGGATACCCTGGAGAAGGCCATATCCTACTTAGAGCAGGCCTTTCCGGTGAATTACGACGCCCGGTATGCGGCGGATCTGAGGAATACAAACGGCGCGCTTTCCTCCATGGCGGCAAAGAACCATCACCTGCTGTCACTGGCGCATTCCCCTGACCTCATCGGCCTGATCGCTTCGATCCTGGATCAGTTTACGGGCTCCGCCACCTTTCTTTACAATGGAAAGGTGATCCGGCTGATCCCCGTAAAGGACGCCAGGGGAAATAAAACCATGTATATGCAGGGAACGACGTTTCCGTCAAAGCTGTTTTGCGGCATCTGCAACTGGCTGGGACACCTGGCATCGGATCTGTGCGGCTCCAGCTCGACGAGAAGAGAGGGGAAAACCGGACGGGGCGCGGGACTGCCGATCCCGTTCTACAACCTGTTCCTGCTGATGAATTTCGGCAATTTCGACGGCGCGACCTTTGCGGAGCTGGCGGTGAAGGTCTTTGAGGAGGGCTATGACTTAAGGCACGGCGCGGCGATGGCGGTTCCCGTGCTGGTTGAGGAGTGCTCGATCAAGCTGATCTGGGTCTTAAAACGCCGCTTTTATGCGGGAAAGGACTGGAGCGAATGCATCCCGTCCTCCAAGCATGCGGATTTGCGGGTGATGCTGCTGGTGGGAAACGCCGCCCTGTGTCTCGTGGACGCCGCGGACGCCGCCATACGGAGCGCCATAAGCGGGGGCAGTCCCGTGACATTTGTGCTGCACTTAAACCTGATCGCCTGGGCCAGACTCATCGCGCTTATCTTCCGGGAGCTGCGCATTCGCTACGGCGCAGGGGTGGACGGGGCGTTCGCGCAGTATCTGGCCGCTGTCGGTTTAAACGATGCGTATGCGCTCCGGCAGTATTATGAGCGCATGAACCGGCTGGACGAGACGCTGGAGCAGAAGCTCCGGGATTTTGTGAGGGAGACAGAAGAGGAGTACGGGCGTTTTATAAACGGCGTGAACAGGAGCCTGAACCCGGCCTGCGGGACGCCGAGGCAGAGGCAGATCGCGAGCGTTTCATTTGCCCGGAGTCAGGGAGTGGCGCGGGAGAGGATCATGGAGACGCCGGAGGAGCTGCGGGAATGGCTGGAGGGAGCAGACAGGCGGAACAGACACTGATAACGTGCGTGGAAAGAGGAGGCGGGGCCGTGAAATGGGCAAAAAGCAGCCGCACGCTTGACCTGTATGCGAGGCTGTGTGAGGGCAGGCGCATCAATAAGCGGGAGGAGGCCAGGCGCTTCGGTGTGGACGAGCGGTCGATCCAGAGGGATATCGACGACATAAGAGATTTTCTTGCGGAACGCGCCGTTTCAGAGAGAGGGGATCGCAGGGAGATCCTCTACGACAGGAGCAGCGGGGGCTTTATCATGGCCGGTTCCGAGGATTGCCTGATGTCAAACAGCGAGGCCCTGGCAGTCGCCGAGATCCTGCTGGAGAGCCGGGCGTTTACGAAAAAGGAGCTTGGCCGGATCCTTGGCAAAATGATTGCCGGGTGCGTGCCGCAGCAAAACCAGAGGATTGCGTCGGATCTGATATCCAATGAGATGCACCACTATGTGGAGCTGGAGCACGGCTCGCCTGTGCTGGATAAATTGTGGGAGATTGGTAAAGCGATTAGGCAAAATCATCTTTTGGAACTTTCCTACCAAAAGCAGTCCGCAGACGGCGAAATCGTGAAACGGATCGTTCAGCCGGCTGCACTGATGTTTTCAGAGTATTACTTTTACTTAAATGCGTTTATGATCGAAACGGATGAGCACGGCCGGTACGCCAGGAAATACGCGTACCCGACGATTTACAGGATTGACCGCATCCGGGCGTACAGAGAGATGAAAGGAAAGGTGAATACCGTATACGCGGATCGGTTCGAGGAGGGGGAGTTTCGGAAGCGTGTGCAGTTCATGTACCCCGGGGCGCTTGTGAAGCTGCAGTTTTGCTATACCGGAAAAAGCATAGAGGCCATACTGGATCGGCTGCCGACCGCCCGGGTGTTGGAGGGCGGCGGGGATGCAGCCGGATATGTGGTGGAGGCTGAGGTGTATGGGAATGGAATCCTCATGTGGCTTTTGAGCCAGGGAAGCGCTGTCGAAGTCCTGCGGCCGGAGTCGGTAAGAAGGGAAATGAAGAGGATTCTGACGGAGATGCTTGGGAAGTATGGGAAAATGTCATGAACCGCCTGCTTCAGAGTGTGTCTGAAACATGGTTTCTGCCAGATGTACGTTCCGCTTTGCGGGAGAAGAGGGCGTGCATCTGGCGGGAATGATGTCTCAACTCCGTTTTCTGTCGTATGACTGCCCGTTTAGCATAAAGCAGTCTGGCAGGTAAAAAAGGAATACATCATAAAACTGAAATAAAAAAATGCCCTGTAAATCTTAGATTTACAGGGCTTCCCAAGGGTTAAATGCGGGAGATGGGACTTGAACCCACACGAGCATACACCCACAAGATCCTTAGTCTTGCCTGTCTGCCAATTCCAGCACTCCCGCGTTTTGTGATTTCCTCACCAACGAAAATTAGTATAGCATATTATTTTCGGAAATGCAACTACTTTTTTCCTTTTTTTGAATTTTTTTTATATTTTATTCTTTTACAATTTCCGGGGCAGGGAAAAAGGGACGAACACACGCTTACAGGCAGACCTGGCGCAGGCTGCCCGGGCGGTCCGGTTCCGTGATGAATGATGGTTCAAACACACTTAAAAATAAAATTTTCAGAAACTGGTATTTTTAACTTGAAATAGCAGCGCAGATGTGGTACAGTAAAAACAGTTTCCGGACAGGAGACGATTCTTATATTCTGAGTATCTGAATCATTCGATACATGATTCACGCCGGTTTCGGCAAGATTTCGATTAACAAACATTTGTAACAGGTAATGGCTTTTCACGGCTCGCAGCGGGCGGTTTCTTTTGCGTATGCATGTGCGTTCCGCTTTTCTGAATGGCAGTTTCAGGCTTTTGGCTCATCCGGACAAACACGCTTTCATTCCCGGAACGGCCGCCGTGGTGCGGGCATTACCAAAAACAGGAGCATGAACAGGAGAGGGAGGGAGAAGAACGATAAGAAAATGCAGGACAGCGCAGGCCGCCGCAGCCGCCGCGCTGGGACTTATACTGTGTGTTTCAAGGACCGCGCGGGCAGGACAGGAGCATGAAATTGACTATATGGTGTTCTTTGTGGACGCAGAGGATCACGCCACGAAGATTTTTAACACGCAGCGGGGGACGGTTTTGGACGGGACAGCTCTTTTCGTATCATTTCCGGAGAGAATGATAGGAAGCGACGGACATATCTGGAATTCCCGGGAGCCGTCGCCGCAGGAGTTTTTGGTCACACAGGACGGGATACATAAATATTATGTCGAATATGAGCAGGGGGAGCCGGCAGAGGAGAAGCCGGATCCGGAGAATGCGCAGCGTGAAAGGCTGGAGCGCTGGATGAAAAAGGCCTGGGAGGCCGAATGCGCGATTATGGGCAGAAATCCGCAGGAGAACCGGAATCCGGCTCTGCTTGTGGAGAACACGGCTGAAAATGACACAAGACTGCGGAATCTGGTTTCAGCGGTGCAGGATACGGGGTGGCACTATTTTTTCCTGATCGGAAAGGACTATACACCGGATACGCTCCGGATTGGAACGGATTTTGACGCCGTTTATTCGGCCGTGCGGGAGGATTCCTTTACGCTGGACGGCTGCCGCTATGAGGTATGCCGCGTGGGGGTCAGGCGCAGGTGGGATCCGGACATATGCGCCCACCGCTGGGAGAGGACATCGCAGATACCGGGCGGATGCATGGAATACGGAGAGGAGAGCTGGAGGTGCAAAAAGTGTGAGGCACAGGAAAAGACGTTTCTGCCTGCCGCGGGGCATCTGGACGGGGACAGGGATTCCCTCTGCGATCGGTGCGGGAGCCGCGCCTTTTCCCAGGAGGCGGGAAGCCGGATTGACACCATATTGAATACAGGGGAGAAGGAACTGCCGCTTTCCTTTACCTGTATCGATGAGGATTATCAGGGAACCGGAAATATGCTGTATCTGGCGGACGAGGCGCTTCCGGTGGAACGCCTTGGTCTTAAGCAGGAGCTGTTTGAGAGCGCGGATTATAACGGCTCCTTTGTCCGTCAGTATTTAAACCTTGGATTTGCAAACGGTATTTCACTGTCCGGGAAGCTTCTGTCTGTCCGGCGCGCAGACGGGGACGGCGTGGGAGATCTGGCGCTCCTTTTGTCAGAGGAGGAGGTTCTGCATTATCAGCTTATGGGGCGGATTGCGCCGGCAGGGCGCAGGTGGATGCTCCGGACCGCGGCCGGGGATGTAAACGGAATGCGGATCGTCGATCCTGACGGGAGCATTGGGACGAGCCCGGTGAGCGGGCTGGGAGCGTCCGGGTGCGGGATACGCCCGGCGGTGCTTCTGGAAGCGCCAAAGACACAGGAGGAGGCAGAGACACGGCGCTGGGAGCGGGGGGATGTGCAGATGAGGCGGATCGGGAAGGAGACATACCGTTTCCGCTGTGTGGACGAGGATTACAGCGATGCGCGCGACACGCATAAGAGCGCGGCCCTGTTTCTGTGTGATCAGGTGATCCGCTCGGATACGGACCGGACGGAAACCAGCGTGAAGCCGCTGCAGTTTGGAAAAAACAATAATTATAAGGACTCATACATCCGGGCATGGCTGAATGAAAACAGCCAGGGATCGGATTTCCAGCTGCAAACCGCTTATATCGGGATCAATACGGCCTATACAGGGGCAAGCGGGGAGGGGGAACTTGATCAGCTTTCAGAGCATTCGTTTACAGGCCATGCAATCGGATTTCAGCTCATGCGGGATCGGATGTTCTGCCTTTCGCTGGAGGAGGCGCTCCGGTACAGGGAAGCGCTCTGGAGCTTTGGAGGGAAGGGATCGGACGGCTTTAAGGGTCAGATAAGCCCTTATTCAAAGGGATATTATCTGAGAACCCCGTTCCATTCGGAGGATGCGTCAGGGAATTTCCTCTATACAAACCGGATTTACGCAGTGGATCTGGAAATGGGAAATATCCATCCGGCAGATACAGACAGCGAGACGTATGGAATCCGCCCGGCGTTTACCCTGCCGCAGGGATAAAGGAGGCATCTGCGGGCAGGAATCGCGCAGGTTACAGAAATATCAGAAAGGAGTCGGAAGTGAAGCAAAAGAAAAATGAAAATAAGAGGAAACGCGGCGCATGGATGGCGGCCCTGTTAGCATCTGCCATGCTTACAACCGGAACGCTGCCGGCCCTTGCATCCCAGGGTTCTGCCCCGGATGATAAGGAGGCGGGCCGGCTGGGAAGCGTTTATGAAGAGAGGGAGGATGGATTGCCTGCGTATGGGCAAATCGGGACGGCCGCTTATTGGAAAAGGAATTCCCGGGAGCGTCCGGCGAGCAGTTCGGAGGCGGATATGGAACATGCAGGGGATACCGAGCCCGGTGATGAAGAGAATACAGGGGCGGGAGATGATGCGGACACGAATCCGGGCGGCGATGCGGATACAAAGCCGGGAGATGACGCGGACATAAAACCGGGCGGTGACGCGGAAGCAGGCGCTGCGCCGGATACAGGGGAGGACGCGCCGGACGGAGCCGCAGCCGGGACAGATGATACGCAGGAGGCGGTGGAAGCAAGCCCGTCTGAGGCCCGGTTTTCCATGAGGGCTGCGAGTTCACTGGGCGATCTGTGGGATGACTGGAACGGGGATTTCTCTTTTTTAAACGGGGAATCCGGGGACGGATCAGAGGAAAGGCCATATGAGATACGGACAAAGAGCCAGCTAATGGGGCTTTCGCAGCTCGCCGCGATGGGGATGCGGATTCAGCCGGGAGAGGGGGATGCCCCCCTGATTGGATCGTATGATCAAAGCTATTTTAAACTGATGGCGAATCTCGACCTGGGCGGCATGGAGTGGAATCCGATTGGCTTTTACCGGGACAGCTCCGAGCTTTCGGGCGAGGTGCAGACTCCGTTTTTCGGGCATTTTGACGGGAACGGAAAAACCATTTCCAATTTTAAGCTAAGCCATGGAACATGGAGCAACACAGGCTTTTTCGGCGCGGCGCGGGATGCGTCCATTGAAAATCTGACGCTGCAGCCGGGTAAAACCGTGACGGGCCGGACAAACACGGCGATTCTGGCCGGCCGCGCTGAAAATACGCGGATTGCAGACTGCGTGGTGCGGGGAGCTATTACGTCAGCCGGCGTGGCCGGAGGGATTGCCGGCCGCGTGGAGGGAAGCGCAAAATCGGGTTCTGTGATTGAGAACTGCACGGCATATGTGACAATCCATGTAAACGGGGGCCAGGAGCTCTATGCAGGCGGAATCTGCGGCCGGGCGGCGGGAAGCAGCATTGTGGACTGCCGCGTGGAGACAGGGGATAACCAGAGCGCGCGGATTCAGGGGCAGGGAGCCGCGGTGGGAGGCATTGTCGGCTTCCAGAATGATACGGATGTATACAACAGCTTTGTGTCAGGAACCATCGGCGGGGCCGGCTGCCGGATTGTGGGCGGAATCACAGGAACTTATGCATCAGGAAAGCTTAAGGCAGCCCGTTTTGAGGGAACCATCGGCCTGTCCGGGCTCGGAACGGCAGGGCACAGGGGAACGTTCATCGGATACCGGGAGGCGGGGGATTATTTCCGCTACGGAGAGGATGTGGCATACCTCTTTGCGGACAGTGAGGCAAAGATCGCGGCGAATATATGCGGAAGCGGTATCCCGGATGACAATGCATATACATACGGGGATCATATCGGATTTTCGCACAAGGGGGATCTGTTCTATACCCTTGTACAGGGCGGGGCTACGCGCGAAATAACCGATACGTATTATTATGAGGAGCTGGAAAACGGGATTCTGCATATCATGGATGAGGATAATGGGGGTCTTTTGAAGGGAGATACGGGCTATGAGCTGGATCATTTTGCGCCGAATGACGCCGGACGGCCGACAAGGGGCTATCTGGTAACGGTTCCTCAGATTGATACAGTCTCAAACGGCGCGAATTATTATGATGTGGCGTCCCTGGAGGTCAGGGGCAGCGGGAGCTATTACCGCACGATTGATAAAAACCGCAGAGGGGCGATCGCCGCGGGACATACCGTGACCGTCAGCACCTCAGCCAGGCAGACGGACGGGGCGAAATTCCAGATGGAGGGCGTTCCGGTTTACAGTGCGGGCGGACGGGAGCAGAAGACGGATTATGTGAAAGGCGGCGAGTATGCCTTTACCATGCCGGCCGCCCATACGCAGGTAAAAGCTGCCTATAAAAAGGTTGCCGTAAAGGTTTCGACAGTTCCGTCCCAGTACCGGATCTCCGTGGTGGAAGAGCGGACCGGAAACCGGAAGCATCCGGTTCGGACCACACGGGTGATGGATCAGGACGGACGCCTGATCGCTACTTATATCAACGGGCTTCTGGAGCAGGGGACACAGATCCAGCCTATCTCAATAGGAGCTGTGGTGGACAGCAATAATGATGTGGAGGACAGCTCGGTCAGGTGGTCGGTTGACGATGCGGATCTCATCACGCTCCTGCCCAATCCGGATATGGATGCAGAGGGATATACAAAGCAGAGCGCCTCCATCCGGGTAAACTTACATTCCTCCTTCCTTTCGGATACGATCCGGCGGCTTGAAAAGGAGCAGGCGGATAAGGGGTACCGCTACCCAATACCGGATACGATCTTTGGGGCCGGCCACCAGAACGGCGGGGTGGCGATCCTGACGGCCTCCACCAGGCCGGCCGTGAGCTTTGAAGGCCGGCCCTGCCTGGCAAACGCCAGGATAAACGTGACATTCCAGGTAAAGGATCAGACGTATGTGGCGAATGAGGGAGCTGCGTTAGACAAATCCTCCCTGTCCTTTACAGTGACGAGACGGCTGGAGGGAAACAGGAAGAAACCGGATGAGATCCTTCTGGCCACCGGGCCGGAAAACCTGACCGCCTCATTTACGCCCGACTTTTTTGACCGCAGGGAGATTCGCTGGTCTGCGGATGATCCGGCTCTGCTGCGTGTGGACGGTGAAGGGAAGTCGGCCAGCGTGGCGGCTGTAAAGGACGCCAAATGGATCCGGGATATCATAGCCGGTGACAATGGCCTTCATGACAATGATGTCTTTGCGGTGCAGAAGGGCTCCGGCGTGAAGGAGGCAAGGGTGACTGTGTGCGGGGATGATATGCTGGGAAATAAGCAGACCGCTTCGTGCGAGGCCCGGATACACTTTGTGACCGATGACAGGACGAAGATATTTGCGGAGGGAATCTCACTCTCGCCGCAGGAACTGAGATTCAAACTGACCTGTAAAAAGACAGGGCTGCGTTCCAGTCCGCAGATTCACTGGTCAGGCGATGAGGCGGGAAAGCTGGTTGCAGAGGTGCTGCCGGAGCGGGCCTTTAACCGCCGGTTTTCCTATCGAGTCAGCGATGACTCCCTGTCCGTTTCGGACGACGGGACGGTTACAGTCAATAAACAGGCCGGCTGGATCAAGGCAGCGGATCGGAGTTATCCGCATAAAGCGGAGCACAGAGCTGTGATCACGGCAATCTCCGAGGACGGCGGCTTCACGGCTTCGTGCGCGGTGGTTGTGGAATATGAGATGACGGATCAGACGTATGTAAGGAATCACTCGTCGGGCGGCTCATCGGGCGGTTCGTCGGGCGGTTCATCCGGCGGTTCGTCGGGCGGTTCATCCGGAGGCACATCGGGCGGTTCATCCGGGAGCTCGTCGGGCGGCCCGTCCGGAAGCGCATCCGGCGGTCCCGCGGGAGGCCCGTCCGGAGACGGACAGGGCGGCTCCGTCGGCGCGTTTTCTTCGGAGGCGTCCGGGGCAGGCGCAGAAATGCTTCCGGCTGATACGGCGGCCATGGCCGCCGGGGCAGCAGTGGGGACATGGACGATCGGAGAGGACGGCAGATGGCGTTTTTCTGCGGGAGGAAGGACATATCAGAACGAATGGGCCTATATCTACAATCCCTACAGCAGCGCGGGGCAGGAGCCGTTCGGCTGGTTCCGGTTTGATGAATCAGGCCGCATGGAGGCCGGCTGGTTTACGGACAGCGATGGAAGCCGGTACTATTTATGGCCGGTATCGGACGGCACGATGGGCCGCATGATGACCGGGTGGCAGTGGATCCAGGGAGAGGATAAAACCTGGAGACGATACTATTTCCACACCATATCGGACGGTACAAAGGGACACCTGTACAGGAACCGGCTCACGCCGGACGGCAGTACGGTCAACGAAAACGGTGAATGGGTGGTGGACGGCGCGATCCAGACAGAGAAAGGAGAATAAAATGAAGAGGTACAGGCAGATAAAAGAATGGGTGAAAAGGGCGGCTTCCTTTGGTCTGTCGTTCGTTCTGGCATTGACGGCCATTCTGCCTTACCTGCCTGTACTTCATGTAAAGGCAGAAGCAGGGGATCAGGTTGTTTTGACGACCGCGTTCGGGGAATACGGAGGCGCTCACAAGCTGTACTGCATTGATAAGGGCGGCATGGCCATATGGGGCATTGCGGACGACGGGGATGTGTATGAGCGCCATCGTCCGTCGCAGGCGAATCTGCCTTTATCGGAGCGGGAGCAGGAATATATATTCTGGGGAATTCTGACACTTCAGGCTTCCCTTGGGGTTCAGGAGGCAGGCGATGTCGTTGCCTCCATCCGCGTAAACGCGGGAGCGCAGGGTAAAACGGCGATCACAAATCTGGTGACGGAGGAGGACTTAAAGGCCCTGATTTACAGCGGGAGCGTCCGCGCGAAATATCCGTGGCTGGAGACGGTCGCCTCCCATACGGAGGAATATTTAGAGCTTGGCGGGCTGCTCGGGGGAGGAAGCGCGAGCGTCAGCGGAAAGAAGATACCGGATGTCCTTGCTGGCTGTACCTCCCTGACAACAGCATACCAGGTGAGCCGGAGCGATTTCACGATTCATTTTGATGAAAACGGAGCGGATGCTGACTTCATTGAAACCGTTCCACTGCTGTTTTCCAATGATAACGGAGCGCAGTTTCAGCCCGAACCGACGGATGGGTGGACATATGTGAAAACGCGCAGCAGCATTACCTTTTCCAATCCAAACCCACAGCCGCCCAGGGCGTTGATCCGTTTTGCCGTGGAGGGGACGGACTATGCCCTGGCGGGGGGAACCTATTCGTCCAAGGAGGAGCTGTTTGACGAATGCCTTGAGATCTGGGAGTGCGTCCGGTGCTCGGGCGGACATACGGGCGGGACGCCTCCCACGAGCGAGACATGGGTTCACCAGAGGATGGCCTGGCTGGAGATAAAGACAGCCGAGAAGCAGCTTTTCGCGGCTCTGGCCGGCGATCCGGCGGCCATTCCGGGCGAACCGGAGATTACGTTCCGGGTATTCCGGCACGCAGAGGATTTTGAATCTTCCTACCGCCTGCAGCTTTACAAATATGATTACGAGACGGGAAAAGCGCTGGAGGGCGCGCGATTTGTCTTATATGAACGGTTTGATGACAAAGGAAAGATTGACAGGGACAGGGACGGCGCGGCCCATATCTATGAGGGAGGGGAGCCGTATGCGGCTTATCACACAGACAAGCCGGCCGTCTGGGACGGTTTTCGCAATGCGGCTTCCGTGATAACAGATGAAAACGGATACGCGGCCAAAGCCATCGAACGGGGCTACCACTATGACAAGACCTTCTGCGACGGACATCCGGCGCCGGTATTTATTGCCGTGCCGGAACCGGAGGAGGACGAGGAGACAGGGGAGGTGTTAAACAGCGACGCGATCGAGGATGCGCAGGTAAAAAACCGCGGGGCAGCCCGGGCGTGGACAGACTGTGTGGAGGATTGTGAGGAAAAGGCGGGAGGGGAATTTTCCGGCGTACATTTTCATTGGCTAATGGAGGATGTGGATGCTGAGGAAATCGAACGGACCGCCTCTTCCGGAGGCGATCCGGGACAGCAGCCGGACGGCGGGAACACTGAAGAGCCGGATGCACAGACGGCATATGAGGCGTCTGGCTGCTATGAGGATATGCTCCAAACATATGATACCTTCATTTCACTCAAATACAGCTATGCCTGGGTGGAATTTCAGGCCAGGGAGGGTTATGTGCGCCATGATCTCCATCCCGGCGATCTTCCGATTGAGATTATAACAACCGATTCCTCCCAGAATGGGGCAAACGCCGTTTTCTCCGGGGAATACAGCAGCAGAGAGACGATGGAAAAGGGCGAGAAGGCAAAGACATCCGAAAAGCTGCCGAAGAAAGCGGCCGGAGGGCTCAGAGCGTCCGCTGCGCCGGGTCCGGCCGGTCCGGGAACGAAATCCGGAACGGTAGAAGAGAATCAGGAAGATACAGGGCTGCCGGAAGAGAAAACGGAACCGGCGCTGCAGCGCTCAGGGAATGCGGTTCCTGTGGTGAGGGGCGGGCAGAGGGTTCAGGAGGCCGGGAGGCCGTTTCTATTCATCGATGAGGAGGGGCCGGAGGAAGAGGAAACGGCTCAGGAGGAAGAAGCGAAGACAGAAACGATGGCGGGAAAAACGACGGACGCAACCATGGGACAGGGAGAAAGAGCATCCGGATCAGAGGCTAAAAGGCCTGCGTCCGGCCGTCCGGCATCGGCTTCAGAGGCGGCGAATGTCCTCCCGGAGCCGGAGCTTCCGGAACATGCGGCCTCTGCGTCTGAAGCGCTGTTTGTGTGGCGCGCTTCCAAAACTGCGTTTCGCAGCCCGGGCTCCGGGAGCAGAGAGGAGGAGGACAGCGGGGAGCGGCTGTTTCCGCCTGCATACGAGGAGGCGCTTCGGGCCGGGAGCGAAGGGTCACAGGCCGAGGCCGGGCCGTCCGGCAATTTCAGCCATTGCAGCGGCCGGGATCCGGAGGGAAACGCCTGGAAGATCTATGATCACAGGACCGAGGGAGAATTCCACATCCGCAAACAGGATCTGGATTTAGCGCAAGGCGATCCGGAACACGGATCTGCCGGCGGGACACAGGGGGATGCGACGCTCTCCGGGGCGGTTTACGGCCTGTTTGCGGCTGTGGATGTCATTCACCCGGACGGAAAGACGGGCGTGGTTTACCGGGCCAACAATCTCGTTGCCGTGGCGGCGACGGATCCGAACGGCGATGCGTCCTTTCTGGTCAATACAGAAGCCCCGGGCTATACCTATGATTATACCAGGGGGATGATCGTGGAAACCGCAGACGGATGGGCGAAACAGGCGCCGGAGAATCTCTATACAGAGGATCGCGTATATGATGATTATACAGAGGACGGACGCCATGTGCGCGAGTATGGAAATCTGGCTGCAAGGAACAAAAACTGCTGGATTGGCCGGCCTCTTTTTATGGGGGAGTATTATGTAAAGGAATTGTCGCGCTCAGAGGGGTATGAGCTGTCCATCGGGAACCGGAAGCACCCCCTTACGAACCGCGGACAGGATATGGACGAGGGAGCTCCGGAGCCGGGAGAGGGCTTTGCGGGAATCGTGCGCCCCCTGTTTGCGGACGGGCAGACGTCCGATCAGGGAGAGGGCTCCGGGCCGAATGAGCTGTTCTTTTCGTCTGAGTCCAGAGACACCAAAGGGCGCTATGATATCGTACTTTCCGGACTTCCGGAGGGCGCTGCTGTATACAGAAAGGAGACGGGAACAAAACAGGCGGAGGTTCCGGTCGGAACCGGCATCTATGATAAGGTGCTCCTGACAAATCCGGACGGGACGCCGAAGTATCTGAGGGCAGAACACCCTCTCCAGTACCCGAAATATAACGCGGACGGGAGTCTGATGAAGCAGGAGGTTTTAACAAATGATGCGGCAAACCGCTTCCGGCAGGTTTCATCGCGCCGTCTGGAGGAGCAGGCGGTTATGGAGGCAGTCAGCCGGGCCGAAGGGGGGATGACAGAGGAGGAAAACCGGGAAATGCTGGAACGGCCCTTTACGCCGTCCGCGCTGGCTTTTGTAAAGGGAAAGGTGGAAGCAGCGCTTCGCAGGAACAAAAAAGCGACTCCCGGAAGCCGCATGGCGGGCGGCGGGATGGATTATTCCGGCATCTACGCCGGCGTATTTGACAGCGGGGTGCGGGAGGGCGAGCCGGATATGTACGGCTTAAGCGGCGTCGCGCCGGGAAGTCCGGCTGCTTTTACGGTATATGGGGCTCCGGTTCAGAGCGTGACTGCCGCAAAGACAGGGGAAGACGGGACGCGGCTCACCGTCCGGGACGCGATTCTGTCCGTGCTGCGCTTTTACGACAGCCATCCGTACTACAGCTATGGGGGGATCGATTCTGTGAAGGAGACGGGCGGCGGCTTTCAATTTGAGGTGTATGCCGGAGTGACGGGAAATCCGGAGAATTTTATGGCGCTGGGAAGCGATGCAGCAGACGACAGCATCATTTTCCATGCAGTCCGCTTTTTGCCGCCGGATATGGCAAAGCCGCCGCGGCTTATCTATGCCTCCTACTCAAATAATCCGGCGTATGGCGCGTTTGGGACTTACGGGTCGTATAAGGAATACGGGAGCGGCTCATCCGTGCTCGGGAGCGCGGTTCTGATACCGGCGGCCGAGGCGGACGGGACGGGCAGGCTGCACGGAAAAACCGTGGAGGAAAACGTGTATTATGAGCCAGGGGAAGAGGTGTACGGCCGGGACGGGAAGAGGATCCAGGCCTTTGAATACCGGGAGCGTATGGAAACACAGATTGTGGAGACAGAGGACGTGAGGTGGAAAAAGCTTCCGGCTGTGAGACGGGAGGATGGGAGCTATGTCGTTTCCGTGGAGACAGGCTATACGGATTCGTTTGGCGTTTCCCATACAGATGAGGGCGCTCCGCAGACGACAGAGTGGAAGATCGTGTTAAAGGAAAAGGAGGCGGTGCTGTCAGATGAGGAAGCGGCTATGCTGGGCGCTGGTTTTGCGCCCGGAAATACGATGGACAGCGCGAGCTATTATCTTCATGTGAAAAAAGCCCTTGCAAAAGCGTATCTGGATGCTTCCAATAGGAATCTGACAGGGGAGAACAGTTATCTGATCCCTGCAGAGCTCGTCTACCCCGGGCAGGAGAAGGTAAGACAGGACGCCGGGACCAGGAAGACGCCGGGACAGGTATTTGAACGGGTGATCCGGCAGAGGGTGAAAATCGTAAAGGATATCCGGACCATGCCGGACGGAGGCTATGCCCACAATACCAATGAGGCCGCCGGCCATAAGGACAGCTTCACAGAAGGCCCGGGCGGAAAAAAGGGCGCTGGCGCGCTTGCAAATTTCCGGTTTAAGGTGTATTTAAAATCCAATCTGGAACGGCTTTACCGGAATGACGAGGGGGAGATTGTGTGGCTGGACCAAAACGGGGAGGAGACGGATCCATTCGCTGTCAAGAACCGGTATCCGCAGCAGGAGATGTATGCGGATGTGCAAAAGTTTTACACAAAAGCGCCGCACCGGGCCGATTCCGTTACGGTTGGATCCATCAACAACAATGCCGGCGATGAAGCGGTAAGCGTAAATTCCATTCTCTACCGGATTGGAGAGGACGGGCTGATTGAGGCGCAGCCGCAGGCGGGCTATACGAGGCTGCTGGAAAGCATAACGCAGGTCATGGCGGACGGGGATGGAAAGACGGGGAAGATCGAAGCGTACAATTATGAGAAGTTTTTTGACGCGGTGCGCACGGCAAATTTTGATAAATGGGATGAAAAGGGGGCGTCAAGCACATCGTTTAAGCCGCTGGCCTGGATTTTGGAGCGAATGCGGGAGGTTGCGCCGGATTGGCAGGAACAGGGCGATCCGGGACAAAAACAGGACGCCCGCGCCGGACATGGCGGCAGGGCGGTGCAAAATGAGAGCAATACATCAGAGGAGGCGTTGAAGAATCAGCAGGCCTCGGACGCCGTCCGCCAGTTTGCCGTAACCTGGTATCTGGACGAGGAGGTGAAGAAGCTGACCAAAGTGAGCGCAGACGGAATCCGCCAGGCAAAGGAAGGCGCGCAGTCCTATCAGGAGGAGGTATATGACCGGGCGCTCTGTGAGGCGATTCAAAAGGCTGAGAACTATTTAAAGCCATTTTTTACATATGATCTGGACGAAATTTATGCCATAGAGTGGGACAGGGAGACGGACGGAGGAAAGGACAGGGATAAGACCACACTGTCAGCCGACACATTCGGCGGGGCAGAGGATAAGGCCCACTATTACGGAGTGTCGAAATACCTGCCTTACGGGATGTATGTGGCGGTCGAGCAGCAGCCTTATCCGGCGTATCTCGGAGATTTTTACAATAAGCATTATCAGATTGACCGGCCGAAGGAGATTGCGGTTCCGTCTCTCTATAAAGAGGATGGAAACAGGCGCCCGTCGCCATACTTTGATTCGTTTTATGAATACGACAGCCGGCATACGCCGGAACAGCTCGCGTCAGACTATCTGATCCGGATGAATGAGGAGTGGGCGCAGACGCATACGGATGAAACAGAACGCTATGTGATCCGCGCGCATGGAAGCGACGGGCCGTTTGAGGTTTACAAATACGGACTGGATGCGGATAAGAGGACAGGGCAGGGCGCTGTGTTTGAGGACGGCGGATCCTATCAGGGTTTTTCCTTTGTGCAGGAGGCGTATGCCCCGTATAAAGCGCTTTATCATACCGATCACCCGGAAAGCATTTATCACAGCAATCCGGCCGTCGGGGCGTACTATCACTATGCTTCTTTGTCAGAGCAGGCCAAAACGGCGGATAACGTGCTGTTTTCGCACGCTCCGGAGTCAGACGCGGACAATCCGCCAGGCGTTTACTTTAAGGATGGTGTGAAGACAATAACCGGAGCCCTGACCGGATATGACGGGCAGTATTTTGCAGCGCTGGTTCCCTGGACGGTTACGGAGCCTCCGGCGCCTGACGCATATGACGCTGCGCTCTTTACCGGATATGCGGACCGTACGTTCAGGAATACCTTTTACACATCAAAGCTCCGGCTTGAAAAGCTGGATTCAGAGACGGGAGAGGATATCCTGCACGACGGGGCTGTATTTACAATTTACAGTGCAGAGCGGGAGGATACGGAGACAGGAAAGGGCCGCGTGAAATTCTATGAGAAGCCGGCTCTGATCACGGGCAGCAGGGAGTTTCTGGAGGCAATGGGGGCTTTGCATATTACTCCTGCGGCAAGGGCGGCGCTTCCCTGGGAGGTTCCGTACCATGGGCCCTATTTCGGGATCGCGCCGGCCGGGACGCCGATTTGCCGGGAAGAGGAACAGGTGGTGCTGGCTGATGCATACGGAAACCGGACCGGGCAGTTTGAGGCATTTACGACAGTCCGGGACGGAGAACTGGGTGAAGGCGTAATCGGAGGGCAGACGGTTGGCTATCTGGAAACACCGCAGCCGCTCGGGGCGGGATGCTATGTCCTGTGCGAGATAAAGGCCCCGGCGGGATATGCCCGCAGCCGTCCTGTCGCGCTGGAGATCTATTCGGACGAGGCGGCCTATTATCTTGACGGGAATCCGGATCAGCGTGTTCGTGCGGCGATCTACCATGAAACAGAGAGCCGCACACCGGATAACGGGGAGGCGATTGCGGGTCCGGACGGGACGAAGCCGAACGGGAATCAGCCGCAGGATCAGGGGGACGTGGCGCGCGTCTATGTCAATAATACGCCGCTTCGCCTGAAGGTTGCAAAGACCAAGCCAGAGGAGGAGACGGCTGTTTTTGAGCTGAACGGCCGCCTGGAGGGAAGCGTGACGCAGTTAAAGGGAAGGTACGGCCTGGAGAATCTGGAGCTGGCCTTTAACGCCTCGGGGACGTATCTGGGCTATGCCTGGAAAAAAGGCTTTCTGGATGCGCTTAAGAGGAAAAAGGACGCCGGGGAGGCGATCGAGCTCCTCTATGAAGAGGGCGTATTTACCGGAAAGGCGCGCCTGACCAGACGGCTTGCGTGCGCGGATGACGCAAACCGCTTTCTGCCGGGCGCGCGGATGACACTGTACGATGCGATTGAAGTGAAGGAGAGCGGGGATAAGGAGGATTACAGGTTCACTGGTGTGAATATTGAACGTGATACGTTCGGGAATGTGAAGCGGATGTATGTCCAGAAGGGATATGCGGGAACAGCGGTGAAGTATCTTCTGAACAAGTCGGAGGATCCCGGCGCGGATCCGGAGGATTTCAAGCGCTACGCCTATTCGGATGAGGAGGACGACCGTGGAGAGGGAACCTGGATCTATAAGACTGTGCAGCGGGAGGATACTGATATTCTCTTCTATGATCTGGGAAATCTGTCTGTTCTGGAGGAGATAAAGGGGGTGCGTTACGGGTATGATGCGGCCGGAAACCGGGTCCAGGCCAAGGCGGGCATTCCGCTGTTCGCATGGAAAAATGGTTCCCCGTTTCTTGAAATCGTCTGCCCGGACTGGGAGGCGCTTCGCTACAGCAGAGCGGATCGCGTCTTTACAGAGGTTCCGGAGGGGACAAGGATGTACCATTTAGACGCAGATAAAAACAGGGACAGCCTGGTTGCGCCCTATACAGGCATGGCTTATGTGGAGGATGAAAACGGGAGGATTCTGGTCTGGCCGGTTCAGATTTCGATGGATTCCTACGGAAATGTACTGTCAAGGGAGAAAATAAAAACCGGCCGTTTAGCTTCGGTTTCGGCTGATACCGAGCGCGAATATACGATTGGGACCTTCCGGAACGGGAGGCTGGAAAAGTCGCTTGTCCCTGCTTTAAATGAGCATGGACAGCCGATATACTACCGGAAATCACAGGAAATCTATCAGAAGGGGGAGGCGGTTTATGACAGGGACAGGGATTTTGTCCGCTACAAATACGACGATCGTCTGAGAAGCTATAATGCAAACGCCTGGGAGATTCAAACCAGCGGGGAGCTTGCCGATATCGGCCTGGATTTGGAGTCGGACCGGGATGATAAGCCGCTGTTTCACAGGCAGGGAGAAGGATACATCATGGAAAACACCTGGATCACCGGGGAGGCTGCGCCCAATGATCCCTTTTCTCACAGCATGACGCCGGGACAGGAGGATGTTCTGAAACGGGTTCCGGCCGGCTGCTATATTATGGAGGAGCTTACGCCTCCGGCCGGGTATGTAAAGACAATGCCCATCGGATTTGTGGCAGAAGGGAACATGGAGGCAGCGCCGATCGTGAGGGCAGTGGACTGGCCGATCAGCGCCTATATAGAAAAGGTGGATGCGCCGGAACACTTTACGGTTACGGTTCTGGATCGGGATCATCTGCTGGATGAAACAGAGGTTCGGCTGGAGGGAAAGGCCGGATATTCCTTCCGGAGTGTGAAGGGCGCGCAGCTTGCCCTGTTCCGGGCAAGACGCGTCCCGTCCGATCAGCTTTCGTCCCATCCCTTTGGCTATTATCTTGAAAAGGCGGAGGATGCTCCCGCACAGTGGGATGTTCTGGACAGGGAAAACGGGATCCATACATATACGGCGGAGTGGACGGCCGGAGATACGCCGGCTTATCTGGAGGCGATTCCGGCGGGGGACTATATTTTGGAGGAAACTTATACGCCGCCAGGGTATATTCCGGCCTCGAAGTGGGTATCCATAAGCGGGACGCGCGGGCTTCACCATATTGCGCTTGCAAACGATCACACCAAGCTGGAGATACTCAAATATGAAGAGAAGGAGGGAAAAAAGCAGGCGCTTCCGGCAGCGGCCGGAGCCGTGCTGTCGCTCTATGAGGCAGAGACGGACAGCGGCGGGATTGTCACAGAGAACGGGATTCCCCGGTACAGACCGGATGTCCGGATCGACACCTGGACGGCGGATGACTGCCTGGAATACACAGAAACCGTCGATGTTTCCGATTATGAGGAAAAGGGGGAGAGATCCTTTTTTGCCCGCCTGTTCGGATCGCGCAAAGACGAGGCCAAGAGCGGGTTTACCCACAATTTTGAGTCCCTGTACGCGGAGTATGGACCTTCTTTTAGGGAAGTGGGCTGGAAGGTGGAAAGAAAGGCGGTCCGTGTGTCCGAGAGCCCTCTTGTCTATACAATGGGAGGAGGCAAAAGGGCGGTATACAGAGACGGGGCGTTCACCTTTGATGCGGATGTCTCTCAGGAGGATCGGAACGCCTTTTCCAGGCAGTACAGGAAGAATCCGGACGCAGAGGAGCTTTGCTGGCTGTCCGCGCGCAGCGCGCGGCTGACAGACGCAGAGGCCACGGTTGGTGAAGAATCCGTGCGCCAAATCTGGGAGACGGAAACGGGAAAACAGATCCGGATCCATATCAGCCGCGGTTTAAACGCCGCAGGGGAGTGCGGCCACAGCTTTGACTATCAATTCAATTATCAGACGCTTACATACAATAAAAGCCCGTATGCGGTCAGCTATGATACGGTTCAGGGACGCCACCGGATTGATTATCTGGCTATCGGAACGCCTTATGTGCTGGTGGAAGAAAAGACGCCGCCTGGCTATGAAACCGCGCCTCCCAGAGTGGTGGAGGTTGCGCAGACGGAACAGATCCAGCTTTATGGGATGGAAAACAGGCGGCAGGGGATCGAGATTTTAAAGACAGATGAAGCGGGCAGGACGCTGTCAGGCGCCGGCCTTGCGCTCTACAGAGCAAATCCGGAGGGCGGTTTTTGCGAAGACGGAACGTATCTTGCCGCCTCGTGGATATCAGGCGGGGACGGTATGTATACAGAGGACGATCAGAAGGCGGGAAGGATCCCGGAACATCTGTCAGTGGGAAGCCTGCGGCCGCACCGGATAGAAGGGCTGGAGGACGGAATCTACTATCTGGCCGAGCAGAATGCGCCGAACGGATACAAGACGTTTGAGCCGCAGCGAATGGTGATATCAGGAGGTGTCCTGGAACAGGGCGGGTCACGGTTTCAGGCAGTCAACGAAAAAAAGAAAGGAGTGGTGGAAATTGTCAAGACCGATGCAGGGGACCCCGGGAAGACGCTCGCAGAGGCCGTATTCGAGCTGCAGAACCTCGATACGGGAGAGCGCATTCTCATGGCGACCGACGAAAGCGGAACCGCGCGCAGCAAAGAGGTGGAAACCGGAAGAAATGTGGGCGGAGTGTGGAAGCCCTACCGTTTTTTGATAAAAGAAGTGATTCCCCCGCCGCGCTACACCCGGGCTTTAACGGAACATCTGTTTCGCTTTTCGGATGATACGGGCCGGGAGAGCCTGCTGTACCGGCTGGATGCGGCAGATGAGCCGACCAGGATTGAGATAGCCAAAACGGATTTCAGGAGCGGCTGTCTGGTGAAGGGAGCCGTGCTGGCGATTTACGCGGCAAAGGAAGAGAACGGGAATTATACAGCGGTTGGGCCTGCTCTCGAAACATGGATTTCCGGCGGAGGAAACCATGTCGTGACCGGCGTGCTTTCGGCAGGCGGAGTCTATCTGCTAAAGGAGCTGAAAGCGCCGGATGGGTATGCGCTGACAGAACCCGTTCTATTTTCCGTATCCGACGACGGAAGGCGGGTTTCCGGTATTTTTGCAGGCACAGGAAGCATACGGTTTACGTCGTCCCGGGATTTTCCGGATGCGGTTGAGAGGGTGGATGTCTGGGGAAGAAAGGCGGTTGGAACAAGGCGGATCCTTACGGATTTAGAGAGCGGAGAGCGGTTTGAGCTGGCATATGGACAAAGCCTGCGCGTGCGGCCGCAGGAGCAGGAGGCCGCACGCGGCCCGGGCAGAGAAGCGGGGGAAGGCAGGGTTTATGAGGAAAGGGAGCAGACCCTTTACACAAACGGTTCCGAGCAGACGACCGATCGCCGCATATTCCGCATGAAGCGCGGAGCAGACGGGTTCTATACGCCGGGCTGGCGTCTGGCGCAGGAAACGCTTCTTGCCATTGAGGATGAAAACGGCGGGGCGCTGGCCTCATGGCGCGTGGAAAATACGCCGGGAGGCGGCTATCAGAAGACGCTCTACAATCCGGAATATGAAGAGAAAAGGGGGATAGAGGCAATCAGCGAGAACGGAAAAGGCGGCGCGGCCGTCCGCGCCGGCAGTGTAATGCGCTATGAGGTGACGTGTAAAAATACAGGAAAGGAGCAGACGGGATATACGGCTGTTGTGCGTCTGGACAATAACCTGGAGTGGATGCCTGCAAATTCGTCGGCGGCATGGGCTGTGCGGAATATACAGGCCCCGTCTTCGGAAAACGACTCCGGATCAGACGTTGGTCCGCAGGAAGAGGAGGATAAGCGGGAGAAACAACCGAGTGTTTTGAAGGCTGAGACAGGCCTTTTAAAGCCCGGGGAGGAATGCCGTCTTGTTCTTACAGCGGCAGTGAAGCCGGAAGCGGACGGGATGCTCCGGTGTGTGCTGAAGCTGGGGCAGGAAGAATATGAAGCGGTCAATCCTGTTGGGGAAGCGGGCAGCCTGACGCTTGTAAACCGTGTGACAGGCACGGGAGCCGGGGGCGTAACGGATCGCTTTTCATATCGGATTCACTTGAGCGGTTCGTCCGGAGAGCCTTTCATAGGGACGGTTCCCTTTAAGGGCAGCCTTACCGGAATGCTTCGGAGCGGGGATGTGATTTCCCTGGCAGCGGGGGAGGCGGTGACGCTCACCGGCCTGCCGTGGGGAACCCGGTATCAGGTGGAGGAGACAGAGGAGACAAGACTGGAGACTGAAGCTGCCATGCACGCGAAAAGCAGCCTGGATACAGAGGGAATAACCGGGAAAAATCCGCAGAGCGCCCTGTTTTTCTACGAAAAGCGCGATGGGAGCAGGCGGGATCTGTTTACGAAAAACGGGACATACACCCTGACAGAGCGCACGGGATATTCAGACGGAACGCTTGCCCTGACCGGCCGCCGATCCTTTGGGCTGAATGGAGAGGCGGCTCCGGTATGGTTTGACATGACAGACACTGCCGTGGAATTGATGGTCGGGAAAACGGACCGCGAAACAGGGCAAGGGATCCTGGGGGCGAAGATGGAGCTGCTGAGGCAGGACGGGACGCTGCTGGAGGAATGGGTTTCCGATGGTTCGGTTCACGTAGTTGAAGCTGTTTTAAGTCCTGGTGAATCTGCGGTTCTAAGAGAGCGTGAAGCGCCCCCTGGATACGGTAAGGCAGAAGACATCGCATTTACAGCGCCGGAGGAAGGCGGCGCTGTGCTGATTCAGATGGAGGATCTGCCGATCCGGGTGATTGTCAGGAAAACGGAACCAGGGGAGAAAGGAGAAGAGACGGTTGATCTGGCCGGGGCGCTGCTCGCGGTCCGCAGCCAGGATCAAACCGTAATGGAGCAGTGGATTTCAGACGGGAGGCCGCATCAGGTTCAGGCTCTGCTTTTGGCCGGAGCCGGGTACTATCTGGAGGAACAAAAGCCAAAGGAAGGGTATACGGCGGCCGGACCGATTCTCTTTACCGTTCCGGAAAAGGGAGGAGAGGTGATGTTAGAGCTTGTCAACGAGCCGACAAGAGTGACGATACGGAAATTGGCAATTGGGAGCGATGGCGCAACGCGGCTTGGCCCGCTTTCAGGGGCAGCGCTGCGGATCGAAACAGAGGACGGGCAGGAGGTATGCCGGTTTACAACGGATGCCAGCGGTTCCAGGGAGTTTAAGGGGATATTGGAGGCCGGCGCTTCATACCGTCTGGTGGAGGAGTCCGCGCCGGCCGGATATGAAACAGCCGCGCCGGTTCTCTTTACGGTTCCGGAAAATGGGCAGAGTGTTACGATTCTGATGTACGATGAACAAACGCCTCCCCCGGAGCCGAACCGGCCAGAACGCCCTGACCGGCCGCAGATTCCGAAAAAGCCGGATATACCGATCGAGGGGACGCTGACGCTTTATTATGATGAAACGATCGAGGGAAAGGGGGATATCTGGCTGAGGGCTGAAAGGATTCCTCCGCTTCCGAAGACCGGGGAGGGAGAAGGACGTGAGCCTCAGCAGATTTTGAAGTTTCTTCTGATAAGCGGCCTGGCCGCGGCCGTGCTGGCGATTCTCATTTTGTATGGAAGACGAAGGCCGGAAAGGGGTGGAGAACAGGAGAGAGAACGTGAATCGTAACCGCTGTACAGGAGTTTATCGCAGCTATCAAAAAAGACGGACTCATTAGAGCGTGTTTGAAAAATGTTGATTTCCGCGGACAACGAGCCGGATGGGCATGCCTGCATGCACATTTGGCGGCTGCCGCGAAGGAAAGAGGGGTATGTTATTTATGGTGAAAAGAACAGGAGAAATCAGCCGTTTCCGGATGAACCGCTGCCTCAGGGCGTTTGCCCTGGCCGGTTGTTCCGTGGGACTTACCGTCTGGGGGAGTATGCCCGCAGCCGCGGCGCAGATTCGGGAGGTAAAGATACGTCTGGAGGCAGAGTCCTTTGAGGAGGATGGGTGGCCGTTGGTGGAGGCTTGCTCTGCCGGCAGCCAATACACGGTAACAGGCATCTGGCAGTCCGGAGATCCTGCGGATTCGGGAAACGGTCCGGCTGGTTTTTCGGATCCCGCAGACGGGATACCGTTTTCGGACGGGAAAAATGGGGAGGAAGGAGCGGCAGAGGAGGAAAAAGCAGAGGGGAATCAAGCAAAGGATGGGGAAAGGAATGATGCAGAGGAAGAGAAAGCCCGGTATATTGAGATTGAGCTGACAGCAGAAGAGGAGGATGTGTTTGGCCTGATGGATCAGGATAAAATACGTTTTTCCGGGATTTCTGCGGTCTGCACCAAGGCAGTCCGCAGGGATTCGGGACAGAGCCTGCTTTTGACCGTAGAGCTAAAAGAGCCCGGCGAGCTTGTGGGAGAGATCGGGCGCGCGGCGCTGGAAGGGACATGCGCGAGATGGGAGGCGGCTCCCAATGCGTCCTCGTATATGGTGATGCTGTACCGCAATCAGAGGAGGGTGGGATATCCCCACCGTACGGCAGGGCTTACCTATGATTTTGCACCGCTGATGCAGGAGAGCGGAATCTATTACTGTAAGGTTTATCCGCTGACAGAGAGCGGGAAAAAAGGCAGCCCGGCCGAATCAGGCCTTAAGCAGGTGAGAAAGGAGGAGGCGGAGCAGATTCGGAGCGATGTCTGCGCGTCCGTATGTCAGCAGACGGCAGACGCCGCTTTGGGGGAGGAGAGCCTTAAGGATAGGGCGTCCGGCTGGTATTTCAAGGGAAACCGGAAATTTTATCTGGAAAAGGACGGCTGTGTACCGCAGGAAAACTGGCTGTTTCTCGACGGGTGCTGGTACTATTTCGACGCAATGGGGGCGGCGAAAACAAATTGCTGGCAGGAGTGGAAGGGGCGGTGGTATTACCTGGATTCCGAGGGAAGGCTGGAAAAGGAGTCCGGTGAAAATCCGTTTCAGGCCTCTGCCTGCTGAAGAACCGCCTCCTTAGCGGCCTTTTTCCGGGCGGAGGAGAGCGCGTCAACGGTCAGTCCGGCCACAGCGCGCAGGACGGATAGGTTGACCTCAAGTGATAAGTTGTCTACCGTAACCGTGGCCTCCCTGGTCGCTCCGTCTACGCCGCCGGCCAGAACCACCTGCCGTAAAAGCCTTGCCTCCGTCTCCTCGGAGGGAAGAAGGGACCGGCCGAGCCGGAGGGAGAGAAGGGAGGCGATGCCCCAGCCCCACCAGTTGGAGACGCCGCCGGCCAGGGTTAAGTCAGCCGCCTCGCGGGCGCAGATGGTCTCCCCGCAGGCAACGCCGGCCGCGATTTCCGCCCGGAAAGCGCCCATGCCCATCTCATTACCGCCGTCCCCGATGGCGATGGTCGTCGCTCCGGCCTTCTTTGCCTCTGACAAAAAGGCGGCGGAATCCGTGAGCATGTCGTCAATCTGCTCGCCGCGCATGTTGTGGTAATGGCCGTCCTGCGCTTTTCCGGGCCGCTCCAGACTGATAAAATGCGTCGGCTTAACGCGCTGCACAAGCTCCTTAATAAATGGCTCCGGTTCGTTTTGCGGGAGCACAATCAGCTCCGCTGACGGAACGCGCAGGGCAAGAGCCGCTTCCAAAAGGGGGAGGGAAACAAAATCAGTGACCACAGATACCCGGCATCCTGTTTCCAGCAGGGCATAGGCCAGATTGGCGGTTCCGGATGGCCCGTCCGTCTCGCCGACGATGCTTCCGTCCGGAAGGCGCACCGGAAAGCCTGTCAGAAGAATGGCATGTCTGGCCTGGGAGAGCGAGAGCGCTGTTTGTGCGAGCGGGGAGGCGGGGAGCGAGCTCAAAAGCCCCCTTGCGCCGAAATCCTGTTTCATTATGGCATCTAAGCGTTCATAAAACTTCATAAGTATGGTTCCTCCAGTGTGTTTTTTGACGGAACAGAAAAGCCCCGCGTATTCTTACGGGGTTCATGGTTCTTATCTGTGAGGGGAGATCCGGACGGGAGTCCCGTAAAGAATTTGTCTCTGGAACGGCTGAGAGAGATGGCCGTTACTTGATTTTCTGTTTAAATTGTAGCGGAAAAATAAGGGGTTGTCAATGAATATTTAGACAATCTGCCCGCGGCTCTGCCGCCGTGAACCGTAACTGTGAATGACATGAACCCGTTTTGCGCATAATGATGGTAAAAAACAGGATATCAGGAGCGTATGATGGGATATTTGAAAGAATTTTTTTCCAGGCGGGAGGATGCAGCGGGAAGGCAGGAGGAGAAGATGCGGGAAAAAAACCAGGAAATGGCGGAAGTCTGGAGCTTTTATTCCAGTATGAAGAAACCGGCCTCTCAGGAAACGATTGTGGCGATGCTTACGGAGATTCAGGAGATTCGGGGATTTATTTCTCCGGAATGCAGGGCGCTGGCCGCTGAGGCGGCGGGGGTGAAGGAGAGCGTCATTGACTGTATTATGAAGCTTTACAAAAGCTTAAAGCCTGCGGCGTATGAACATCGGATCACAGTCTGTACAGGAGAGCGGTGTCTGAGTAAGGAAAACAGAAAGCGGCAGGAGGAGCGCCTTGAGAATCTCAAGAGACGGTTTGGCATTCAAGGGGTGATTCCGCCTGAAGGGGCATTGTCTGCAGACGGAACGGTACTGCTGGAGACGCAAAATTGCTTAAAGCACTGCAGGACAGCCCCGAATATACTGCTTGACGGGGAGCTGACGGAATATGACAGCCTGCCGCTGTTTTCTGCAAAAGACGGTAATCCGTAAGGTTTGCGCGTTTGGTTTGAATATCTGCTTGCAACTCAGCCTGAAAAGCAATACAATGGAACTGTCCGCAGATGATGGGACACAGTTACAATTGATTGTAAAAAAGGATGGAGAGTACAGATGATACAGGATATTGCGCCGCACCGTTATGATAACACCTACCGGGATCTTAAGCCGGAGGCTTCGGATTATGCACTTTGCATTATGCAGAATAAAACGCTTTTGCTCTGCGGGGAGGAGACGCAGGCTGCGATCCCCTGCTTTTCTCAGATTCTGCCGGTTTTTCCGGAAGCTTTTTCAAAGGCGGTTTATTTATTTTCGATTGATGAAAAGCCGTATTTTCTCGTAGAACCTTCAGAGGAGGAAGCCCCTGTTTTGGCGGATTCCTCCGCTGCCCCCGGTCTTTCGTGGAAGGGAACCCAGTATTTCAGGACGATGGAGCCTGCATACCAGTCGTTTGCGGCGATCACGGCCACGCAGTTGTGGCGATGGAGACAGAGCCGCCGTTTTTGCGGCCGCTGCGCGGCGGCCATGACAGAAAGCCGGACGGAGAGGGCTCTTGTCTGTCCCTCGTGCGGGCAGACGGAATACCCGAAAATTTCCCCGGCAGTGATTGTGGCGATCACGGATGGGGATCGGCTTTTGATGTCCCGCTACCGAGACCGGCCTTACCGGGGATATGCCCTGATCGCCGGCTTTGTTGAAATCGGCGAAAGCTTTGAGGAGACGGTCCGCCGGGAGGTGATGGAGGAGGTGGGCTTAAAGGTTAAGAATATCCGTTATTTCAAAAGCCAGCCCTGGGCTTTTACGGATACGGAGATGATCGGCTTTTTTGCGGAGCTTGACGGAGATGACACGATCCGCCTTCAGGAGGATGAACTGTCAGAGGCCGGGTGGTATACCAGGGAGGAGATTCCGGATGATGACGTCATGATCAGCGTGGGAAGCGAGATGAAGATGGCGTTTAAATATAAGACATGGGATCCGGACGCCTCCTGACTACATACATCTTCTGCTCCGTCTTTGGACGGATCCGAGGCATCGGGTGTCCGCTTTTCCCGCTCCTGTGAACGACAGCCATATACCGTCCGGGAATAGAACCCATTCTATTTAGTTAGTTGACAAAGCCACAATTGATTGCTATGATTAAGTGAATTTATAGTTATTACACTATAATTATGATACAGCAAGGTGGGAAAGTACATGAGCAGAATTGTTTTATCCCTGCTGGTAGATAATACTGCCGGCGTTTTAAGCCGCGTCGCAGGACTGTTCAGCCGGCGCGGGTACAATATTGAAAGCCTGACCGTGGGCGTGACGGCGGATCCGAGATATTCGAGAATGACTGTTGTCTCGCTGGGCGATCACCAGGTTCTGGAGCAGATTCAGAAGCAGCTTGGAAAGCTGGAGGATGTCCATCATATCAAGGCTCTGGAGGAAGGGCATTCGGTTTACCGCGAGCTGATGATGGTGAAGGTGAGGGCTGACGCCAGCCAGCGCATGGCGATCAATGCGATTGCGGAAATTTTCCGCGCTTCCATCGTGGATGTGGGGAAGGATTCGGTCACGGTCATGCTGACCGGGGATCAGTCCAAGCTGGACGCGATGATTAACCTGCTGGAGGACTACGAGATTCTGGAGCTGGCGAGGACAGGCCTCACCGGGCTTTCCAGGGGGAGCGACGATGTGCGTTACCTTCCGTAACCCGTTTGAGGGAACAGAGGCCGGGCGGCAGCGCATGATGCATACAATCAATAATGAAAAATCCCAAGGAGGAAGAAAACGAGATGGCAAGGATCTATTATCAGGAGGACTGTAATTTATCATTACTGGATGGCAAGACGATCGCGGTGATCGGTTACGGAAGCCAGGGACATGCGCATGCCCTGAATGCCAAGGAATCGGGCTGCAGGGTGATTATCGGCCTTTATGAGGGGAGCAAATCCTGGGCGAAGGCTGAGGCGCAGGGCTTTGAAGTGTACACCGCGGCCGAGGCGGCGAAAAAGGCGGACATTATCATGATCCTGATCAATGATGAGCTGCAGGCTGATATGTATAAAAAGGACATTGAGCCGAATCTGGAGGAGGGCAATATGCTGATGTTCGCCCATGGCTTCAATATCCACTTTGGATGCATCAAGCCGCCGAAAAACGTGGATGTCACGATGATTGCCCCCAAGGGTCCGGGCCATACGGTGCGCTCCGAGTATCAGGAGGGCAAGGGGGTTCCGTGTCTGGTAGCGGTAGAGCAGGATGCGACAGGCAAGGCGCTTGATATTGCCCTGGCTTATGCTCTGGCCATCGGCGGCGCGAGGGCCGGCGTTTTGGAGACAACGTTCAGAACGGAGACGGAAACCGATCTGTTTGGCGAGCAGGCGGTTCTGTGCGGCGGCGTCTGCGCCCTGATGCAGGCCGGCTTTGAGACGCTGGTGGAGGCCGGCTACGATCCGAGAAATGCATATTTTGAGTGTATCCATGAGATGAAGCTGATTGTGGATCTGATCTATCAGTCCGGTTTTGCGGGCATGCGGTATTCGATCTCCAACACGGCAGAGTACGGTGATTACGTGACCGGGCCGAAGCTCATCACAGAGGAGACGAAGAAGGCGATGAAGAAGATCCTGTCTGATATCCAGGACGGTACCTTTGCGAAGGAATTCCTTCTTGATATGTCCCCGGCCGGCCGCCAGGTTCATTTCCAGGCGATGAGAAAGCTCGCCGCTGAGCATCCGTCAGAAAAGATCGGCGATGAGATCCGCAAGCTCTATAGCTGGAATAATGAGAATGAAAAACTGATCAACAACTAACATCATGCAATAAAGAAACAAAGCAGTTAGAGAAAGGGGCGGAGCCGGATAAAGGCATGTCCGCTCCTTTTGATTTCCGCGGGCAGCGCGGGCAGAAAGAGCCGGGCGGAGAACAGAACGCGGCGGATGCAGGGCGGAATGCGGCAGAAGGAGAGAGGAACGCGGCGGATGGAAGGTGGAACGCGGTGGAAGGAGAGCGGAATACGGCAGAAGGAGAGAGGAACACCGCAGAAGGAGAGGGGAACACGGCGGATGGAAGATGGAACGCGGCATATGGGAAGCGGTATGCGGCAGACAGAAGGTGAAACGCAAAAGAAGGAGAGCGAAACGCGGCGCGCGGGAAACAAAACGCCGACGTTTCGTGCTGTTTCTGACCTTTCGCTGCCGGAGCGGTTCTGCATCCGGTTTGTGCAGGTTTTTTTGTGCGGGATCCTGCTGTTTCTGACCGTGCTCAGCGCCTGCGTTACCTGTACGGTTTATGGCGGAGCGGAGATTGTGGAGTACGGCCGGGATTATCCGCTTCTGCATGCCGCCGCCTTTGCGCTTTTGATGTGCCTGCTGAGGCAGAAGAACAGAAAAAAGGCGGGCAGTCCGGTTTCGGCGCGGGCAAAACGGGCGGCGAAGAAGCGGTATGGCCGCCTGACGGTAATCGCGGCCGGCGCGCTGGCTGTGTGGACGCTTCTGCTGATGGGATGGGCGGGGAGTGATTCCAGGCTTTGCATGGAATCGGCCCGCTGCCTTCTGGAGGGCGATATGTCGCCCTGGGCTCCGATCCGGTTCGCCTATGGTTCCGAGGGAGGCGCGCAGGGCTATGCGTATACGTACCCGCTCCAGAACGGGCTGATCCTCTATATGGCCCTGTTTTATGCGCTGTTTCGCAGCGCTTCTCCGTATGTGATGCAGCTATTTAACATCCTCTTCCTGCTTCTGGGGATGGGATGTCTTGCAGAGTTTGTAAAGCAGTCGGGAGAGCGCGGACAGAAGAGGCTGTCTGGTCAGGAGCAGGGGCTGTCGGGAGGACTGCTTCTCAGCCTGATGCTGTATCTTCCTTTTTCCTTTTATGTGATATTTGTCTATGGAACCATGCCCGGCTTTGGGCTTTCCTGCCTGGCGCTGTACCGCATCGGCCGCTACATCAGAGAGGAGAGAGGCGCGGATCTGTGGATCGGCGCAGCCGCGGCGGCCGGGGCCGTTTTACTGAAATCGAATTATCAGATCGTTTTGACGGCTCTGGTGATCGATCTGGCCGCGGAGTCCGTATTTCAGAAGAGGCGGCGGCTCTTTGGAGCAGCGCTTCTTGTCGCGGCAATTTATATAGCGGGAAGTAAAGGTCTTGGGTTCTGCATGGAACGGCTGACGGGCGCTCCGGTTTCCGGGGGGATTCCCATGACAGCCTGGGCTGAGATGGGGCTCTCGGAGGGGAAAAGGGGCCCTGGATGGTACAATGGCTACAATGTCCGGGTATTCTGGGAAAACGGAGGCGACACAGAGCGGACGGCAGAGGCGGTGCAAAGCGATCTGGCGGAGACGGTATCCGGCATGGCGGCTGATCCGGGGGCCTGCGCGGATTTTTTCGTGAGGAAGGCTGAGTCGATCTGGGCTGAGCCCACCTTCCAGAGCCTCTGGATCCAGGAGGTTGGGGGAGGCCTCGCGCTGCTTCATGATATGAAGCAGTCACTGTTTAAAAAGGGAGGCGTCCTGAACACGCTGTATCTTCTCGCTGCCAACTGGCTGCAGACGCTGATCTATGCGGGCGCGCTGCTGTGGGTTCTTCTGGAATGGAAACGCATACGGTGGGGAAATCTGATTCCGGGAATCATTTTTATCGGCGGATTTTTGTTCCATCTGGTGTGGGAGGCAAAGGGGCAGTATACGGTCTGCTATGCGGTGCTCCTGATTCCATATGCGTGGATGGGTATTCAGGAAGCGGCGCAGAGGAAACGTCTGCTGAGAATCGGTCAGGATGATCGGCGGTACATCTTTATGCGCAGGTGACGGACCGGCAGCTCTATGGCATGTTTCAGACACGCTCCGGCGTTCCTTCCGTCCCGGACGATATGGAAAAGCCGCCGCTGCAGATGGCATGGCTTTTCGCTCAATCTATATGCTTTGATAAAACTGACCTCTTAAAAATCAATAAAACTGGATATATTATTCAGGACAGATGCATGCTATAATCACGTAAAATCAGGAAATGCAAAGCCTTGGATGGCTGCTGTTTGACAGGCCGGGGCATGCAGAGGAAAGAGAGGGCATTTAGATGGATCAGCCGAAACGTGTGCATATGGGCGCTGAGGGTGTAAGGGCCAATGTGATGACCGCTTTTTTTGCGGCGGTAATTTTTCTGGGAATCCAGTCGTTCCGGATCCCGCTTCCGGCGGCGGTGGGAACTCCGTTTGTGCATTTTGGCCACATTTTTATCATGCTGGCCATAGTCTGTCTGGGAGGCCGGAGGGCGGCGGCTGCCGGAGTTCTGGGCCTGGTGACGTTTGACATTTTAAATGGGTATGTCCACGCCATCCCCAATGTTTTTGTGAGCGCCATTGCGCTGTGCCTTTTGACCGGCGGCCTGTTTTCATGTTTAGAAAAAAAGGCGGCAGGGGATGGGAGGAGAGAATACAGGGCGGCGGTGATCTGCGCCCTTGTCTACGGGGTGATGAATACCGTCATTGATTTTACATGGTCCGTATGCTCGCTGGTGCTTGTGGGAGGAACATGGGCCGCCTCGCTGGCAGCGGAGCTTACGTCGATCCCGGCTACAGTGATGAATGCAGTGTTTACGGTTGCGGGAACAGCGGTCTTATATATGCCGGTGCGCTCGGCATGGCAGAGGCTTGGGCGCTGAGCGCGGCCCGTGGTGCTTTGCCTGTGCCCTGCTCACGGTTTAAGCGGCTGCCGGGGCTCTGTCGGCGGCAGTATGTTACAGGAGAGGTTATAAAAATGATTCGCAACATTGTATTTGATATGGGAAATGTTCTTGTTATGTATGATCCGGTGCGCGTGTGCCGCGCCTACACACAGAAGGAAGAGGAGGTGGAATGGATCCGGCGGGAGCTCTTTGATTCAGAGGAATGGATTCTGCTGGATCAGGGGGCGCTCACGGAGGAGGAAGCCATGGAGCGGGTCAGGAGGCGTCTTCCGGACGAGCGCCTGCGCGCGCTGGCTGACCGCTGTATGGAGGAATGGCACATACACAATATAGAGCCAAGGCCGGGGATGGAGGAGCTTGTCCGGGAGCTGAAGGACATGGGGCTTGGAATTTATCTCTGTTCCAATGCCTCGCGGCGTCTCAGAGTGTACGAGAGCCGCCTTCCGGGAAGCCGGTATTTTGACGGGACGATCGTTTCCGCGGAGGAAGGGGTTTTAAAGCCGGATGCCGCCATTTACAAGAGACTGTTTGAGAAATATTCTCTATGTCCTGAGGAATGCTTTTTTATCGATGATCTGCCCGCCAATATCGAAGGGGCAAGGGCCTGCGGCATGGACGGGTACTGCTTTTCAGACGGGGATACGCAGCGCCTGCGCACATGTCTCATGGAGCGGCTTGGCCGGGCGTGAAGGCCGGGGCTGGCCGCAGCAGGTTCTTTAAACCCTGTCAGAGACCGTTTTTTTCTTCTGCCTGCGGGTGGATAAAGGAATCAAAGCGGTGGATCTGAGCGTCTAACAGCAGCGCGTCGTCCTGGCTGTGGGTGGCTATGAGTACAAGGCGTCCGCGCGTCTTTTCAATAAGGCAGCGGGCGGCCTTTTTTTTTGCTTTTTCGTCGAGTCCGGTGAAGGGTTCGTCGAGAAGAAGAAGGTCAAAGGGGGATAAGAGAGCCCGCAAAAGGGCGCAGCGGCGCTTCATTCCTCCGCTTAAGGTGGAGACAGGGCGATCCAGGCATTCCCCGGGAAGGAGGCGGGCGCATTCCCGGCGAAGCAGAGAGATATCGGGCGCGCCGGGAAGAACCAGGGCGATATTCTGCAGGGGCGTCATGGCGTCAATGAGGCGATCCTCCTGAAAGACGCAGGAAATGCGCAGCAGCGGCTGGCGGGAAGGATGGTTACACGCTTTCGTATGCCCCCTTCTGCGCGCCTGCGCGCACTCTGTCTCCATGCGGCCTGTCTGCTGCGCATCCGGTTCAAAGGAGAGACGCCCGCTGTCCGGCGCTTCCAGGCCCGCCAGGAGGCGAAACAGCGTTGTTTTCCCGGATCCGGAGGGGGCCATGATGCAGTGGATCCCGGGAGAGAGGAACGTGAGATCCAGATTTTGCAGAACCGGGAGCGCGCCGTAGCGTTTGCCAAGCCCATGCAGGGAGAGGCTGAAAAAGGGATTCTGCCCGCTGTTTTCTGCGCGTCTGTTTTTCCGGAAAAAGTCAAAAATCCAGAAAAAAGGAACATTCCGGGAAAAACCGAAATTCCGGAAAAAGCGAAAGCCGGGAGGCGCGGCGCTCCGGGCTGTCCGGGGGGACAAAAGCGAAAGAGCCGCGCGCAGCGCGCATTGGAGCAGCCAGGCGGAGGCAATGATGATAAACGTCCAGGCAAAGAGATCCGCGGTGCACAAGTAAATTTTGGCTGTGTAGAGCCGGCTTCCGATGGAATGATCCGGGACGCCGATTACCTCAGCCGCCACCCCGGATTTGACGGCCAGCCCCAGAGCGGAAACGGCGGCGCCTGAGAACCAGGGCATCAGGGCAGGCAGCCAGACAGCCCTGATGCGGCGGATCCTCCCCACGCGAAAGACGCGGCACATTTCCAGAAGCTTCGGATCCGTCTGGGAAAGCCCGGACAGGGATGCCTGGTAAATGAGGGGCAGCACGACCATAAAGGAGATGATGACCGACAGATTGGCGGATCCGGTCCAGACCAGGGCCAGAATGACAAAGGAAGCCACAGGGATGGACTGGAAAAAGAGGATGGCCGGGGAGAGCAGTTCGCGTATCAGGGGGCGGCGAAAGGAAACCGCGCCTGCGAGGACGCCGAAAAAAGAGGCGGACAGGAATCCGGCCAGGATCCGGCCAAAGGAAAAGGAGAGCGTCCGCCAGAAGGAGGCGTCCCCGGCCTGCTCGAAAAGAGCGCCGGCCACCTCGCCAGGGCCGGCAAACAGGATTGGATTGGAAATGGCGGCGGCGGCCGCCAGCCACAGAACCAGCCAGAAGGCCAGTACCGCGGGAAAACGGAGTTTACGCTTCATGTCGTTCCTCATTCAAAATAAAAATCATCTCCGGGCAGAGCGCCGCCCACAGATTGGGGATCCTGCCCGAACAGCACGGACAGATAGCCGGAAAGGGCGTCCTTCATCTCCCTGCCGACGATGCAGGTAACGCTGCAGTAGGGAAGCGCCTTTTCGGCCACAGGGGCCTTTTCAATGATACCGGCCCGGACGATGCGCTCAGCGGTTTCCTCCGGGAACCGGGCCGCCGCCTCGGCGGACGCCTGATGCTCGCTCAGAAAGGCCCGTATGTCCTCCTCATGTTCCTCCAGAAATGCATTTCGTACAATGGTCACACCGGTCACGAGGCGGCTGCCCTTGCCTTCCTGAAGAAGATCCCATTCTTTCGTCAGATCCAGCGCGATCCGGTACGAGGGGTTCTGAGCCATGGCCACGGTCGCGAACGGCTGCGGCAGCAGGGCTGTGGCGTCATCCCGCCCTGCCAGGACAGCGGCGACCTCCGCCGCCTCGGACTTGTATTCCAGCGTCACATCCTCTTCATCCAGACCGCTGCCTTTGATCAGGTAACGGGCCACATAATCGGGCGTGGTCCCTTTTCCGGTGAGATACACGGTCTTTCCCTTCAGATCCGCCACGGATTGGATCGAGGCGTCGGCGGAAAGGACATAGAGAACGCCCAGTGTGTTGATGTCAATGACAGAAACGCCGCCGTTTGTGCGGTTGTAGAGAACGCTGGCCATATTGGCAGGAACGAGCGCAATATCCGTTTTGCCGGACACGACAGAGGCTGCGAGCTCGTCGGCTGCCGTTACCATGTGGAACTCATATTTGCCGGCATCGTCTGAGTCCATGAGGGCCAGGAGTCCCATGGAGGTCGGGCCCTTGAGGGAGCCGACACGGATGGGGGCGTTTGGCGACGGTGTGCCGGCGTTCCGATCCGTATCGGTTTGGCCGGCGCTGTTATCGGCAGCGCCAGCGGGCGCGGATGAATTCCCGGCTTCTGGTTTTGACGTGTTTTCCGGGTGTATGCTTTCGGAAGCCTCTGCGGACGGGGCGGAAGGCTCGGAGGCCGTTTCGGCGGGGGCAGAGGGATTGCCGGCGGCAGAGCACGCAGCGAGTGAGGCTGCGGCTGCGGCTGCAGCCAGAAAGCTGAGAAAACGGCGTTTTATATGTTTCATAATAGGGTTCTCCTCTCTGTATGTGATGATGCTGCCGTGTGCCGCCGCAGGGCGGACAGACAGCGTGAATTTTACGTTTCAAATATACAGGAAGACGGATGAAAATACAAGCCCTGTTTGCAGGGGAAGAGGGGAGTTGGGCGTCAGAAGCAATGGTTTATACGCCGGCAGACGCGGAAGCTTTTGTGTGAGTGCAGCACAGTTTATGGGCCTTTTCGTCTGACGGATTCCGTGGTATACTCTCTAAGAAAGCGATTGGAGGGGATACAGACCGTGGACCGTAATGTGTATGAATATGAATCTCTGATTTATGAAGCCGGGGCGACAGGCGGCGCTTATGTCCGGTTTCCGTATGATATCAGGAAAATCTTTGGGCAGGGACGTGTAAAGGTACATGCCACCTTTGACGGGGAGCCATATGATGGCAGCATTGTAAATATGGGAGTAAGGAACGACGACGGGAGCATATGCTATATCATCGGCATACGGAAAGATATCCGCTTACGGATAGGGAAAAAGCCGGGGGACAAGGTTTTGGTCACGGTCAGGGAACGGGAGTAAAGGAGAGAGGAACGATGTGGACATGTCCCAAGTGCGGGCGTACGTTTAAGAGGCGGGAACAGAGCCATTTCTGCGGGAAAGCGCCGGAAACGATTGAGGAGTATATTTCGGCGCAGCCGGAAGGAGTACGGCCATACCTGAAAGAAGTCAGGGAAGCGCTGCGTGCAGCGCTGCCGAAGGCAGAGGAGAGAATTTCGTGGAGTATGCCGACGTATTGGAAAAAGCATAATATCATCCAGTTTGCCGGTTTTAAAAATCATGTGGGCCTGTATCCGGGGCCGGAGGCAGTCCGCGAGTTTTCCGGGCGTCTGAAAGAATACAGAACCAGCAAGGGAACCATACAGCTTCCATACAGCGGGGCTGTCCCGAAAGAATTGCTTACCGATATTGCCAGGTGGTGTTATGAGACAGGAAACCATCCGTAAGGCAGGAATTGATTGGAAAGGTGCAGAAAGTGGATCCGAATGTGTGTTGTTTTTTTGGTGGACGACAATGGCAAAACAGGCGGTTCTGATAATCGAATTACTGGCTGGATGGAACACTGGAGGAAGCGACGGAAATAAGAATTATGGAGGTATATCAGATGGGAAATGAGAACGTGTATCAGATGGATTTTTCAAACGTGTATCCTCTTCTTGTCAATAAGGCAGAGAAAAAAGGGCGGACAAAGGAAGAGGTGGACGAGATCATCCGCTGGCTGACCGGGTACAGCCAGACGGAGCTGGAAGGGATGCTTGAGAGGCCGGTCGCTTATGGGGATTTTTTCCGCAATGCTCCGGAATTGAATGAAAACAGACGGCGGATCACAGGCGTGGTCTGCGGTGTCAGGGTGGAAGATATCGAAGAGCCGCTGATGCAGGAGATACGTTATCTGGATAAGCTGGTTGATGAGCTTGCTAAAGGGAAGGCTGTGGATAAAATACTGCGTAAATATTTGAAATAAGGTTTGCAAGTAAAGTGAAATAAGTTTTTTCTCTTTACATTGTACCGGGCCGATGGCCTTTGTGGTAAGCTGTATCTCGTCAATGAACCGATAAAACATCCTGTCTCTCTATTCTGCAGCAAGAGATTCCATATATGCGCAGAGCGTATGGAATTTCTGGATTTATAATATCGCTTCTGAAATCTAATTCAATTTTTATGATGTGATCCGCCTGTTTCCTGTGAAAGGAGGCAGCCATAGAACCGGTCAAACAGCAGTACCGGCTTTCCAAAATCCGAAGCAACGCCAAACTGCGCTTTTTGGGGTCAGACTCACTTTCCGCGTTGCGTTTGGCGCCCTTATGCCGAAGATTCGGTAAAGGCTGTCTGGCTGTCTTATAGGTTTGTCAGATTCACAGGAATGGCGCACAGGTCTTTGGAGAGATAATTTCCTTTTGTTCCCTCTTTTTTTTCGTTTCTGAAATTCATGGCAGCCGATCTGATTCCTGTATTGGAATTCAAGTTGCGTTTGTTTGGCTGATTAAAAGCGTATAATAGTGTATTTTGTCCAATTCTTTTAGTGGAACATACATCAGGGGAATTGGCAGATAAATTTATGCCATGTGCGCGATGGATGGTAAAAAGTGGAAAATGGTGCTTTACTATTATGTATTAATAGGGTATAATATTTAGAAATGGTGGGAGTTTGTAAATGATAATACATAGTTATCTATTAGTTTATGTGGTAAGACGATAAGAATTTATTTATGTGAATATTAATACAT
>QXXC01000174.1 GCA_009911305.1 Clostridiaceae bacterium | reverse complement strand
GCCGATTTCTTTCCCATGCTCCGCAAGGGCAACTTCTATTTCGGTCTGGTTCATAGCGCCTCCTTTCTTTATAATCAACATGTATGCGGTTTAAGCATTTGTGAGGAATAACTCTTCGTATTGTACACTGGCACCCAGCACTGCCGTATTGCCAGAAGGAGAAGTATATCTCGCTGTTAAATAAATATAGTAATTCCCTGAAGCAGATGAAATATCTAAAATAGCAACTCCTGAGGCTATTCCTTCCGAATATTTTGTCAGGGATGCAAGAGCTGTAATACCTGCCGTCGTACCGATCCCGATCTGTCCGACAGCCCCACCCCCGGCCTTAATCTTTGCCTTCACATATTTATAGTTTGTCAGGTTAAATGTCTGGTTAAGTCTTGCCATTCCTACAGCTCCTCTTATGTCTGTGTAGATGTGCAGGACACCATCCGCCACTTTTACATTATCATAGCCAATCGTCTTCGTCATCCCCGTCGTCTGTAAATTACTCCATGTACCATTTCTAAACAGGTACAGCGGGGATGAAGCGTAGCCCTCATACGTCCCGACAACGCCTCCCACCGTAACGCCTTTTTTGATATTGGCCGCCGTCAGGTTCGACACCGCACTCACGGTAACATTCCCTGTCATATATTTCCCGGAGCATGAAACGGTCTTTGCGGAGGCCCCGGGCGCGACGGTCTGCGCGGCCAGGCTGGCAATGTTCCCCGTCACCTTTGCCCCATTCACCCAGGCTGTCTTCCCGGACAGGATATGCCCCGCCGCCGCATTCGCAGACGTCTGGCTGGCAAGGCTGTTTGCCGTTACTTTTCCGGCCCCGCTGTGATATCCGGCAGGGATTGTATAGGAGCCTCCCGCATTCAGCGCCTGGCTCACGGCCCCGCGGTTTGCCATGCTTCCTGTCACTTTTGAGCCATTTACCCAGGCCGTCTTCCCGGACAGGATATGCCCCGCCGCCGCGTCTGCAGACGTCTGGCTGGCAAGGCTGTTTGCCGTCACCTTCCCGGCCCCGTTATGGTACCCGGCGGGAATCGTATAGGATCCCCCGGCGTTTAATGCCTGGCTTACCGCCCCGCGGTTTGCCATACCCCCTGTCCGTTTTGTCTTTGCATCCGTATTGTAATACGTCTGGCCGGAAAGCACATGGCTGTCGGCTGCCGTCCCGGTAAGGGTAAGCGTCCCGGTAAGGGGTTCCCCTTCCTTATCCACAATGACCTTCCCGGACAAAACATCCCCTGCCCCTGCTGTTATCACGTCCAGATCCGTCCCTCCGGCCCCTCCCGGGAGCCAAATCCTGCTCATATCCCTACACCCCCTTTAAGCCGACTGTGATATCTGAAGCCGGCTTTTTGTACACCTTAAACGTGGCTGTCCCATCCCCAAGTTCCGCTGTCCCGCTGCACAGGATCCC
>QXXC01000173.1 GCA_009911305.1 Clostridiaceae bacterium | reverse complement strand
ATATGATTAATGGCGATTACTATCTTGTAAACAACAAAGGTAAACTTCAGAAATCATCTACTAAGAAGTATAATGTAGAGAATGGACGGGGTGCAGAAGATGTTTTCTTCAGCTTCAGCCAAAATAGTTATAAAATCCAAAATCTGCCGGATAGTTGGAAAAGGGTTGCGGCAATCCCGTATATTGAATTAATGGATAATGTGATTATTCATGACAGTATTAATAGCGGCAAAATTACCACTTGGGATGAAATTAAAGAAGATACAGAAACCTCAGAAGAAAGTGAAGATGTCGAAGAGGATGATACCGACGAAAAAACTGAATAAAATCATCTGAAGTGTGCAGTCTTAATGAGTTCTCCAACACAATGTTTTTGGATTTTGTTTAGTAATTAAATAGTTATCGCACCAATATTCAAAGAGGGTATTGGTGCGATGATTATTTTCAGTTATGACTATTTTTCTTTGGCAGTGTAAAAAAGTTAGTATCTTTGGAAGAAACTTTTTCGGTAAGAATCAAGATATGACAATTCTTATCGAAAAGGCGGATTTTTTATGCCGGCAACAAAAGAGCATATTCGACAAATTATTA
The DNA here is from genome assembly GCA_009911305.1 of Clostridiaceae bacterium. Lineage (GTDB taxonomy): Bacteria > Bacillota > Clostridia > Lachnospirales > Lachnospiraceae > Otoolea. The sequence goes on along the minus strand of QXXC01000173.1, from coordinate 830 downwards.
CAGATAACAACTTAAACAGTGTGGCTGATGTTTAGATAGCTTCACAGATTCAAGGATATACCGCAGGAGCTCATGGATGCAGAATTGGATGCTTTCTCGGCTATGAAAGAACCGCAAAGAAAATTGCGTCATATCTAACAAAAGAAATGAACACACACCTAAAAAAGTAAAGAGCCAGTACGGGAAAATACTGATTGATGTCCCAAGAGATCGGGATGGGGCGTTTGAACCCAAAACTTATTCCGAAATACCAGAGGGTTATTTCTGAAATAGAGGAAAAGGTGCTCTCCTTTTATGCAAGAGGTACGAGCACAAAGGATATCCGTGACCAGATACGGGAGTTTTGCGGGATGGAGCTGTCTGCTGAAATGGTCAGCGAGCTCACTGACCGGATGCTACCGGAAATCAAGAAATAGCAGTCGCGACCATTAAATTCTGTCTATCCGTTTGTATTTATGGACTGCATCCATTATAAAGTCAGAGAAAAGGGTCGCATTGTAAGCCGTGCTGGAGATAACATTAAACGGATATAAGAATATCCTGAGCATCATAGTAGGTGCGAGACCAGCAGGTTTGGATAAGAATGTTAAATGATCTAAAACTCGCGGGAAGGTGTTAAACCATTTGATCGTTTGGTATGGGGATCGGCTAATCCGTTACCTGAAAAAGTAAAAACCGAAATGCCATATTTTAACAAAAACGTTCCAACCTTATTCCATCTGCATTAACAGTATTTGAGAAATTCCCATTTCTATTCCGGAGGCTGGGTATGGGCAGAGTCCACAGAAATATTTTCCTGCTGCTGTCTGATTGGTGTGCAGAAAAAATGG
>QXXC01000172.1 GCA_009911305.1 Clostridiaceae bacterium | reverse complement strand
GTAAGAGGTTTACAGGAAAAAGATAAAGGAGATTTGAGTATGTTAATGAATGAGTTGTTGGAAAAGGAAAGTCATTCCGTGGAATATTCATGTTTTGTTGGGGCTGTCAGTATTCCGAAAGAGAGAAATCTATATACGGTTCTTCGGAGAAAATACAGCAATCTGGCAAAAGAAGCTGTTTCACAGTTTTCTGCTCTTTATGACAGCTATACGAATTGCGATGATATTCTGCGGAAATCTTCTTCTGACTTTCAAAAGAGTATCTGTCCTGTGATTGATGAAATCAAGAAAGAGCTTATCAGTATTGAACGTTATGACTGGGACTATGACACGATTTATCAGTATGCAAATGAACATGGATATCTGAATCCCTTTTATGAGGCTTCGGATTCTGTCTGTGATAAAATCATTTCTGTAAATGAAGACCTGGAGGCACAGAAACAATATCGTCAGGAGCGGAAAGATAATCGTGCCAGATGGGAAGGCGGCAGTTTTGGCGGTACGGTTGTAGACAACTATGCACATCAGGCAGAACTGGGAATGATGAACATTGCAGAAGGTATAGGACACAGTATATGGAACGCCGGAGCAAATTCCGTCAGCAAAATGGTGGCAAATTCAGAACTGAAACAGATATTTGCAGACACGAAAACAAGGACAGTTATTGAGAAGGGCGTTTTTGAAGCGGCATTTGCTCTGCATCATGTATTGATAAAATTTATTTCAGATGCAAGGCAGGAAACGCTTTGGGGTATTCCGTCTGAAAATGATATAGCGACAGCACAAAGACTTTTAAACAACATAAAAAGCGGCGCAGTTCCAAAAGAGAAAGTAAATCAAATCTATCAGGAAATTCTGGCACTGAATCCATACAATCTGGAACTGTTTGAAAATATGCTTTCCGTATTTGGAGATGAAAGCGGAGAACTGGGAACACTGGCAGATTATTATGGCGTTGCCCTGCAGGATTCCAAAGACCGTCAGGCACTCCGATATGTAAAAGATATTCAGGGAGAAACCGAAGAAGATTCCGTAAAAGCAAAGGAGAAGCTGATTGAATATTGCGGGACTTTAAGTCTGCCTGTTACAGACGAACTGGATTGTATGAAATATATCAATCAAAGGTTAGAAGACTTCGACCTGCAGTACCGGACAGTGGATGGCATTGTCTGTTCTACCAGAGACTCTGCTGATTTCGCCCGTGAAGAGTTACAGGCATTACAGGCTTTCTTTGGCGAGATTGCGCCACCTACGTCTGAATCGCTGCTTGACTACGAGGCTGATTTATTGGCAAGAAGAACAGAGTTTGAAGAGCGGTTTTGTTCCGAATTAAAGCAGAAGTATTTAGACAAGATAAACGGATACTTATCTGATTTTGACAAAAAATTCTGTACGACAGGACTGCTGAAAAAAGTAGACCGCAAGCAGGCCGG
>QXXC01000171.1 GCA_009911305.1 Clostridiaceae bacterium | reverse complement strand
GTAAGAGGTTTACAGGAAAAAGATAAAGGAGATTTGAGTATGTTAATGAATGAGTTGTTGGAAAAGGAAAGCCATTCCGTGGAATATCCCTGTTCCATTGGAGCAGTCAATATTCCAAAAGAGAGAAATCTATATGCGGTTCTTCGGAGAAAATACAGCAATCTGGCAAAAGAAGCTGTTTCACAATTTTCTGCTCTTTATGACAGCTATACGAATTGTAATGACATTCTGCGGAAATCTTCTTCTGATTTTCAAAAGAGCATCAGTTCTGTGATAGATGAAATCAAGAAAGAGATCATCAGCATGGAATGTTATGAATGGGATTACGACACGATTTATCAGTATGCAAATGAGCATGGATATCTGAATCCCTTTTATGAGGCTTCTGATTCTGTCTGCGAAAAAATTATAGCTGTCAATGAAAATCTGGAAGAGCAAAAACGGTATCGTCAGGAACGTAAGGATAATCGTGCCAGATGGGAAGGCGGCAGTATTGGAGGTACAGTGATAGATAACTATGCACATCAGGCCAGCCTGGGTATGATGAACGTTGCGGAAGGTATGGGGCATAGCATAGCCAATGCCATAGGAAATGCAGACAGTGAAAGAAAAGCAAATGCCAAACTAAGGCAGATATTTGCAGATTCAAAAACAAGGGAAGTGATAGAAAACGGTGTCTTTGAAGCCGCTTTTGCATTACATCACGTGCTGATACAGCTTATCTCTGACGTAAAACAGGAAATCGTATGGAGGGTTCCAACCGAAAGCGATATAACAACGGCACAGCGGCTATTGAATAATATAAAAAGCGGCGCAGTTCCAAAAGAGAAAGTAAATCAAATCTATCAGGAAATTCTGGCACTGAATCCATACAATCTGGAACTGTTTGAAAATATGCTTTCCGTATTTGGAGATGAAAGCGGAGAACTGGGAACACTGGCAGATTATTATGGCGTTGCCCTGCAGGATTCCAAAGACCGTCAGGCACTCCGATATGTAAAAGATATTCAGGGAGAAACCGAAGAAGATTCCGTAAAAGCAAAGGAAAAGCTGATTGAATATTGCGTGACTTTAAGTCTGCCTGTTACAGACGAACTGGATTGCATGAAATATATCAATCAAAGACTGGAAGACTTTGACCTGCAGTATCGGACAGTGGATGGCGTTGTCTGTACAACCAGAGATTTTGCTGATTTTGCTCGTAAAGAGTTACAGGAAATACAGTCTTTCTTTAGAGAAATTGTGCCGCCTACATCAGAGTCATTGCTTGACTATGAGGCTGATTTGTTGGAAAAGAAAGCGGAGTTTGAAGAACAGTTCCAGTCGGAATTAAAGCAGAAGTATTTAGACAAGATAAACGGGTACTTATCTGATTTTGACAAAAAATTCTGTACGACAGGACTGCTGAAAAAAGTAGACCGCAAGCAGGCCGG
>QXXC01000170.1 GCA_009911305.1 Clostridiaceae bacterium | reverse complement strand
GGTTGTTCTTATTAGAGAGTAAGAGAAGCAGAGATAAGATAGCAATGGCCTCAGCATCACTCCTCAAGTCATCTCCCGTCCTTGACAAATCCGAGTTTGTCAAGGGCCAGGCCCTCCTTCGCCAGCCCACCGCCTCCGTCCGCTTCGCCGCCCCCTCTGCTCTCTCCATCCGCGCCTCCTCCTACGCCGATGAGCTCGTCAAGACCGCGAAAACTGTTGCGTCGCCGGGACGCGGAATTCTGGCGATGGACGAGTCCAATGCGACCTGCGGGAAGCGTCTCGCGTCGATCGGACTTGAAAACACCGAGGCCAACCGCCAAGCATACCGCACGCTGCTCGTCACCGCCCCCGGCCTCGGCCAGTACATCTCCGGCGCCATCCTCTTCGAAGAGACCCTTTACCAATCCACCGTCGACGGCAAGAAGATTGTCGACGTTCTCATAGAGCAGGGCATCGTGCCCGGTATCAAAGTCGACAAGGGTTTGGTTCCCCTAGCTGGATCAAATGATGAGTCGTGGTGCCAAGGTCTCGATGGCCTTGCTTCCCGCTCTGCTGCTTACTACCAACAGGGTGCTCGTTTTGCCAAATGGCGTACCGTTGTGAGCATTCCCAATGGGCCCTCTGCCTTGGCCGTGAAGGAGGCCGCTTGGGGGTTGGCTCGTTACGCCGCCATTTCTCAGGACAATGGTTTGGTCCCAATTGTGGAACCAGAAATATTGTTGGATGGAGAGCATGGGATTGACAGGACATTCGAGGTAGCCCAAAAGGTTTGGGCAGAGGTTTTCTTCTACTTGGCTGAGAACAATGTGTTGTTTGAGGGCATTCTCCTCAAGCCTAGCATGGTCACTCCTGGTGCAGAGTGCAAGGACAGGGCCACACCCGAGCAGGTCGCCACCTACACTCTCAATCTCCTCCGTCGCAGAATCCCCCCAGCTGTCCCCGGAATCATGTTCTTGTCTGGTGGGCAATCTGAGGTTGAAGCTACCTTGAACTTGAATGCCATGAACCAAGCTCCGAACCCGTGGCACGTGTCATTCTCCTATGCCAGAGCTCTCCAGAACACCTGCCTCAAGACTTGGGGAGGTCTCCCTGAGAACGTGCAGGCTGCTCAGGAGACTCTGCTCATCCGTGCCAAGGCCAACTCTCTGGCTCAGCTCGGGAAATACACCGCTGAGGGAGAATCTGAGGAAGCCAAGAAGGGAATGTTTGTCAAGGGCTACAGCTACTGAGTTCATTACAGATCAAGGAAAAGAGTCTTCTACAGATGAAGCAATGAAAAATGTGGGGATGTTTTTGTTGATTACATGTGCTTGTTAACCACTTAATAAACCTAATGCTGATGAGAACTAGATAGTATAAAAGCATGATATAAATTTTTCCAGGCTTTGTGGTTTGAGACTTTTGAGTTGATGTATGTTGTCTGAACATGGCATAAAACATGTAAGCTTATTATTCTTGGAGTTCCATTTCACACTGCTTTCTTTTCAAAAAAAA
>QXXC01000169.1 GCA_009911305.1 Clostridiaceae bacterium | reverse complement strand
GTCCGGTCTACCCAACTGCCAAGCGAATCCCGCCAGCCGGAAACTGCGCCGGCAAGGTTTGAGCCAAAAACTGTGTCAATCGCGGATGCGAGGGATTCCAGTATCCCCAGAACCGTATCAGCCAGATCAAAGAACAGCCGTGCAATCGCCCCCACCGGATCATTGAAGACATTGCCAAAAAAGTTTGCAAAAGCCGCTATGAAATTCCAGAGCGCCACAAATGTATCAATTGCAAAATTCACCAGGGTGACAAACAAATTTCCGATAAAGGCTGCGCCGACCATGAACGCCCCGCAGATAATACCCGTCGCGGATATGGAAGTTCCCGCAAATTTATTTACCGCCGCCACCGCCGCATAAAATACGGCTGTCAGGGCGATCACCAGAATGATCAGCCACATGACCGGGCAGGCATACATGGAGGCGTTCAGCCCGTTCTGGGCTGCGATCTCCGCCGCCGTTGCCGCTGTCAGGCTTCCTGTCGCCGCCGCATGGAGCATCTGCGCTGCCGCCATCGCAACATGGAGCGCATTGCTGGCTGCGTTTATGGCATTCACAGCCAACTGCCAGCCATAATATACAGCCAGAGCCCCGGCTACCCCGTAAATAACAGGGGAAAGCCACGACCAGTTATCGGCCAGGACCCCGGCCGCCCCGGTGAGCAGGCCAACAAGTTCCAGCGATACGCCGGCCAGGGCCGATATGGATCCTATGCTGTTATTCACAAATTCCTGGAATGCCTGGCTGTTTCCAATCTCGTTCATGCGTTCCAGAACCGGCTGGAAGGCCATGATTGCATTATCCCGAAAATCTCCCCATATCTCTGAAAAAGTCTTTGGCATCCCATCGAACTTTGCATTTGTTTCATCAGCCGCCGCAAATAAAGCATTTTTAAGAATTGTTGCAGTGAGCTGTCCTTCTGATGCCATATCTTTTAGCTCTCCCACAGATACTCCTAAATAATCTGCGACCGTTTGAAGAATGTTAGGGGCCTGTTCTAAAACACTATTGTATTCCTCTCCACGCAATACCCCTGAGCCCATAGCCTGCGTAATCTGTAACATAGCAGCATCAATCCCGGCTGCTTCTGTACCTGCAATTCTAAAATGCTTATTCAACTGTTCTGTAAATGCAATAACTTCCGCAGAACTATTAAATGCATCGCCTGCCATAAGCCCTAACTTTGAAACAGCATCGGCTGTTGCCAGATAAGACCCTCTGGAACGTTGGGCCGATAGGAAAATCATATCATTTAATTGTTCTGTGGATTGTAACTTGTCATTCATTAAGTCTAAACGTGCCATGGTAGACGTCAACTGATCAGACAGGTTTAAAACATTTGAAAAGGTTTGAATTGTGGCATAGGCAGCGACTACTCTTCCGACCATCTGCATCAGTTCATTTGCTTTGTCAGTCCCTACTTCAATTTCTCGGTTAAACCGGCCCTGCTCATCCACATTGTCCCGGATATACCGTTCGGTATTCCCGATCGTCTGCTCCAG
>QXXC01000168.1 GCA_009911305.1 Clostridiaceae bacterium | reverse complement strand
AGTACTGTTTCATGAACTTTTTTACGTTGAATTCAACTAAGAGTGGAAAGAACCTATCTACCGTTTACTTTTTATCCATCATCCTGCTCATAAAGCCAACTACCAAATTAATTTTTTACTTCTCCATCCACTTCTCAAATAACCCCCATCACCCCTCCAAACCAATAAATCACACCCAACACCCAACTGCTCAAAATCCCATAAAGTATCACCGGCCCCGCAATCGTAAAAATCTTACACCCGATCCCGAACACCTGCCCCTCCGAGTGTGTCAATATAGGCACAAAAAAATTTGACTGAAACTCAGGAATTATGCATTATCTTTCAATTTCAAATCTATTTTTGCAGAATTTTGTCTTGTATTACGAGGTTTTTGTACATATATACATATTCTAAAACCATTTGAATAATTATATAAAAGTTGTTATTATATCAATAAATGTCATTAGATTTTTAGTCCATATGTTCTGTTTCTATTGGTTCTCAACATTTCCCATGCAAAGCCAGATACTATAAATTTCATTCAGCTCAATATATTGTTCTGCAATTTTCTCCAAGCTGCACTGTGCATACTCGCAAAACATACCTTTTAAACTGTACACAAGAATTTCTATAGAAGCCAATATCTTTTAACGCGCTTTATCATCGTTAATTTTGTCTTCAGCTGCCTTAATCGCCTGTGAAGTATAAGTGTCTTGGCATATTTCATCCCTTCTCTGTCATTTGAACCTGCAATCATACTCCAAAGTACTCTGCCGTGTGACATGCCAGCACATCGTTCCGGATTCCCTTCCAGGTTTCTGATAATCTGCCGTCCCGGTTTCTGACAAAAATCCATCCAAATAAATTCTCATTGATATCCCAACTTTTGCTTTCTCTACATTTAAGACCTAGGCTACTATAATCACATCATCGCCTTTCAACAGATTAATGCTGACATATCCGAATCAACAGCAACAGGAATGAATAGACATATGAGAGGAAATAAAACATTTAGAAAGAAGACGTCAGGCATTGATGCACTTCAAAATATTTTCGTATAAGATTATACCATATTCTTTTTCTAAAATATTAAAATTTGACCAGAGCTCGGTTTGTGTACGGGGATTTGAATGTATATGATTCCATCCGAAAAATTGGAAAAATCCCTCTCTGTCCCCACCATATACACGTATAAGCGATATTATATTTTGACCATCAGGATAAGGGAAAAGTACAACTTTTTCTATTGCATATTGCTCCGCAATTTGTTTGATGTTTCGGATCTGTTCAATGTCCAATCCCATAACAGACACAGTGGGAATTGCGGATTTCTGTATCAATTTTAAGATAGAGGATAAGCAATCAATGCCTGACTTCGCCCACTCTTTCTCATCTCACGAACGTCCGCTATTCTCAACTCCAAACTTTCCCCACGCTGCAATAGAATCTATAAAATTGTCATTCATAATACTGAACCACTACCGGCTAAAGCCGGTAGGTTCAACATGCTGCTAAAGCAGCCTAAAGTTGTGTAGGCTGCA
>QXXC01000167.1 GCA_009911305.1 Clostridiaceae bacterium | reverse complement strand
GTCCGGTCTACCCAACTGCCAAGCGAATCCCGCCAGCCGGAAACTGCGCCGGCAAGGTTTGAGCCAAAAACCGTGTCAATCGCGGATGCGAGGGATTCCAGTATCCCCAGGACCGTATCAGCCAGATCAAAGAACAGCCGTGCAATCGCCCCTACCGGATCATTGAAGACATTGCCAAAAAAGTTTGCAAAAGCCGCTATAAAATTCCAGAGCGCCACAAATGTATCAATTGCAAAATTCACCAGGGTGACAAACAAATTTCCAATAAAGACTGCGCCGACCATGAACGCCCCGCAGATTATCCCCGTCGCGGATATGGAAGTTCCCGCAAATTTATTTACCGCCGCCACCGCCGCATAAAATACGGCTGTCAGGGCGATCACCAGAATGATCAGCCACATGACCGGGCAGGCATACATGGAGGCGTTCAGCCCGTTCTGGGCTGCGATCTCCGCCGCCGTTGCCGCTGTCAGGCTTCCTGTCGCCGCCGCATGGAGCATCTGCGCTGCCGCTATCGCAACATGGATCGCATTGCCGGCTGCGTTTATGGCATTCACAGCCAACTGCCAGCCATAATATACAGCCAGGGCCCCGGCTACTCCGTAAATAACAGGGGAAAGCCACGACCAGTTATCGTCCAGGAGCCCAGCCGCCCCGGTGAGCAGGCCAACGAGTTCCAGCGATACGCCGGCCAGGGCCGATATGGCTCCGATGCTGTTATTCACAAATTCCTGGAATGCCTGGCTGTTTCCAATCTCGTTCATGCGTTCCAGAACCGGCTGGAAAGCGATAAGGGCGTTATTCCCAAAGGAAGTCCACATCTGTTCAAATGTCTTTGGCATGCTTTCAAACTTTGCGTTGGTTTCATCCGCCGCCGCAAACATGGCGGCCTTTACCATCCCGGCTGAGATCAGCCCTTCCCCGGCTATATCCTTTAAATGCCCCTGGACGTCTCCCGCCAGCTCCTCTGCTTCCATGCCCATGGCGGCAGCCACGCCAGCCAGCACGTCCCCGTTCCCTTCAATATATCTGGCGATATTTTGAATAATGTTCGGGGCCTGCTCCAGGATACTGTTGTATTCCTCCCCCCGCAGGACGCCGGAGCCCATAGCCTGCGTGAGCTGCAGCATGGCCGCGTCAATCCCGGCCGTCTCTGTCCCGGCGATCCGGAATTGCTTGTTGATCTGCTCCATAAAGGCAACGATTTCTGCGCTGCCGGAGAAAGCGCCCCCAGCCATCAGCCCAAGCTTTGAAACCGCGTCCGCCGTCGCCTGGTAGGAACCCCTGGCCCTCTCAGCAGAGAGAAAAATCATGTTTTGCAATTCCTGTGTTGTCTGCAGGCCGTCATTCATCATGTCCAGGCGTGCGGTTGTAGAGGCAAGCTGATCTGACAGGTTTAGCGCACTGGTAAATGTCTGAATTGTAGCATAAGCGGCAACCGCGCCCCGGATGGCCTGCATCAGCTTGCCCGCCTCGTCCGTTCCCTGCCCGATTTCCCGGTTAAACCGGCCCTGCTCATCCACATTGTCCCGGATATACCGTTCGGTATTCCCGATCGTCTGCTCCAG
>QXXC01000166.1 GCA_009911305.1 Clostridiaceae bacterium | reverse complement strand
GGGGAGGCGCGGTGCCGACCTCATCCTTCTTGGGGACGCACCAACACCAATACCACCACTCTCTTGACGACTTAACTTCATCAATGGCAGCCATGTCGACTGTCGGAGCTGTCAACCGAGTCCCGTTGAACTTGAATGGGAGCGGTGGGGGAGGCGCGGTGCCGACCTCATCCTTCTTGGGGACTAGCTTGAAGAAGGTGGCGAAATCCGGCAGCCTCCCCAAGGCTAGCTCCGGCGGATTCAAGGTGGTGGCGGCTGATAAGGTGGATGAGAAGAAGCAGACCGATGGAGACAGGTGGAAGGGTCTCATCGAGGATATCTCCGACGACCAACAGGACATCACCAGGGGCAAGGGTATGGTCGACCCTCTCTTCCAAGCTCCCTCCGGCATGGGAACTCACGACCCCGTCCTTAGCTCCTACGAGTACCTCAGCCAAGGACTTCGTTCATACGACCATCTTGACAACAAATTGGACGGATTCTACATTGCCCCTTCCTTCATGGACAAGCTTGTCGTCCATCTCTCCAAGAACTTCATGACATTGCCTAACATCAAGATTCCTCTCATCTTGGGTGTCTGGGGAGGCAAAGGACAGGGTAAATCATTCCAGGCTGAGCTTGTCTTCCGCAAGATGGGAATCAACCCAATCATGATGAGTGCCGGAGAGCTGGAGAGCGGGAACGCCGGAGAGCCGGCGAAGCTGATCAGGCAGAGGTACCGTGAGGCGGCGGACATCATCAAGAAGGGGAAAATGTGCTGCCTGTTCATCAACGATCTGGACGCCGGAGCAGGGCGTATGGGCGGCACCACCCAATACACGGTGAACAACCAGATGGTGAACGCCACGCTCATGAACATCGCCGATAACCCGACCAACGTGCAGCTCCCCGGCATGTACAACAAGCAGGAGAACGCCCGTGTCCCCATCATCGTCACCGGTAACGACTTCTCCACCCTCTACGCCCCTCTCATCCGTGACGGGCGTATGGAGAAGTTCTACTGGGCCCCCACCCGTGAGGACCGTATCGGTGTCTGCAAGGGTATCTTCCGTACCGACGGAGTCTCCGAGGAGGCCGTCGTCAAGCTCGTCGACACCTTCCCCGGCCAGTCCATCGATTTCTTCGGTGCATTGAGGGCTAGAGTGTACGACGACGAAGTGAGGAAGTGGGTGAGCAACGTGGGAGTAGAGAACATCGGCAGCAAGCTGGTGAACTCGCGCGACGGCCCCCCGTCGTTCGCGCAGCCGGCGATGACGTTGGAGAAGCTTCTGGAGTACGGAAACATGCTGGTGCAGGAGCAGGAGAATGTGAAGAGGGTGCAGTTGGCTGACAAATATTTGAAGGATGCTGCTCTTGGAGATGCTAACAAGGATGCAATTGAGAGTGGATCTTTCTTCGCTTCATAAACTTAAACTGTCTCAATTCCTATGCAATGGAAATTGGAACCTAGCTGCTTATACAGATTCTCTGTTTTTCTCTTCATTTTCATTTTTTTCCTGTTATGTTTTCTTCAAATGAGTTGGCTTATTGAATGATAAGTGCCAATAACTTTGTGTTTTTGTGGATTAATGTGTAATTTTCTGTTATATATTTACACTTGCTTGTTGGCTG
>QXXC01000165.1 GCA_009911305.1 Clostridiaceae bacterium | reverse complement strand
AAATATCCGTGCTTGTCAATGCGTGTTATAACGACTTCCTGGTGGTAGCCGTTATCTGTTACAACGTCCCCGGCTTCTATCCGGCTTTCCTGGATTTCCTTCTCAATAAGCGCCGCCTGTATGATCCGCAGGTCGCTGTCTGGAAGCTCCAAACCGTAAAGGCCGCCCGCTTTCTTGATATGTTCGTCAATCTCTTTTATAAGCTCCGCTTCTCTGCTCATGGTGTTTCTCCTTCCTAATATTCCCGAACCTGTACGGCAAGGGGCAATTCTGGCACAACATAATATTTCATACCGCTTTTTATAAGTCCGGCTTCAAGGTATGAATTAAGCACCTCTCGCTTTATGTATAGCGTGTCCCCGCATTTATATATCCCGGTATCTTCTCTTTTTTCTTTCTCTTTTTCCTTTTCCTGCGCCCTTCGCTTTTTCCTGGCTCCTTTTATCTTTTTAGGCGTCTTTGGCTGTATCAAGATTCCACCTCCTTCTGCAATATCCTTGTTACCTCCGCCGGATATGTAACAACGTAGGCTTTCCCGCCTGCCGCCCTTATCTGCATTATGGTGCGCTCCTGTATCTTGGAAAGAACGCCTATAAAGGGCCGCTTTACCTCAAAGCCATAATATCGGCCGTTTACTACGGCGCAAACATCCGGGATGCCCTGGCGGCTGTATGGTCCGGCCGCTGCTTTCCAAACGAAGGAAGAGGGCAAAATTTCCTTTATGTGCTTTATGATCTTATCCTGGTAATAGCTTTCTTTCGGCAAGTGCGCCCGCAGGTACTTCTCCGCCTGGGCGGTCGTCTGGCAGGATATGTCCTTCGTGGTCTTAAGGTACTTTATGACCTCGGCCTTGCTTCTGAACTGTTCAAAATCAATCATCTTTTCTTCCTTTTGTTGCGACGTCGCAACGGTTACGCTTTCTTTCCGCCGTTGTATTTGTCGTAAATGGGTTCCAACTTCTCCAACATCTCCATAGTGGCGTTGGCTATGGCCATCTTCTCCTGCATCTCCAGCTTGCCCTTGTTTATCCTCTTAAGCCATGCGTTTATCTGCTGCATTTTCTGCTCTGTCACTGTCCTCGCCTCCTATCTTCTCAAACTCCGCCTCGTAGGATTTCTTTTTCTTCTCCAAATAATCAATAATAACGGCGATCAGCTCCGGCTCTGCGTCCATCTCTATTCCCCGTGCAAATTCGTAATGAGGCATTACAATAACCTTTTCTTTTTCAAGCCTCAACTGAAAGAAGCGGAGAAGCTGCCACCTTGCGTTATGGTCGCCGCCGTCTTTCTTCAGCTTTCCCTTTGCTATGGAGTCCCCTACTTTCTTCGTGGAAAGCCCCTGCTTAATCCTTGCGACCAGGTCCCCGTATTTCTGTATTTCCTTGTTAATCTCCGTTGCCTTGTCGTATTGCTCTTTAGTCACTGTTTACCTCCTATCCCAGTACAATGTGAAGCCGCCCGCCCCTGGTTCCGGTCGTGGCCGGTTCCCTGCAAACATAGCCTCAAACAAAGAACTTGTAAGCCGGATCGCTTCCTCCGAGTTCCCGGATTCCCAAATGAAGGCCCCGGCGTTATCCTTCTTTACCTGCCAACGCTCCGCCGCCTTTACCTTCTCCGG
>QXXC01000015.1 GCA_009911305.1 Clostridiaceae bacterium | reverse complement strand
TTAAATGGACTTATAAGGGAGTGCCATTAGCAGTATAGTTTTACTTAGTTATTTAAGCAATGTTGTACTAGGAGAACGCCATGACCATAATACCCGGTCGCCTCCCCTGCGGAGGCGTGGATTGAAATTTGGGTGGCTTAAGAGTACACAGGCGCAGTATGACGTCGCCTCCCCTGCGGAGGCGTGGATTGAAATCAGACGGCGATTAATGCGGAGATTGCGCAGCTTGGTCGCCTCCCCTGCGGAGGCGTGGATTGAAATATCCTAATACTAGGGCAATCGCAAGTTGCTGCTGCGTCGCCTCCCCTGCGGAGGCGTGGATTGAAATCACTTTAATACCAAACGGAACAGTCCTCCTCTCAGTCGCCCCCCTGCGGAGGCGTGGATTGAAATCACAAAGGATGCTGTTTCGGGTGTAATTGTAACACGTCGCCTCCCCTGCGGAGGCGTGGATTGAAATACCTAACTCAATAACACCCTCTTTAAACTCTTTGAGTCGCCTCCCCTGCGGAGGCGTGGATTGAAATTTTTCCACTGACTGCACATAAGCTTTCCAGTCCTCGTCGCCTCCCCTGCGGAGGCGTGGATTGAAATATTCGTCGGTCACCGTGCCCGTGTCTTTATCCAGATTGTCGCCTCCCCTGCGGAGGCGTGGATTGAAATGCATTAACAAAGCCGCATACATTAACACCAACGCCGTCGCCTCCCCTGCGGAGGCGTGGATTGAAATAGCATCGAACTCCTCCACCTTAAACCCTAACCAGTGTCGCCTCCCCTGCGGAGGCGTGGATTGAAATTTTATTCTGGCAGAGTATGAGGCTGAATTGGATGTAGGTCGCCTCCCCTGCGGAGGCGTGGATTGAAATCGTACGGAACCGTGCGCCTTGCAAGCTCAATCAAGTCGCCTCCCCTGCGGAGGCGTGGATTGAAATATGGACGCGCTAAACGGAACGGCGGCAGAAGTGTGTCGCCTCCCTCGCGGAGGCATGGATTGAAATATTTTTGACAGTTACGCTTGCAGTGTGGGAAAGGGTCGCCTCCCTCGCGGGGACGTGGATTGAAATAAATTAATATGATTGTACTGTTAATTTATAGCGCTTACAGTTTTATATGAAAAATGGAATCACAGACCCAATGGGAGCATGAACTTGAGAACGCGTTTTTGCTGTATGGCAAAGGGATAGAAAAAGTAGAGAAGGTACTGTTCACACGCCGGCCAATGCGGGGTGTTTTTTGTGGTCTGCGTGCAACGCTAAGCGTGTTACCGGGCACAGCCCGGCAGAAGTGCAAACCATAACATAGAGAACATATGAACGATTTACCGGCAAAACCGACTTGCCAAAACCGAAATTTTATGTAATAATTATCCGCACAGGCAAGGCTGCGCGGAAAAAGCGGATGGAGATTTGCATGATACGTATACATAGGCAATCTCCGTCTTTTTGCTGCCAATAAGACCCGCCCCGTTCCCACGGGGCCGCTCACCCTTTTTTCCGCGGGCCGGAAGGATTTGAAGGAACAGGAGTCATTTATGGAAAAAACACAGTATGATGCGGACAGTATCACTGTCCTGGAAGGGCTGGAGGCAGTCCGCAAGCGGCCCGGCATGTACATCGGAGGCGTCGGGACCAAGGGCTTAAACCATCTGATCTATGAGATTGTAGACAATTCGGTGGACGAACATCTGGCCGGGGAGTGCAGCCTCATATGGGTCACACTCGAGGCGGACGGCTCCTGTACAGTGAAGGATAACGGCCGGGGGATTCCGGTGGAGATGCATAAAAAAGGCGTCTCGGCGGAGCGGATTGTCTTGTCCACGCTTCACGCCGGGGGCAAGTTTGACAACAATTCCTACAAGACGAGCGGGGGACTGCACGGGGTGGGCTCCTCGGTGGTCAACGCCCTGTCAGAGCGTCTGGACATTGAGATCTATAAAAACGGGAAGATCCATCATGACGCCTACGAGCGCGGCATCCCCGTGGTGCCGCTCGCGCAGGGGCTTCTGCCAGTGACAGGACGGACCAGGGAGCGGGGAACGAGGATCAATTTCCTCCCGGATCCGGAAATATTTGAAAAGACGCGGTTTAAGGCGGAATGGCTGAAGAGCCGCCTGCACGAGACGGCGTATTTAAACCCGGGACTGACGATCTGCTATGAAAATAAGCGGCCGGGCGAGGAGGAACAGGAGACATTTGCCGAGCCGGAGGGAATCGTAGCCTATGTACGGGAGTTAAACAGCGCGAAAACGCCGATCCATGATCCGATCTATTTTAAAGGCGTCTCGGAGCAGATCGAAGTGGAGGCCGCGTTCCAGTTTGTGGACGCCTTTGAGGAAAATGTGCTGGGCTTCTGCAACAATATTTTCACCCAGGAGGGCGGGACGCATCTGGCGGGCTTTAAGACGCGCTTTACGACCATGATCAACGGTTATGCCAGGGAGCTGGGCATTCTGAAGGAAAAGGACAGCAATTTTACCGGCGCGGACACGCGGAACGGCATGACGGCCGTGATCGCCGTCAAGCATCCGGATCCGATCTTTGAGGGCCAGACCAAGACCAAGCTTGCGAGCGCGGACTGTACGAAGGCAGTGACGAATGTCAGCGGAGACGAGCTCTCCCTTTATTTTGACCGCAACCTTGAGGTGTTAAAGGCCATTATCGCCTGCGCGGAGAAATCGGCGAAAATACGCCGGGCAGAGGAGAAGGCGAAGACGAACATGCTGTCCAAATCGCGATTTTCCTTTGACAGCAACGGAAAGCTCGCGAACTGCGAGAGCCGTGAGGCCGAAAAATGCGAGATCTTTATCGTCGAGGGCGACTCGGCCGGCGGCTCGGCCAAGATGGGGCGCAACCGCCGCTATCAGGCTATTCTGCCGATCCGCGGAAAGATCCTCAATGTGGAAAAGGCGTCCATGGACAAGGTGCTGGCCAATGCGGAAATCAAGACCATGATCAACGCTTTTGGCTGCGGCTTTTCCGAAGGGTACGGAAACGATTTCGATATCTCCAGGCTGCGCTACCACAAGATCGTGCTCATGACCGATGCGGACGTGGACGGAAGCCATATTGACACGCTGCTGCTGACCTTTTTGTACCGCTTCATGCCGGAGCTCATCACCAACGGCCATGTTTACATCGCCATGCCGCCGCTCTACAAGGTGATCCCCAAAAAGGGAGAAGAAGAATATTTATATGATGAAAAGGCCCTGGAGCGCTACCGCAAAAGCCACAGGGGCGAATTTACCCTGCAGCGTTTCAAGGGCCTGGGGGAAATGGACGCGGAGCAGCTCTGGGAGACGACTCTGAACCCCGAAAACCGGGTGTTAAAGCGGGTGGAGATCGAGGATGCCAGGATGGCCTCTGAGATCACGGAAATGCTGATGGGCAGCGATGTGCCGCCAAGGCGCCGGTTCATCTATGAGCACGCGGACGAGGCGGAGATTGACGCATAGGCGCGGCGGCAGGAGAGGAAAACAATGGCAGAACGAATTATAACAACCGAATACTCAGAAGAAATGCAGCGCAGCTACATGAATTACTCCATGAGCGTGATCACGGCCCGCGCCATCCCGGACGCCCGGGACGGTTTAAAGCCGGTGCAGCGGCGCGTGCTGTACGATATGAGCGAGCTGCGCTTAGGCCACGACAAGCCGCACCGGAAATCGGCGCGTATCGTCGGGGATACCATGGGTAAATACCACCCTCACGGCGACAGCTCCATCTATGAAACCCTGGTGGTCCTGTCCCAGGACTTTAAAAAGGGCATGGCCCTGGTGGACGGGCACGGAAATTTCGGCTCCATCGAGGGGGACGGGGCCGCGGCCATGCGTTACACCGAGGCCAGGCTTAAAAAATTCGCCGAGGAGGTGTATTTAAAGGATCTGGATAAGACGGTGCGCTTTGTCCCCAACTACGACGAGACGGAAAAGGAGCCGGAAGTGCTCCCGGTGCGGATTCCGAACCTCCTTGTCAACGGCTCAGAAGGCATTGCGGTGGGCATGAGCACCAGCATCCCGCCCCACAACTTAGGCGAGGTCATTGACACCGTCATGGCCTACATTGACAATCCGCGCCTCAGCGTGCAGGAGCTCCTCGGCATCTTACAGGGCCCCGATTTCCCCACAGGCGGCATTATCGCCAACCAGAGCGAGCTTTTGGCCATCTACGAGACAGGGATCGGCAAAATCAAGCTGCGGGCAAAGATGGAGGTCGAGCTTGGAAAGCGCAGGGCGGACCGCGATAAGCTTGTCATCTCCGAGATTCCCTACACCATGATCGGGGCCGGGATCAATAAATGTCTGATGGACATTGCCGAGCTCGTGGAATCCAAAAAGCTCCCGGATGTGGTTGACATTTCCAACCAGTCCAGCAAAGAGGGGATCCGCATCGTCCTGGAGCTCAAAAAGGACGCGGATATCGATAAAATCAAAAATATCCTCTACAAAAAGACCAAACTGGAGGACACCTTCGGCGTCAACATGCTGGCCATCGTAAAGGGGCGTCCGGAAACCTTAAGCCTGACAGGAATACTGAAAAATTATCTGGAATTCCAGTACGAGAACAACACGAGGAAATATAAGGTTCTCCTGGAAAAGGAGCTTGAAAAAAAGGAGATCCGCGAGGGCCTGATCGCGGCCTGCGACTGCATTGACCTGATCATTGCCATCCTGCGCGGCGCGAAAAACCTAAAGGACGCCAAAGCCTGCCTCATGAACGGGGACATATCCCGGATCCATTTCCGGACGCCGGGCTTTGAGGAGGACGCGAAGGCTCTGCATTTTACAGAAAAACAGGCCTCGGCCATCCTGGAGATGCGCCTCTATAAGCTGATCGGTCTGGAGATCCTGGCTCTGGAAAAGGAGTACAAAGAGACGCTTCAAAAGATAAAAGAATACGAGAAAATCCTGTCAGGCCGGAGTTTTATGGACGCAGTGATTAAACAGGATCTGGAAGCGATCAGAGCGGAATTTGCCGCTCCAAGGCGGACGCAGCTTGAGGACGGGGCCGAAGCCGTGTATGTGGAAGCGCCGCAGGAGGTTCGCGAGGCGGTCTTTGTCATGGACCGTTTCGGCTACAGCCGCCTCCTGGATCGGGCTGTCTACGAGCGCAACCGGGAAAGCGTGGAGGCAGAGCATGCGTGCGTCATCCCCTGCTTAAGCGATGACAGGATCTGCCTGTTCACGGATACAGGGGCCCTGCACCAGGTCAGGGTGTCGGACATCCCCTGCGGGAAGCTGCGCGACAAGGGCACGCCGATCGACAATTTAAGCAAATTTGACGGGACCAGAGAGCATCCGGTGTATATCATAAACCGCGCGGCGCTCTTAAAAGAAACGCTGCTCTTTGCCACCCGGGACGCCATGGTTAAGCGGGTGCCCGGAACGGAATTTGAGACGAACAACCGGACCGTGGCCGCCACCAAGCTCCAGGAGGGCGATCGGCTGCTGAGCATTCAGCCGGCACAGGGCAAAAGCGATCTTGTCCTGCAGACCGCAGGAGGCATATTTTTGCGCTTCCCGCTGGAGGAGGTTTCTGTTCTCAGGAAGAACTCCAGAGGCGTGCGCGGCATCCGCTTAGAGGCAGGGGATGAGCTGAGCGCCGTCCACCTGCTTGGCGCAGACGGGGATCAGACCGTGGTCTATAAAGAGAAAACAGTGCATTTAAACCGCCTTAAGACCGGGAAACGGGATGGGAAAGGGAACAGGGCGCGCGTGTAAACACGCAGCGAGACGGCTTCAGAAGCCATGCAAAAGCATTTCTAATCCATATGAAAGCCGCGGCGGTCCGCCGGGCTCTTTGGGCTCAAACCAGGAGCGCGGGAGCGCCGCGGCTGTTCCAGATAATTTCATCAATATGCCCAAAATCTGAGAAGGAAAATTATGGAAAATGCCTATTTACAAATGCCGGAATCTGGTATATTATTCCCTCATAACTGAAATCGATATCATAAAACAGGATCATAAATGTGAAAAAGAAACGCCGTGAAACGAACGCGTTTACATATTTTTAAGAGAGGAAGGAAAACAGAGTATGCAGAAAATGTATGTGAAATTCAATGACGTGGAGCAGGTAAAGCATTTTGTAAATACAGTGAACCGGGCGGAGGCAAACTTTGAGATCGGCTCAGGGAAACGGGTCGTTGACCCGCGTTCCATTCTGGGCGTATTTTCACTCGACCTGACACAGCCGCAGGAGCTGCGCTGCGATTCAGACGAGCTGCCGCTGTGTGATACGTTTACGGCGTTTCACTTCAACGAAGGCAGATACGCAGAGAGGGTGTGAATGGAGCTTCGGATCATCTTTCTGGATATTGACGGGACGCTCACGGAGCCGGGAGCCAATGAGCCGCCGGGGTCGGCGGTGGAAGCGGTCCGCAGGGCCAGGCAGCGCGGCCATCGGGTATTCCTGTGCACGGGCAGGAACTATGACATGCTTCGTCCGCTTTTAGATTACGGGTTTGACGGAGTTGTGGCGAGCTCCGGCGGCTATATCGAATGCGGCGGGTCGGTCATCTATGACTGCCCCATGACCCGGGAGCAGCAGGAGCAGGCCATGCGCATCCTCAGGACTCATGGAATCTACCGCACGGTGGAATGCATGGACGGCTCTTACACAGATGAAGCCTTTAAAGAATACCTCCGCGCCCATGCGTCACAGGCGGGCTGCAGCGATCTGCTCCGCTGGAGGGAACAGATAGAGGAGTCCTTACATATCCGTCCGATGGGCGAATACAGAGGGCAGCCTGTGTATAAGATGGTTGTCATGAGCCCGTCACAGGAGCGCTTTGCAGAGGCCGCCGATCTTCTGGCGCTGGATTTTGACCTGTGTATACAGGATAACAACAGGAATGGATTGATAAGCGCGGAAATCATCAACCGCCAGTTTGACAAAGGCCGGGCGGTCCGGCGCGTATGTGAATATCTCGGCGTGCCGTTAAAGGCCTCGGTGGCCATCGGCGACAGTATGAACGATAAAGAGATGCTCGAGACAGCCGGCCTGTCGATCTGTATGGAGAACGGCAGCGAAGAGCTCAAGCGGCTGGCTGACGACATCTGTCCGTCCGTGCAGAAGGATGGGATTTACAGCGCGTTTCGCAGGCATCAGTTGATATAGGGGTAACCGTTCAGGCAATCCGGACGGCTGCCCTTATTTTGTTGTACGCCGGCAGGCGCGAAGTTGTGCAGCCGGCACAAGTTCTGTGCATCATTTGCTGCCGTTTAGCCGGCATGATGTGGTATAAAAAAAGTTGACAGCCCATCTCAAGTCTGGATCAATTCTCCTGGCGGGGACGTGTTTGCGGCGGCGCAGATTTACAACATGTTGATGGAGTACAAAGGGGATGTGACGGTGAAGGTGGATGCCCTGGCGGCTTCTGCCGCTTCCGTGATTGCCATGGCTGGGACGGAGGTTCTGATGTCTCCGGTGGGTATGATGATGATCCACAATCCCATGACGATTGCCATTGGGGATTCCAAGGAGATGCAGAGGGCCGGGGAGATGCCGGACGAGTTTGAGCATACGCTGGTGGAGGCTTTGGAGGAGGAGAACTTTTTCCGGAGTATCGCCACGGTGATCTGGACTTCCAGCGGGAACCGGAAGATCCCGGTGGTTGCCACGAAGGGGACGGCTTCCTGGATTGACGAGGAGGAAGGCAGGATCGGCTACGGCGCCATGCCTGCCCAGAACGCCGGCGCGGTTCTCGCAAGGTTCCGGGAGTGCAGATGGGCCGCAAAGCGGGAGATAGGGCAGGGCAGCAAGGCTATACAAGTATCTTGGAGCCGCTGACCGGCCATGAGGCTGACTTAAAGGAGGAACTGTTCCTCCTAAAGGACGGCAACCGGGGCGTGATGGATGGGATCTTAAAGCAGGACAGCACAAACAGGAAGGTGGGAATCTTTTAATTAAACGCTTGACTATGATCTGTCATAAGAGATATACTTAAAACACGATTCAGAGTGTGCAGGCAAAGGATACACATGCATTTACAAAAATATATGGATGACAAAATGAAGGGAAAGACAAAACGGCGAACGGCAAAGCGATCCGGATTGCTGCCAAAGGTCAGAGTGTGACGAATGGAAGAAAAAAGGATAGAAGGCTTATGGGACTGCGCATATTGCGGCAGGAAAGCGATAAAAGCACGATTCGGCGCATGTACATCGTGCGGAAAGCCCCGGGGGATTGAAAATGTTTTTTATCTGCCTGA
Source organism: Clostridiaceae bacterium (assembly GCA_009911305.1). Lineage (GTDB taxonomy): Bacteria > Bacillota > Clostridia > Lachnospirales > Lachnospiraceae > Otoolea. The sequence goes on along the minus strand of QXXC01000015.1, from coordinate 77,939 downwards.
AGATTTAGATACGGCAGCTTTAACTCAAGAGGAAAAGACGAGGACAACCAACGCGCCGGACTGGCTATGCGCATATTGTGGTTCCTATAATCGTTCTGATGTTTCCTGTTGTGTCAATTGCGGCGGAGACAGAGCGGAGTCGAAGGCCGATTATGGGATTCTTCACAAGCTGACTGGAAAATTATTTGGAAGAGAAGACTGATTGGAAGTCCGTGAAAGAGAATGGTTGGGTAAGAGAAAATGGCAATACAGATTATTGCAGATTTATATGATTGTTCTATGCTTATTGACGATACCAAAGCAGTGACGGAGGTAGCGCATAAAGCCATTAAATACGTGGGCGCAAATATTGTGGAGGAATGCATTCACAAATTTGAACCGGTTGGCATTACATATTTTGCTGTTATTTCCACTTCCCACTTTTCCATACATACCTGGCCGGAATATCAATATGCGGCAGTCGATATTTTTTCATGCAGGGATGATGTGGCGGATGGGATCGCGCAGATGCTTAAAGATTTATTTGGTTCAGGACGTGTTCGGGTTCAGGCCATACAGCGTGATATCAGGGGTTAGGAACTGTTACTGCTTGTCTTTTTCTCCGAGAGTGAAGTTACATAGCCCACTATGCGCCTGATTTTTGATTGGCACTCTCGAAGAATAATCCTGTGCACTTTGCACAAGTTATTTCGTGACAGTTCCTTATAGAAGGAGGCGGAATATGTTTTATCGAGTAGGTACACTGCTCAATATAAAGGGCCGGCCGGGAAAGGTGATTGGCTATATTCAATATGAAAATCCTCAGGATTCCAATAAAGCATGGACGGAATACCGCATAAAAACATCAGATGGGGAAGTTTGGCTTTCATGTGATGAAATATATGACGAATATTCTGTTTCATGGCCTGCCAACAATGTCAGAGGAAGGATTGGACCGGAATGGCATAAGGTTGATGAGGGAAAGCAGGTGGTCCGCTGTGCCGAAGGGGATGTGGATGTAGATCCGGGCGAGAGCGCTGATTTTGTGGAATATGAAGATGTATCGGAGGAGCACACGCTTTCGGTTGAGGTTTGGGAAGACGGAAGTGAATTTTCCAGGGGGGAATATATTGAAAAAAGCGATATTGTCGAGACGGGATATGAAGAGCATTCCGCCGGAAATGGAATATCTGCCAATCAGGGCGTGCTGGTTATGGCGGGCATTCTCTGTATTTGTTGTTTTTTGACGCTTATTGGAAACCACGTTTTTTCGTACCTGGGGGTCAACAAAAACATTAGCAGATATTTAGAGGGTTCCGAAAAATATGTATATGAAACTTCCCTGTCCGGCAATGAGAAGCAGAAAGCAGCGGTATATGCGTATCATACGCCGGCGACAACCGATGATGTTGCCAGGGATATCATTCAGGGCATTGCGGGATATACCGAATCGGTGACCCAAAAGGATGATAAAAATAATCAGGAGATTGCTATTTTGACCAATCAGGAATATTGCCTTGTATATCATCCGGAGAATGAGGAACAGAAAGTCTATATCCAGGTGTCAGGCAGAAAGTATAATTACACATCGGATAATGCCCCTTACCGAATCTCACGCGCCGGCACTTCATGGTACCGCAGTCACTATTACAGCTCGGGCTACTCATCGGATTCGTCTACCTATAAAGGTACGCCTTCGGCCTATTCGATGTATAACGGGACGACAATACATAATATAGGAAACGGTTATTTTGACAGCTATTCCAGTTCAATCCGGCAGTCAAGCATCAACAGCCGGCAGTCATCGAACGGAGGATTGAGCAGCGGCAAATAAATTCAGTTTAAGAAAAGGAGAAAAATTATGGTGACGGTTGTATTGGAGACAGTGGTTTATTTCTTTATCGGGCTGATTATGATGATGCTGGGGTATTGGCTGATTGATTTGGTGATTCCGGTGGATTTCCCAAACGAGATAAACGAGGGGAATAAAGCTGTGGGCTGGGTGAGTGCGGGAATCTATGCGGGTCTTGGTTTTGTGATTCGTTCTGCTATCCTATCTGACGGAGCCGGCGAGGCGGCAGAGCTTCTGAATGGAGCGCTTGATACCGTAACTTATGCGGCAATTGGCATCGTCTCATTCATACTGGCATATTTTCTCGTGGATATCGTCAACAGAAAGTTTAATTTTGGCACTGCGCTGAAGGAAAAGAATGAAGCGGCCGGAATCATGATATTTGGCATTTTCCTGGGAATCGCATTTATTGTCAGCGGTGTGATTCAATAAAACGGAGCTTTATCCGGGCAAAGCGAAAGGAATATCATTATGAGCAGGAAGTACAGGCTTCTAATGCTGACTACCCTGATTATATCAGGGTGTTCCATGTGTTATGAGCTTATTATCGGCGCGGTCAGCTCGTATCTTTTGGGGAACAGCACCATGCAGTATTCTATAACAATCGGGCTTTATATGGCGGCGCTGGGGCTCGGTTCCTATATCTCCAAATTTTTCAAAAAAAATCTGTTTAATGTTTTTGTGGCAATTGAGCTTGGAATTGGTATAGCGGGGGGCATGAGTTCCCTGCTGCTTTTCTTGTCCAATATCTATATTTCAAATTATGCGGTTGTTATGTATTCGGAAACCATACTGATCGGTATTCTGGCGGGAGCTGAAATACCGATTATGACAAGAATCATCGAGGAGGATGAGAAGAACCTGTCCGTTACTCTGGCCTCCATATTCAGTTTTGATTATATAGGGGGGCTTGTGGGAGCTGTTGCATTTCCGCTTTTACTGCTGCCAAAACTGGGATTTTTTTCGACTTCTTTTCTATGCGGGCTGTTAAATATCATTGCAGCCATCCTGATTTTGTACCGCTTTGGAGAGCTTGTGGCGCATATCCGGATTTATCGCGCAATTTCTGTCGGTATTGCGGCAGGGATGATTGTTGGGATTGTATTTGCGGATAATATTTCTGAACGTGTGGAGGGAGGTTTATACAGGGATAAGATTATTTATATGGAACAGACGGAATATCAGAAAATTGTGCTTACAAAGCACCGGGATGACGTGAGGCTTTACATCGATGGAAATTGTCAGTTTTCCACGGCAGACGAGTACCGGTATCATGAAGCTCTGGTGCATATTCCCATGAGTGAACTGGAGAGCCGGAGCCGGGTGCTGATTCTTGGAGGCGGGGACGGAATGGCGGCTCGTGAAGTCCTTAAGTATGATGAGGTGGAAAAGATTGATTTGGTGGATCTGGATGCTGGGATGATACGAATCTGCTCCACCAATCCAAATATCATGTCTGTCAATCAAAACAGTCTTAATTCTGACAAACTGGTTATCTACAATATGGATGCGTATGAATATTTAGAGGATGCCGGGGAACAGTATGACCTGATTATTGTGGATTTGCCGGACCCGAACAGTGAATCACTGAGCAAATTGTATTCCAATATTTTTTACCGTATGTGTAAAAGCCGCCTGAATGAGACCGGCGTGCTCGTGGTTCAGTCCACAAGCCCTTATTATGCTGCCAAAGCATTCTGGTGCATCCATGAAACCATAAAGAGCGAGGAACTATATGTAAAAGCCTATCACCTGCAGATTCCCTCATTTGGGGATTGGGGGTTTAATATGGCAAGCCGGAGGGAACTGACGGAGGATGTGGACTTTGATGTGGACACGAGGTATTTGAGCAAGGAAAATGCTTCGGCGCTTTTTCGGTTTGGAAAGGATGAGATTGCTGATGATGTGGAGATTAATCGTCTGACAAAGCCGGTCTTAATGGAATACTATAATCGTGCGGTGGATTTTTGGAACTGACGATTGTCAGGGACTTCATCCGTATATCCTTTTATTCTCGGATGGCAACGAGCCAAGGTCAAGCTCGCTTGACTTTGGCGGTGCTGTGGCCCAGACAGAATCCATAGCCGTGTGCTAGTGTTCCATCCGTCCAGTAATTGGATTGTCAGTGCCGAATATTTTGTCAGCCTGCAAGGCGGAGGAAGGAGGCGATGCGGTGGCATCGTTGACTGACGACAACGCAGCAGATGGCAAAATAGGCGGTTCTGACAATCCAATTACTGGCTGGATGGAACACTAGAGCGTGTTTGAAAAATCATTCCCGCCATCTGCACGCCCCACTTTGCGTGATATTTGCGCCAAATTCAGGTTACATAGTTCGCTATGCGCCCTTCATTTGGCACAAATCTCCCACAAATTGTGACGCATATCTGGCAGAAAGCAATTTTCAAACACGCTCAAGGACGCTTCCGGCAGGGCGGGAGTGTCCTGCACTATCCTGACAACTTACGATTCGTGCTCGGATTTTGCCTAAATTATTTGACATTGGTCTGTCAATGTGATAAATTATTATTAAAATCAGAGAGCCGCAACCGGGAACAGCGGCATGCCGGCGGAGGGCAGAGATGATGGAGAAATTTGACTATTCAGAAGACATAAAAGCATGTACCGAGCGAAACCGGGAGGAGCTTGTGCGTCTGGGGCGCGAACTGTTTCAGTGCCCGGAACCCGGTTTCAGGGAAGTGAAATCAAACGAGATTCTCACTTCTTTTTTATTCCAAAACGGGATCCCGGTCCGTAACGGCCTGGCGCTCACCGGGCTGCGGGCCGATGTCGGGAGCGGAGACGGCTACCACATCGCCCTGGTGGCGGATATGGACGCCCTTCTTATTAAAACAGAGGACGGGGAGCGTCCGATCCATTCGTGCGGACACAGCGTCCAGACCGCGGTGCTGGCCGGTGTGATGAAGATGCTGAAGGAGAGCGGCCTTGTGGACAGGCTGGGCGGGACGGTCAGCTTTATCGCCGCTCCGGCAGAGGAATTTATTGATCTGGAATACAGGAAGGGGCTGGTGAGGGAGGGGAAGCTGCGCTTCTTATCCGGCAAGCAGAACCTGATCGCGGACGGCGTGTTTGACGATATCGACTGCGTGATTTCCATGCACATAAACGGGGACAGCGGGACGCTCTTTGACGTGGGCTCCACCCTTGCGGGCTTTATGGTAAAGAGGGCCGTTTTCACGGGGCAGGCCGCCCATTCCGGCGCGGCGCCGCATCTGGGCCGCAATGCGCTGCACGGGGCCAGCCTGTGTATGGACGCCATTGCCTATATGAAGGATCAGTTCCCGAAGGAGGCGGGGCTTTCGCTGCACCCGGTTCTCACCGGCGTCAGCGGAGGCGTGAACATCATTCCGGATCGGGCGGCGCTGGAGAGCTATATCCGGGCCAATACCCTTCATCAGCTTCTGGAGGCGGGAGAGAAGTTTGATCTCTGCGCGATCCACTGTGCAAAGGCCTTGGGACTGGAATGCGCGATCGAGGATGAGACAGGCTACATGCCGCTGAAGCAGTCGGATGCGTTAAACGCAGTGGTGCTGCGGCAGATGAAAAAGCTCTGCGGGGACGATCAGATCGTGCAAAACGTCATTTCCGGGGCCTCGGGCGACGTGGGCGATCTGGGCTATCTGCTCCCCACCGTTCAGTTTGGCTTTTCCGGCGTGAAGGGCCGGATCCACAGCGGTGATTTTGCGATCGCGGATGAAGAGAACGCCTATATCCGCACTGCGCAGGTCGTGCTCGGAACGGTCTGCGAGCTTCTGGCCAACCCCGGGCTTCAGGTCAGAAATGAGGATTTTGCAGAGCGGAAGGCGTATTACTTAGAGCACTGGCTGCATCAGGGCAGCGGCCGGTGAACAGCGACAGACGAAGCGCATTTTCACAGTAAGCGTACATTTATAAAAGGAGGACGATTATGTCAAAGAACATTCCAACCCCCCACATCGCAGCAAAAGAGGGCGAGATCGCGGAGACGATCCTGCTGCCGGGCGATCCGCTGCGCGCGCAGTATATCGCGGAGCATTTCCTGACGGATCCGGTTCAGTTCAACGCTACCAGGAACATGTTCGGATACACGGGAACCTATAAGGGAAAGCGTGTTTCGGTCATGGGAACCGGGATGGGCTGCCCGTCGATCGGCATCTATTCCTATGAGCTGATCCATTTCTACGGGTGTAAGAATTTAATCCGTGTCGGGACCGCGGGCGCGCTGCGGCCGGAGGTCAAGGTGCGCGACATGGTGTTCGGCATGGGCGCATGCACCACGTCCAATTATGTAAAGCAGTTCCGGCTGCCGGGCGATTATTCCTGCATCTGCAGCTTTGAGCTTCTGGAAAAGGCGGTTCAGGCTGCCAGAGAGAAGGGGCTTGCCTTCCATGTGGGCAATATCTTAAGCTCAGACATGTTCTACAATCCGGCTATTCCGCCCGCGGGCGTGACCTGGGATAAGATGGGCATCCTGGCTGTGGAGATGGAGGCCGCTGCGCTGTACAGCAACGCCGCCTATGCGGGCGTCAACGCGCTGTGCATCCTGACCATATCGGATTCAGCCGTGACCGGGGAGGCCACGACGGCAGAGGAGCGCCAGACCACGTTTACGAATATGATGGAAGTGGCGCTTGAACTGGCCTGACAGACAGGAGATAACGCAAAAAGGGGATAACGATGGCAGAGGAAATTTTACGGGTCGAGGATCTGACAAAAATTTATCCGGGCGGAGTTCTCGCCAATTATAACATCAATTTCAGCGTCAACCAGGGCGAGATCCACGCCCTGGTGGGGGAAAACGGCGCCGGAAAGTCCACCCTGATGAAGATGCTGTTCGGAATTGAAGAGATCACCAGCGGAAAGGTGTTCCTTCACGGCAAAGAGGTGCATTTTGGCTCCAGCAAGGACGCGATCGCGCATGGGATCGGGATGGTGCATCAGCACATGATGCTGGCGCCGTCCCTGACGGTGGCGGAGAATCTGGTGCTGGGGATCGAGAAGAAAAAGGGCCTGTTTCTGGATAAAAAGAAGGCGATCGAGGAGACAGAAGCCATTTCAAAGAAATACAACCTTCATGTGGACGCCGGAAAGCGGGTGCGCGACATTTCGATCGGCATGAAGCAGAAGCTGGAGATTTTAAAAACCATGTACCGCGGGGCTAGGATCATCATTCTGGACGAGCCCACGGCCGTTCTGGCGCCGCAGGAGACGGAGGAGCTGTTCGAGCAGCTTCTGAACCTGAAAAAGGAGGGCTATACCATCCTCTTCATCTCGCACAAGCTGCATGAGGTGAAATATCTCTGCGACCGCCTGACGGTCTTAAAGGACGGCCGTTCCATCCAGACCTGCGAGGTGGCGGATGTGACGCCGGAGGAGATCTCCAGGCTGATGGTGGGCCGCGACGTAAAGCTCGAATATGACAAGGCGAAAAAGGAGTTCGGCGAGCGTATCCTGCGCGTGGAGCATCTGAATTATACGGACAAATTCGGCTCCAGGAAGGTGAATGACTTGAGCTTTTCCCTGCGCGAGGGGGAGGTGCTGGGCATCGCCGGCATTGAGGGCAACGGCCAGAAGGAGGCTGTGGAGATCCTGACCGGGAACCGGAAGGCAGAGAGCGGTTCCGTGATCTATAAGGGGGAGAACCTCTGCGAAAAGAGCATCGCCGAAAACCGGGCGTCTGGCATTTCGCATGTGCCGGAGGACCGGCATCTGGACGGCAGCGCGCCGGAGATGAGCGTGCGCGACAATCTGATCGCCGCAAGCCTGGGCCGTCTTTCCAAAAAGGCGATCCTGGACACAGCGGCCATTGAGGAATACTGCGCCTCCTGCGTGCGGGACTTTAAGGTCAAGACCGCAAGCCTTGATATCAGCATCAAGAGCCTGTCCGGCGGCAATATCCAGAAAGCCATTGTCGCCCGGGAGTTCACGGCCGGGGCGGATGTGATTGTGTTAAACCAGCCCACCCGCGGCGTGGATGTGGGCGCGATGGAATTTATCCACAAAAAGATCCTGGAGATGCGGGAGGAGAAAAAGTCTCTGATCCTTGTCAGCGCTGATCTGGCGGAATTAAAGGCTTTAAGCGATCGCATCATCGTGTTCCACCAGGGGCGGATCGCCGGCGTCCTGTCCGATGTCCCGAGCGTGACCGAGGAGGAGCTGGGCCTTTACATGCTGGGCTTAAAGCACGATCCCGAAGAGATCCTGAAGGAGGCGTAAGATGAATAAGAAGAAACGATTTGACTGGTACGGCGTCATCCGCGTAACGGCCTCCATCCTGATTTCTCTGGTCATCGCGGCAATCATCATTTTTGCCGTAGCCGATGATCCGGCCACGGCTCTGCACAAATTTCTGCTGGGGCCGTTTTCTACCAAACGGAATTTTTTCAATGTAATTGAGACTATGATCCCACTGGTTTTCTGCGGCCTGGCGATCAATGTCATGCATAAGAGCGGCCTGTTTTCCATGGTGGCGGACAGCTCCTTTTACTTTGCGGGCGTCGTGGCCGCCAGCCTTGCGATCGCCTGTCCCATGCCGAATATCGCGCATCAGCTTGTCATCCTGGCAGCCGCCACGGCGGTGGGCGGCGTGATCGGCGTGATTCCGGTCCTGATTAAGAAAAAGACCGGGGCCAATGAGCTGGTGATTTCCCTGATGATGAACTATATTTTCTTCAACTTCGGCTACTGGCTGATCCGCAACTGCTTTCTGGACGCGTCCAACGGCTCGTTTTCCATTAACTTTGCGCCCACGGCCAGCCTGGGCAAGCTCCTGAAGGGAACCAACACGCATTTCGGCCTTTTCATCATGGCAGCCGCTGTGATTTTCATGTGGATCCTGATGGATAAGTCGAAATTCGGGCGCGCGCTGCAGATCACCGGCGCGAATGAGAATTTTGCCCGCTATGCGGGTATCCGGATCGGCGGCGTGGTGCTGGGCTCCCAGCTCATCGGCGGTATGCTGGCCGGACTGGGCGGCGGCGTGGAGATGATCGGCATGTATAAGAAATTCCAGTGGATCACAGCCCAGACGTACGTGTGGGACGGCATTCTCATCAACCTGCTGGCAGGGACAAAGCCCCTGATGATCCCGGTATCGGCATTTTTTATCTCCTATATCCGGATCGGCGCGCTCGTGATGTCAAGGGGCGGCGATGTCGATTCTGAGATTGTATCCATTATACAGGGCATCATGATCATGCTGATCGCATCCGAGCGGTTCCTGTACCGTCTCAAGAAGAACAAAGAGGAAAAAGAAGCGCTGCAGAACCAGGCGGCTGAGGCAGTGGAAGCGTAAAGGAGGGGGAACATGAACTTTCTGACAAATCTTGATTTCTGGTTTACCACGCTCCGCTGTACGACGCCGGTGCTGTTTGCCACCATGGCGGCCCTGATCGCGAGCCGGTCCGGCATGCTCAATCTCGGGCTCGAGGGGGCGATGACCATCGCGGCGCTCTGCGGCGTCCTGGGGAGCGGCTTTACAGGCAGCCTTCTGGCAGGGGCGCTCTGCGGCCTTCTGGCAGGGACGGCCTTTACCATGCTCCTGGCGTATTTTGTGCAGCATCTAAAGGCGAACCGCGTGGTGTCCGGCGTGGCCCTTAACCTGGCGGCCAGCGGCGGATCGGTCTTTTGCCTGTATTCCATCACGGGGGACAAAAATGCGAGCAATTCCCTGGCCTCCGCGGCTTTCCCGGCATTTGAGATCCCGGTGTTAAAAGAGATCCCGGGGATTGGGGATATCATATCAGGACATAACTGTTTGACTTATGTGGCATTTATTGTTACAATCCTTATATTCATTGTGCTGAATAAAACGGCCTTTGGCATCCATATACGGGCTGTGGGCGAGTCCGAGGAGGCCGCCCGCTCCGTGGGAATCAATGTGGAGAAGACACGCTACCAGGCCATGCTGCTGAGCGGTTTGCTGGCATCCCTGGGCGGCATGTACCTTTCCATGGGTTATATCAACCGTTTTACCGCCGGCATGGTGGCCGGGCGCGGCTACATCGCCCTGGCTACGAACGCCATGGCGGCCGGCAATGCGCTTATGGGTATGGTCAGCTCCATCCTCTACGGCTTTGGAAGCGGCATATCCATCTATTTGCAGAACAACAATGTGGATCCGTATCTCATTACCATGATCCCGTACGTGTCCATCATCGTGTTCTATGTGCTGTTCAGCTTCTATTACAAGGTGAAGCAGCAGGGAGAGGATTCTTTATCATAACATCAGGGTATCAACGGGCGTCTTTGCGGGATTTGCGTATCGCAAAGAGGGTGTGGTTCATGTATCAGCAGACGCAGAGCGTATCGCTGTATACAGCCCGGCAGGAATATGGACAGCAGCCGCCTGCGGGACGCCCCTGATATAAATACACCGCAGCCCTGAAGGCGCCGCCTTCACGGCTGCCAGTCTTTATGTTCTAAGGAGGATTTATGAAAAAATCAATCAAAAAAGCAGCAGCCATTGCTCTCACAGCCGCTATGGCCGTTTCCATGACCGCCTGCGGCGGCGGTTCGGACGCTCCGGCAAAGACCGAGGCCCAGGACGAGGCGGCCAGTCCCGCTCCGGAGGGAGGAGAGGCAGGAAGCGGCAAGGAAGCGGACGCTGCAGGCGGCGAGAAGATCAAGCTGACCCTGTGCATTGGCCGGAAGACCGATCTGTCATTCCAGCAGTCGGCCTATGAGGGAACCGTGCGGATCCAGGAGGAGATGGGCGATCGGTTTGAGATCAATGTAGTCGAGATGGGCGATGACACCACCAAATGGCAGGCGGCCTTCTATGACGCGGCGGACAGCGGCGCGGATATCATCGTGGGCACCGGCTTCCAGAATAAGGAGAACTTTGAGACGATCCCGCAGGAATACCCGGATACGAAATTTATCCTTTTCGACCAGGATGTGGACTACAGCGTCGGCGATCTGAGCAACGTCCTGACCGTGCTGTTTGACTCCAACCAGTCAGGCTTTTTAGCCGGGGCGGTTGCGGCCTACTATACGACCGGGGAGAATGCGGCCAACACGGACAAGACCATCGGCTTTGTGGGCGGCACGGAGAGCACGACCATCAATAACTTCATGGTAGGCTATGCCGAGGGCGCGAAATATGTGGATCCGGAGATCAAGATTCTGACCGCCTTTGTCGGCGATTTCATGGATACCGCAAAGGCCAAGGATTTGACGAATGCCCAGATCTCCGAGGGCGCGGATATCGTCTTCCAGGTAGCGGGCGGCGCCGGCAACGGCGTGATCGAGGCAGCCGCGGAGAAGGACGGCGTGATGGCGATCGGCGTGGACAGCGATCAGTATCAGGCTCTGGAGGGTTCAAACCTGCAGCCGTCTGTCATCACCTCCAGCTTAAAGCGCCTGGACAATGCGTTATTCAAGATCTGCTCCGATTACGTGCAGGATCCGTCTTCCGTTCCCTTTGGAACCACGGCAACCTACGGCCTGGAGGACGACGCGGTTGGTATTGTGTTTAATGAAAACCTGGAGAAGAGCATCGGCGCGGAAAATGTGGCGAAGGTGGAAGAAATTCTGGCAAAAATCCAGGCGGGCGAGATCGTCGTTTCAGCCGCTGCTGATCTGACGGCAGACGAGATCAAGGCGATTGTAAACGAATAAGGACAAGTTTACACAGGCGGTTCTTTTGCGGCCTCCGGCGCATGCGTGAAGATATGGGAGCGAAGACAGGCGCTTCGCGGCCCATTTTCGCGCAGCTTGTCGCCGGAGCGCTTTTGCAGTAACCGCTTACATTCAAACAAAAAGGAGGCGGCGCTCATTGCAGGGGATCATTGACAGCCATGCGCATGTCTGCGGAAAGGTCCTGTTTCCCAGGTGGGACGAGGTCATGGAACGGGCTGAGAAGGCCGGTCTGGAGCGGATCATGATTGTCTGCACCGGGGTGGAGGAGGCCGAACGGGCCATTGAGATTGCCGCGCGCGATCCGATGTTTGACGTCGCATGCGGTTTTTATCCCAACGACATTTTAAAGGTAACAAAAACGGACTGGAGCCGGCTCGAGAGTCTGGTGAAGGAGCCGCAGGTAAAGGCAGTGGGAGAGATCGGGATGGACTATTTCCCGTATGAGACGACGGTTCCCAAAGAGCTCCAGAGGGAGGCGTTTATCCGCCAGATGTGTCTGGCGGCGGAGATTGGCAAGCCGGTGATCATCCACATGCGCCTGGCGACAGAGGACACAAGGGCATATATGAGGACCTATCTGAAAACACCGGGAATCATGCACTGCTACAGCGGCGGTTATGAGGCGATGGGCGATTTTCTGGATATGGGGATGTATTTGTCCTTTTCCGGGAATATTACCTTTGAGCTGGACGATCGATCGACGCAGAAAGCCGTGAGGGAAGCGCCGCTTAACCGGATTCTGGTGGAAACCGACGCGCCTTCGCTCACCCCGGCGCCCGTACAGGGACGTGACAATGAACCGTGCTTTGTCACGTATGTCCTTGATCACATCTGCCGCCTGCGCGGCATGAAGAGGGAAGAGCTGATCCGGGCAGTCGGGGATAATTACAGAAGACTGATGGGCGGATGAGCGGATAGCAGAACGCATGCTTCAGACACGCGCTGCGCAGCAGATAAGGAGAGGAATACGTGATTAAGATTGAACCAAGGAATAAGAGAGAGCTTCTAAAGGCCGCCCTGGGCGAGATAAACGCGGATCTGGCCGTGATAAACTGCCAGGTGGTCAATGTATTTACAGGCGAAATATATCCGGCTGTGGTCTATGTAAAGGACGGATTTATCTCCCATGTGGAGACAGACGCTCTGGACGGTCCGTATGCAGCGGACAAAATCTATGACGGGCAGGGGCGTTACCTGATTCCGGGGCTGATTGATTCCCATATGCACATCGAAAGCTCCATGATGACGCCGCGCAATTTCGCCAGGGTCGTTATTCCGCACGGAACCACGACCATCATCCACGATCCGCATGAGCTGGCCAATGTATTCGGCGTGGAGGCTGTGCGGTATATGCATGACAGCGCGTCGGATCTGCCCATGCGCCAGCTTGTGGACATCCCGAGCTGTGTTCCGGCCGTGCCGGGATGTGAAAACGCAGGGGCCAGCTTTTCGGCCGCTGAGATCCGTGAGCTGGCCGGCTTAGAGAGGGCGGTGGGCCTTGCGGAGGTCATGGATTTCTACGGCGTGATGAACGCAGACGCGCGGATGATGGAGATCATTGAGGCAGCGTCCGAGTGCGGCCTGTATCTGCAGGGGCACGCGCCGGGACTGTCCGGAAGGCAGCTCTCCGCCTATCTGTGCGGCGGGCCGAACACCTGCCATGAGACGACGGCCGGGGAGGAGGCGCTGGGCAAGCTGCGCGCCGGCATGTATGTGGATGCCAGGGAGAGCTCGATCACGAAAAATGTGGAAGCGATCTGGAGCGGCATAAAGGATATCCGTTTCTTTGATACCCTGACGCTGTGCAGCGATGACCGCGAAAGCGATGATCTGCTGCACACAGGCCATTTAAACGCCGTGGTGCGCCGGGCGATCGAGTGCGGCATGGATCCGGTCCTGGCTATCAAGAGCGCCACCATCAACACGGCGCGTGAGATCGGGGTTTCCCGCCTGGGAGCAATCGCGCCCGGCTATGCGGCGGATATGGCGCTCACAAAGGATATCCGCACCCTGTGGATGGACGCTGTCTTTTACGGCGGGACGCTCACAGCCGAAAACGGCTGCCTGACAGTCCCCATTGAGGATAAGCCGTATGAGCTGGAGACGAGAAATTCCATGAAGCTTTCCGGCGTCTCACTGGAGGATTTCATCCTTAAGCCGCCCGTTACAGAAGGGCGCGCGCGGGTAAATGTCATGGAATATGAGAGCCTCACCGCGAGCCTTACAAGGCTTAAGCAGGCAGAGCTTCCCGTCCGGGACGGCTGCCTGGAGCTTTCGGAGGGCATGGCGTTTGTGGCGGTGTTAAACCGGCACGGCAAAGGCACAAAGGCCCTTGGGATTGTAAAAAATTTCGGGCTTCTGGAGGGCGCGGTCGCCTCCACCGTTTCGCATGACTCGCATAACCTGACGATCGTGTACCATCACCCGGAGGATGCGCTCGCTGCCGCCAGAGAGCTGATCCGGCAGGGCGGCGGCATGACGGCTGTGAAGGACGGGGCTGTGCTCCACACCCTGCGCCTGGAGGTAGGCGGACTGATGACCAGGCTGGATGCAAAGACGCTGACAGAGGAGGCGGCCAGGATGAAGGAGACGGAGCGGGCGCTGGGCATCACGGCTCCGGAAAATCCGCTTCTGCGGATTGTGGCGCTTGCGCTTCCGGTGATCCCGGATGTGAAGATGTCGGATTTGGGGCTGGTGTCCGTGGCAGAGCAGAGGATTTTGCCGGTGTTTTTGTAGAGCGTGTTTGGCGTGTTTGAAAAATGCTTTCAGGGGGACGCTTAAAGCAGGCGGTGAATCCGATAAAGTAAATAAATGAAACGGTCAAAGGAGGTATTTCGGATGCAGACGATCGATCCGCAGAGCTGGAAGAGGGATCTTCCGGAATTTAAAGAAAAGACAGAGGCGTTTTATGCCGGCGAGCTCGATAAGGGGGCTTATAAGGGCTTTTCCGGTTTCTATGGAAGTTATGCGCAAAAGGGGGGGAAGGCGAGTATGCTGCGCCTGCGCATGACAGCCGGCCGGGTGACAAAGGAAAAGCTTCGCTTTATGGCAGACTCGATTCGCGGATATAAGGTTTCAAAGGCGCATTTTACGACATGCCAGACGATCCAGTTCCATGATCTGGGACCGGAAGCGGTCTGCGGGATCATGGAGCAGGCTCTGGACGCGGGGATTGTGACCATGGGCGGCGGCGGCGATTATCCGAGAAATGTGATGTGTTCGCCCTTATCCGGCGTTGAGCAGGACGAATATTTTGATGTTCTCCCGTGGGCCGAGGCGGCAGGGGCTTATCTGATGAATTTTATTAAGGCCAAAAAAATGCCCCGCAAGCTCAAGGTGGGATTTTCCAATTCTCCGAAGAATCTGACCCATGCGACCTACCGCGATCTCGGATTTGTGGCGAGAGAGGACGGGAAGTTTGACGTCTACAGCGCCGGCGGCCTGGGAAATAACCCGCGCTTTGGCGTGAAGGTGGCGGAGGCAGTCCTGCCGGAGGATATCTGTTATTATATCAAGGCCATGTGGCTGACATTCACCGCCTACGGGGACTATGAAAACCGCGGCCGGGCCCGCACCCGGTATATGCAGGAGATTCTGGGAAGCCCGGAAGCATATAAGGAGGCATACGGGGAAAAGCTGAAGGAGGTCTTTGAAGCCGGGGAAGATCTGAAGATTCATGTATCCGCCGGGTCGATCGGAAAGACGGGCGACGGGAGCGCTGTCAGCGGCCCGCGTGTCATGGGGCAGAAGCAGCCGGGCCTTTACACTGTGATCTGGCATCCCATCGGAGGCCAGCCTGCGCCCGGACATCTCTGCGCTTTAAGCGATGCGGTTCAGGATATGGAGGCTGTGGAAATGCGCCTGGCCCCGGATGAGACTGCCTATATCATTAATCTTACCGGAGATGAGGCGAAAAAGGTTCTGGCGATCACAGAGGACAGCGCTGCCTCGCTGTTTGAAACGTCTGTAAGCTGCATCGGCGCGAGCATCTGCCAGATCGGCGCAAGGGATTCCCAGGCGCTCCTGGCTGCCTGCGTAAAAGCTGTACGCGCCGCAGAGCTCCCGGACGGCGTCCTGCCCCAGATCCACATTTCCGGCTGCCCGTCCTCATGCGGAACGCACCAGACCGGCCAGATCGGCTTCCGCGGCGCGGCGAAGATGGTGGATAAAAAGCCCCAGTCTGCATTTATGCTGTATGTGGGAGGCTGCGATACCCAGGGCGGGGAAGCGATGGGAAGCGAGCTGGGAACCATTCTTGAGACGCAGATACCGGAGTTCCTTGTAGAACTCGGAAAGACCGTGGCCGCAAGCGGGATGGATTATGACGGCTGGAAGAAGGCCAATCCGGACGGCGTCAAGGATGTGGCGGCGAAATACGTGGCGTAAAGCTGTCAGGCGGCTGTTTTACAGAATCATATAGTCATATAGGATCGTGCGAGAGGGGGGAGGAAATCTCCCCTCCCAATTTGTCTGGAGGCAGATGGTTCGCCGGGCCGGAAAAGGAGTGAAGTGAAATGAAGACATTTCTGGAGGTATTTCCTGATTTACATATCGCGGAAAATGTAAGAGGGCTTTTGGAGATGGTAAAGGTAGAGCGTGTCTCTGCCACCAGGGACCGGAGTGTGATCCGCATCTATATTGACAGCCCGCGGCTGATACATAAGCAAAATATCTACAAGCTGGAGGAGGGAATCCGGGATCAGCTTTTTCCGGGAAAGCGTGTGACGATACGCATTCAGGAGAAATACCATCTCTCCAGCCAGTATACAGCAGAGAAGCTTCTGGAAGTCTACCGGGACAGTATTCTGCTGGAGCTTAGGGGCTACAGCATCCTTCTTTACAACATGTTCCGCAAGGGTGTCTTTGTCTTCAGGGAAGCAGGGCTTCTGGAGCTTACGCTTGAGGACACGGCGCTCGCCAGGGATAAGGCCCCGGAGCTGAAGCGGATTCTGGAGAAAATTTTTACAGAGCGCTGCAGCGTGCCCCTGAGTGTCGAGATGGCTTACCGTCCGGTGGAGCGCAGGACGCGGGCAGAAGACATGGAGCGTGAAGCGGTCCGCGCCCTTCTGCCCGCAGCCGCAGCGGTACAGGGAATGGGATCCGGGCAGAGGAGTGGAGGAAACAGCGGGAGAGGACAGGCTGAGGCGGCCGGGGGAGAGGATGTCTGGGCTTTGCCTGAGGCCTCCGGGGCTGCGTCCACATCCGGGAAGGCGGGAGCGGCAGATGCAGAGGGCGCATATGCGGCGGCGGCCGGATATGATGTTATGTCCGGTTCGGGTGAAATAAACTCATCATTAAATGAAAAAACTGCAAAAAATACTTCAAAAGATACGGCAGAAAAAGTAAAAACCAACCGCTCGAATGAAACTAATCGTTCATTTACTACAAAGAATCGTTCAAACGACTCTGGTTCCAATCCCTCCGCGCCGGGCGCAAAGGGCGGTCGAAGAGAGTACGGCCGTTTCGGGCAGTATAAGAAGGCGGATCACCCGGACGTGCTGTACGGCCGTGATTTTGACGGAGAGGCAGTGGAGCTGGATAAGCTGGAGGGGGAGATCGGGACAGTGGTGATCCGCGGCAGGATCCTCTCCTCCGAGTGCAGGGAGCTGCGCAGCGGCAATACGCTGTTTCTGTTCAATGTCAGTGATTTTACGGACACGATTACGGTGAAGATGTTCGCCAGGGAGGGCGCGCTGGAGGACTTAAAGGAGGCGGTAAAGACGGGCCGTTTCGTGCGCATCAAGGGCGTGGCCAATCTTGACCGGTTTGACGGGGAGCTGACGATCGGATCGGTTTCGGGTATCAAAAAGTGTGAGGATTTTACAGACAGGCGCATGGACAACAGCCCGGTCAAGCGGGTGGAGCTCCACTGCCACACGAAGATGAGCGATATGGACGGCGTGTCGGAGGTGAAGGATATCATAAAGCGCGCCAGGGAGTGGGGCATGGATGCGATTGCAGTGACGGATCACGGCTGTGTCCAGGCATTTCCGGACGCCGGCCATGCGGTGGATAAAGACGGGGATTTTAAGGTGCTCTACGGTGTGGAGGGGTACCTGGTGGATGATATGAAGGATCTGGTCAGTCATGGCCAGGGCCAGTCCCTGGACGCGGTGTGCGTGGTATTTGATATTGAGACAACGGGCTTCAGCCCTCTGAAGAATCAGATTATTGAGATCGGCGCGGTGCGGGTGGAGGGCGGCCGGATTACAGACCGCTTCAGCTCGTTTGTCAATCCCAGAGAGCCGATTCCCTATGAGATTGAGGAGCTGACGGGCATTAATGACAGCATGGTTCTGGACGCGCCGGATATTGAGACGGTGCTGCCGCAGTTTCTGGCGTTCTGCCAGGACGCGGTGATGGTGGCCCACAACGCGTCTTTTGATATCAGCTTTATCAAAGAGCAGGCAGCGCGCCAGGGCCTGGCGTTTCATCCCACCGTTCTCGATACGGTGAGCCTTGCCAGGCTTCTGCTTCCGAACCTAAACCGGTTTAAGCTGGACACCGTGGCAAAGGAGCTGCGTATTTCACTGCAAAACCACCACCGGGCGGTGGACGACGCAGGCGCGACAGCAGAGATCTTTGTCCGTTTTATCGCAATGCTGAAGGCCCGGGGGATCGGGGATGTAACAGCCCTGAATGCGCAGAGCAAAATGACAGTGGATATGATCCGCAAGATGCCGACGTATCACATTATTATCCTGGCCAAGAACGATACGGGACGGATTAACTTATACCGCCTCGTCTCCGAGTCAAACCTGACCTACTATGCCAAACGGCCGAGAATTCCCAGGAGCCTTCTTGCCGAGTACCGGGAGGGGCTGATTCTGGGTTCTGCGTGCGAGGCAGGCGAGCTCTTTCAGGCGGTTCTGCGCGGCGTGCCGGAGGAGGAGCTGCATGATATTGTAAACTTTTATGATTATCTGGAGATTCAGCCCCTGGGGAACAATGCATTTATGCTGCGGGATGAGAAAAGCCAGGTAAGCAGCATGGAGGAGCTGATGGATTTAAACCGCAAAGTGATCCGTCTCGGCGAGCAGTATAATAAGCCGGTCTGCGCCACCTGCGACGTTCATTTCCTGGATCCGGCGGACGAGGTGTACCGGCGCATCATCATGTCCAGCAAGGGCTTTAAGGATGCGGACAACCAGGCGCCCTTATACCTTCGCACCACGGAGGAGATGCTGCGCGAGTTTGAGTACCTGGGGAGCGATAAGGCAGAGGAGGTTGTGATCACGAATACAAGGAAGATTGCAGCCATGTGCGAGCCGATCTCCCCGGTGCGGCCGGATAAATGCCCGCCGGTGATCCCGAATTCGGATGAGACGCTGCGGACCATCTGCTATAACCGGGCGCATGAGATGTACGGGGAGGAGCTCCCGAAGATTGTGGTGGACCGTCTGGAGCGCGAGCTGAATTCCATCATCTCCAACGGCTTTGCGGTGATGTATATCATCGCCCAGAAGCTGGTGTGGAAGTCAAATGAGGACGGCTATCTGGTGGGCTCCAGGGGCTCCGTGGGCTCGTCTCTGGCCGCCACCATGTCGGGTATTACGGAGGTAAACCCTTTAAGCCCCCACTATTACTGCCCGGACTGCCACTTCTATGACTTTGACTCCGAGGAGGTGCGTCAGTTTTCCGGCATGGCGGGCTGCGATATGCCGGACCGGCTCTGCCCGGTGTGCGGCAGCCCCCTTAAAAAGGACGGCTTTGATATCCCGTTTGAAACGTTTCTGGGCTTCAAGGGAGACAAGGAGCCGGATATTGACCTGAATTTCTCAGGGGAATACCAGAGCCGGGCGCACAGCTACACAGAGGTGATTTTCGGGAAAGGCCAGACCTTCCGGGCCGGGACGATCGGCACCCTGGCGGATAAAACAGCTTACGGCTATGTGGCGCATTACTACGAGGACAAGGGCATCCACAAACGGCGGTGCGAGATCGAGCGCATCCTGGCCGGCTGTGTGGGAGTCAGAAGGACAACGGGACAGCACCCGGGGGGGATCATCGTGCTTCCTCTGGGAGAAGAGATCTATTCCTTTACGCCGGTGCAGCACCCGGCGGATGATATGTCGTCCCGCACCATTACGACGCATTTTGATTATCACTCCATTGACCACAACCTCTTAAAGCTCGATATTCTGGGGCACGATGATCCGACCATGATCCGCATGCTGCAGGATCTGACCGGGCAGGATCCCAAGGAGTTTCCGCTGGATTCCAAGGAGGTGATGAGCCTGTTTCAGAATACGACGGCCCTGGGGATCACACCGGAGGATATCGGCGGCTGTAAGCTGGGAGCGCTCGGCATCCCGGAATTCGGCACGGATTTTGCCATGCAGATGCTGATCGACGCTCAGCCGAAATACCTGTCGGATCTGGTCCGGATTGCGGGCCTGGCCCACGGGACAGATGTGTGGCTGGGAAATGCAAAGGACCTGATTTTGAGCGGCCAGGCGACGATCCAGACCGCGATCTGCTGCCGCGATGATATTATGGTGTATCTGATTCACATGGGCCTGGAGGAGGGTTTATCCTTTACGATCATGGAGAGCGTCCGCAAGGGCAAGGGCTTAAAGCCGGACTGGATCGAGGAAATGAAGGGCCATGGCGTGCCGCAGTGGTATATCGATTCCTGCCAGAAGATCAAATATATGTTCCCCAAGGCCCATGCCGCCGCGTATGTGATGATGGCCTGGCGCGTAGCCTACTGCAAGGTATTTTACCCGCTGGCCTACTATGCCGCATATTTCAGTATCCGCGCCAACGGCTTTTCCTATGCGCTGATGTGCCAGGGGCGGGAGCGCCTGGAGTACCATCTGGCAGATTACAAGAACCGCCTGGATTCCCTGTCGAAAAAAGAGCAGGATGTCCTGCGGGATATGCGCATTGTGCAGGAAATGTATGCCAGAGGCTTTGAATTTATTCCGATTGATATCTACAAAGCGCAGTCCAGGAATTTCCAGATCATGGACGGGAAGCTGATGCCGTCTCTCAGCAGCATCGACGGCCTGGGGGAGAAAGCGGCGGATGCCGTGGTATTCGCCGCGGAGGAAGGCCCGTTCCTGTCAAAGGAGGATTTTATCAACCGGACCAGGGTAACGAAAACGGTATGCGATTTGATGGCGGATCTGGGACTGCTTTCAGGGCTTCCGGAGAGCAACCAGCTTTCGCTGTTTGATATGATGGGATAAATTTAAAATGTTGTTTAACAGGAGGGACATGAAATGAGCGTGTATGATTTTACGACAGCGCCGCGGCGCGACATGGATGAAGCGCTGAAATGGAAGATCATGAAGGAGAAAAAGCCGGACGTACGGGAGGGGATCGTCCCGTTTTCCATAGCCGATATGGAATTTGCCAATCCTCCCGAGATCCGGGAGGGACTGACAGAGTATCTGCAGACGGCAGTGCTGGGCTACCAGACCGCGGGCCCTGCATTTTATGAGGCTGTGGGGAGCTGGACGAAGCGCCGCTATGGCCGCGAGGTCCGCCCGGAATGGCTCATCACAACACCGGGCGTGGTCAATGCGCTGTTTCACGGTGTGACGGCATTTGCAGAGGAGGGAGAGGGCGTGATCGTCATGCCTCCGGTCTATCCTCCGTTCTACAGGGCCGTGGAGCGGACGGGCCGCCGTCTGGTCCGCTGCGCGCTGCGGGAGGAGGACGGACGGTACGTCATAGATTATGAGAAAATGGAGGAGCTGGCGGCGCAGGAGGAGAATAAAGTGCTTTTATTCTGCAGCCCGCACAACCCAACCGGGCGTGTCTGGAGCCGCGAAGAGCTGACGCGGCTGGGGGAGATCTGCCTGCGCCACGGTGTATTTATCATTTCCGACGAGATCCACTGCGATCTGATCATGCCGGGCCATACCTTTACCTCCTTTGCCGCGGTTTCCGGGGAGCTGGAGAGAAATACCATGACCTGTATCTCGCCCAGCAAGACCTTTAACCTGGCGGGTCTGGAGACGAGCATTGCGATCGTGCCCGATCCGGAGCGGATGCGCGCCTTAAAGCGGCGGATGGCCTGCGCAGGGCAGGAGGGACGGGTGAATGCCCTGGGATATAAGGCCTGCGAGATTGCCTATACCCGATGCGATGAATGGCTTTCACAGGTCCTGGAGGTGATTTATGAAAATCATCGGGCGCTGAAGGCATTTCTCGGGGAGCGCTGCCCGCAGATCCGTGTCTTTCCCCTGGAGGGGACGTATCTGCAGTGGCTCGACCTGCGCGCGTTCGGATGGACGAAGGAGGAGCAGGAGCGGCGGATGGAAGAAGCCGATCTGTTTCTGGATGAAGGGTATATCTTCGGGCCGGAGGGGGAGGGCTTTGAGCGGATCAACCTGGCGTGCCCAAAGAATATCCTGATGGAAGCATTAGAGAGACTAAAGCGTGTTTGAACCGCAGCGATCCGATATTGACATAGCCTGCCCCGGCGCGGTATAGTATTAGCATACTTGGAGAGGTGTAAAAAGTAACTGTGCGGTTTGAGCTGTTACGAAAGGAGATAGCACCATGACAGAAGTAGAAAGAATGATACTGGACAAATTGGAGGTTCTGGGTCAGGAGATCGGGGAGACAAAGGGGGAGGCGACAAAGGCCCGGGAGGAGGCGGCAAAGGCCCGGGAGGAGGCAACGAAGGCCCGGGAGGAGG
This sequence comes from Clostridiaceae bacterium, assembly GCA_009911305.1. Lineage (GTDB taxonomy): Bacteria > Bacillota > Clostridia > Lachnospirales > Lachnospiraceae > Otoolea. Next base: position 55,812 of record QXXC01000015.1, on the reverse strand, counting down.
CAACGAAAGCCAGCCAGGAGGCGGCAAAGGCCCGGGAGGAGGCAACAAAGGCCACCGGGGAAGTGGCCAAAGCCATCCAGGAAGCCAGAGAAGCAAAGAAGATAGCTCTGAGAACCCAGATGCTGCTTGAAAATGAAATCAGCGCAAAAATAGATGTGATAGGAGAGGGCCACGATTTCTTAAAAATGAGGCTGGAGTCTGCTCTGCAGATGGAATGTAAGCGCGAGAAAATGGAGCTGGAGATCCTCAATCTCAGTATGAAGGTAAGGGCAATTGAGCGCAGACTGGATGCAATGTAAATCGTATGCGGTTTTCCCCGCCCCGCGAATGGCAGCTAAAAAATGAATTTCAGGTCTTTACAAATCGAAAAAAATGGTATATAGTAAGATGCATAATTAAAAATCAAGCAGAGAGGGCAATGAAGCCGCGCCGCGGCTGAATTGTCTTCTTTTTTAAAGGCAGTGAAGGAGACTCTGTTCCAAAGAATCCGACAGAAAGACGCGGTCAGCGGCTGAGAGCCGTGTCAGGAGGGCAGGGGACCATAGGGAACACTCCGGAGCCGGACGGCTGAACCTTCAGTAGGCCGCCACGTGGGTGCGCGTTAAGCATGAATGAGAGTGGAGAGAACGGATAACCGTGTGCAGATGGGCCGCTGAAAAACAGCCCATGGCATATGGCGCGGTCTGTCTTTCCGAATGCGGGTGGTACCGCGGGAATTTCCCGTCCCGGAATGTCGGTTCGATGTTCCGGGATTTTTTTATGCGCGCGCCGGCGCAGAGGAACTGTGCCGTTTAAGCGGCGGCGCGGCGGCAGCGCGGGAGGATACCGTTCAGGGCGCCTGACCGTTATGGAAGGAGGAGAAAGCATGGATTTTTTGACAGGAAAAAGGGAAACAGGGATACTGGATTTGAGGGAGCTGCTTTCAGAAGAAAAGGCCGGCTGTATGGTAAAGACGAACGGGGCGGTTTTGAGCGTCCGGGATATGGGAGACATTGTGTTTATGATCCTGCGGAAACGGGACGGGATTTTGCAGGCTGTACTGGAGCGGGGCACTGTAAATGAGGAAGATTTGGATCTGCGTGAAGAGTGCTTTGTGGAGGCGGAGGGGAGGCTCGTGAAGGAGGCGCGGGCGCCTCACGGCGTGGAGCTGCGGCTCACCTCTGTCCGGATTCTTTCCGCGCCAATGGCTCCGATGCCGATCGCTGTATCAAAGTGGAAGCTCGGCGCTTCTCTGGAGGCCAGGCTGGATATGCGTCCCCTGACGCTCCGGAACCTGCGCGAGCGGGCCAGATTTAAGATACAGGAGGGCGTCGCGCGGGCGTTTCGCGCCTACCTTGAGAGCGAGGGCTTTACGGAGATCCACACGCCGAAGATCGGGGCCAGAGGGGCGGAGGGAGGCGCGAATGTCTTTAAACTGGAATACTTCCACCGGCCCGCCGTGCTGGCTCAGAGCCCGCAGTTTTACAAGCAGATGATGGTCGGCGTGTTTGACCGTGTGATGGAGATTGGACCTGTGTTCCGGGCGGAGAAGCATAACACGAAGCGCCACCTGAATGAATATACCGGGCTGGATTTCGAGATGGGCTATATTGAGGATTTCAGGGACATCATGGCCATGGAGACAGGCTTTCTCCAATATATGACAAAGCTTCTGCAGGACGAATATGGCGCTGAGCTCTCCCTGCTGCACGCAGAGCTTCCGGATGCATCCCGAATCCCGGCGGTTTCGTTTTCGGAAGCCAAGAGACTGGTTTCAGAGGCGTATTGCACCCCGATCCGTAACCCCTACGACCTGGAGCCGGAGGAGGAGCACCGGATTGGCCGTTACTTTAAGGAGACGTACAATGCGGATTTTGTGTTTGTGACGCATTATCCGTCCAAAAAACGCCCGTTCTACGCCATGGATGACCCGGAGGACAGGACGTATACCTTAAGCTTTGACCTGCTGTTTCGCGGTCTGGAGGTGACGACAGGCGGCCAGAGGATCCATATGTACACGGAGCTGATGGAGAAGATCAGACGGCGGGGCATGGACACAGAGGGCATGGAGGATTATCTGAGCGCCTTCCGGCACGGCATGCCGCCCCACGGCGGGCTGGGGATCGGCTTAGAGCGCATGACCATGCAGCTTTTGGGAGAGGAAAATGTGAGGGAAGCCTCGCTGTTTCCAAGGGATTTAAGCCGTCTGGTCCCGTAGGAGAGGCAAGGCGGAGCGGCCATCCGGTTTTGGCCGGGGCCTGTTTTGCCATACCCCCGCAGACGTGCAGATGTAAGGCGCTGGTTACTTCGGAAGCCTATTTAGCGCCCGGGAAAGGAGCGATAAAAAATGGCGGTAATAATTGATGATGAGATGATTGAATATGTGGGAATCCTCGCAAAACTTTCCCTCTCCAGAGAGGAGCGGGAAGCGGCGAAGAAGGATATGGGGCGGATGCTTACGTATATCGACATGCTAAATGAGCTGGACACAGAGGGGGTCGCGCCCATGTCGCATGTATTTTCCGTCCAAAATGTGTTCCGTGAGGATGAGGTGACAAACGGCGACGCGTCGGAGCAGATGCTGGCGAATGCGCCACAGAAGAAGGACTGCCAGTATAAAGTTCCGCGCACCGTAGAATAGCGGGAAGGAGGTTGGATAAATATGCCGGATATTGCACAGATGACAGCGCTGGAGCTGGGAAAGAGGATACAGGAAAGAGAGGTGTCCGCCGAGGAGGCGGTGAGGGCGTGCCTTACACAGATACAGAGGGAGGAAACGCAGATCCACGCCTTTGTGACCATTGAGGAGGAAAAGGCCCTCGCCCGGGCAAGAAAGGTCCAAAAGCAGATCGACAGCGGCGCGCTCACCAGCCCTCTGGCGGGCGTGCCGGCGGCGGTGAAGGATAATATCTGCACCGAGGGCATGAGGACGACGTGCAGCTCGCGGATCCTGTCGGATTTTGTGCCGGCGTACTCCGCGGAGGCGGTCGCGCGCCTTGAGGCTGCCGGGGCCGTGATTCTCGGAAAGACAAATATGGATGAGTTTGCTATGGGCAGCACGACGGAGACCTCATATTTCGGGCCCACGAAGAATCCCTGGAAACGGACGCATGTCCCGGGCGGATCCTCGGGCGGCTCGTGCGCGGCCGTGGCTGCCGGGGAGGCGTTTTATGCGCTTGGCTCCGATACGGGCGGCTCTATCCGCCAGCCGAGCTCTTTCTGCGGCGTTACGGGCATCAAGCCTACGTACGGAACCATTTCACGTTACGGGCTGATCGCGTACGGATCCTCCCTGGACCAGATCGGGCCCATTGCGCGGGATACGGCGGACTGCGCGGCCCTGCTGGAAATCCTGGCTTCTTATGACAAAAAGGACAGCACCTCCATCTGCAGGGAGGATTACCATTTCACAGAAGCCTTGACCGGGGAGGCGAAGGGCATGCGGATCGGGATCCCGTCCGACTATCTGGGGCAGGGTCTGGACGAGGGGGTGAAGAAGGCCGTGCTGGCCGGCGCAGAGGGCTTGAGAGAACAGGGGGCCAGTGTGGAATACTTTGATCTGGGCATGGTTCCGTACGCGATCCCGGCCTACTATGTGATCGCCTCCGCGGAGGCCAGCTCCAACCTCTCGCGCTTTGACGGGATTAAATACGGCTACCAGGCCGGGGAGTATGAGGATCTGCACGAAATGTATAAAAAGACGCGTTCCAAGGGCTTTGGACCGGAGGTGAAGCGCCGCATCATGCTCGGCGCCTTTGTCCTGAGCTCCGGCTACTACGACGCCTACTATTTAAAAGCCCTGCGCGCCAAGGCGCTGATTAAAAAAGCCTTTGACAGGGCCTTTGAGCGGTTTGATATCATACTGGGCCCGGCCGCGCCGTCCACGGCCCCGGCGCTGGGGGAGAGCCTGCAGGATCCCATGAAAATGTACCTGGGCGATATTTATACCGTATCCGCCAACTTAGCGGGCCTGCCGGGCCTGTGCCTTCCGTGCGGGACGGACGAAGCGGGCCTTCCGGTGGGCATGCAGCTCATGGCAGACTGCTTCCAGGAGAAAAAGCTGTTCCGGGCCGCCTCTGCCTATGAGAAGATCCGGGGCAGATGGAGCCTGCCGATCAGGGATAAGGAGGGAATGTGACATGAGAAAGGAATATGAAACCATCATCGGCCTGGAGGTTCACGTAGAGCTGGCCACCCGCACAAAAATATTTTGCGGCTGTTCCACAGTTTTTGGCGGCGCGCCCAATACGCATACCTGTCCGGTTTGTACCGGTATGCCGGGTTCCCTCCCGGTACTCAACAGACAGGTGGTAGAGCTGGCGCTGCGCGTGGGCCTGGCCGCCAACTGCCAGATCAACCAGTTCTGTAAATTTGACCGCAAAAACTATTTTTACCCGGACAATCCGCAGAACTATCAGATCTCGCAGCTCTATCTGCCCATCTGCCGCGACGGCTTCATTGCCATCGGCACAGCGGGCGGGGAGAAACGGATCCGTATCCATGAGATCCACATGGAGGAGGACGCGGGAAAGCTGATTCATGATGAATGGGAGGACTGTTCCCTGGTCGATTACAACAGAAGCGGCGTTCCCCTGATTGAGATCGTATCCGAACCGGATATGCGAAACGCCGACGAGGTCATTTCCTATTTAGAGCGGCTGCGCCTGCTGATCCAGTATCTGGGCGCATCGGACTGCAAGCTTCAGGAGGGATCCATGCGCGCAGATGTCAACTTATCCGTGCGGGAAAAAGGCAGCGATGTCCTCGGCACGCGGACAGAGATGAAAAATTTAAACTCCTTTAAGGCCATTGCCCGCGCTATAGAGGGCGAGGCAAAACGCCAGATCGAGCGTCTGGAAGAGGGAAAGCCGGTTATCCAGGAGACAAGGCGATGGGATGACAACAAGGAATACTCATATGTGATGCGCTCCAAGGAGGACGCAAAGGATTACCGCTATTTCCCGGATCCAGATCTGCCGCCGATTTACATTGACGACGCGTGGCTGGAGGCTGTGAGGGGCCGTATCCCGGAGCTTGCTCCGGACAAAATGAGGCGTTATCAGGAGGAATACGGATTGTCCGAGTACGACAGCCGCCTTCTCACCGGCTCCAGGCAGATGGCGGAGCTGTTTGAAAAGACAACGGCTCTCTGTAAAAACGCGAAAAAGGCCGCCAACTGGCTGATCGGGGATGTCAGCCGCCTGATGAAGGAGCGCGGGATCGGGCCGGAAGACCTTGTGCTCTCGCCGGGGCATCTGGCAAAGCTCATCATGCTGACCGGGGCGGGAAGCATAAACCTAAACACCGCCAGGGAGGTACTGGAGGCTGTTTTCGACGGGGACCGGGATCCGGAAGCGTATGTAAAGGAGCACGGGCTTCTGATGGTCAATGACGACGAGGCGCTTGAAAAGGCGGTGGAGGCGGCCCTTAAGGCGAACCCGAAGACCGTGGAGGAGTACCGGGCCGGGAAGACCAAGGTCATGGGGTTTCTGGTCGGGCAGGTTATGAAGGGGATGAAGGGGAAGGCGAATCCGGCTAAGGTGAATGAGATTTTGGCGGAGCGGCTGAAGGGGTGATATGCATTTGTGGGAAGGCCGCCAGGGCCTTGAATCATAGGAGTATATATTCCCCGATGCTTAATTGTACAAACGTATTCGTTGGCGTTATGAGTGCGACGGATGCAGCAGTTCTAAAAAGCGGGTGAGATCAGCGGCGGGAAGCTGGCCCGGGGCGGACGCTTTTCCGGCTGTCCCAAAGGTTGCGCAGGAGCCAAAGATGCTTCCGCAGACGCGGCTTACCGCGCCCTGGGCGCCCATGGACATGGTGATCACCGGTGTCTCGGGATATGTTTCCCGCATCGTGAGAGTCGCGTCAAGCAGCGTCAGTACGTCCCGGCTGCATTTTGGCATAACGGCATATTTCGCCACATCAGCGCCCAGCTTTTGCATGAGGCGCATGGTTTCCACGATGGTTTCCCTGTCCGGGGTCGAGCAAAAGTTGTGGCAGGAGGCGATTACGCGCATGTCTGCCTCATGGGCATATTGAACGAGCGTGCAAAATGCCTGCTCCCCCTGTGACAGCTCTATATCGACGATATCCGCCAGGCCGCTGTCAATCACGGAGCGGTTGATGGCCAGATATTGGTCCGTGTGTATATTTGCCATGCCCATCTCCGCGCTGGTGCGCAGCGTAAAGAGCAGGGGATGCTCCCCCAGTCCGTCCCTGAGGCAGCGCAGGGCCTCCAGTCGCTTCCCGGGCTGTTCTATTCCGTCAAAAAAGTCTGCGCGCCATTCGGCAAAATCAAACGGGACGCCGTTTAAATCCCGGAGAGACTGTGCGAGGCCCTCTGTCGTTTTGTCTGTCAGGGGAATGCAGATTTTTGGGATGCCTTCCCCGAGCTTCATCGTTCTGATCTGTATCACTGCGCTCATGGTTTCCTCCTGTAATGTATGATGTGCTTTCGGAATCTCACAAAATCAGGCACGGCGGGATCCCGGGAGCACATGATGGATATGGATGTCAGGAGGCGCGCTGCCCCCTGCTTTTTAGGAAATTATACATGAATGGGAGAAGAAATTCAAGCGGCTGTCCGCTCAAATAATCCAATCATAGCGAACATGCAGCAAGGTTCCGCGGCCTGCCGATAACGTATCCAATTTTCCCCCGCGTTCCATTGTATTTTTCCCTCATCCCGTGTATAATAAACCTGCTGGAAGAAAGGAGGAGGACATGGGGAATTTGATTGGAAAAGAAGTAGAGGACTTCCGGGTCCAGGCATACTGCAGAGGCGGGTTCAGGGAAGTGGCCAAAGCCGATCTTCTGGGGCACTGGTCGGTTTTGTTCTTTTACCCGGCTGACTTTACATTCGTATGCCCGACCGAACTCGGCGATCTGCAGGATTATTATGAGGATTTTGAGGCGGCGGGCTGCCAGATTTATTCTGTTTCAGAGGACACGCACTTTGTCCACAAGGCGTGGGCAGACGCGTCGGACACGATCCGCGGGATCCGTTATACGATGCTGGGGGATCCGGCCGGTGTTCTGGCCAGGCAGTTCGGCGTGCTGGAAGAAGCGGCCGGACAGGCCCTCAGGGGAACCTTCATCCTTAATCCGGAAGGAAAGGTGCGGGCGTATGAGATTCACGACATGGGGATTGGACGGAATGCAGAGGAGCTTTTGAGAAAGGTGCAGGCAGCCCAGTTTGTTGAAGAACACGGCGATCAGGTCTGTCCTGCAAAGTGGAAACCGGGAGAAGAGACGCTGACGCCGAGCCTTGATCTGGTTGGGCTTTTATAGGGGGGGACGATGATCGATCAGAACGGGATTTCGCAGGAAAGCCCCCTGCTGGATGAAAAGACAAGGGAAACGATCCGGGGCGTTTTCCAAAAGCTTGGCCGCGATGTGACGCTGAAGGCGGCGCTCGATGTAAAAGAGCCTAAGTCCGCCGAAATGGCGTCCTTTCTGAAAGGGATCGCGGCCCTGGGCGCCCGTGTTCATCTTGAGCTGTATGGGGCGGACGAGGCCGCCGCGCAGCTTAAGGAGTTTATGGACATAAAGCGCCTGCCTGTCACGGGCCTGTTTACAGGGGGGACGTTTACCGGAGCGGCTTTTCACGGCGTTCCGGGCGGAAAGGAGATCAACTCCTTTGTGCTTGGCATCTATAACGCGGCCGGGCCGGGACAGGAGCTCTCAAAGGGCGCGGTTAAAAAGATCGGGAAGATCAGGCGGCCGGTTCATTTGAAAATCTGTGTCTCACTGGCCTGCCATCACTGCCCCGGCGTGGTGATTGCCTGCCAGAGGATTGCCATGCTCAACCCGGCGGTGACGGCAGAGATGTACGACGGCGGCCTGTACCCGGATCTGGTGGATGCGTACCACATCGAACGGGTGCCGGCGCTCATCGTCAATGACAGGGACGTCTTCCTTGGCCCCAGAGGCATCGAAGATCTGGCGCAGCTTTGCATCGACGCTAGGTAGGTGGCAAGAGCCGCACAAATGATGCGCAGAAAGCAAGAAAAATGAATGGCAGGCTGCCTGGACGATTATGCCCGTCCGGCCCGGGCTGTTAAAAAAATGTGCTCTCGGAATCTCGCTGCGCCTGATTTTGTGAGTACATAAAACAGGAAAGGAGATTCACAATGGGAGAAACGAAGAAAGCAACCGGTTGGAGCAACTTAAACGGGATGAGCGATGCGCAGGACAAAACCTGCGGTTTAAACGACATGAACTGCCTGGGGGAAGAGGATGACAAGAGCTGCGGGCTGAATGACATGAACTGCTTAAGCGGGGAGGATGACAGGAGCTGCAGCCTGGACGATATGAACTGTATTGGCGGTAAAAAGTGACAGCATGGTAAGTCAGCCTGAAATCCGCGCGCCGCGCCGGAGGGGCAACCCGGTTCGCCGCGGCGCGCCAATACGACAGAGGATGTGAAGAGATTGTACGATATAGCATTATGTGACGACGAAGAAAAAGCGCTTGATCAGATTGAACGGCTTCTGACAGGCTATCAGGACAAAACGCAGCAGGAGATAACATTTAAAACAAAACGGTTCACGAGCGCGGAGGAGCTGTTAAAGCGGGTCAGGGAGGAAAAATACAGGCCGGATCTGCTGCTGCTCGACGTCTTTATGTCAGGAAAAAACGGGATCGAGGCAGCGGAGGATCTGAGAAGGCTGGGATGCAGCATGCCGATCGTTTTCCTCACGACCTCCACGGAACATGCGCTGAAGGCATATGGAGTGGACGCGATCCAGTATCTTGTGAAGCCGTTTGAGAAGGAGCATTTTTTTCATGCCATAGATTCGGCATTGGGGCAGTTTCACAGAATGAAAGAGAACCAGATCACGATCAAGGTTGCAGGAGGCTTCCGGCAAATCAATGTAAAGGAAATCGTCTACTGCGAATCGCAGAAAAATTATCAGGTGCTTTATCTTGCGCTGGAAGAGTGCAGGGCCCGTTTGACAGCCGCGAAGCTCTGGGAAATCCTGGAGAAGTTTTATCAGTTTGACCGCTGCGGCCGCTCCTATATTTTAAATATGGAGCACATCGTATCCGTGGAACGCGGCGAGATTGTGATGGATAACGGGGCGACGATCTATGTGCCGCGGAATAAGGCGGCAGAATTCAAAAAAAGCTATTTCTCCTACTATTTTGACCGTCGGGATGATACCGGGGGGGGGGTAAAAGGCATAAAATGGATCAACCACGTTAAGCCGGCGCCGGGCCCGGCGGGCCTATGCAGGCAGATATCTGAAAAATTCTAAGAAAGCTCCGTCAGCCGTTTGACAGCGGTTTTGCGGGGCGTTTTTTGCCGGCGAATGCTGTATAAACATGTCGATCCGGCTGCCAGATCGGGAAAGTTCTGTTTTTGTCCCTAAAAACTCCCATTATATCCCATTATGTAGAATTTATTCAACAGAAATGATATAGTAATTTCAGGTTACGATTCAGTCTGTGGTGTCAAGCTATGTCCAAACTACGATTCATCCATCTGCACCTGATTTGCTTCTGTTAATCCACAGTCTGAACCGTACCATTTCAAGATTTCAGGTTATGTACAGGAGGGCTGGTTCTATGCTGGGAGGTTCCTTTTTGCTTGCGCTTTTGCGCAATACCATCAGCGCAGGGCTGATGCTGTCTTTTTTTCTGATGCTGGACCGTCCCCGTTTTTCCATGAAAAAAACGATAGGATGTTACATTGTGTTCGGCATCTTCCTGATTACGGCCTACAGCCTCTGGTATCTGCATGGAAATAAAAGCTTTGTCCAGTATGCGGCCATGTCCACACTTTTGTTCATCGGTATCTTCTGCAGCCTGATGAGCGGCGATGTGCTCTATCTTTCCCTGTATAAAATGGCCCTGGCGTTCTATCTGTTTTCGGTATCGACCTTCTGCGGTGTGGATGTGGCGCGATGGGGATTTGACGGAAACGCGCTGGTCGATCTTGTGGTGCGTTTTGTGTGCAGCGCCGTCATTCTGACGGTTACATGGAAAAAGTTCCGGAGACAGTTTTTAAGCGGCGTTGATTTCCTGATCGATGAGATGGACATGTTCAGCGCCGTAACCCTGTTTGTGTCCGTAATGCTTGGCGCTATCATGGCGTATTGGCCGAACCTTCAGGGCTTTTCCATTTTTAATATGGTGCGGGCCTTCCTGATCCTGTTTATGGCCGGCGTGCTTCAGTACGTAATCCTGCATCTGTATATCCATCTGGGACAGGAACACTATTATCAGGCGGAGAAGGAGCTTCTGGAGGCCAATGAACAGCTTCTGCGCCAGCAGATGGAGCTGATGAAGGAATCAGAAAAGGAGGCGGCGCGGATCCGCCATGATGTGCGCCATCACACCCTTTTAATTAAGGAATATGTCAGTAAGGGGGAGTTTCAGGGGCTGCTTGACTATCTGGAGGAGTACGGCGCCGATGTAGTGAACTGGAAGGCAGAGGATGTCTGCATGAACCGGGCGGTCAACAGCATTCTCTGCGCCTATGCCAGAAAGGCCAGGAGCCAGGGCATCTGCGTCTCGATGGATGTGAGAGTGGTGGAAGGGCTTCCGGTCCGTGATATCGACTGGGTCGCAATTCTCGCCAATGTCTTTGAAAACGCCATCCACGGCTGCGGCAGTTCAGGCTGCCCGGTTCAGGAGATCCGCATATATATTGCCCAAAAAGGAAATAAAATCATGATCCAGTGCTGTAATACCAGCGCCCCGGTGAGCTTTCACAAGGGGCTGCCCCAGTCAGATAAAGGCGGCGGGACAGGGGTCTTCAGCATCGTAAAGGCAGCCTCCCGGTATGAGGGAGAGACGGATTTTACAATGGAGGATGGGATGTTCATGACGAGAATCCTGCTGAATCTTCCGGCAGGCATATCCGGGAAGACGGCTTAAGGATTCGCCGACATGTGTTACCCCTCTGAGAAAAAGCTGCGGGCTTTTCTCAGAGGGGATTTTCAAATTCTGCAATATTTCTTTCAAAAATTGTTATTATCATACACGTTTTACAGCGATGTTCCATACGGATCGCCGAAGCCAAGGCAGGACTGACCGTAAGCGTCTTACTGAAAAAAAGCGGAGAGCTGGAGGGCTCTCCGCTTTTCGTTCTCTCCGTCACACAATCCCCATGCTTCCCATCACAACAATCACGACCACCGCCAGAACGGGTATCACGCAGGTGACAATCCCGATATCCGCGTAGGAATCCTTGTGCGTCAGCCCGCATACTGCGAGGAGTGTGATCACTGCGCCGCAGTGCGGCAGGGAATCGAGCCCGCCGGAGGCCACGGTTGCGACGCGGTGGAAGGCCTCAGGGCTGATGTGCATGGCCTGGGCGATCTCCAGATATTTGGAGGCGAGCGCCTCCAGGGCGATCGTCATGCCCCCGGATGAGGATCCGGTCGCGCCCGCGAGCGTGGTGATGGCTACAGCCTCGGACACAAGAGGGCTGCCGCCCATTCCGAGCAGGGTGGAGGTCAATGAGGCGAATCCCGGAACGGCCTTTACCACGCTTCCAAAGCCTACAGCCGCCGCGGTGTTCATGATCGCCATGACCGATCCCGCCGCGCCCTCATTGATGGCGGGAATAAAGGTCTTCCACCGCCGGATATTGAAAACAGCGATGAGGGCGATCCCGGCGCCGATGGCGGCAATGGCCGGCCATTGAAGGATATTTAAGGTCGCTACAACAGCCGCGAGAGGGATGACGCCAAAGAGCCAGTGCGGGAGAACGGCCGCCTCCTTTCGGCCTGCTTCATGGCCTTCTGTATCCTGTTTTGCTGTTCTCTGTCCGGCTGCCCCAGGCTCAGCCGCTCCCTGCGCCGTTTCATTGTCCGCGCTTTCATAGCGCTCCCCGGCGGCGCGCAGGATCTTTTCGCGCCGCGCCAGCCAGGCATAACCGCCTCCGAACATGATGAGAGCCGCGGCAAGGCCCAGGAGCGGGGCGGCCATGGCTGTTGTGCCAAGGTAACGGGCCGCGATGAGGTTGTTGAGCTGCGGCGAGCCGGGCAGCGCGGTCATGGTGAAGGTAAAGGATCCGAGCGCGATTGCGCCGGGGATCAGCCTTCTGGGGATATCCGCCTCCCGGTAGAGCTCGAGCGCCAGCGGATAGATGGCAAAAACCACCACGAACAGGCTGACGCCGCCGTATGTGAGGACCGCGCAGGCGATGACAACAGCCAGGATGGCCCGCCTGCTGCCGATAAGGCCGGAGAGGAACCGGGCGACGGAGCTTGCGAGCCCTGTCACCTCCATCAGCTTTCCAAAGACGGCCCCGAAGAGGAAGACCGGAAACCACGATTTGGCAAAGCCCACCAGTCCGTCCATATACAGCTCGGTGTAGGCGGGAAAAAGCTCAAGCCCTCCCAGGAGCGCGACGATCATGGCTGCCGCCGGGGCAACCCAGATGATATTATAGCCTTTGTAGGCCAGGAATACTAAAACAGCAAGGCCCAGCAGGATACTTAACATGTGCGCGCCTCCTTTCTGCCCATGGAGTCTGCGATCCCCATCGGCTGATCCTCAAAAATACGGGGATCCATGAGCTTTAAGTCCCTGGAAATGAGGGGAGAGAACGCCATCTTCCCAAGGATATCCGTTTCCAAATTGATCAGCGGAGCGATTTCAATCAGCTCCAGGCCGCCGGGAGCCAGCCGGAAAACGGCGCGCTCTGTCACGTACAGGACCTCCTGTCCCCTCGACTTTGCGTAGCGCCCGCTGAAGGTGATCTGCTCCACCTGCTCGATAAACTTTATGTGCGGCCCGTCCTCTATGATATGTACCCCTCTGGAATCAACGGTGATACGGCTGTTTCCGGCCGTAAACGCGCCGCAGAACACGACTTTTTTCGTATTCTGGGAAATATTTACAAATCCGCCGCAGCCGACCATGCGGCCTTTAAATTTGCTGACATTGATATTTCCGGCGGCGTCGGCCTGGGCGAGGCCGAGAAAGGCGATATCAAGGCCGCCGCCGTCATAGATGTCGAACAGGTTCGGCTGCCCGACCAGGGCTTCCACATTGGCGGCCGCGCCCAGGCCGTACCCGGAGGCCGGGATGCCGCCGACCGCGCCGGCCTCGACGGTCATGGTCATCCAGTCATGTATGCCTTCCTCAAGCGCAGCGGAGGCGATCCCCTCCGGCACGCCGATGCCAAGGTTGACTGTCATGCCCAGGCGAAGCTCCATGGCGCAGCGCTTGGCGATGACCTTTCTCGGATCCAGCGGCGCGGGCATGACCTGATCGGCCGGGATTTTCACCTCCCCGGTATACGAGGGGTTACAGACCGTCCCTGCGTTCATCCGGTGTTCTTCGCTGGGCGCTGGCACGATATAATCGACCAGTATGCCGGGCACTGCGACCTTTCTCGGATCCAGCGTCCCCCTTTTTGCAATATGCGCCGCCTGTGCAATGACAATGCCGCCTGCGCTCTTAGCCGCTGCCGCCAGGTGCAGGGTTTCTAAGAGCACACCCTCCTGATCTACGGTGAGGTTGCCCGCTTCATCGGCCGTCGTCCCGCGGATGAGCGCCACGGTAAGGGGCGCTGCTTTATAATACAGGCATTCCCTGCCCCCGAGTTCGACGAGCTCCACCAGGTTTTCGTCGGCCAGAGGATTCATCCGGCCGCCCTCTACCCGCGGATCCGCGAAGGTGCCGAGGCCCACATGCGTGACAATGCCTTCCTTTCCGCCCGCCATTTCCCGGAACAGGTGGGCGATGACGCCCTGGGGGAAATTCCAGGCGGCGATCTTGTTTTCACTGATGAAGCCGCTCAGCTTCTTAGCCAGCCCGATGTGGCCGGCGATGATTTTGTCCACCATCCCCTCCTGGGCGAAATGATCCAGGCCGAAATCGCTCTTTCCGCCGTCGCCGCAGCCGGATGCAAACATGAGCGTCAGGCTCTTTGGATGCCCCTCTTTCTGATAGCGTTCGCCCAGAGACTTTGCCAGCGATTCAGGAAATCCAAAACCGAATGCAAACCCGTTAATGCCGACAACGTCCCCGTCCTGGATGAGCTGCGCGGCCTTGGCGCTGTTTATGATTTTTGCCATATTCGTTCTCCTTTTCTGTATGTTACATGCCCGGCGGAATTACGGTTGCAGTTCCGCTGATGACGATCTCGCCCTGCTCATTCATGCAGGTCGTGCGAATTTTTGCAATGTCAAATTTCGTCTTTGGCAGAATTTCCAGAACCTTAAGCTCTACGGTCAGGACATCGCCGATCCGGACCGGGCGCATGAATTTCAAATCCTGCTCCAGATAGGTTGTGCCAAGCCCCGGCATGTGCATTGCCAGCCCGCCGGATATGATGCCGGCCCCGATCATGCCGTGCGCAATCCGCTCCTTAAACATGGTTGTGCTGGCAAACCCGTCGTCCAAGTGCAGCGGGTTCTTATCCCCTGTTACTTCCGCAAATTTTCTCACATCCTCGTCCGATACCTTTTTCTGAAAGGTGCATACCTGTCCGGCCTCCAGTCTTTTTTTCATAGCGTCTCCTTTTTGTGCGGTTGTTGAACGGCTGCAATTCACGCATGGCCATGCGGCAGGGCGCGGGACATTTTTGTGAAAAATTATCAGAATTATCTGCTGCCCCGTCCCTTTTTTGTAATATATCACAGGGCCTTTTGTTTGTATAATGGATAAAATTCATCATTTCATGAAAAAGAACCATAAGCATTTCAACGCAGAATGTATTAAAATAGCAGGAGAGAACAAGGGGAGCGGCAGGTTTGCCGTGAGGGGATGCCTGCAGGCGGACCGGAAATAGGGTATAATGGGAACCGTCCCGGAAAACGGGATGGCCGCATCATCCTGTACAGGCAGCGGCATCATGCATAAGGAGGCGCGTTTATGAATCTGAAATATCTGTCGTATTTTATCAAGGTTGCGGAGCACGAAAATTTTACGAGAGCCTCAAATGAGCTGTTTTTGTGCCAGTCTACCCTGAGCAAGTCCGTGATGGCCCTGGAAAAGGAGCTGGAAACCAGCCTGATCGACCGTTCCTCCAATGAGTTTAAGCTGACGGAGCACGGCGTGCTGCTTGTTGAAAAGGGCAGATATCTCCTGGATATGATTGGAAAGCAGGAGGAGCAGATTTACAGCCGGATCAGGGGCCATCAGGGAGAGCTTCGCATCGGCATCCCTCCGGTCATCCTGACCGCGTATTTTCCGTCCATTATCTATGAATTCCAAAAACAGAACCCCAATATCAGCATCCGCGTCGTGGAGGCCGGAGCGAATACGGTGAAAGAGAGGGTGGACAATGGCTCCGTGGATCTGGGGGTGATTATCTTTCCGTTTGCCTATCCCGGTTATCATGTGGCGCCGTTTGCCTCGTCCTTTAACGTTCTGCTCGTCCATCAGTCGCACCGCCTGGCCGGGAGGGAGGCCGTGCGCTTCCGGGAGCTGATCGATGAGGACTTCATGATTCTGGATCATACGTATATGCTGCATGACCGCATCCTGTCGAGCTGCCGCGATGCGGGATTTGAGCCGCGGATTACATGCCAGAGCTCCCAGTGGGATTTCCTTGCGGAAATGGTGGCTCTGAATCAGGGGATCAGCATTCTGCCGCTGCCGATCGCGGTGCGGTTCCATTCAGACAGCATCCGGCGTATCCGGCTGACGGAACCGGAATTCCCGTGGGAGATCGCGATTATTGTGCCCAAAGAGAGGTATGTTTCAGGGGTGATGGATTCGTTTATCCGGTTTGCCTGCGAGAGAGTGGCGGGGGGAGAGGCGGGATGAATCGCCGGTTCATGCGATAACAGATTGCAATATACCCTGGAAATGCAGTATACTGTTCCTGTGCAGGTATCAGAGAATGTCCCAAATATCATTCCCGCCATCTGCACGCCCTCTCCGTAAAAACGGAACGGGCATAAGCGTGATAACAGGATAAACGAATCAACGGATGGGAGGCAATGGGATGGAGGCATGGAATCCGTGGCATGGCTGCCGCAAAATCAGCGCAGGATGCGCGAATTGTTATATGTACCGCCGGGACGCGGAATTTGGCCGGGACAGTTCGCTCGTGGCAAAGACCGCTTCGTTTAAGCTGCCGGTACAGAAAACGCGCGGCGGTTCCTATAAGCTTCAGGAGACAGGGTATGTGTATACATGCATGACGTCCGACTTTTTTATTGAGGAGGCGGATGAATGGAGGAAGGAGGCATGGGAGATGATCCGTATCCGGCCGGATCTTAAGTTTTATATCATCACAAAGCGGATCGGGCGTTTTGAGGCAGGCCTTCCGGATGACTGGGGAGACGGGTATGAGAATGTGACGGTCTGTTCGACCTGCGAAAATCAGAAAGAGGCGGATGAGCGCCTTCCGGTGATGCTGCGTCTTCCCATCCGGCACAGGGAGGTGATCCATGAGCCGATGCTCGAGCGCGTGGACATCCGGCGCTATCTCGCGACGGGTACGATCGAGGGCGTTATCTGCGGCGGGGAATCCGGGCCGGAGGCAAGAATCTGCGATTATGACTGGATACTGGATTCGGCGAAGCAGTGCAGGGAATACCATGTCCCGTTCTGCTTTAAACAGACCGGGGCCCATTTCCGGAAGGATGGGAGATTGTACCGCATTCCGAGAAGCCTGCAGGCAGTCCAGGCGCGTAAGGCGGGGATCAATACAAATGGTCAGAGAAGCGGATCGCTTCATTTTTGAAAATATGGTATGGATTTTACTGCACATAAAAAGCCCTGCATTCACCGGAGACGGATATGCAAGGCTTTTTGTGCTGCAGAAATGGAGCAGACGGGAGTCGAACCCGTGTCCAAAAACCAATTCCCTGTTCTTCTACTATCATAGTCTGTTCTTTTTCATTCCCTCTGCCCTGCGGAAGCAGACATCCTCAGAGTTTCAGTAGTTCCTGATACGACCGGCAGTCCGGAACCTCCCCGCCGTCGTTTCTCACATAGTCGATGCCAGATTCTTAAGGTGTGAGTGCCCTAAGGCTGACAACTGCTTTAATTAAGCAGCAAATGCTAATTCTCTGTCGTTAGCGTTTAATTTTAATTTTGCCATTTGACGCATCGCATGCGGATAGCTTCACCAGCTTCATGATCCCTGTCGAAACCGGTACTGCCCCTTAAATTGGGGATTTCCTTTGTTAGGATACCACAACAGAGGGCGGCTGTCAATGATTTTCTGCCCGGAATTCCAGACATCCGGGAGTATGGCGCTGCGGTTCACAAGCCGGTCCATGCGAGGCGTGTGAACCGTAACCGTATGGCAGGACATGAAAAGATAACGTAAACCGACAGAAAAAAGTAAAGATTCCGCTTTCCATTTCTGGTAAAATACATTTGGACAGGAAACCATTTCCGGCTTTGCCCCTGCTTTGGCGTAAATGGCGTAAAGCTCATGCAATGCGTCCGGCTGCCGCTGTCCTGCAGCGTAAAGAAGGGCTGCCGGCCGGGCCTGTCTCTGCTGCGAATGATAAAAGGAAAGGAAGACGACTCATCATGAAAAACCATAAAACAATGAAAACGCGCGCATGCTTCCGACACGCTCTGGCGCTGTTTCTGGGACTGGGACTGAGCGTGTCGGCCATGGCGTCTTCGCGCGCGTTTGCGGGGCCGGCAGAGGACATTTCCCTCGCCGCGCAGCCCGGCGCCGGCGTTTCATCAGACGGGGACGAGGTGATTGTAAAGGCCGCTTCCGCCGTCCCGGCCGCGCAGGGGGAGCTGCGCGGCGTGTGGATCTCATACCTGGACTGGAACCGCTGGCCAAAGGATCAGGCATCCTTTCGCAAAGCGGTGGATGCTTCCATGGATCTCTGTGTATCGAAGGGGATCAATGCGGTTTTTGTCCAGATACGGCCGGACGGGGACGCGATGTATCCGTCCGCTTATTTCCCATGGTCTAAATTTGCGTCCGGAAAACAGGGTGTGGATCCCGGATACGATCCCTTTGCGTATGTCCTTTCGTCCGCCCATGCCAGGGGCTTACAGGTTCACGCCTGGATCAATCCGTTCCGCATCACAGGCTATTTAAACCGCTACAGCGATCTGTGCGCCTCAAATCCGGCGATCGTCTGGGCCGGCGATCAGGACGCGTCGAATGACCGCTGGGTTCTCACTCATGAGGGCGAGCTCTATTATAATCCGGCCATTCCGGAGGTACGCCAGCGCATCATTGACGGCGTCCGGGAGGTGGTGGAGCGCTATGAGGTGGACGGGGTTCATTTTGACGATTATTTTTACCCCAATATCGACGACGGGAATGAGGCGCTGTGGTTCGATAAGCCGGAATATCTCTCATCCGGCTCTCAGGAGAGCATCGCAGCCTGGCGGAAAAATAATATTAACCAGCTTATCCGGGGCGTATATCAGACCGTCAGACAGTACCGGCCCCAGGCTGTGTTCGGGGTCAGCCCGGAAGGGCATTTAAAGCATCTGCGCCTTGAAACCAGGCTGTTTGTGGACATCGACACGTGGATGTCACAGCCGGGGTATGTGGATTATATTATGCCGCAGATTTACTGGGGCTTTGAGGCCAAGGTAAACGGCGAGCCGGCGGCCTATGCGTTTGAAACCTGTTTGAACGACTGGATTGCGCTGAAGAAAAAAGGAAATGTGACGCTCTATGTCGGCCTGCCCCTCTATAAAACCGGAACCGACGCTGCGGACGGGAATGAAGTGCCGGAATGGCTCCGCTACCAGGATATCATGCGGCGGCAGGTTCTGGCCGGGCGAAGCACCGGACAGGTCAGCGGATACTGCCTGTACGATTTCAGCTCCCTAACCAGAGAGACGGCCCGCGCCGAGGTGGAGAATCTGACGGCGCTGTTTCGTTAATGGCGTGCGGATTGAGCAGCATGTGAAAAAGGGTGTACAGCCGTCCAGGCGGCTGTACACCCTCTCTTTTACATCTGAGGCGCATCCTCCGGCGTCTGCGGCCTTTCTGCCTTCTGCGGCGTCACGACTCCCAGCTCCCGGAAAACCGCCCAGACATAGGGCGCGCCGAAGCAGTTGAGCTTTTTCGGCCCGCGGATCACGTGTTCGCGGTCTTCCAGAACGCGCTCATACGCTTTTAGAATCGTAGCTTTGGTGATAGATTTGGAACGCCGGTCCACAAACATTTCCCCGCCCCGGATCTGGTAGGTAAAGGGCAGCTTTTTTTCCGTATAAAATGTCTGATCCTGGCAGGAGGCCAGCCGGTTCCAGAATTCCTCGCTGCTCAGAGCTTCCGTTGTCGCTTGTGTCTGCTTTTCATCCATTGTGGACTCCCTTCCGTATGTATATGCTTTACCAGAGCGTGTTTCAGACACGCTCCTGTTTCGTGGACACAGCCTGCTCAAAGCCGCCGCCCGGGACACCTTTTTCTGCCTGTACATACTCCATTTTTGGATAATCATACCAGCTTTTGGGCAGCAGTGCAAGCAATATGGGCAAAGGCATTGAATTTCTGAGCCGGATGGCCTATAATTTACAGGAAACACTGCAGAGAAACGATGCAGACGTTTTCGGCAGCAATCTGCCGGGGCATGATTCAAGCGCGATCCGGCATCAAGAAAGAAAGGAGAGAGCCTGTTTTCCAGGGGACAGATGGCAATGACGGATAAGAATGATTTTTCAAAGGGAAGTGTTGTTAAAAATATTTTGGATCTGGCTGTTCCGATGACGTTTGCGCAGCTTATCAATGTGCTTTACAATATCGTTGACCGGATCTACATCGGAAAGATACCGGAGCATTCCACGCTTTCCCTGACGGGGATCGGCCTGTCTCTTCCGATTATCACCATGGTGATTGCCTTTGCCAACCTGTTCGGAATGGGGGGCGCTCCGCTGTGCTCGATTGAGCGGGGGCGGGGCAATGTCGATGAGGCGGAGGCGATCATGGGGAATTCCTTTACGCTGCTGCTGGGCTCCGGCGTCCTGCTCACGGCCTTTGGCCTGGCATTTCGCAGGCCGATGCTGTATCTGTTCGGCGCCAGCGACGCGACGTATCCGTTTGCGGACGCATATATTACCATCTATCTTCTGGGCAGCGTGTTCGTGATGGTCGGGCTGGGAATGAATTCCTTTATCAATTCGCAGGGGTTTGGGCGGATTGGCATGATGACCGTCTTTCTGGGGGCGGCGGCCAATATGATCCTGGATCCGATCTTTATCTTTGTATTACATATGGGGGTGCGCGGGGCGGCCTTTGCCACGATCCTGTCCCAGCTTTTGTCAGCGGTTTGGATTCTTCGTTTTCTGACAGGGGAGAAGGCGCTCTTAAAGCTCCGGCGCTCCTGCATGAGGCTTTCCGCCGGGCGGGTGCGCGCCATCGCGGCCCTGGGGCTTTCGGGCTTTACGATGGCGATCACGAACTGCACGGTTCAAATCATGTGCAATGCCACGCTGCACCGCTTTGGAGGCGATCTGTATGTAGGGGTCATGACCGTGATCAATTCGCTTCGGGAGGTGGCTACGCTTCCGGTGACGGGCATCACGCACAGCGCCCAGCCGGTTCTGGGCTACAATTACGGGGCCGGGGAGTACGGGAGAGTGAAGAGGGCGATTGTATTTACCTCCGTGTTTGCCATCCTTTATACAACCGCGATCTGGAGCCTGATCCACGGGCTTCCGGAATTCTTTATCCGGATTTTCAACCAGGACGCGGAGCTGATCCGCGCCGGCGTGCCGGCTGTGCGCATGTATTTTTTCGGTTTTTTTATGATGTCCCTGCAGTTTTCGGGACAGTCGGTCTTTGTGGGGCTGGGGAAATCAAAGCACGCGATCTTTTTCTCCATTTTCAGGAAGGTGATCATCGTCGTTCCCCTGACGATCCTGCTGCCGAGCCTGTTTGGCTTAGGGCCTGCCGGCGTGTTCATCGCAGAGCCGGTGTCCAACTTCATCGGCGGCGCGGCGTGCTTTGGAACCATGCTGGCCGTTTTGTGGCCGGAGCTGTCGGGAGAGGGACGAAAAGCTGCAATTCACAGATAGCATTTTGCGAGGTGTAGTTGGTTACGGTTTACATGTCAGTTCATGCGCGGCGTTTTTTGTGAGCGAAGTGTAATTTGTCAAAAATTTTCTTGACAAACCCCGGACGAATGCTATAATCAAACCATAAGAAATCCAGCAAGCCAACGCGTTGAAGAGACGAGTAGGCTCCGGGAGCTGTCCAGAGAGAGGCGCAGATGGTGGAAGCGCGTTACAGCAGACGGAGTCCGAAGACCAGCTCGGAGCGTCCCTTAATCGGGAACGGTGATTCCGTTATCATCAGAAAAGAGGTTCAGACCGGGAAGCGGTCTGTTCAACCGGGGTGGAACCGCGGCTTATACCGTCCCCTGGCCTGCATCCGACGATGCGCGCCAGGGGATTTTTTATGCGGCCCGGGCCCGGGAATGGAACAATAAAGGAGAAAAGAAGATGAAGATTACATTAAAAGACGGTTCTGTGAGAGAATATGCGAACCCGGTGTCGATCATGGACATTGCAAAGGATGTGAGCGAGGGCCTGGCAAGGCTCGCGTGCCTCGGCGAGGTGGACGGCGAGGCGGTGGATCTGCGCACGGTGGTTGACCGTGACTGTCATGTGAATATTTTAACGGCAAAGGATGAGAAGGGACTGGCGGCGCTGCGCCATACGGCCAGCCATGTGATGGCGCAGGCGGTAAAACGGCTGTTTCCGGATACGAAGCTGGCTATCGGCCCGTCCATCGCAGACGGCTTTTATTATGACGTGGATCCGTCCGCGCCCTTAACGGCTGAGGATCTGCCGAAGATCGAGGCGGAGATGAAGAAGATCATCAAGGAGGGCCTGCCGTTAGAGCGCTTTGTGAAGCCCAGGGAGGAAGCGATCGCGTTTATGAGGGAAAAGGAAGAGCCCTATAAAGTGGAACTCATTGAGGATCTGCCGGAGGGCTCGGAGATCAGCTTTTACAGCCAGGGGGAATTTACGGATCTGTGCGCCGGGCCTCATCTGATGAGCACAAAAGGCGTGGGCAAGGCGTTTAAAATTATGAATCTGGCGGGCGCTTACTGGAGGGGCAGTGAGAAGAATAAGATGCTGACCCGCATCTATGCGACCGCGTTTGCCTCCAAAGAGGATCTTGAGGCGTATATCACCATGATGGAGGAGGCGAAAAAGCGGGATCACCGGAAGCTGGGAAGGGAGCTGGGGCTTTTTATGATGCACGACGCCGGCCCGGGATTCCCGTTCTTCCTTCCCAAAGGCATGACGCTTAAGAATACGCTTCTGGATTACTGGAGGGAGATCCATAAAAAGGCGGGCTATGTGGAGATTGCCACGCCGGTTATCTTAAACCGGAGCCTGTGGGAGACGTCCGGGCACTGGGGGCATTATAAAAACAACATGTATACAACGGTGATCGACGAGGAGGACTACGCGATTAAGCCCATGAACTGCCCGGGCGGGATCCTGGTGTATGCCTCTGAGCCGCGTTCCTACCGCGATCTGCCCATGCGGGTGGGAGAGCTGGGACTGGTTCACCGCCATGAAAAATCCGGCCAGCTCCACGGCCTGATGCGTGTGCGCTGCTTTACCCAGGACGACGCGCATATTTTCATGATGCCGGAGCAGATTAAGGACGAGATCAAGGCAGTTGCGCACCTGATCAACGAGGTGTATTCCCTGTTCGGCTTCAAGTACCATGTAGAGCTCTCCACCCGGCCGGAGGACAGCATGGGCAGCGAGGCGGACTGGGAGATGGCCACAGAGGGCCTTAAAGGGGCCCTGGACGAGCTGGGGCTTGACTATGTGGTCAATGAGGGCGACGGCGCGTTCTACGGGCCCAAGATCGATTTCCACCTGGAAGATTCGATTGGCAGGACCTGGCAGTGCGGCACGATCCAGCTCGATTTCCAGCTCCCGCAGCGGTTTGAGCTGGAATATACCGGCGCGGACGGCGAGAAGCATCAGCCGATCATGATCCACCGCGTGGCTTTTGGCTCCATCGAGCGCTTTATCGGCATCCTGATCGAACACTTTGCGGGCGCGTTCCCGACCTGGCTGGCGCCGGTGCAGGCGAGGGTGCTGCCGATCTCGGATAAATACACGGATTACGCAAAGACGGTTCTGGAGCAGTTAAATGAGGCCGGCATCCGGGCGGAGCTCGACACGCGCTCTGAAAAGATCGGCTATAAGATCCGCGAGGCGCAGACCCAGAAGATCCCCTATATGCTGGTTGTGGGCCAGAAGGAGGAGGAGACGAAGACCGCAGCCGTCCGCAGCCGTTTTGCAGGCGACGAGGGAGCAAGCGCCGTCTGCGATTTTATTTCCATGATTCAAAAGGAAATCGCCGGCAAGGAGATCCGCGCCGTGGAGAAAAAGGCGGAGTAACCGCAGCGAAGCAATACCGGCCGGATCAAATGCTGTCCCGTATGCCGGCAAAATCCGCTCAAACATATGCCGCGCCCGTGAGGATCAAAGCGCCGCATCCTGCGATGTATAAAATCAAACCGGCCGCGCATACTAATCCTGATTCTTGTGAATGAAACAACAGTCAGGAGGTATCAGATTATGACAAAGCTGGATTGTAATGTGACAGGGTGCGTACACAATGCGGAGAATTGCTGCTGTAAGAACACGATCGTGGTTGAGGGCAATTCTGCGAGGGAGAAATGCGACACCTGCTGCGGCAGCTATGATGAGAAGAAGGGGAACATGTTCCGCAACCTCTTCAAGACGCCGGAAAACCGCCTTGAGGTGGAATGTGAGGCGACCAATTGTGTATACAATAAGGAGCGCCGCTGCAGCGCCGAGCACATCGGCATCGTAGGCGGAAACGCCACGGAAGCGGTTCAGACGGAATGCGCGAGCTTCCGCGCAAGATAGGATAAGAAGGGCGCCGGCAGAAGAGGTTTCGGTTCTGCCGGCCTTCTTTTTTGGAAGCGGTACAACAGGGAACGGCCCGCAGGCCGGAACCGTTTTAATTCTGGGAAAGGATATTCATTACATATGAACAGAGAGGCATTTGCCGCAAATTTCAGACGTCCCCGCATGGGGCGCCGGCTCATGGCGCTTATCATCAGCCTGACGGTTATGGGGATGTGCATTGCTGTGTTTAAAATTGTGGGCTTTGGGACGGATCCCAGCTCCACCTTTGGGACGGGCCTGTCCAACTGGACGGGCGTATCGTTTGGGACCTGCATGCTGGTTTTTAATCTCCTTATGTTCGTTCCTGTGATTCGCTGCGATCTGTCCCGCATCGGCATAGGAACGGTTTTCAATATGGCCGGCGTGGGATACATTGCCGATTTTTTTCTGTATGTATTCAGGGGATTTGTAGCGGAGGACGGATTGTCCATGGCGGCGCGTCTGGCGCTGTTTGCGGCCAGCATGGCGTTATTTCTGGTTGCCGTGTCTTTTTATATGGTGGTCGATCTGGGAATCGCTCCCTATGACGCGATCCCCCAGCTCATTGCGGCCCGCGCGGGAAAGCTGGGGTTCCGGTATGTCCGTATGATATGGGATCTGTCGATACTGGCGGCCGGCTTTCTGCTCGGCGCGGCTGTGGGCCTGACAACGCTGGTGACTGGCTTTTGCCTGGGTCCGGCCGTTTCGGCTGTGTCCGGGCGCGTCAGGGGCTGGTTTGAAGAATGAATGAAAAAGACGCAAAAAAACATTTGACATTTCCGCCACAATATAGTATATTAAAAAAGCTGCGGCAAAGAGGCGCGGCAAATCAGGAAAGCAGGTTATCCACCTCACCCTGGCACGGGGCAGTGACCATGGGTTTATATCGTAAGAAAGACGCTCGCTTCGGGCGTTTGGTTATGATAAGCGGATAGTCTGTCCGCTTATTTTTGTTGCACAGGGACGGCAGCATGTTTTATCTCAGGGAGTATGATACAGATTAATCAAATTTATGGGGGTGTACGGCTATTAGCGAATTAATGATTAACGAACAGATCCGCGACAGGGAGGTTCGTTTGATTGGAGAGAATGGAGAGCAGCTTGGAATCATGTCCGCGAGGGAAGCATATGAGAAGGCGAGGGCGGCGGAGCTTGATCTGGTAAAGATCGCCCCGACTGCGAAGCCGCCGGTATGTAAGATCATTGATTATGGTAAATACCGGTATGAGCTGGCCCGAAAAGAAAAGGAAGCGAAGAAAAAGCAGAAGGTGATCGAGGTGAAGGAGGTCCGCCTCTCGCCCAATATTGATGAAAACGATCTGAACACCAAGATGAATAACGCCAGGAAGTTTCTCACCAAAGGGAACAAGGTAAAGGTAACGCTTCGTTTCCGGGGCCGCGAGATGGCTCATATGTCCAAGACGAAATACATCCTTGACGATTTTGCGGAAAAGCTGTCCGATATTGCCACGGTTGATAAGCCGGCAAAGGTAGAGGGCAGAACCCTTGTGCTTTTCTTGAGCGCAAAACGGTAACGAGGGACGGGGAACTCCGTTTATTCGCAAAGAGCCTGTCTTTTCGATTAGTGTGACAAACGCTATAATAGAGCGGCTGTCCAAAGGCTGGACGGCTGCGCAACAGACCAATATGAAGGAGGAAACATCAACATGCCTAAAATGAAAACAAGCAGAGCGGCCGCTAAGCGCTTTAAGAAAACAGGAAGCGGAAAATTAGTAAGAAATAAAGCTTACAAATCCCATATCTTAACCAAGAAGTCCTCGAAGAGAAAGAGAAATCTCAGGAAAGACATTGTTACGGACGCTACGAACAGCAAGGTAATGAAGAAGATTTTACCGTACTTATAGGATTTGGAGAAGAAGGAGGAAATAAGCGATGGCAAGAGTAAAGGGCGGCTTAAACGCCAGAAAGAAACATAATCGGGTGCTGAAACTGGCAAAGGGCTACAGAGGCGCGCGTTCCAAGCAGTACAGGGTGGCAAAGCAGTCTGTTATGAGAGCGCTGGCAAGCTCTTATGCGGGACGTAAGGAGAGAAAGAGGCAGTTCCGCCGTCTGTGGATTGCGCGTATCAACGCGGCGGCCCGCATCAACGGCTTATCCTACAGCAAGATGATGCACGGCTTAAAGCTGGCAGGCGTGGAGATGAACCGCAAGGTTTTATCCGACATGGCGATCAGCGATGCGGCCGGCTTTGCAAAGCTGGCGGAGCTGGCGAAGGCGAAGCTCGCATAGACAGAAATCAGGATGCTTATAAGCGTGTACGCATGACATATGAAACCGGAAGGCCCGCAGACTGGCGGGATTCCGGTTTTTGTGTATTCCAAAATGCGGAAAAAGCCGGGCGGGGCGTATGGGCGCTCTGGTACACAGATAGGAGGAGAGGGTGAAGGATGTCATTACGGTTTGTGATCGGCGGTTCGGGCTCGGGTAAGACGAGGTATCTCTATGAGGAGCTCATACAGGAGTCCATAAAAGAGCCAGAGGGGCGTTTTTTTGCCATTGTCCCGGAGCAGTTTACGATGCAGACGCAGAAGGAGATCGTGTCCCTGCATCCCTTCCATGGCGTGATGAACATTGATATTGTAAGCTTTGAGCGGCTGGCGTGGCGGATTTTTGAGGAGCTGGCAGTGGAGCGGCTGGCGGTTCTGGACGATATGGGAAAGGCGATGGTGCTGCGCAAGGTGGCCGCGGGGGTGAAGAATGATCTGAAGCTTTTTGGGGGCCACCTGGATCAGATCGGCTTCATCGGGGAGCTGAAATCCATGCTGTCGGAATTTTTCCAATACGGGATCACCGGAGAGCGGCTGGCGGAGCTGGCGCAGGAGGAGACGAGCCCGCTTCTCAGGCGCAAGCTGGAGGATATGCATGCGCTGTACGGCGCTTTTAAGGAATATACGAGAGAGCGGATGATCGCCAAGGAGGAGCTTTTAGAGATCCTGGCGCGCGAGCTTCCGCGCTCGGAGCTTATCAAAAACAGCGTGGTGACGCTGGACGGCTATACGGGCTTTACGCCGGTGCAGCATAAGGTGCTGGAGCTGCTTTTGACATATTGCAGGCGTGTGAGCGTGACAGTGACCATGGATCCCGGCGATCATCCCTACCGGGAGGCCTCCATACAGGAGCTGTTCCACATGAGCCGCCATACAGTCTGCCGTCTGATTGACCTGGCGGCCGGGGTTGGCTGCGGACGGGAGGAGGATGTCTTTCTGGACCGCGTTCCGTACTGGAGGTTCCAGGAGAGCCCGCAGCTCCAGTTTATCGAGAGGGAGCTGTTCCGCTACCGCGCGGCGCAGTATAAGCCGGAGTCCGGCGGGGAGAAGGCGGCCGGGACGCCGCCACAGGGAGAGCCGGAGGAGCCGGGGGATGGGCGGAGGCAGGAGGCAGAGCGCAGCAGCCTGTTTCTGTGGCAGGCAGCGGCGCCGGGCCGGGAGGTGGAGCTCGTCTGCGGGGAGATCTGCCGTCTGGTCAGGGAGGATGGCCTCCGTTACCGCGATATTGCCGTACTGACCGGCGATCTGTCGTCCTATTCCAGGGAAATTGTCCGCCAGTTTTCGGAAAACGGAATCCCGTTTTTTATTGACTATAAGAAAAATATTATGGGGAATCCCATGGTGGAGCTGATTCGGGCGGCGCTCGACGCAGTCCGGAAAAATTTCTCCTATGAGAGCATGTTCCGCTACCTGAAAACAGGGCTGGCGGCGCCGGTGGACGAACGGCTGCATGTGCTGGAAAATTATGTTCTGGCGCTCGGGATCCGGGGCTTTGCGAAATGGAACGCGACGTGGGAGAAGACGTACCGCGGGGCAAAGCACATCAATCTTTTGGAGCTCAATGAGCTCCGGGAGGCGATCCTGGCGCCTCTTGCCGGGCTTCGGGAGGTATTTTCCAATAAGAGCGCCGATGTCCGGACCAAGACAGGGGGGCTGGTGCATTTCCTGGAGGAGCTGGGCGTGGAGGAAAAGCTGCGGGACATGGAGGCGCAGTTCCATGCGTCGGGCGAGGTCAGCCTGGAAAAAGAGTTTGGGCAGGTGTACGGCCTGGTGATGGAGCTGTTCGACCGGATCACGGCGCTTTTGGGCGGGGAACGGATTTCCAGGGCAGAATACTGCGATATCCTGGACGCCGGGTTTGCGGAGATCAAGGTGGGGCTGATTCCCGCTGTGGTGGATCAGATCCCGGTGGGCGATATTACGAGGAGCCGGCTGTCGCATGTGAAAGCGCTGTTTTTTGTCGGTGTGAACGACGGGGTGGTTCCGTGCGTTTCGGGCCGGGGCGGGATCCTCTCCGAAGCGGAGAGAAACCGCTTAAAGGAGCGCCGGGTGGAGCTGGCCCCGACGGCCAGGGAGGAGGGCTTTTTGCAGCGCTTTTATCTGTACCTTGCCCTCACAAAGCCGTCGAAAGCCCTCTATATCTCCTTTTCCCTGGCCTCGGCGGATGGAAAGAGCCTGCGGCCGTCGAGCCTTGTGGGCCAGCTTTTGAAGCTGTTCCCCGGAAAACGGATCGAGACGCCGGACATAAAGGAGCTGGCGGTCTGGTCGCTTCCGCTGGGGCTGCGCTCTGTGACAGAGAGTATGAAGCAGTATGAGGAAAAACGGGAGGACAAGGCGTTTCTGGAGCTGTTTTCCTTTTTCCGCTCGTCTAAAGACTATGGGGAAGAGCTTCGCCGCCTGGGGGAGGCTGTATTTTACTCATACACGGATCGCGGGATCGGGCGGACGGCGGCAAAGGAGCTTTACAGCCAGATCCTGCGCGGCAGCGTGACGCGTATGGAGCTTTACGCCTCCTGCGCCTACGCCCATTTCCTGGCCTACGGGCTGGAGCTTACCGAGCGCCCGTCCTATGAGCTGGCTCCGGCGGATATCGGAAATCTGTTTCATCAGAGCATTGATGCGTATTTTAAGCGCATGCGGGAGGAAGGCCGGTCATTCCGGACCATTTCAGACGAGGACCGCACGCGCCTGGTAGGCGAATGTGTGGCGGATGTGGCGGCGGAGTACGGCAATACCATTATGAAAAGCTCGGCCAGGAACCGGTATCTGGAGCGCAAGGTGCGCCGGATCATGGACCGCACGATCTGGGCGCTGACCGAGCAGCTCAAAAAGGGCGATTTCGAGCCGGAGGGCTTTGAGGTGACGTTTACGCCGGTTGATAACCTGCGCGCCATGAAGATCCCCATTTCCAGAGAGGAGGCGATCCATCTGCGCGGGCGGATCGACCGGATCGATCTCTGCGAGGACGGGGATCTGCTGTATCTGAAAATCATTGATTATAAGACCGGGAAAACGAAATTTGACTTGACGGAGCTGTACCACGGCCTGCAGCTTCAGCTCGTGGTCTATATGGATGCAGCGGTCGAGAAGGTGCAGCGCGAGCGGCCGGAAAAACGCGTGATTCCGGCCGGGATCTTTTATTACCATATCGACGACCCGATGCTGGAGCGCGGGGAAACGCAGCTTGATGAGGACGAATCGCCGGATCCGGCGGGGATCTTGAAGAAGCTGCGCATGAACGGGCTGGTGAACGCGGATCCGGAGGCGCTCGGCCATCTGGATCACCGACTGGATTTCGGGGGAACGGGGAGCGTGGATTCGAGCGTCGTGCCGGTTTCACTTAAGGACGATGCGATCGTGATGCGGCGGTCTGCTGTGGCGGGAGAGGAGCGGTTCGCGGCTCTGGGGGCCTTTGTGAATCAGAAGATGAAGCGTATGGGGCGCGAGATCCTGGACGGCCGGGTTTCTGTCTCTCCGTATAAAAACGGGCCGCGGACGGCCTGCGATTTCTGCCCGTACCACAGCGTGTGCGGGTTTGATTTGAAGACAGAGGGGTATGGGTTCCGGAGGCTGGATCATCCGGGCGCGGAGGAGATCTGGGAGAGGATTGTGAAGGAAACTAAGCCGTGAGAAAAGCGCACAACCCTTTCCATGAAGCGATGGTTATGGTACAATCCTAAATACAAATAATATCTGACAGGAGGATATACAGATGCATATTTTAGTCATAACAGGCAGCGCCCATACGAACGGAACATCGTTCTGCCTGGCGGATCATTTTACGAAAGGGGCGAAGGAAGCGGGACACAGCGTCAGCCGGTTTGATGCGGCTCTGAAAAAGGTACATCCATGTACCGGATGCGATTCCTGCCGGGAGACGGGCCGCGGCTGTGTCTTTAAAGACGACATGGAGGAATTGAACCGGCTGCTTCTGGACGCGGACGCAGTGGCATTTGTTTCACCGATTTATTATTACGGAATGAATGCACAGATAAAAACAGTGATTGATCGTTTCTATGCAAATAATTCGTTGCTAAAGGGCGCTGAAAAAAAAGCGGTTCTGCTGCTTACATACGGAGATGAAACGGATGAATCGGCGGAGGGAGCGGTTGCGTCCTATAAGGGGATGGTAACATACCTGGAATGGGAGGACGCCGGAATCGTATCCGCAAGGGGCTGTTATGTTCTGGATGATATCATACATACCGATTATCCGAGGCAGGCGTATGAATTGGGCAGGGGAATCGAATCATGATGTTTCAGACACGCTCTAAAGCACAGAAGGATGGGAGGGAGCAGGGAGGATAAGACAAAATGGCAGTCAATTGGACAAGGGAACAGAGACAGGTCATTGAGAGCCGCAACCGGAATCTTCTCGTTTCGGCGGCGGCTGGAAGCGGGAAGACGGCGGTTTTGGTGGAGCGGATTGTACGGATGGTCACAGAGGGGGAGCATCCGCTGGAGATTGACCGTCTTCTGGTCATGACCTTCACCCGGGCAGCGGCGGCGGAGATGCGGGAGCGGATCCAGGAGGCGATCGAGAAGAAGCTGGAGGAACAGCCGGAAAGCGGGCATCTGCAGCGGCAGGCGGTGATGGCGCAGTACGCCCGTATCACGACCATTGACAGCTTCTGCCTGTATATTTTAAAGGAGCATTTTGACCGTCTGCACCTGGATCCGGCCTTCCGCGTGGGGGATGAGGGGGAGATGCTCCTGATGCGCGCGGATGTGATGCGCGATATGCTGGAGGACTACTATGAGAACGGCAAAGAGCGGTATGAGGCGTTTGTGGACGCCTATGCGGTGGGAAAGGCGGACGCCGGGATCGATGAGGCCATTTTTCAGGTCTATGCATTTTCACAGAGCAATCCGTGGCCCGGGGAATGGCTGGCGCGCTGCCGGGAGGAGCTGGCGGACGCCTCGCTTGAGGAGCTGAACGGGACGGAGTGGATGCGTTTTCTGTTAAAGGACGCGGCCATGCAGGCTGAGGAGTGGGTGAGGGAGCTTTCAGAAGCGGCCCGGCTCTGTGAAGAGGAGGACGGGCCGCAGCCGTATCTGCCGGCGATCCGGGAGGATCTGAGCCAGATAAGCCGTATTCTGGCATGTACCGATTCCTACGAGGCCTTCAGCCGCGCGGTGGGGAGCGTCTCCTTTTCCCGGCTGGCGGCCATACGGGGAAAGAAGCTTTCTGTGAACCCGGAGAAAAAGGAGCGGGTGGCGGACTGCAGGAAGCGCGTAAAGAAGGCGGTGGAACGGCTCAGAGAGGAATATCTGTTCGAGTCTCCGGAGCGGGTTCTGCGCGATCTGGAGGAGAGCCGTGACGGGCTCCTGATGCTTCTGGAGCTGACAGAGGAATTTTCCAGGCGGTTCCAGGAAAAGAAGAAGGAAAAAAACGTGCTGGATTTCAATGATCTGGAGCACTTTGCCCTTGAGGCGCTGACAGAGCCGGAGGAAGGCCGCGGGCCGGAGGAAAACCGCGGTGCGGGGGAGGCCAGGCAGGCGCGCGCGCCGGGCCCGGTGGCGGATGAGCTGAGCCGTCAGTTTGACGAGATCCTGGTGGATGAGTACCAGGACAGCAATCTGGTGCAGGAAACCCTGATCCGGTACATTTCCAGGGAGCGCTTCGGGCAGCCCAATGTCTTTATGGTAGGGGATGTGAAGCAGAGCATCTATAAATTCCGCCTGGCGCGGCCGGAGCTGTTTCTGGAAAAGTACGACGCATATACCCGGGAGGCCGGGGCGTTTCAGAAGATCGAGCTGCACCAGAATTTCCGCAGCCGCTGTGCGGTTCTGGACAGCGTAAATGATGTATTTTACTGCATTATGACAAAAAAGCTGGGCGGTATTGCCTACACAGAGGAGACGGCCCTTCATGCCGGGGCGGTGTTTGAGGAGCGGGAGGGGCTGTCGGAGCTTCAGACAGAGCTTTTGCTGATCGACACAGCGGCGGGCGCGCTGGAAGAGCTCGACGAGGATCTCTCAGACTATACGGCCAGGGAGCTGGAGGCCGGCATGATCGCGGGGCGGATAAAGGGACTTGTGGATCCGGAGAACGGGATCACGGTCTGGGACAAGGAGGAAAAGCGCTACAGGAGAGCCCGGTACGGGGATATCGTGATCCTCCTGCGCAGCGTCAGCGGCTGGGCGGAGAGCTTCTGCGAGGTTCTGGGACGCCACGGCATTCCGGCGGCGGCCGAGTCGCGTACCGGATATTTTACCGCGGTCGAGGTGGAGACGGTTTTAAACCTGTTGGCTGTGATCGACAATCCCATTCAGGATATCCCGCTGGCCGCAGTCCTGAAATCGCCGATCGGCGCCCTTACGGATGAGGAGCTGGCGCACCTTGCGTCATGGTATAAGGCAGGATGCGCCGAAGAGGCCGATAAGGGGCTTTACCGGGCGGTGAAGGCATACTTAGGAGGGGAAGACGACGTAAGCCGGGCGAGGCGTCTTCCGCTTCTTGCGCGGTTAAAGGAGCTGGCCGGCCTGTACGCGGAGCTTAAGGCCATGGCGGTGTATCTGCCCATGCATGAGCTTTTGTACCGCATCTATGACAGGACCGGATATTATTCGTATGTGTCGGCCATGCCGGGCGGGGAGGCCAGGCGGGCGAACCTGGATATGCTGGTGGAAAAGGCGGCTGCCTATGAAAGTACGAGCTACCGGGGCGTCTTTCACTTTATCCGCTATATCGAAAAACTGAAAAAGTACAATACGGATTTCGGGGAGGCCAGGACGCAGACAGGGCGGACCGAGGCGGTCCGGATCATGAGCATCCATAAAAGCAAGGGCCTGGAATTCCCGATCGTGTTTGTAGCGGCCATGGCCAAGCAGTTTAATAAGCAGGATACAAGAGGGACGCTTTTGATCGACGCGGATCTGGGGATCGGGACGGATTACCTGGACCCGGTGAAGCGCTTAAAGGGGCCCACGCTCAAGAAAAATGTGATGAAGCGCCGCATGGAGCTGGATGCCCTGGGGGAGGAGCTGCGGGTGCTCTATGTGGCCATGACGCGCGCCAGGGAAAAGCTGATCCTCACCGCATCCGTCAAGGGGCTGCCGGAACGCCTGGAGAAATGGAACCATTTTTCACCGGAGGAGGGCCGCGTCCCCTGCACGGTGCTGACGCTGGCCGGATCCTATCTGGACTGGATCCTGATGAGCATGCGGGCCTCTGCCGGCACGGTGCGGATCAACGTCCGTGAGGAAAAGGCGGCCGAGCAGCTCACGCGCGAGATCGGGGCCCAGCTTGCGCGCAGGGACAGCCTGCAGGAGCTGTTCGGGGAGAGGCCGGATGCGGTATATGACGAGGACATCCGCGGGCTCCTGACCCGTTCCTTTACCTTCCGCTATCCCTTCCAGGCGGATATGGTCTTAAACACCAAGATGTCCGTATCCGAGCTCAAGCGGGCCCATATGGAGGAGGAAGAGGAGGAAACGGTCTTCCTGCCCACGCTCCCGGCATTTATGGGAGAGGAGGACAGGGCGGAGGGGGGAACCACGCGCGGAAATGCCTATCACCGACTGATGCAGCTTCTGCCGTTGGAAGAGATCGCGCGGGAGGACATTTCCACGGATCAGGCGCTGCACGCATGGATTCTTTCATGCCTCAGGCGTTTTCAGGAGGAGAAGCGCATCACAGAGGAGGCCGCATCCCTCATACAGCCGGGCGATATTGTCGCGTTTTTAAAAACCGGGCTGGGACGCCGGATGTGCCGCGCCGCGCAGGCCGGGCGTCTGAGCCGGGAGCAGCCGTTTGTGATCGGTATCCCGGCCCGCGAGATGGGAGACTGGGATTCTGACGAGCTGGTCCTGATCCAGGGAATCATCGACGCGTTTTTTGAAGAGGACGGCGAGCTGGTGGTGATCGATTATAAAACCGATTATGCGCGAAATGAGGAGATCCTGAAAAACCGCTATGAGGCGCAGATCCGCTATTATGAGCGCGCGCTTTGCCAGATAAGCGGGAAACGGGTCAGGGAACGGTGCATTTATTCTTACAGGCTGGGGGAGATATGGGTCTGACCCCTGCCTTTGCCAGGAGAAAAGCGCAGCGGATGCTGCGTTCGATAAGACCATGCCAAAATGGATATTTCATGAAAAAGGAGAGTATAACAATGACCAGAGAAGAAATCGCTTCTAAAATTTCGCTTGCCCAGGCGAATCACAAAAAGGGCTATAACTGCGCTCAGTCCGTATCCTGCGCATTTTCGGACCGGACGGATTTCGACGAGGAGACGATCTTCCGCCTGACAGAGGGCCTGGGCCTGGGGATGGGCGGGATGCAGGGGATGTGCGGCGCGATCGCGGCCGCGGGTGTGCTGGCCGGGGCAAAGTGCAGCACAGGGAACTTGGAGGCTCCGGATTCCAAGGCATCGTCCTACCGTCTGGCCAAAACCTGCCTTGAGCGGTTTAAGGAAAAGGACGGGGCGGTTCTCTGCCGCGACTTAAAGGGCGTGGACACAGGAAACGTGCTGCGTCCGTGTTCCGAATGCATTTCCGATGCTGTGACAATCATTGCAGAGCTTTTGTACAGCGAATAGCCCCTTCGGCCTGACGGACATGTCACCGGGCAGGCACGGTTAAAACCGTCTTCCACGCCTGCTGCTTCGCCGATCGCGCGAATCGGTGAAGCAGCAGGCATGATCCGCTGTTTTTTTTAATAAAATAGTACCAGCCAGCTATTTTTTGTAAAAGCACTTCAGAGTTTTGGGCCGCATAAGATAGAGTAACGTAGTCTTGAGGTGGCTTTCTTTGAAGACATTTGCCAAACCACTTACAGCCGGTGAAGAAGCAGAATATTTAAAACGCTGGAGAGAGGGCGACGAGGAAGCCAGGGCGGTGCTGATTGAGCGGAATTTAAGGCTTGTGGCCCATATTATAAAGAAGTACCAGTATACGGATTATGAGACAGAGGATCTGCTGTCTGTGGGAACTATCGGGCTCATTAAGGCAGTGAATACCTTTAAGGCGGAGCGCGGTTCGCGGCTGGCGACGTATGCGGCCAAATGTGTGGAAAACGAAATCCTGATGCTGCTGCGCGCCGGAAAAAAGTATGCCAGGGACGTGTCGCTCTATGATCCGATCGGGGTCGATAAGGACGGGGAGACAGTCAATCTGATCGACGTCCTGGAGGCAGACGAGACGGCCGCGCTGGAGGAGATTATCCTTGCGCAGGATGTCACTGCTTTGTATGAGGCCTTTGACGGCTGCTTAAAGGAGACGGAGAAGCTGGTCGTGCGCAAGCGCTACGGCCTGTTTGGGGAGAAGGAGCATACGCAGAAGGAGATCGCGGGGGAGATGGGGATATCGCGGTCTTATGTGTCCAGGATCGAGAAGAAGGCGGTGGAGAAGCTGCGGCGGGGGATGGAGTGTTTGGGGTAGGCTGAAATTATATAAGAGAGATAATGTGGATCGAAAGATAATTGATGCACATTATCTCTGTTTTTTGACTTTTTAGAATAAAGGTATTGAATGCTTTGGAGTGTGGGGGATTAAATATGTCATTGGTGGTAAAGCCTGCCCAAAGACGGGGAAAGGCCATGAAAGATAAGGTAAAGGAAATATGCTTCCTCCTAAGTAACAAATTTTTATTTCACTTGTCTACCTAGTGTTCCATCCAGCCAGTAATTGGATTGTCAGAACCGCCTATTTTGCCATCTGCTGCGTTGTCGTCAGTCAACGATGCCACCGCATCGCCTCCTTCCTCCGCCTTGCAGGCTGACAAAATATTCGGCACTGACAATCCAATTACTGGACGGATGGAACACTAGAAGGGAGCATACCAGAAATGTCCCGACAGCCCTTTTTGGGGCTAAATATTTAGCAAATCAGCGATATCAAAGAAGTTGATGTACAAATCATCATAGATATTAACTTTGATTGTGGATTCAAAAGAATACTGAATGTTCAGCAAATTTCCTTCAAAACAGTTGACGGTCACTATCTTACGGCGGGGATCTACGATCCAATATTCACGGACTCCGGTATTTTTATAATAGTAGAGTTTGCGGATATAATCATCTGCCGGATTGTCAGGGGAAACAATCTCAATGATAAAATCGGGTGCGCCGTTGCAGCGATTCCCATCCAGTTTGTCTTTATCACATACGATCATGATGTCGGGCTGGACAATGGTAAGGGGATGATCAGAGAGTTTTACGTCAAACGGAGCAGGGAATACCTGACATCTACCGTCTTTCTTATGGAGATAATTGCGGATAGAAACAAGCAGCTCTGTGAGGATTGTTTGGTGGATTTGTGAAGGGCTGGCCATATAATAAATTTGTCCGTTAAAAACTTCTGCTCTGGTATCTTCTGGCAGGGCCTCGTACTCGTCCAGAGTGATTGTTTCTGATTGCGGCTGTATTGCTGGTGGCATATGATACACGTCCTTTCTGGTTATTGTATGCGGTTATATATTACGGATTCATATCTTCTGGCTGGTAATTAAGCGCATAACACATGAACCAGTCTCTGATGATTATAGCATATCAGCAGACCAGCCACAAGTGAAAGAAGAAAATGATCATGGGAATTGATGAACGGTTCGATTCCACTGTTGTAATCTTTCAGGTCAATGTGGATTGAGTTTGCCCCGTCATACCAATGACGTCTTTGCGGAGTCCTGTGTGGTATCCTGTGGGAAACGGGAGCAAAAAAGGAGGCAAAATGAGCACGTATATTATGACGGACATTCATGGGCATTACGATGATATAAGAGAAATGTTTGGAAAGATCGGATATTCGGCAGGCGACCGGCTGATCTGTGCAGACGATTATATTGACAGAGGTTCTCAAAGCTATGAAATGCTTCAGTGGATGGAGCATCCAGGCGGGAATGTTATCCTGGTCAGAGGAAACCATGACGAAGAGTTCGCCTGCTATGCGGATCTGATGACAGTGATTTCCCAAAAGGCAGGCCTGGAGATGGACCGTGTGGAGGATGCTCTGACCGCATATCAGGCGCTTAGGCAGGTCAGTTCTTATTTTGACTGTTATGGGACAGTCGGATCTCTGATTCAGAAAAAGAAAGTGACCCTTGGGCAGTTGGCACAGTGGGCAGCCTACATCCGGAAAATGCCATATTTTTATGAGATCATGAAATATATTTAAAAAAGTTTAAACTCTCTAAATCCCATTAGAAAAGAGCGGCCGCGTAAACGGGATCTGCCGTTTGCGTTAATTATTTAGCAAATCAGCCATATATAAAGAAATGAATGCATAAATCATCATCGTAAAATCATCAAATCCGTAAACTTGTGCGGCAGGCACAAATTCTGTGCATCATTTGTTGCCGTTCAATCTTCCGGCTGAACGGTCATCTTTTTCGGACATGCTCTTGATTACGCGCCGAAAATCACTTGATTTTATCCGAAAATTAGATTATAATCAAACTATATTCAGGCAGGCGCTAAATGAAAATTACTACATACCAAGACAGCCTGTTCTGTCAGACGGAGCCGGGCGGGGAACCGTGCAGGCATCATTTCCGGTCTTAAATTTCCGGTATTCTTTTCTTTTTCTGGTTTCAGCCATTTTCAGAGAAAAACACAGGGATTTACAACAAAAGACACGTTGAGAAGGGAGGATGAATCATATATTGCGTGAGGCATCACAGGGTTAAGCAGATGGGAGGGCGGTTTGTATTGAAGAGGATTCAGATGATAGCAATGATATTTGCGGCGACAGCGGCGCTTGGCGCAGCGCTGACCGGGTGCGGCGCGGGGAAGAGGGAGATTATCTTTGCCGATGTCGGATGGGACAGCGTGAAATTCCACAATGCCGTGGCCGGGCTGGTGGCGGAGACAGCGTTCGGCTGTTCGTGGAAGGAGATGCCGGGTTCGACGCCGATCATGCACGAGGCGCTCAAAAAGGGCGAGATTGACGTGAATATGGAAGAGTGGACGGATAATATTTCGACCTATGAGGCGGACCGGGATGCCGGCCTGTTCCGGGATCTGGGAACGAATTTCGGGGACAATATCCAGGGCTTTTACGTGCCCCGCTATGTGATCGAAGGGGATGCGGAGCGCGGGATTGAGCCTATGGCGCCGGATTTAAAGACCGTGCAGGACTTAAAGCGGTATGCGCACATTTTCCCGGATGACGAGAAAGCGGGCATGGGGCGCATTTACGGCGCGATCCCCGGATGGGAGATCAATGAGATCATGCTGAAAAAGGTTCAGTACAACGGCCTTGACAGTATGTACCAGTATTTCCAGCCGGGCTCTGACTCCGCGCTTTCAGCGGCCTTTACGTCCGCCTATGAAAAGGGAGAGCCTATCGTCGGCTATTACTGGGAGCCGACCTGGCTGACCGGAAAGTATGATCTGGTCCTTCTGGAGGACGCGCCTTATGAAGATGCGGACGCCTACAGGGAGGGAAGGACCGCATGCCCGTCCGTGGACGTGACGATCGGCGTCAGTAATCAGTTTTATGCCAGAGAGCCGGAGATTTGCGAGTTCCTGCAAAAGTATGAGACGAGCAGCGCGCTGACGTCTGAGGCGCTGGCCCATATGCAGGAGACGGGGGACAGCTATGAAGAGACAGCAAAATGGTTCCTGTCCGAGCACAGCGGCCTGATTCTTGAATGGCTTCCGAAGGAGGAAGCCCAGAAGGTGATGGGGGCCCTGGGGCTTAAGGAGGAGACGAAAAATTATTTCTTTGATTTTCCGTTTGAGCTGCCGATTGACGTGGAGGCATTCGACGCCTCGGTAAAGGCATTTGCGGCGCGGTTTTCACCTGTGTTCGGCGGGATCCGGAGCGTGTTAAACGGCCTGATCGGCCTGATTGGGGCGGCGCTGCATCTGATTCCGTGGTGGCTTCTGATCGCCCTGGCGGGATTTGGCGGCTGGCGTCTGAGCGGCCGTGTGCGCGTGGGTATTTTGTATGGCGCGATGCTGTTTATCGTGGGCCTGATCGGCCTCTGGAGCCTGATGTATGAGACCCTTTCGATTGTCCTGGCCTCCGTGGTGATTTCCCTGCTGATCGGCCTTCCGGCCGGCATTCTGGTATCCGGGAGCGAGAAAGCGAATGTGATTGTGCGCCCGATCCTGGACACGATGCAGACCATGCCGGTGTTCGTTTACCTGATCCCCGCCGTGCTGTTCTTCGGCCTCGGCAAGGCCCCGGCCGTGATTGCGACCACGATCTATGCCATTGTCCCGGTTATCCGGCTGACGAGCCACGGGATCCGGCAGGTGGATCCGGAGGTGGTCGAGGCGGCGCGCTCCTTTGGATCAACGAGGATGCAGTGCCTCTTTAAGGTGCAGATCCCCCAGGCGCTGCCGACGATCCTGACAGGCGTGAACCAGACGCTTATGATGGCCATGGCTATGGTGGTGACGTGTTCCATGATCGGCGCGTCCGGGCTGGGGATGGAGGTTTTGATAAGCGTAAACCGGATCGAGATTGGGCGCGGCCTGTTAGCCGGCGCGGCTGTGGTGATTGTGGCGATCCTCATGGACCGCCTGACACAGGGCTGGTTCAGCAGCAGTTCAGATAAGTCTGCGCACTGACATCCCGTCAGACAAATCCTGAGTAAACGGCAATGCATTTCAGCCTTTGGCAGTTGTGTCAGGGCAAAACAGAGAAAGGAGGAGCAGGCGGATGGCTGAGAATAAGGCGGCAGGCTATAAAAACGATTACATTATACAGGTCAATCATCTGACCAAGCTGTACGGCGCGGCGAACCGCGCCGAGGCGTCGCGGATGATGAAGGAGGGCAGATCCAAGGAGGAGGTCCTGCGGGAGACAGGCGTTACGGTAGCGCTCTGGGATGTCAGTTTTAAGGTAAAGCGCGGAGAAGTTTTTGTGATCATCGGCCTTTCCGGGTCCGGGAAATCCACGGTGATCCGGACGCTGAACATGCTGAACCGCCCCACAGCGGGCCAGATCCTCTTTGAGGACAGCGCCATTGACACCTTTGGCAAAAAGGATCTCAATGAATACAGGAGAGATAAAATTTCCATGGTATTCCAGAGCTTTGGCCTCATGAGCCACCGGGACGTGCTGGGAAATGTGGTCTACGGCCTTGAGATCAAGGGCCTCCCGAGAGTAGAGCGGGAGAGAAAGGCCATGGAGATGCTTGACATGGTGGGCTTAAAGGGCTATGAGCATGCTTCGATTGGAAGCCTTTCCGGCGGCATGCGCCAGCGGGTAGGCATCGCCAGGGCCCTGGCGAATGATCCGGAGGTCCTTCTCATGGATGAGCCGTTTTCAGCCCTGGATCCTCTGGTGCGCAAGGATATGCAGTTTGAGCTTTTATCCCTGCAGAGAAAGCTGGAAAAGACGGTTGTATTTATCACGCATGATATCAATGAAGCCTTTAAGCTGGGCGACACAGTGGCTATCATGCGGGACGGCCGCCTGATCCAGGTCGGCACGCCGGAGGAGATGAGCGCCAGCCCGGCGGACGACTATGTGCGGGAATTCATCGACAGCGCCGATAAGACCAAGGTGCTGTGCGCACGCCATGTCATGCTCACGCCCTGCGTCGTGCGGGAGACGGATTCACCGGATTACGCCCTCCGGGAGATGAAAAACGGCGGGGTGTCATCCGCCTATGTGGTGGATCGCCATATGAAATTTTTAGGGATCGTCAATGTGGAAGCCGCTATCCGGGCCAGGAAGGAGAGGAAATCCTTAAAGGAGGTCTACGTCACGGATGTGGCGACCACGGCGGCGGATACAGTGATCAGCGATATCCTTCCGGTGGCGGCAGAGGCCAAATATCCGATTGCTGTGCTGGAGAATGACGGGAGCCTGGTGGGGATCGTGTCAAAGGCTTCGGTTTTATCGTCGCTGATGTGACAGGGAGCGTGACGTTGTCAGATATACCGGCAGTTATTCTATCCGGTTTAACCGGGCGCAGTCTGTGATATCGTATCAGCCGGAGGGGATTCGCGAAAAGGCCGCAAAAGCCGAAAAGCCGAAAATTCCAAGTTTGTGTTGAATTTTATAAATAAGGTGGTATAATGTGCTTAATCTATGCCGATAAAGCCTCAGAGTGTGTTTGAAAAATGCTTTCCGTCAGATGTGCGTCACCGTTTGCGGGAGATTTGGGCCAAGTGAACGCGGCGCAGCGGGCTGCGTTAAGTGAAACTTGCCCAGATACCGCAAAGCGGGGCGTGCAGATGGCGGAAATGGTGTTTCAAACACGCTCCGGGATCGGCAGATACACAGGATATACAAACAGACACGGAGGACAGACATGGAGATAATCATTATCGGCTGCGGCAAGGTGGGACTTACCCTGGCCGATCAGCTGGTGAAGGAAAACCACAACGTGGTGATGGTGGACACCTCCTCGGAGCGGCTGCAGAGCCTGTCTGAGGACATTGATGCGATTAAGCTTTTGGGAAACGGCGCGAGCATCAGCACGCAGATGGAGGCGGGTATTGAAACAGCGGACATCCTGATTGCCGTTACCGGTTCGGATGAGATGAACCTTCTGTGCTGCCTGATCGCGAGAAAGGCGGGGCGCTGCCATACGATCGCCAGGGTGAGGAACCCGGTGTACAATAATGAGATCAATTTTATCAAGGAACAGCTTGGGATTTCCATGATCATCAACCCGGAGATGGCGGCGGCCGGCGAGATCTCAAGGATTCTGCGCTTTCCGTCCGCGATCAAGATCGACCGCTTCGCCAAGGGGAAGGTGGAGCTTTTAAAGTTCAAGATACGGCCGGAATTCCGTCTGGACGGGCTGTCCGTGATGGATGTGGACAGCCAGCTCCGCTGCGACGTGCTGATCAGCGGCGTGGAGCGCGGGGATGAGGTGGCGATTCCGGACGGTAAATTTGTCCTGAAAGACGGGGATGTGGTGTCGATCATCGCCTCTCCCAGAAATTCGGCGGAGTTCTTCAGAAAGATCGGCATCCATACCAATCAGGTGAAGAATACGCTGAT
Source organism: Clostridiaceae bacterium (assembly GCA_009911305.1). Taxonomy (GTDB): domain Bacteria; phylum Bacillota; class Clostridia; order Lachnospirales; family Lachnospiraceae; genus Otoolea. Next base: position 13,825 of record QXXC01000015.1, on the reverse strand, counting down.
TGTGGGAGGAGGCACGATTGCCTACTATCTGGCAAAGCAGCTTTCATCCATGCATATCCGGGTCAAGATCGTGGAGAAGGACAAAAAGCGCTGCGAGGCCCTGAGCGAGCTTCTGGAAGACACGCTGATCATCAACGGAGACGGGACGGATCGGCGGCTTTTGGTGGAAGAAGGGATCCAGAGCGCGGAATCCTTCGTCACCCTGACGAGCCTGGACGAAGAAAATCTGTTTCTTGCCATGTTTGCAAAGGAGGTTTCCGCGGCCAAGCTTGTGACAAAGGTAAACCGCATCGCCTTTGATGAGCTGATCGGGAAGCTGGATCTGGGGAGCGTGATTTACCCGAAGTTTATCACAGCAGATTATATTCTCCAGTATGTGCGCGCGATGCAGAATACGATCGGGAGCAATGTGGAGACCCTGTACCATATCCTGGAGGGCAGGGCAGAGGCCCTGGAGTTCCGGATCCGGGAGGATTCCGAGGTGACGGGCGTTCCCCTGATGAATATCCGTTTAAAGAGCAATCTGTTGATCGGCTGTATCAACCGGGGCGGGCAGATCCATATTCCGCGCGGCCAGGATTGCATTCTCAAGGGCGATACGGTGATTGTTGTGACGAGCCAGAAGGGGCTTCATGATATACGCGATATTCTGAAAAAGTAAGGAGCGAGCCATGAATTATTCCGTTATATTCTATATTATGGGCTGGATCCTGAATTTTGAAGCGGTATTTATGATCCTCCCCTGCATTGTGGCCCTGATTTACGGGGAATCCGTGGGATGCTATCTGATAACCATGGCGCTCTGCCTGCTGATGGGGATCCCGCTGGTGCTGAAAAAGCCGAAGAACCAGATTTTTTACACGGCAGAGGGATTTGTGACCGTATCCTTAAGCTGGGTGGTCTTAAGTGTGATGGGGGCCGTGCCGTTTCTCTTAAGCGGCCATATTTTGAATCCTGTGGACGCCCTGTTTGAGACGGTATCAGGCTTTACGACGACAGGGGCCAGCATACTGAGCGATGTAGAGGCTCTGCCCAGGAGCCATTTATTCTGGCGCAGCTTTACCCACTGGATCGGGGGGATGGGCGTGCTTGTCTTTATCTTAAGCCTTCTTCCCCTGACGGGCGGAACCCATATGAACCTGATGAAGGCAGAGAGCCCGGGGCCGTCTGTCAGCAAACTGGCCCCCAAGGTGCAGACCACGGCGAAGCTTCTCTACAGCATTTATCTGGGAATGACGGTGCTGGAGTGCGCGATCCTCCTCTTTGGCGGGATGCCTCTGTTTGACGCCATTACCATTACCTTTGGAACAGCCGGCACAGGCGGTTTTGCGGTCAGAAACAGCAGCCTGGGCGATTATTCCGCATTCCTTCAGAATGTGGTGACAGTGTTCATGATCCTGTTCGGCGTAAATTTTAACGTTTATTTCCTGCTTTTGATTGGAAAATTCAGGGCAGGCTTAAAATCGGAGGAGGTGCGCTGCTACCTGCTGATCATCGCGGCCGCGATTGGGATTATTACAATCGATACCATGAACCTCTACCGCACTGTAGGCGAGGCGCTTCACCATGCGGCCTTTCAGGTGGGCTCGATTATAACAACGACCGGGTACGCCACGGCTGATTTTGACCTGTGGCCGCAGGCCTCAAGAACGGTCCTGGTGCTTCTGATGTTTATCGGCGCCTGCGCCGGCAGCACCGGAGGCGGTATTAAGGTATCCCGGTTTATCGTGCTGTTCAAATCCATGAAGATGGAGCTGAACCAGCTCCTGCACCCCAATGCGGTGATTAAGATTAAGATGGACGGCAAGGTGCTGGACGGGGACATGATACGCTCCGTGAATGTATATATGGTAGCCTATATCCTCTTATTCGCCATCTCTGTATTCCTGATCGCAGTGGATGAGCAGGATCTGATCACGAATTTTACGGCAGTGGCTGCAACCTTCAACAACATCGGCCCCGGCCTGGAGCTGGTGGGCCCCACACAGAATTTCGGCCTGTTCAGCAATTTTTCAAAGGGAGTGCTGATCTTTGACATGCTGGCCGGGAGACTGGAGATATTCCCCATGCTTCTTCTGTTTAACAGGGAGACATGGAAGCGATTTTAATACAGGAAATGATGCGCTGCGCCCGGATGATTCCAGAGCGTGTTTCAAACATGCTCCGGGGCGCGGCTTGTTTTGCAAAGGAGCTTTGGATGGATACTCTTTTTTTTGTCACCGGCTGTCTGGGACTGGCCGAAACGATTGATCTGTTCTGCCAGAAGGATTTTCTGATCTTTATTTCCGGCTCAATCGATCCGGCTGATTACGATCTGCAAAAGGTATATGCCGTGGAGAAATGGCTCTTTGCCATTGACACTCTGTGCCTGTTCGGCATCTCCTTTCATGTGGGCGGCTATTACGGGGACTGGTTCCTCCTGGCAGTCGTTATGCTCACTCTGATCCTGCACTGGAGAGTCTTTAAAAGCCCGGCTTTCCGCAGATGCGGGGGTTCCGGCGCGGCGGGTGGGAAAAAGAAAAAGAGATAGTCTTGAAACGGCTTTTGCAGATGCCGCGCAGTCTTTAAAGGCGGCGGCAGGCAGATGCAGCCTTCCTGAACCATTAAAAAAGGCCTTCATCCGGCTGTCACATATTGTCCTCCTGTACATACCATATATTATAAAGATAAAGAAAACAAGGAGATTTCAATATGTGTTGTTTATTTAATAGATGTTGCTGCAGAAATAACGGAGTGGCCTGCGGGTGCAGATGCAGAGTAAACTGCTGCTGTAACAACAATAACTGCTGTGGTTCTGTTTCAGGCTCCGGCAATAATAATAACTGCACGTGCGGCTGCAACACAGGCTGCGGCTCGAACAATAACTGCAACTGCGGCTGCAACACAGGCTGCGGCTCGAACAATAACTGCAACTGTGGCTGCAATACAGGCTGCGGCTCGAATCATCCCTGTAGCTGGGCATACCGCAACGGTTTTAACGACGGTTATGCAGTCGGCTACCGCGACGGCTTTGACGCCTGTGCAAACAGCGGAGCCGTTCCGGCCGGCAATACGGATTGCGGCTGCAATTAAATATGACACAATGGCGGCGGGAAAATCCCGCCGCTTTTTTTAGTCGGTGTGAAACCTGTTTTCTGCGGATTGCGGAAAATATTCATTCACGGTCCGTTCAAAAAATGTTCACATTTTCTCCAAAATACGGCCATAATTTAAAGATATACTATAATTACGAACGGCAGAGATGAAATTTTAAGGGTGACATTCACAAATATTAATATTTTTTTCATAATAAGCCAGATGGCCGCCGGCCGTCTGGCTCCTCCTTTTGCCGTTGCGGGCCGGGAAAGAATCGTAACAGGAGAAGAACAGAAAAACATACGATATATGCATAATTTTCTAATTTATGGCATATAATCTAATAGTTCAGACAGGTCTGCGCAGGGGGTGCGCTGACCTGTCGCATCATACCTTTTTGGGAAAAACAGGAAGAGAAAGGAGACAAACCTATGCCGAGAGGAAAAAGAAAAACATGCAGCGAAAAGCTGGAAGAAGTATCCGGGATGATAGAGGCGCTGGAGGCGCAGATAAAAGAGCTGAAAGCCAGGGAGAAGCAGCTTTTAAAGGAGAAGAGGGAAGAGGAGCTCAAGCAGATTGCGGAGCTTCTTGACGAGCGCGACATGACCCCGGAAGGGCTGATCGAGATTCTGGATCGCCTGGAGTCAGAGGAGGAGTAGAGTCCCCTCATTTGCCGCAGGCCGTCCGGCAGGCGGCGGTCTGTCCTGTACAGCAGACATAAGCCTGCCATGGAAGACGGGCAAAGGCTTCAGGAGGAGAGCGCCTGCCCCGTTACGATTTGTCCCCCTGCCGCCTTTTTTAAACCGTGTGCCTTTCCGGGCCGCCGCCTGCAGGCGCCGCCGGTTTTAGCCGGTGATCAGCCCCAGATGCAGACAGGCCCGGTAAATGCCGTCCTCTGAGACGGAAGGCGCGACATAGTCGGCGATTTCCTTGAGTTGCGCCGCCGCATTGCCCATCGCTACGCCGGTTCCGGCCTCTTTCAGCACCTCCAGATCGTTCATGCTGTCCCCGAATGCAACCGTATCGGAGAGATCCTCCTTTTCACCAAACCAACGGGCCAGACGCCGCAGTCCGTCTGCCTTGGAGCAGCCTGACTCCATGACATCCGCGCCCTGACGGTTGGCAAACAGAGGCATTTTTAACTGAGGGAAACGCGCATTTACACGCCGGACCTCCTCCTCGGTTCCGATAAAGGCCAGCGTGCGGATCGGCATTTCAAGCATCTTCCAGGGATCCTGAAAGCGGCGTCCGCAGCTCCCCCAGGAGCGCTTGTCTTTTGCCTCAATGATCTCCGGGTGGATGTAGTAGTCTTCATCGCCGCATGTCATGCCGATTCCATACCCTTCCTGCTCGCAGAAGGACAGGAGCTGCTCAAGCAGCGTAAGGTCAAAACGGTGTTCGTAAATCATCGTTCCTCCCACCGTGATTTTCGTGCCGTTCATATGGATGATGGCGTCAGGCGAGACGATATCCCTGTATGGGACGCTGAAATAATTATCCATATCGCGCCCGGTGGCCAGGATGATTCTGTGTTTTTTGCGGAGCTGTTCAATGGCTTTGAGAGCGCTTTCCGGGATACGCCCGGAAGCGTGGTCTAAGAGCGTCATATCAAGATCAAAGCTGATCATCATGGAAAAAACCGCCTTTCTTTGAGAACATAACAAGATGGCCCAAACCGGAATTTCCGGAGACGGGCAGGGTAGGGGGAGGAGATACGCCCGGGCGTCCTCCCCTGTTTATCTATATCATAGCATAGGTTCTGCTATTCTACAATCATCTGTGATTTTGACAGGTGGAAAAAACAGCGGGCTCATGGTATAATGATCCGGAAAAGAAGGAGGCAGGGCGATGGGGCGTCGGTTTGTGATTGCAGATACACACTTTGGAGACAGAGGAGGTATTCTCCGCTATGAGGACAGGCCGTTTGCAGACGTGGAGGAGATGGATCGCGTTCTCTGCGAAAACTGGAACCGGGCTGTCGGGGCCGGGGATACGGTATATCATCTGGGAGATTTCGCGTACAGCGCGGATAAAGAGAAAGCGGCCGGGCTTCTGGCCGGCTTAAACGGCAGGAAGATTCTGATTATGGGAAACCATGACCAGGGGATGACGGCGCGGGAGTGGATGGAGGCCGGTTTTGAGGCGGCGTATCCGCTTCCGGTTGTTGTGGACGGCTTTTATCTGCTTTCGCATGAGCCGCTTTATGTGACAATGGCGGCTCCGTATGCGAATCTGTTCGGCCATGTCCACCGCAATCCCGCGTACCGCGACTGCTCGGCCAGGAGCTTCTGCGCGTGCGTGGAACGGATTGGATATACGCCGGTTTTGTTTGATGCAATAAAGGAACGGATTCTGCGGGAGGATGGGAGCGTTTGAGCAGGAAGAGCTGTCCGGATTTCCGCAAGGGGAAGCAGGATAGATGAAATAAATCAAAAGAAAAATGAAAGGAATCATTCAAAATGGAAAACACACCGTGGTGGAAACGAAGCGTGGTCTATGAAATCTATGTGCGAAGTTTTTTTGACAGCAACGGGGACGGGATCGGGGATCTCCCGGGCGTGACGGAAAAGCTTGACTACTTAAAGGAGCTGGGCGTGGACGTTTTGTGGCTGACCCCTGTCTATGAATCGCCGGGGGATGACAACGGCTACGATATTTCCGACTATTATTCCATCATGGATCTCTTTGGGACCATGGAGGATTTCCGGACGCTTCTTCAAAGCGCGCATGAAAGAGGATTGCGGATCGTCATGGATTTAGTGGTGAACCATACCTCCGACGAACACGCCTGGTTTGCAGAGAGCAGAAGAAGCAGGGAAAACCCGTACCGGGATTACTATATCTGGCGGGACGGGAAGGAGGAAACGAATGGGGAGGAGGACGGGAAAGCATCTCCTCCCAACAACTGGACCAGCAGCTTTTCCGGCTCTGCGTGGCAGTATGACAGGGAGACAGGCCAGTATTACCTCCATCTGTTCGGCAGGAAGCAGCCGGATTTAAACTGGGATCACGGGCCGGTGCGGGAGGAGATTTTCCGGATGATGCGCTGGTGGCTGGATCTGGGGATCGACGGCTTCCGCATGGATGTGATCAGCCTCATTTCCAAGGATCCCGGGGCGCTTTTGCGCGACAGCACGGTGCGCGGGCATTCTGTCTGCGCCAACGGGCCGCGCATCCATGATTATCTGAAAGAGATGAGACAGCGCGCGCTGGACGGCTATGATGTGATGACCGTGGGGGAGACGCCGGCGGTGACTGTCAGCGAGGCCAGACGATACGCCGCCGCAGATCAGAGCGAGCTTGACATGGTATTTCAGTTTGAGCTTATGGATGTGGACGGGGGAGAGAGCGGGAAATGGAATGATACGCGCTACCGCCTTTCGGACGTGAAACGGGTGCTGGGGAAATGGCAGAAGGGGCTTCACGGCGCGGCCTGGAATTCCCTGTTCTGGAATAACCACGACCAGCCAAGGGCCGTCTCCCGGTTCGGCGATACATCCTCGCGGCTGTTCTGGAATAAGTCGGCCAAGATGCTCGCGACCGCGCTCTATTTTCTTCAGGGAACACCCTATCTCTACCAGGGGGAAGAGCTTGGCATGACAAACGCAGGCTTTGAAAGCCTGTCCGATTACCGCGATATCGAGAGTCTGAACGCCTATGAGGAGCTTGTCCGGCAGAAGGCGGCCATAAGCCATGCGGACATGATGCGTTTTCTTAAGAAATCGAGCCGCGATAACGCCAGAACCCCCATGCAGTGGGACGACGGCCCGTATGCGGGATTTGGCCGGACAGAGCCGTGGATAGGCGTGAATCCCAATTATACATGGCTCAACGCCAAAGCGCAGGCGGCGGATCCGGATTCGGTCTTAAACTACTATAAACGCCTGATCCGGATCCTGCGGGAAGATCCGATTGTCTGCGAGGGCGATTATGAGGATCTGGAGGAACCGAGCGAATCGCTGTATCTGTACACAAGGCGCTGCAGCCTGGGCCAGATATGGGTATTCAGCAATTTCAGCGGCGAAGAGCAGCGCTTTGACGAGGAGATTGTGCCGCAGGAGGCTAAATGCCTGATAGGAAATTATGACGGGCATCAGCGGGGGATTTTGAAGGCGTATGAATGCATTGTGTATGAGTGGAAGTGCGGCCCTATGGTTACAGGGAAATTTCGCCTATGACCATAGGAGGCACACTATGACCAACCCTGAAAAAATCAAACAGATTCTGCTGTCTGAAAGTAAATGGTAGATACGTTTATCTTGAAATGGTGTGGGGGCATAAATGGATAAAAGGAGAAAATAGGCTTTAAAACTTAATATGGGCATTGTCTGAAAAAGAAATGTGTGCTATACTCCATTCATGGGAAACCATAGAGCCAAAGGCGGCTTTCTCCCTCTTGTATTTTGCGGAGGGTTCAAGTAGCCCTCCAGACGAAAGAAAGGAGGGCGATGCAATGTATGTTACATATCAGGATTTAATTCAGATTGGAATACTCATTGTCGCCCTTGCAAATTTGATTTATCAGATTTACAAGGGAAAAAAGAAATAGCCGCCACTACTCGCAATAGTGACGGCTGACCGTTTGTAACGGTATAGTTAGTTTTAGCAGAGGGTAGAGCCGCTTCTATGGCTTTCCCTTTTTCTGTCTATAATATAGCATATCCGGCAGCAGGATTCAAGAGCCAAACACACATTTACCCCCCAAGTTTGCCACTTATAAGATTCAAAATGGAACCGTAACGGCTCTATTTTTACTGTAACTGTGCAGATTTTCCAGTGTTTATGCGGCTTGTGAGATTTTAAGAACATATACCTACATTTATGACTTACATGAAAATCTTTAATCCTATTTTTATGCTTTTCAATTTGTAAACAGATATCTCTCTGATAAAATATAGCGGTTATTTTTGCTAAATTACAAAATTTGCACATATTTAAAGCTTAATAAAATCGCTTGCCTTTGTACTATATTCAACAAAAAATAAAAATATGTTTTGTTGAAAACGCAGACATGCGTTTACCGTGACACGCAGCAAACAGGGTATTGACAAACCATGGATTTGTGATTAAAATAAGTTTTAAGTTTCAACAAACTGTCAAAAAGCTGTGAAGGCGTCAGTAAGGCTTTACGTTTCTTACAGAGAGAGGGGATCACCGGCTGAAAGTCTCTTCAAGTTCAGGTAAAGCGCGAATTTCCCGCCGGAGCTGCATGGCTGAACACGGATCTGCGTATCCAGTAGGCTGTGACGGGTCGTACACGTTACGTATAAGAAGAGAGCCTGTCCTTAAGACAGGAATCAGGGTGGTACCACGAGACAGACGTCCCGTCCCTTGCGAAGCAGGGGGTGGGACTTTTTTTATGCGCAGGGACGCCCCCAAAACATATTTTGCCGAATAAGGAGAAACCATGAAAGAGCAGTTGGAAAGAATCAGAGAAGAAGCGTTAAAGCAGATCGAGGCTTCCGACGCGCTGGAGAAGCTCAATGAGATCCGCGTCGCGTATCTTGGAAAAAAGGGCGAGCTGACCAGCGTGTTAAAGAGCATGAAAAACGTAGCCCCCGAGGACCGGCCCAAGGTCGGCCAGATGGTAAACGACGCCAGGGCGGCGATTGAAGCGCGCTTAGAGGAGACAAAAACTGCCCTCGCCAGACGCGCGAGGCAGGAGCAGTTAAAGCGGGAGGTGATTGACGTCACGCTTCCGGCAAAGAAAAGCCGCGTCGGGCACAGCCATCCGAATACGATTGCCTTAAAAGAGGTGGAGCGCATCTTTGTGGGCATGGGCTATGAGGTGGTGGAAGGGCCTGAGATCGAGTATGATCTCTACAATTTTGAAAAATTAAACATTCCGGCCAACCATCCGGCCAAGGACGAGCAGGATACATTTTATATTAATAAAGAGATTGTGCTGCGCACCCAGACCTCCCCGGTACAGGCGCGCGTCATGGAGCAGGGAAAGCTTCCGATCCGCATGATCGCCCCGGGGCGCGTGTTCCGCTCCGATGAGGTGGATGCCACGCATTCCCCGTCCTTCCACCAGGTAGAGGGACTGGTGATTGACAAATGCATCACATTTTCCGATTTGAAGGGAACCCTCGCGGAGTTTGCAAGGGAGATGTTCGGGGAGGATACGCGGGTAAAATTCCGTCCGCATCATTTCCCCTTCACAGAGCCCAGCGCGGAGATGGATGTGAGCTGCTTTAAATGCGGCGGAAAGGGCTGCCGGTTCTGCAAGGGCTCCGGCTGGATCGAGATACTGGGCTGCGGCATGGTGCATCCCCATGTCCTGGAAATGTGCGGCATTGATCCGGAAAGCTACTCCGGCTTTGCCTTCGGCGTCGGCCTTGAGCGCATCGCCCTGCTGAAATATGAGATCGACGATATGAGGCTGCTTTACGAGAATGATATACGGTTTTTGACGCAGTTTTAGAGCATGTCTGAAAATGAGATGGAATGATACGGTAACACAGCGCCCGGAGTCGTTTACAGGCCCGGACGGCTGGATATCCGTGCAAAAAGGCGAAAAGGAGCTATTTTATTATGAATACAGCATTATCATGGATCAAAGCATATGTTCCTGATTTGGATGTCACGCCCGAAGAATATACGGATGCGATGACGCTGACCGGGACAAAGGTAGAGGGATATGTGCGCCTGGATAAAAACCTGGAACGGATTGTGGTCGGCCGGATCGAGCGGATCGAGCGCCACCCCGATGCGGATAAGCTGATTGTCTGTCAGGTGGACATCGGCGGTGAGACGGTTCAGATCGTGACCGGCGCGCCCAATGTAAAAGAAGGGGATAAGGTCCCTGTGGTTCTGGACGGAGGCCGCGTGGCCGGAGGTCACGACGGCGGCCCGCTCCCGGAGGAGGGCATAGCAATCAAGAAAGGAAAGCTCCGAGGTGTGGAGTCGTGCGGCATGATGTGTTCCATTGAGGAGCTGGGGAGCAGCCGCGAGATGTATCCCGATGCCCCGGAATCCGGTATCTATATCCTGCCGGAGACGGCCCGGCCCGGGGAGGATGCCGTAGCGCTTCTGGGCCTTCACGATACGGTGTTTGAGTACGAGATCACCTCCAACCGCGTGGACTGCTACAGCGTGATCGGCATCGCCAGGGAGGCGGCCGCCACCTTTGGGAAGGAGTTCCATCCCCCGCATCCCGCAAAGACCGGCAACGGTGAGGACATCCACAGCTATCTGAAGGTAACAGTCGAGGACGCGGCGCTTTGCCCGCGGTACTGCGCGAGAATGGTAAAAAATATCAGGCTTGCCCCGTCCCCCTCCTGGATGCAGCGCCGGCTGGCCGCCAGCGGAATCCGCCCCATCAACAATATTGTTGACATCACAAACTATGTGATGGAGGAATATGGCCAGCCCATGCATGCCTTTGACTATGACACCTTAAGCGGCCATGAGATCATTGTCAAATGCGCGAAAGACGGCGACACCTTCCAGACCCTGGACGGCCAGGAGCGCCATCTGGACAGCCGTGTCCTGATGATCAACGACGGCGAAAAGGAAGTCGGCATCGCCGGCATCATGGGCGGAGAAAACTCCAAGATCACGGATGACGTAAAAACGATGGTATTCGAGAGCGCCTGCTTTGACGGAACGAATATCCGCCTTTCCGCCAAACGGCTGGGGCTGCGCACCGACGCTTCCGGAAAATACGAAAAAGGGCTGGATCCCAACACGGCGGAGGAAGCCGTCAACCGCGCCTGCCAGCTCATCGAAGAGCTCGGCGCAGGGGAGGTCGTGGGCGGCATGATCGATATCTATCCCGTGAAGCGCGAAGGGAACCGCGTTCCCTTTGAGCCGGAGAAGATCAACCGCCTCCTGGGTATCGAGATCGACGCGGATACCATGCTCGGCTATTTCAGGCGCGTGAGCCTTAACTATGACGCCGCCGCGAACGAGATCATCGTGCCGAGCTGGAGACAGGATGTCTGCCGCATGGCTGATCTGGCGGAGGAAGCCGCCCGTTTCTACGGCTATGACCGGATTCCGACGACCCTGCCCTCCGGGGAGGCGACGACCGGAAAGCTCTCCTTTAAGATGCGGATCGAGGAGATTGCCAGGGAGATCGCCGAGTTCTGCGGCTTTTCCCAGAGCATGACGTACTCCTTTGAGAGCCCCAAAGTATTCGACCGCCTGCTGCTGCCGGAGGATGACGCCCTGCGCAGGGCGATCCCCATCTCAAACCCCCTGGGAGAGGATTTCAGCGTCATGCGCACCCTGCCGTTAAACGGCATGCTGACCTCCCTGTCCACGAACTACAGCCGCCGGAACCGGGACGTACGGCTGTATGAGATGGCGACCGTATATCTTCCGGAACAGCTTCCTCTGGCCAAGCTGCCCGACGAGCGCGTCCAGTTCACGCTCGGCATGTACGGGGACGGCGATTTCTACACTATGAAGGGCGTGGCAGAGGAATTCTTTGAGCGTGCCGGAATGAGGAAGAAGCCGCGCTACAGTCCGGACGCAGGAAAACCCTTCCTTCACCCGGGCCGTCAGGCAACGATTCTCTATGAGAATAAAACCGTGGGGTATCTGGGCGAGCTGCATCCCGATGTCGCGGATGCCTACCGGATCGGGGAGCGGGCGTATATCGCCGTGATCGATATTCCGGCTGTTTTGGAGTTCGCTACCTTTGACTATAAGTACACCGGGATCGCCAAATATCCGCCTGTGACCAGGGATCTGAGCATGGTGGTGAAAAAAGAGGTTCTGGCCGGACAGATTGAGGACGTCCTGGAACAGCGGGGCGGGGCGCTGCTGGAAAGCTGCGAGCTGTTTGATATATATGAAGGAAGCCAGATCACAGCGGGATTTAAGTCTGTCGCCTATTCGCTTACGTTCCGGGCGAAGGATCATACGCTGGAGGAGAAGGAAGTCAATGCAGTGATGAAGAAGATTTTGAATGGGCTGCAGGGGCTTGGGATTGAATTGAGGGCGTAAAGAACGTATGAGCGGCTCCCTGGCTGGGGAAGGAGCGGGGAGGGCCGAATGTTTATAATGAAATTGCCTAATCAATAGAAAAAGTTTTCATATTCACAAAATTTGAAACATGTCCAATAAGGAGTTATCATTTAAGGCTTACCATCTATACAGCCGGAAGCAGGCGATAGATCCGTAAGAAACCCATAGAAAACCGCCGGCGCTTAGCGAGGTTTTTTCGAGCTTAGCGTCCGCTGCGCTTTTCTCTGAGCGAGAGCGCGGTTTCGTCGGATCTATCGCCTGCTTCCGGCGTCCCTTCCGCGACTTTTCCAGCCAGCGACTTTTCCAGCCAGCAACGTTTCCCCCCAACGACTTTTCCCCCAGCAGCTATCCGCGCGAATAAACTAAAAAGAATCGAAGATACTGATACTGTCGAATACAATTCCAAGGAGGCAGATATCATGTATAAAGATTTCGAGATTATCGGTGTAAAAGGCCGGGAGATCCTGGATTCGCGGGGGAATCCGACGATTGAGGCGGAGGTGACGCTGGAAAACGGCGCGACGGGGCGCGCGGCTGTCCCGTCCGGCGCATCGACCGGGAAGTTTGAGGCGGTAGAGCTCAGGGATGGCGACGCGCTGCGCTACCATGGCAAGGGCGTGAGAAAGGCTGTGGAGCACATTGGAACCGTCCTGGGCGAGGCGATTTTGTTTGAAAACGCGCTGGAGCAGCAGACGATTGACCGCATGATGCGGAACGCAGACGGAACGGAAAACAAGGGGAAGCTGGGGGCCAATGCCATCCTTGGCGTATCCATGGCCGTGGCAAGGGCGGCCGCAGCGGGCCTGGGAATCCCGCTCTACCGCTATCTTGGCGGGATCGGGGCCGGCCGCCTGCCGGTTCCGATGATGAATATTTTAAACGGGGGAAGGCATGCGGACAATACCGTGGATCTGCAGGAATTCATGATCATGCCCACCGGGGCCTGCTGCTTCAGCGAGGGCCTGCGGATGTGCGCGGAGATCTACCACACCCTGAAAACAGTCTTAAACGAGCGGAATCTGAGCACAGCCGTCGGGGATGAGGGCGGCTTTGCGCCGGATCTCAAAAACGCAGAGGAGGTGCTGGAAACGATCGTAAAGGCTGTGGAGCAGAGCGGATACCGCCCCGGCGAGGATATCAAAATCGCGATTGACGCTGCCTCCAGCGAGCTCTACGACGAGGCCAGCGGGCTCTATCTGTTTCCCGGAGAGGGAAAGATGAGCGGTACGCGGGTGGCGCGCACCGCCGGCGAGATGGTTGATTATTATAAGAGCCTGATTCGGAAATTCCCGATCTGCTCCATCGAGGACGGGCTCCAGGAGGAGGACTGGGAGGGCTGGCGTCTCATGACCCGGGAGCTGGGAGCGGCCGTGCAGCTCGTGGGGGATGATCTGTTTGTGACCAATACAAAGCGCTTAAAGCGCGGAATTGATGAGGGAGCAGCGAATTCCATCCTGATTAAGGTCAACCAGATCGGCACGCTGACCGAGAGCTTTGAAGCCATTGAGATGGCAAAAAGGGCGGGTTATACCACCGTGATCTCGCACCGATCCGGCGAAACCGAGGACTCCATCATCGCCGACATCGCCGTTGCGGTTAATTCCGGCCAGATCAAGACAGGGGCCCCATGCCGGTCGGACCGGGTGGCAAAGTATAACCAGCTCCTGCGCATTGAAGACCAGGTTTCCGGATATTTTCACCACGGTAAACGCATGATTTGATATCTTTGCATCAGGGAGAAAATCTGCTATATTGTATTTAATGACTGACA
>QXXC01000164.1 GCA_009911305.1 Clostridiaceae bacterium | reverse complement strand
GGTAGTGTAAAAAAGTTTGTGTCTTAGGTAAAAAATAGCTCCTTTTTGGTAAGAATCAAGATATGGAAATTCTTATCGAAAAGGAGTATTTATATGCCAGTAGCAAAGGAACAGATTCGACAGATTATTGCAGACAACAACATCAGTAGTGTGGCAGACGTCTACACCCTGCTGAGGGATGGATTCAAGGACATCCTGCAGGAACTTATGGAGGCAGAGCTGGATGCGGCACTGGGCTATGAAAAGAACCAGAAAGGCGACATGGACAGCGCCAACAAGCGCAACGGCCATTCCCCCAAGAAGCTCAAGAGCCAGTATGGGGAGTTCCAGAGCGACGTCCCTCGGGACAGGAACGGCGAGTTCGAGCCGAAGATTGTCCCCAAATACCAGAGGGATGTCTCTGGGATTGAGGAAAAGGTCATCTCGCTCTATGGCAGGGGGATGAGCACTCGGGACATCCATGACCAGCTCCAGGACCTCTATGGGATAGAGCTGTCAGCAGAGATGGTCAGCAAGATCACGGACAAGATCCTGCCGGAGATCAGGGAATGGCAGTCCCGGCCCCTGAACCCGGTCTACCCTTTCGTGTTCATGGACTGCATCCACTACAAGGTCAGGGAGGACGGGAGGATACTGAGCCGGGCGGCCTATGTGGTGCTGGGCGTCACAACGGAAGGGTACAAGGAGATCCTCAGCATCACGGTAGGGGCAAATGAGAGCTCCAAGTTCTGGATGGGGATGCTGAACGACCTGAAGAACCGTGGCGTGCAGGACGTGCTGTTCTTCTGCGTGGACGGCCTGCACGGCTTCAAGGAAGCAATCGGGGCCGTGTTCCCCCAGGCCCAGATCCAGCGCTGTGTCATCCACATGCTGCGCAACTCATTCAAATATGTGAACTACAGCGACCTGAAGAAGTTCTCATCCGACTTCAAGGCGGTATATAATGCCCCGAGCGAGAAAGCGGGCCTGGATGCACTGGCCGATATCCGAGAGAAATGGGGAAAGAAATACCCTTATGCCGTCAGCAACTGGGAGAACAACTGGGAGGATGTCAGCTCTTTCTTCCAGTTTCCTGACGAGGTCAGGCGCATAATGTACACGACAAATGTGATTGAAGGGCTGAACCGCCAGTACCGGAAAGTGACAAAGACAAAAAGCGTGTTCCCCAGTGACAGCTCACTGGAAAAGATGCTCTATCTGGCAAGCCAGAATGTAGCGAAGAAATGGACGCAGCGTTACCGCAACTGGGACCAGGTACTCAGCCAGCTGACAGTCCTCTACGGGGAGCGGCTGACACAATACCTGTAGAAAAGGAAAGCCTGGGGCAGGGCATTATGGAAGATGTCGCTGTCCCCAGCCTTATTCCGTCGGCATCTATAGTATTGCCGGAAAGCCCAATCTTATTCCAGAGGCCGGGTGTGGGCAGGGCCCACGAAAAAGAGCAATCGGGATGCTTTATTTTTGATGCAAAAAAGTAGACATTTCTGTATAAAACCATAGAGATTGGCAATACTATAATCAGATAGATAAATCGACACCAAATTCAATCTAATAATTCGACAGAATACGGTACATATCTGAATCTTATCGGAAGGATTTTTCCTTCATAGACACAGAAAAATTTACAGCCTC
>QXXC01000163.1 GCA_009911305.1 Clostridiaceae bacterium | reverse complement strand
TACTTATCTGATTTTGACAAAAAATTCTGTACGACAGGACTGCTGAAAAAAGTAGACCGCAAGCAGGCCGGAAAAGACAGACTGTTAAAGGCAATGAAAAAAGCAGACACTTCATCTCTGGAAAAAATTGAGGAGGTCAGAAAGAGTATGGAGGAGCTATTGCCGAAACTTGGGTTAGTCCAAGAGGATACAGCCGAAGCAGTCCAATATCTGGAAAAGCAGAAGGATAAAATCTTAAACCCGAAAAGCGGAATGGATATGATAAAAGGGCTTGGAAAACTGTTCAAAAAATAAACTTGCGGACAAAAGGAGAAATCATGAAGAAGATACTGTTGATTCTTGCGGCAGTCGTCGGAATAGTGGTTCTTGTATGGCTGTTATCTTATGTGATTGGATTTTTATGGGAACTGTTTTGGGTGGTGGCAGCAATTTCCGGCATTGTATATATGGTTAAGAAATTCGGATAATCTGTTTTGCCGGAAGTGATACATATAGAACTACGAAGAAGTGAAAAATCAGTGTGAAAGTGGCGGCGTTTGCCGCTTTCATACTGTAAATATGCCAAAAAGATACTATGAAGACATTGTAGATAAGAAACCAAAGGAGAATTTTATATGAAGAAGATTTTACCCATTGCTGTTGTTGTAGTGATACTTTTATTGATTGGAAAAATAATCATGTCGGGAGAGGCCAGTGAGTTAGAAGAAGATATTGTCAGTCAGGTGGAGCAGGGCAATTACTATGCTGCACTGCAGGACGCAAATGAGATAGAGCTAAAGGGAGAAAAAATATCTAAGAAAATATCCAAACTGATTGAAGATGTCAAACTTTATGAAGCCGCTGAAAAAGAAATGGAAAAGTATTCCCAAATGAACCTGGGAAAAATCAAGGCGATTTTGGATGAAATGAATGGGAGCTATAAAAAGTATGATGTATTCAAGGCTGATGTTAAAAATCTAAAAGAGAGGGTGGAATCCTTAGAGGAATATGGAAATGAAGGAGTCAAAGTAGCTGAAACAGTAGGGAAACTGATAGAAGACGGAGAGATTGAAGAGGCCAGAGAACGAATCAATGAATATATGGCAGATGAAAGATACGAATATATGCCGGACAGCCTGCAGGGTGCATTTTATGATTATATGCTGCAGATAAATTTCAGATAAGCGGATTTTAAGAAAATAAAATAGTGTAAATATATATTATCTCTATGTATAAAACTTAACAGGAGGTGATAGATATGCACGCAGGAATCTTTTTGAGCGCATGTGTCATAACAGTGGGCGTACTGGCGGCACTGGAAACACTGTCGGCGTAACAGGAAAAGCGTGGCAGTTTAGGAAAATGGGCGGATAACGGAAATGTTATCTGCCTTATTTTTGTGCAAGAAGGAGCATAAGATGGAACGATATACAACCAACACAATGACGGTAGAACGAAAAGGCGTATTTGACAAGAGCCGGAAAAAGCGGTTTGAGCTGACTTTCACCTGCAAAGACAGCAGACAGAAGAAAAGTATTCTGGTAATTGGTCTGAATCCGGCCAGTGATGACATCAGCATAATAGATACCACAACTACATTTATTCTGAATAATTTAATTCCTATGGGCTACACCACCGTAACAATCTGCAATCTTTA
>QXXC01000162.1 GCA_009911305.1 Clostridiaceae bacterium | reverse complement strand
AAGATTGAAAATGAGAAGTAGAGGGTATTCATTACCTTAAGCACACGACAAACAAGCCATCTTTCGGTGGCCGCTTTAAAAATTGAATATTGAGAATGTTAAGGCTATGCAGTTGCTGACTTAATCTTATAGCCTTGATTCCTTGCTATGATGATTGCCTGTTCCACTGTGATCTCGCGATCAACCGGAGGCAGATCGGATTTCCTGTAAAGTTCCGCATTATAGTTTTCTCCATTCTTCAACATGTGGTATAATGCAGTCAGAAGCATTCTCGCTATGGCGATGATTGCTTTCTTGTGACCGCGACGCTTTTTGAGATGGAGATAGCGGTTGCGTATTTCAGGATGCTTATTACTTTTAACGACAGCGTTAGCGCACTGTACTAAAAGTGGTTTGATATAGCATCCGGCTTTGGAGACCCGGACAGATTTTTTCTTCCCTGCGCTTTCATTGTTGGTTGGTGTAAGCCCGGCCCATGAACATAAGTGTTTCGCCGAAGGGAAAGCCTCCATATTGGTACCGGTTTCGGAGATGATTCCGATGGCAGTGAAGTCGCTGCTGATACCAGGAGCGGTTTGAAGAATGGCAAGTTCCTGCTGATAGGGAGCGGCGAGCGCAAGAATGAGTTCTTCAAGCTCTGCTTTCCGGGATTCAAGGTCTTCATAATGAGCCTTGATTACCCTGAGTTTACCAGCCTGTTCGGGTGTAATATAGCCGTCAATGGCATCACGCAGTTCAGGGAGTTTCTTTTTCAAACTTTTGTAAACAAGAGGTTCAATGTCAAAGGAAGTATCTGCGGGATTTTCCAAAAGCTTATCCAGTATCGCCTGTGCAGATTTGCCGAAGGTGTCCGAAACAACGTTTCCCAACTGGATATTGGAAACCGTGAGACAGTTCTGCAAACGGTTCTTTTCGCTTGATTTGAAACAGGTGAGTTTGAAACGGTAGCGCATAAGGTCACGAAGCTGGCGGATGTCAGCGGGCGGCATAAAGCTTGCGGTAACAAGATCATGCTTGAACAGGTCAGCAATCCATTTGGCATCTTTCTTGTCAGTTTTCTTTCCACGGATAGCCTTAACATATTTGGGATGGGCCAGGACAATGGAACAATCATCTTCTAAGATGTTGTAAACAGGAATCCAGTATTTACCCGTAGATTCCATACAGACATCCCTGCAATTCCGTTTGAGAAGCCATTGTAACAAATTTTTCAGACCGCTCGTGTAGGTCGAAAAACGGTGGCTCTCATAAGTGGTGACGCCTTTATCATTGGTAGAGGCGATACAGGCGACTACAAAAGTCTTGTGGACATCAATGCCACAGCAGATTTTGTACACGATTTTTAAAGCCATAGGGACTCCTTTCTGAACCGATAAGGTTCGGTAAAGATGATAGGGAGAGACGGCATTGACTGACCGCCTAAGGCATAAACGAGATTGTTTATACAAAGATAAGATTACGTGCTCTTGCGTCACACTTATTTGTGCTTGAAAAGGCGGGCTACACATATAATGATTCGGTCATCCGGCAAGCCGGACAGCCCACTCATCTCCCCGTGATTTGTAGTATACCGGGTTCCCTATAAAAGAATTATAACGAAAAAACAAACTCAGGCAAACCATTTTCATAACGTTTTGTGCCTGAGCGTAGCGAAAGGAATGGATATAATGATGA
>QXXC01000161.1 GCA_009911305.1 Clostridiaceae bacterium | reverse complement strand
ACGAATGACAGGCTTATAAGGCGGGCGCAGCGCACAAGTAAGGTAAACGGCCAGACAGTAAGGGAGCTGGATACCGAAAAATACGGCAAGCTGCTTATCTCTGCCTGTGTCGTAGAACCCAACTTCAAAGACGCGCAGATGTGCGCGTATTATAAGACGGTCGATCCGCTGGATAGCGGCAGGACAGGAAACGGAACAGATACGGAAAGAGGGCGAAGCGATCCGGCAGGAAGTATCGGAACTTTGGACCTATGTCCCGGCTTTCAATACAATGGCAGCCCTGCCGTGTTCCTTTATGTTTTAAGTCCTTGAATATGATACCATTGGCATTTCCCAAAATATCAAGCGTCATGCAGCCGGAAGTTTGGATATGGTAACGGGAAAAATCGCCGTTTGTCCCGCAGGTCTGAATAGTAATGCCGTATTTTTAGGCAATAGAGCCAAGCCCCTGTGCCAGTGCGTTCATGTCCTGTTCGGACAGGGGGAAAGCACCTTTGCCATACGCTCAAAGGTTTCTAAATGCCGCTTTATGGTGTATTCCTTTGTCAGCAGAACAGGGTCATACCTCCATGCAATCCGCTGTTTCCCAACGATTTCAGACAGTCTGATTAAGGTTTCCATGCTTTCCTCTATGCCCGGAACGCCCGGCTCAATCTCTTTTCCATAAGCGGTAATCGTGTAGTGGAAGTAAGTATTGAAACGGTCTGTAATCTCATGCAGGCGTGGCAGAATTGGCTTGTAATTCTTAGAGCAGAATACAACGCAGTCCACCGTGTCCGGGGTCAGTTCATAACGTGTCACTTTGTTTGGGAATAATGGGTTGCGTGAAAGTGCGTACCCCTGCGAAAAGCGGTTCAACAGCCATTCCGTATAATACTGGACGGTATCTGTCCGTCCTCCTGTATTGATAATCATTTTACGTACCTCCGTTTTACCATTTTCCAAAATGCAGCGTGTTTTTTACTGGACGCTCCACCTGCTCTAAAACAGCGGCGTCTTTTGCGGGATAGCCAAGACCGATATAGCAGGGCAGTAAATAACCTTTCGGCGCATGACATAGGTCCACCCTCGTTTCCTACTGGAATACGCATAGAGCAGGCTGCCCCCTCCGCAGTCGCCGCAAGGAAAATATTTTCAATGCAGCACCATACCGAAGCAAAGGAATTTAAGGAACTAACAGAGCAAACATGAAACAGGCTGTTTCCTCCCTTGAAAAAGGGCAGTATCACGCAGCCGCTTTTCCGAAGCATGGAATACTGTTTCGGCATTGCGTCCGCATACATTTTCTGTTGCGGGGAAGCCGAAGCACTTACAAAACGGTTTTCTCCCTGTGCTTCGGCAAATGCTTTGACAAACTGTAAAGCGTTTTCTTTTTCTTCTTCCCCACGCAGGATTACAAATTCCCATTCCCGCCTGTGGTCGTAGGTAGGGGGCGGCAATGATATGCTCCAGTACATCAGCAGGAATAGGCTCTGCGGTCAAATCCCGTACAGTCCTGCGGTTATTGATTACTTGATAAAATTCCATAGTTTTTATCATTCCTTTCGCTTCGCTCAAGGCACAAACAAGACATGAAAAAGCTTGTTGTGTCCCCCCTCCATTTTGTTTATAATAGCCTTAGGAATAGCAATACACTACAGAGCACGGAAGGAGGAGTGGCGAATTTATTTCGACCCCGTATAGTTATAT
>QXXC01000160.1 GCA_009911305.1 Clostridiaceae bacterium | reverse complement strand
GTGGACATGAGCTTGTTTAGTTGGTCTGTACTGTAAGTTAGCAAACAGCTGCCGAATTAGCAAGTGAAAAGGCAGATGGCATTGAGAGGATTGACATCAGGACCCAGAGGGGATGCTGTTTACACCAAAACAGATCTGTTCACAGTCTAATTATACGCATCCATTATTAAAAATCCAGTGATTCTGTTTAGCACTGGGAGCAGGTTTGTTTTGGCTGAAAACGTCGATCCCGATGGGACACGTTTAGAAAATCTCTCACCTACTGTCACATTAACACTCGTAACCTTGTCCTAACTTTAAATTCAGTGGCTTCAGTTATAACAAACAGCTTCAGTGGTTATAATTTTTATACCTATCGAGTCTTCCTTTTCCCCAGAACATATCAGTGCAGAAAATAAAGAACTTTCAGCAGGGTTAAAGAGAATCAAGCATTTCCTTTTACGTTCTTCCTGGTTTCTTTTGGGATAATATTTCAGAAGGTCATCCATTAACATCTACTACTGAAGATTTCTTCCTAATCTTTTTATCAAGTGAAAAAAAAACATTAACAGTATTCAGAAATTGGTTGGATGTTGAGGTTGGGCTAATCGCTAACATTTTAGCACCATTGATGTGTTGTTGGTAAAAGGTGCAGGGAAAAGTTGAGAAGCTTCAGTTTAGTAGCGCCTCTGGCTGCTAACAGTTTTGACAGAGCTTCTGCTGATGCTTGTGCCGCCGCCGTAGCCACCGCCCATGCCACCGCCCATGCCACCGCCCATACCACCGCCCATGCCACCGCCCATGCCACCGCCCATGCCACTGCCCATGCCACCGCCAAACGATCCTCCGTATCCACTTGACATTCCGCCTCCATAGCCGTATCCAGAGCTGGAGGAGAATCCACTGCCACCGCCGCCGCCGCCTCCAGAGGACTGCTGCTGAATGTGGATGGTGGCAGTGGATCCACCAGAAGAGATTCTGATCTCCTCTCCCTCCAGGAGTTTCCTGTAGGTGGCGATCTCAATGTCCAGAGCCAGCTTGACGTTCATGAGCTCCTGGTACTCACGCACCTGCTTGGCCATATCCTGCTTAGCTCTCTGGAGAGCATCCTCAAGTTCCTTGATGCGGAACTTGGCATCCTTCACTGCAATCTCACCACGCTCCTCTGCCTCTGCAATCTGGGCCTCCAGGTTGGCACGCTGTCCCTTGACGGCCTCGATCTCGTTCTGCAGGCGGGCAATCATTCTGTTCAGATCAGCGATCTCAGCCTTGGTAGAGCGCAGGTCCTCACCATAGCTACCAGCGGAGGACTGCAGCTCCTCAAACTTCTGTTTGTACCATGACTCTGCCTCGGCACGGCTGCGGTTGGCGATGTCCTCATACTGAGCACGGACTTCATTCACAATGGCATCCATATCCAGGTTCCTGCTGTTGTCCATCTCCACAACGACTGACGTGTCCTTGATCTGAGACTGCAGCTCACGCAGCTCAGCCTCGTAGACTGCCCTGAGGAAGTTGATTTCATCCTGGAGAGCATCGACCTTGGCCTCAAGTTCAATCTTGTTCATGTAGGCTGCGTCAACATCCTTCTTCAGGAGGACAAACTCGTTTTCTGCAGCGGCACGCTTGTTGATCTCGTCCTCATACTTCTTCTTGAAGTCTTCAACGAGAACCTGCATGTTCCTCAGCTCTGCTTCCAGCTTCATCTTCTCATTGCCCAGGCCATCCAGCTGTCTGCGCAGGTTGGCGATGTAGGCCTCGAACATGGCGTCAATGTTGGAGTGGCTGGTGGTCTG
>QXXC01000159.1 GCA_009911305.1 Clostridiaceae bacterium | reverse complement strand
AAGATATGGTTTGGGATCGTGAAGGAACAGATGGCGGCGCATGACTGCAGCCGCGCTTTATATTTACATATGGTATTTCTGGAAATCTGGTACATCATGAACTGCGATTACAGCATCCTGCTGGAAAAGCCGCGCAGGTTTCTGTACCCGTATCCTCAGGTGAAAAAAGGCAGCCGGGTGGCTGTGTACGGGGCGGGGACGGTCGGGGTACAGTTGGTGAAGATAATCGACCGGTCAGAGGATTATGAGCTGGCCTGCTGGGCGGACAGCTACAGCGGCGGCCGGATGCTGGAAGGCCATATGGTGCAGGGCATGCAGGAGCTTCTGGAGGCGGAATTTGACCATGTGGCGATTGCGGTGCTGGATCGGGATATCGTGGATGAGATTGAGAGATCCCTGCTGGAATGCGGGATTCCTGTGGAAAAGATCGCGACGATGGATGCGGGGGCGATCAGTGAGGAGGATCTGCCGGAGGGGTTCTGAGATAAACACTCCGGTATAGAATGGTGATATCTGAAGCCTTTATTTACCAGAAACGCCTCGTGCTGACTGGCGGATGAATGTCATGAGGAGGGGGAGATTGTCTGATTTTGCTGCCGCTGCGACAACAATTCGTCAGGCGTCCATATCCTGATTTCGGCCTCTTTATAGTCTTTTGGATTGCGTGTTACGATTCCGTCCATTTCCTGTAACAGGCCGACGGAATACTGCACGGAATCCTCAAAATCTCCCCAGCACAGTGAAAGTGCATATTGGATTTCATCTTCGGAAACACTTGCGATTGAGACGATTTTAACAAGCTTTATTAACAGGCTCCTTACCTGCGCCTTATCTCTCAGCTCGCGATTTGCGATGTAGTAAATATCAGTGACCGCGGATGCCGAAACATATAAATGGACGCTGCGCTGTTTCGCTAAGTTCAGCACGCCGACTCCGCTGCTGCAGAAAGGCTCCCTCTTTAAAAGTACGTCAAGAATAATATTTGTATCAATCAGGAATTTCATATTTTCTCAGCCTTTCATTTCGATAATCCTCCAGTGTTCTGCCGCTATCAGGGATAACGCCTATGAGCGAAGACACTATCGCCTCAACATCGACACATTCTTCGGCTGCTTTTTTCTTCATATTTTCTTTTCTTCTGGCGCTGATTAAAAATTCAATATAGGAAATCGCCTTCCCAAAATCTTCTTCTTCGAGATGTTCCAGCAAGTGATTTATTTTTAACATGGCATGCTGCATAGAATTTCTCCTTTTCCGTTGTCTGCTTCTTTGCCTATATTGTACGGTTTTACTTTGGTTAATGCAATAAAATTTTTATGAATTTTGAACCGCCCTTTATATTTTAGAACAAATTGAGGTCGTTACGAAAGAGGAAAGTGTATTGAAACAGATGTTATTGTATAATGGAAAGTCCGCCTGAATTTGGGAGACAGTGCGTTAAACTGTTATTATAAGGAATTCAAAAATGTATACATTTTTGAATTCCTTTTTATTTTCTAAAACATATCTATTTTATACTATTATCGGCCGGAAATCAAGAATAATAAGCATATTTTTTGTTGATTCTGACGGAATTCCAAAGACGGATTATGAAAAAAGAAAGGTATACATAACTGGACAAAACCGATTGATTCATAAATCATATATTATGAAATGTATTCCGGTTATGAGAATCCTGCGAAGAAAAATGGGGGTGCGGTGAATGGGGGAGGTTTACGGATACTGCCGGATTTTCCCGGGCGAAGCGGGCAGCAGCGAGCAGGCTGCTGTTATGCGGGAGATGCAGGTAGAGGAGGCTCATATT
>QXXC01000158.1 GCA_009911305.1 Clostridiaceae bacterium | reverse complement strand
TGTCAGTCATTAAATACAATATAGCAGATTTTCTCCCTGATGCAAAGATATCAAATCATGCGTTTACCGTGTTTGTATATAAATTATACGTTAAAATAACGGCATTGTCAACGCATATTTCCCCTGAAAAACAATGCGCATCCACGCCTGGGAGCTCTGTGCCGGATCACAGCGTGGCAAGAAGACAGCAAAGGCTTCTGCATATTCACAGTTCTACGAAACAGACGTCCCGTCCTGATTGTTACAGACCAAACCTTACGGCTTCCCATTACTGATAAATATTTAACAAGTGCAATCCTGCCAAAATCCATGTACGATATGCCAAAGGCGATTTTTCGCCCCTTTGCCCCAAAGCGGCAGAGGGTGAATCGTTCCCTTTAAATACATAAGAAGGAGAATTTTATTATGACGAATCCACAGACGCATATCAACCACTATCTGGGGTACTGCCAGAGCCAGAAACGGCTGGATGCCAAAACGCTGCGCGCATACCGGATCGATCTGGCGCAGTTTAGTAGGCATATTGATTCCGCTGATATTTTAAAAACCACTCCGGATGTATTGGAAAGTTTCATTGCAAACCTTCACCAGTGCTATAAACCCAAAACCGTAAAACGCAAGATTGCCTCCCTGAAAGCGCTCTTCCACTATTTTGAATACCGGGAGCTGATTGAGCGGAATCCGTTTAACAAAATACAGGTAAAATTCCGCGAGCCTGTCCTCCTGCCCAAAACGATCCCGCTCCACACGGTTGAAATGTTTTTGTCCGCGATCTATAAGCAGGCGTCGAACGGAAAAACAAAGTACCAGAAGCGGAACGCCCTGCGGGACGCCGCGGTCGTCGAGCTGCTCTTCGCGACCGGGATACGGATTTCTGAGCTGTGCTCCCTGAAAATAAATGACGTCAATCTCTATGACCGGACGATACTGATTTATGGAAAAGGCTCCAAAGAACGCAGGGTGCAGATCGGAAACAGTGATGTGGTGCGTACATTAGAACAGTATAAATGCGATTTTACGGCGGAAATGCAGCGCTGCGGGCATTTTTTTGTAAATCAGAACGGAAAAGCTCTGTCGGATCAGTCTGTGCGCAGGATGATCAATAAATATACGGTTCTGGCTTCCATTGATTTACATATCACGCCGCATATGTTCCGCCATACTTTCGCTACCTGCCTTCTGGAGGCGGATGTGGATATCCGATATATACAGGAAATGCTGGGGCATAGCTCTATCAATATTACGGAGATCTATACGCATGTTGCGATGTCGAAGCAGAGGGATATACTGACGGCGAAGCATCCGAGGAAGGATTTTCATATTTAAGTTTTTTACCAATTAAGCGTGCGATGCATCAATCTGAACGGTGGGGAAGTGTTTGGATTGATGCGTTTTAATTGGATTTATGTTCTTGTTGAGTAAACATAAAATTATCCGGCTCTATGGAACGGAGGGGGCTGCCTATATAAAAGGCAAAATCCGTTATTTATCTTATTTTTTATCATGTATCCATATCCGTATAATCTTCACTGTTCCCTTATATATCAAACGGCGCTGAATATTCATTCTCCAATATTAAATTCTCCTTGAATAAAATCTCTGCTAATTCTTAGCTAATCCCTCATAGGCAGGATCCTGAATGGGGTATTACGAATGATATCAATTAAGTTTCCTGGCTCCTTATCTAATCCAGTTGATTTCAGATTTTTAATAATCTATGTTGCTTGTTTAATAGATAATACATAGTTATCTATTAGTTTATGTGGTAAGACGATAAGAATTTATCATTAAAGGGGAACTTTTTA
>QXXC01000157.1 GCA_009911305.1 Clostridiaceae bacterium | reverse complement strand
CATGATGCTGGGGTCAAAAGCCCACGAAATAGAACCTTGAAAATTTAATATTTTACAGTAAATACAAGTATTCCATTGCTTTATAAGTTATAATAGTAATAACTTCTGAAAGGTGGTATGTTCTATGTCTTTTAAAACAAATGATTGTCAGCAATTATCATTAGATGATAGTTTTACGGCTCTTACTGAACGCGAAAGAAAAGCTTTGGAAAAATCATGGGCGAAGATTTTTGCTGATGAAATTTTTCCATCTATAGATGAAGAACGTTTTTCTGTCCTGTACTGTGATAAAGCGTCCAGACCTAATACACCTGTAAACGTTATTATCGGTGCGCTCATCATCAAGGAACTTTTTGATTATTCTGATGATGAAATCGTTGAGAATCTGATGCTTGATCTCCACCTTCAATACGCGTTGCATACCACAAGCTTTGCAGAACAGCCGATATCAGACAAAACCCTGAGTCGTTTCCGTAAAAGATGCTATGACTATGAGACACTTCATGGTGTGGACCTATACCACGACTGTGTAAAAGATCTCAGCGGTAAAATCGCTAAGATAATGAAACTGAATGGACGCATACGCCGTATGGATTCCATGATGATAGAAGCTAACATTCGTTTTCTGAGCCGTATGGAGCTGATCTATACCTGTATATCCAAACTGGTTGTTTATCTTACAAAGAAGCAGCCAGACATGGTTCCTGAGCCACTAAAGCATTACGCAGACCCGAATGATTATAACCGTATCTTCTATCATCAGAGAAATGATGACATGGAAGCAATTATTCAAACCTTGCTGGCAGACAGTGACTGCTTGCTGGAACTGTGCAAAACAGATTTTGAAGAAACGACAGAATACCAGCTTTTTGTCAGATGCCTTTCTGACCAGACAGTTGTTGAAAATGATAAACGTCGTCTGAGGACCAAGGAAGATGGCACCATGAATTCATCGGCACTTCAAAATCCATCTGATCCGGATGCCACTTACAGAAACAAATCCGGCAAGTCATACAGAGGATATGCCGCAAACATAGAAGAAACGGTTGGCAGGAATGGCTCTGTAGTGACGGATTATCAGTTTGATAAAAACACTCATACGGACAGTCATTTCCTTCAGGAATCTCTTTCAGCAATGGAAAAGTCTGAAGAAGAAATCATTCTGGTTACAGATGGCGGTTATGATGGCCAGGACAATGTAGCTCTCGCGAAAGAAAAGAATGTGAAACTGGTAACTACCGCACTAATTGGCAAAGAAGCACCGGATGCTTTGGCTGATTTTGAATTCAATGAAGATGGAACCCGTCTTCTGAAATGTGCTGCGGGTCATGAACCGGCAGGCCAGTCTTATACCAAAACAACAAGGCAATGCAGAGTCTCATTTGACCGGAATCATTGTGTCGGCTGTCCATATCAGAATCAGTGCCGCCCCAAGATTTATAAAAAAGTTGCCACTTTTATTACCTCAAAAAATGCATCCAACAGAGCAAAAAGCCAGAGATATATGCAAAGTGAGGAATTCAGCAATTTAGCAAGGTTGAGAAATGGTGTAGAAACCATTCCGGCCAATATCCGAAAGAATTACCATCTGGACAAACTTCCAAGAGGTAAACAACGGGGTAAATTCTTTTTTGGAAGTAAAATAGCAGCCTTAAACTTCAGAAAGCTCTTTGGATTCCGAAAGGGCTTGGGGAATTATGCGCAAAATCCGATGTTGGCATAGAAATAAGCCAGAAGTACATCAACATATTCCAAGGCAATGAAGTCTTTTACAGAAAATCTACTGTAAAATATTAAATTTTCAAGGTTCTTGCAGAATATCAAACATAGAAAACT
>QXXC01000156.1 GCA_009911305.1 Clostridiaceae bacterium | reverse complement strand
GGTATTGCCGCTATAAGCTGCGGTATTGCCTGGATTAAGCCCGTCGCCAGTGTTATAACAATCTGGACGGCTGCCTGCACAATGTTCCCCAAATTCGCTATAATTCCCTGGATAAGTGAAATAATTAGCTGTATGCCGCCTTGTATAATCATGGGCAGCATCTGGGTTATGCCGGAAACAAGGCTTATAATAATCTGTACGCCCATCTGTAAAATCTGGGGCAGGTTAGAAAGTATTCCCTGCGCCAAACTCAAAATAAGCTGTATTCCCATCTGCAGAAGCTGTGGAAGCATGGAAACTATGCCTAAAACCAAATTTCCTATAAGCTGAATAGCTGCGCTTATAAGCATGGGGGCGTTCTGTCCTATGCTGTTTACAAGTGTCTGAACCAACGTAAGGGCCGTCGATATAACCTCCGGCAATCGCTGTATGATGCCGTTTACGAAGTTTACTATTGCCTGCGTTCCGGTACTTATAAGCTGCGGAAGCTGCGCGGTCATGCTCTGCACGAACTGGGTCAATATGTCGATTCCGGCAAGTATGACTTGCGGAACCAGGGTAAAAAGCCCCTCGACTAAAGTAGTAACAATGTTCGCCCCTGCTCCTGCCAATGCCCCGGAGTTGTCCGTTACCCCGCTTATAAAATTCTCCAAAAGGTCCACGCCCATGCTTACTACCTGCGGGGCGTAGTCCGCTATGGTGTTTACTACCTCAGCCATGCATCCGCCTACCGCTCCGACCATGCCCTCCATGCCGCCGCTCTTGTACACCTCGGAAAGCTCCCCGACCATGCTGGTGGCTAATTGGGTCATTTCCCTTAAAGGTCCGTTAAGGTCCTGGTATATGCTGATTCCTAAATCGGAAAGACTGGATTGTAATATCTTTATATCTCCGTCTAAGTTATCTAACTGAATAGCGTACATATTTTCGCAAGCTCCGGCGCTGTTCTCAATCGAAGCGGACAGCTCGTCGAAACGGTCCGTACAATTTGAAAGCATGGCGTTGGCCGCCGTAAGGTCGGTCTTATTGAACAACGTCGAGAGTATAGCGTCCTTCGAGGCGTTGTCCATCCCGACCATGGCTCCCTGCAAATCCTTAAATACGTCGTTAAGGCCGCGCATATTCCCCTGGGCGTCGTATACGTCAACACCCAAAGACTTAAGCGAAGCCGCCGCCTTGTCCGTCGGGTTCTGCAGGCTCAATATAATATTTCTAAGGTGTGTACCTCCTTCCGCTCCTTTTAGTCCGTTATCTGCCAAAATTCCGAGGGCTGTGTTAAGCTCCGTCGTTCCCCCGGCGAGTCCTTTTGCCGTTCCTCCTACGGTCAGAATAGCCTCGCCCAACTGGGCGACATTCGTGTTCGCCTTGCTGGCTGTCTGGGCCAACTGATCAGAAAACTGCGTGAGGTCCGTCTTGGTTGCCTCTATCCCCAGGGCGCTCATGCTGTCCGTCACCATGTCGCTGGCGTGTCCCAGATCCATGGCTCCCGCCCCTGCAAGTTTTAAAACGGTCGGCAACGCTGCCGCCGCTTTTTCTGCATCATAACCTGCAAGGGCTAAATAGTTTAGACCTTCAGCCGCCTCCGAAGCTGAAAAGGCTGTACTTGCCCCGCACTCCCTGGCGGCGTTCTCCAGTGTTTCAAAGGCCTTTTGCCCCTCCGCCGTGGTCTTGTCGATCAGCATGGTGGCGGCAACCTGGCTCATGGATTTTTCAAACTCGGCTCCGGTATTTATGGCAGCTATACCCATAGCTCCTACGGCTGCGGCTGCCGCCGCCGTAGCGGAAGCGACCGTTTTCGTAATGGTTCCCAGTCCCTTGGTGGCCTGGCTTAAGGCGTTTTT
>QXXC01000155.1 GCA_009911305.1 Clostridiaceae bacterium | reverse complement strand
GGTATTGCCGCTATAAGCTGCGGTATTGCCTGGATTAAGCCCGTCGCCAGTGTTATAACAATCTGGACGGCCGCCTGCACAATGTTGCCCAAATTCGCTATAATTCCCTGGATAAGTGAAATAATTAGCTGTATGCCGCCCTGGATAATCATGGGTAGCATCTGGGTTATGCCGGAAACAAGGCTTATAATAATCTGGACGCCCATCTGCAAAATCTGGGGCAGGTTAGAAATTATCCCTTGCACCAAACTCAAAATAAGCTGGATCCCCATCTGCAGAAGCTGGGGAAGCATGGAAACTATGCCTAAAACCAAATTTCCTATAAGCTGAATAGCTGCGCTTATAAGCATGGGGGCGTTCTGTCCTATGCTGTTTACAAGGGTCTGAACCAGCGTAAGTGCCGTCGATATGACCTCCGGCAGCCGCTGTATGATGCCGTTTACAAAGTTCACGATTGCCTGCGTTCCGGTGCTTATAAGCTGTGGAAGCTGGGCGGTCATGCTCTGCACGAACTGGGTCAATATGTCGATTCCGGCAAGTATAACCTGCGGAACCAGGGTAAAAAGCCCCTCGACAAAAACGGTAATAACTTCCGACGCCGCCGTTGCCAATGCCCCGGAGTTGTCTGTTATCCCGCTTATGAAATTCTCCAAAAGGTCCACGCCCATGCTTACTACCTGCGGGGCGTAGTCCGCTATGGTGTTTACTACCTCGGCCATGCATCCGCCTACCGCTCCGACCATGCCCTCCATGCCGCCGCTCTTGTACGCCTCGGAAAGCTCCCCGACCATGCTGGTGGCTAACTGGGTCATTTCCCTTAAAGACCCGTTAAGGTCCTGGTATATGCTGATTCCCAAATCGGAAAGACCGGACTTCAAAATGTCAATATCTCCGTTAAGGTTGTCAAGCTGGATAGCGTACATATTTTCGCAAGCTCCGGCGCTGTTCTCAATCGAAGCGGACAGCTCGTCGAAGCGGTCCGTACAATTCGCAAGCATGGCGTTGGCCGCCGTAAGGTCGGTCTTATTGAACAGCGTCGAGAGTATGGTGTCTTTCGAGGCGTTGTCCATCCCGTCCATGGCTCCCTGCAAGTCCTTAAATACGTCGTTAAGGCCGCGCATATTCCCCTGGGCGTCGTATACGTCAACACCCAAAGACTTAAGCGAAGCCGCCGCCTTGTCCGTCGGGTTCTGCAGGCTCAATATAATATTTCTAAGGTGTGTACCTCCTTCCGCTCCTTTTAGTCCGTTATCTGCCAAAATTCCGAGGGCTGTGTTAAGCTCCGTCGTTCCCCCGGCGAGTCCTTTTGCCGTTCCTCCTACAGTCAGAATAGCCTCGCCCAACTGTGCGACGCTGGTGCTCGCCTTGCTGGCTGTCTGAGCCAACTGATCGGAGAATTGCGTAAGGTTCGCTTCGGTCGCTTCAATGCCCAGGGCACTCATGCTGTCTGTTACCATATCGCTGGCGGCTGCCAGGTCCATGGCGCCCGCCCCTGCAAGTTTTAAGACGGTCGGCAGTGCCGTTGCCGCCTTGTCTGCGTCGTAACCTGCAAGGGCTAAATAGTTCAAGGCTTCCGCCGCCTCCGTCGCTGAAAAGGCTGTACTTGCCCCGCACTCCCTGGCGGCGTTCTCCAATGTTTCAAAAGCCTTTTGCCCCTCCGCTGTGGTCTTGTCAATCAGCATGGTGGCGGCGACCTGGCTCATGGCTCCTTCAAATTCCCGGCCGGTATTTATGGCAGCTATGCCCATAGCTCCTACGGCTGCGGCTGCTGCCGCCGTAGCGGAAGCGACCGTTTTCGTAATGGTTCCCAGTCCCTTGGTGGCCTGGCTTAAGGCGTTTTT
>QXXC01000014.1 GCA_009911305.1 Clostridiaceae bacterium | reverse complement strand
ACACTTGAAGACGAATGTGACAAAGAAATAAAACCGAAATGGAAAGAAAAAAGTGGTACTCTTGCCAGTTTTTGTGGTATACTGCCCTTGAGGAAATAAAAAGAAAATCCAAACTTTTTTCTCTAAGAAGGTTCCTAATACTACATTTAAGAAAAAAGTTTGGATTTTATATAAGTTTGGATAAGAATGATACCTTGCTCTGTGTGGGTCTGCTCCCTTGTCTTGCCTCTGGACTTCCAAATCGTATTTTTTTCCAACTGAATCTGTTCCATATGCGTCCAAACAGATAGAACGTGCCCCAGCCAGTCTTTTCATATCCTTCTGTGTTTCACAATCAGTAATAATTAAATCTGGTTTATCTGTGATAATGCGCAACACAAATTCAGCCAGTGGAATATTGTCTTTAAAAAGACAACGCATGAAATCATCATCGATTGGCCGTAAACCTCTTAAACGCTGTAAATCTTCCTGATATTGCTGTTCCGTTACTGTCAATCTTCCCACCTGCTTTCCCTTTCGTTTTCGTATCTCCATCCTACCATAAACCTCCTGATTTTACAAGCCGGGAGCCAGCTCCCCCTCACTGGACGACTGGCCGATCAGCAGCTGGATGTCGCTAATAGGCTCCGTCTGTTTTGATGCTCAGGCATCCCAGCGCGCAGACGGCTGCCAGAAACATGTAGCTGACCATGGGCCTGTCCAGAATTCCATTGTCCGCCTTCCCTTTTCCCCTGCTGTATTTACAGGAGAGCAGGATCATCAGCAGAATCATACACAAAAAAATTCCATATATCCGCACCACCTTATTGGATAAGCTGTTTGCCACCTCGTCGGCCCAGCCGCCTTCATTCCAGTTCAGATAGCAGTATGCTTTGCTTGATGCCTCTCTCAATGATGACCGCTATACTGCCGCTTCCAAGGAGATCCCTGTACCGGTATGCGGAAAGAACCCCTGTGGCCGTTAAGCCCGGCATGAGAATTTCTCCCCTGGTAAAGCGGCGGGAGGAACGCGCCGTCATATCAAACAGGACATAAAACACAATCGCATATGTGAGCAGGCCCACCGTAAATGGGTGGTGGTGGTGATCTCCCGAGCGGTTGGTGAAATAAAACAAAAAATCTCTTGTAAATAGGCCCTCTATCCCATAGTAAAAAATCCTGCTGAGCGATTCGCTCCCAAACTCGTCCACCATCTCATCGTATCATAAGAAAAGCCAATCATCAGGATCTTCCTCGAAACAGGCAGATCCGCCCGGATGAGCCCGGGCAGGCTGCGCCGTAAATCCTCATGTATCCGCTTTATCTCCGGCTTCCACTTCTCTCTGTGCATCTTATAATCCGAATCCATTGTCAGGAGAAACAGGATGCTGAAATTCATCCGCTCTCTGTTAAGCCTGGCCCATCCCCTTACCTCATCTGTGGAAGTCCCTGCATACTCACAGACCAAATCCCATATCCGGAGCAGATCAAAGGTCGTTTTTTCAAACCCGCTTCCTGTGATACTGGACGTTTTCCTGTGTTCCGATTTTAAACAGCTTCATGAGAAATTCTCTCCGTGACAGGCATGTCTCCTTCAGCCTTTGTCCCTCTATCCTCTTGCTGCCGTCTGTCCTGATATTGGAAGCCATGGAAAAATCCGCATCATATTTTTTCAGCAGATCATACAAATACACAAGGTCATCCGGCTCAGGCCAGTCATCTGCATCCACAAAATGCAGATAGTCGCCTGCGGCTGTCTGAATCCCCTCATTTCTGGCGGAGCTGAGCCCCCCGTTTTCCTTATGAATCACCCGGATTCTGGAATCTCCCTTTGTATACTGATCGCACATGTCCCGACAGTGATCCGGCGAGCCGTCATCTACTAAGATCAGTTCAAAACGATCCCAGGTCTGCGCCAAAAGCGACTTCATACAGTTATCCAAATACGGTTCCATATTGTATACCGGCAGTATTAAAGTAATTAACGGTTCCTCCGCGCTCATTTTATATTCCTCCATATGGCACAGGTTTGCATCCCTTCTCATAAAAACGCGCCGGGCTGCTCACCACAGCCCTGTGAATTTTCTGATTCCGCTTATCCCCCAGAGCATTGTATTCCGGATGCTCTGTACCACTCCAAGCTTCAGATAGCTCCTGTAAAACTGATGTTGCTTTTTTATCAGCATCCTTTTATTTCCGGTCGTACTGCCCGCAAGCACCCTGTATTTGGCCAGAATTTCCAGATTCCCGCAGGCTTTCCCTGCAAGCGCTATGATATCGTACCAGTAGGCATAGTCATCGCGGACGCTCTTCAGCTCTTCCCTCAGAAACGCCACATCCGCATCCTCCAGAGGAACCGGACTCTGCCCTGACGTCTCAAAAGAAAGAAGCTGCGGGAATGCCCCGGCCTTCCCCGTTTCCACAGCCAGCGCCTCCGGGCGGGCCGTTTTTATAAAGACGTAGCCAGGAATCATCACATCCTCCAGAATATGCAGCCTGCCCCCTGGAGCGAAATACCCGGTTCTTCTTCAAAACACGACAGAAGCGAAACAAATCTGCTCCCGCACGCTCTCTCAAAAGCGCCGCCGCCCGCCCCAGGAAACCTGGAGGGGCGGGGAGCCGTCCATTTTGTAGAATAAGGTATTCTACGAAATGTGACTTATATTATCTGTATTTCTGGCAAAATAACATTCAATGAATTAAAATCATTTGACTGATTACCTCTCCATGTTACCAATGAACAGTAACAAAATCGCCTTTTCTGTGAATTATGTATTTCCAATGCATTGTGTTAGGGCGGTATTTATGGTATAATCAAAAAATAAACGATTTCAGAAATCATGATAAGGTATGGGAGATATAAAACATGAATTCTAAGCAATCATCTAAATTTGTAAACAAGCTTTCCGAACAAAACCGGAAATTTTGCATCATAGGACTGACCGGAAAAATCTGTTCCGGAACCTCTGATATATGCAGACTGCTGACAAGTCCCGACTTTTCTGATAATGTCACCCAGCCCGCCAATACAACCGGATTTTCTATGAGCGAGATTCGCGAACACAAGGTTATTTATCGTTATTTACATCATCAGTGGCAGCCTTTTGTCGAACTCAAAGTCACCAGTGCCATTCTCTCCTATTTGATGGACACTGAACCGAGCGTATTGGAAAAAAATTCTATTAGCAATCCTGTATTAAAAAGCATTGAAAAAACTTTGTCAGACTCCATAAAAAATCCATCAGCGTTTCAGTCTAAAATACTGGAAAAAATAAAAAAGGCTGACACCAATCTTTGTCATAGTCAGGATGCCAGCCTGACCTTATCACATACTGAGATTTTAGAGGAAAAAAGTCAGAAATTTGTCAAAAACACAGCCAGCATCGAAGCTCTCTGGAATACATGGAAAAACATCCGATCCCATCTGGACAGAAAAGAGTTTACGATTGATTCCTTTATTTTCTGCTATGGAGTTCTTCCTGCATTAAAAGATTTCATAAAAGAAGATTTAGGGGATGGCCAATATACTACTGCCTTTCAGTATTTTGGCAACAGCATCCGAGCGAGTGGCAGCATTATAACCAGCCAGGAGATGGCAAATGCCATAAACGCTGAAAAATTATTTGCTCTTCCTGAGAGAATCAATCAGTTCATAAAGATACTGAGGCATTACCCTTTACAGACATCAGCCTCTGACATGGAATCCACATCCATCAATCCTGTAACCTTTGTTATCATAAACAATTTTAAAAATATATTTGAGACATATTACTTTAAAAAGCGCTATTCCGCCTTCTATTTGATGGCAGTTTCATGCGACGATAAAGAACGGCAGGCAAAGTATGGCGATATCGTACAGTTTAAGCTGGCTGATTTAAAAGAAAATCTTTCAAGTGGAAAAAAGTTGTTCAATCTGGCTGAGGATTACATAAAAAGCAGGAAAAGATCGCAGGAAAACGAAATTGATTTTATAAATAATAATAAAACATTATGTGAAGATCTGGGATTAGGCGCCGCTGAATTTAAATTTATACAGGAAATCTTCGCACCCGAAAAGCCCTTAAGAAGGATTGCTTATGAATCCAAAACTGCTCCCTTTATCCTTCAGGATGTCATGACCTGTATTGAGAATGCGGACATTTTCGTCACACGCAATCGTGAAGAGACTGATTATAAATGCGATTATCCCCTTATCCGTTCACTTGGCAGAATCGTCACTTTGATCCTCCATCCCGGTCTGCTTACCCCTACCAAACTTGAACGATGCATGCAGATTGCGATGACTGCCAAACTAAACTCCGGATGTCTGTCACGTCAGGTGGGCGCAGTAGTGACAGACAGTGATTATAACATATTGTCTCTGGGATGGAATGATGCCCCCTGCGGCGTAGAATCCTGCCTTCGCAGAAATCTTTTTGATTTACTTAGAAAACACGATAATGAAGCCTACAGCAAATATGAACTGAATGATCCAAAATTCCGGGCATATTTAGACAAAATCAATTCTGCTCTGACAAATTCCAAAGGAAATCTGAAGGGATTACCCATGGCCTTTTGTTTTAAAGATATTTATCAGGATATCATCAAACAGCGGGATCAGATTTATACAAGAGCTTTACATGGGGAAGAACGGGCTTTGGCTGCATGCGGAAATGAGCGGGCAAAGGGAGGATATCTGTTTACCACCTCAAGTCCTTGTGAATTATGTGCGAAAAAGGCGAAAGAGGCCAATATCAGTAAAATCTACTATATTGAACAATATCCTGGTATCTCACACTCCCATGTAATCGATGTAGGGGATCCAAATACACAGGCGCAATATGAATTCTTTGTGGGAGCTGTTGGAAGCGCTTATGTTCGTTTTTATACGCCGTTAATCCCATATAAAGACGAACTGACTGCTATCCATTTCTCTGCCGCAGAATTCCATAAAGATGCTCTTCAAAACGAAAGCTCGAAGGAGCCATCTGACTGTGACTTAAACAAAAAGGCTGCCGATTTGCAGGAAGCTCTCAGCTCTGCTTCTTGTGATAAGCATTTTTACTCGTGTCAGGAGCATCAGGAAGAACAGCAGGAAAGACAATAAAGGAGGTATCCCGTGCTATCACGAGATGATTTAATAAATGCTATTGCAGACGGAAAATTAAAAATTTATCCCTTTGAGGCAGCAAACCTGACAGGTATTGGATATAATCTGTCTACTACCTGTTTTGCTTTTTCCATCAACCGGGGGATTCTTCTGACTGTCCATCAGCAGACCACAAATGAGGGGGTAAACCGGTATGTTGTAATCCCCGGAAATGACACGGTTCTGTTTTTTTCAAAAGAGTATGTTGAAGTTGACCGCTCCCTGGCCGGAACGTTTCATGCCAAAGTTACCAGAGTCTGTCAGGGATTGGGACATATTAGCACTACCTTAGATCCTGCATGGAAAGGACAGTTGATCGTTTCAATAAATAATCCTACGGCAAAGGAGATCCGTTTTGATCTGGACACGGACAGCGGAAATATCATGACCATGCTGTTACATAAGCTGGACACTGCAGTAACCGGCGATCACGTCCACAATAACAATCAGGGCCGCTGTGATTTGCTTTTGGAACACTTTTCCAAACCGCTCTCCAATAAAAACAAAGAATATCAGAGCAAACACCTGCAGCTTGAGTCTTTTGTGATCGGAGAATTTGCCGACTCGCTTAACGGGTATGACGAATTTCTAAATTCCGATCAGCCGCCTGACAAGTACACTCAAAAAGTCAGCCAGCTTATCGAATTAAAGAATCGATTAACCAGCGAACGCAGAATCATACAGGAAGATCGCTATACCATTGGCAGTCACGGGGCTTATCACTGCCTCAGAAATGAGGGCGAAAAAGAGCTGCTTCAGAACTGTACCCTGTTCCAGATTTGCAGCAAAGCCCACGAACCTGTCCGTCTGATTGATGAGATAAAGAAAGAAGAGCTTTACACGGTTGATTCTGTTATTGAGAAATATATTAACGTTGTTGACTATGAATTAAAGACGATTAACCATATTCGGCGTATCGGCTGGCAGAACAAAAAAATTGAACAATTTGCTGGTGAGGCTTCCCCT
The DNA here is from genome assembly GCA_009911305.1 of Clostridiaceae bacterium. Classification (GTDB taxonomy): domain Bacteria; phylum Bacillota; class Clostridia; order Lachnospirales; family Lachnospiraceae; genus Otoolea. Next base: position 83,537 of record QXXC01000014.1, on the reverse strand, counting down.
TTAGTCCGCCTGCGCCAGCAGGAGAGCAACCGAATACGCCTGCGTAATTTTCTGGTTCCTCTTATTGGTATGCTCATTTTTGTTGTTGTCGTCTTCTTTGGTGTATGGAAGTTTAATGTCTCCAGCGATGTTCTCAGCTTCAGTGCAACGATTGCTGCGCCGCTTCTGACTCTGGCTGTGCAGTTTTGGTATAATACATGGAAGAAAAAAGAATGAAGTCACAGCTCATATTCGCTTCTTTAGGTATTCCTTCAGAAGAATATGAGATGTAAAAATAAATTAAGCAGGAGGTAGGTGATTCGTTCACCTGCCTTTCCTGTAAACTGAATGTTAGAGTTTTGGTTTCCATTTTTCTATCCACTATCTTATTTGGAGCTTACAACGCAAAAGCCATTCCCCAAACGATTTATAGTCCCAAAATCATTGTCCATTGAAAATTCTGTTAAATCAATTAAAACTCTTTCAATTCCTTGATCGAAAATCTTCTGAGTATCCTTGCAGGAACACCTCCATACAATGTATCAGACTCACAATCTTCAGTTACAACCGCTCCGGCTGCCACCACGCTCCCATGTTTTATTGTCACCCCTGGAAGCACTGTTACACCTGCCCCAATCCAGCACCCGTCTTCTATCACAATTGATGCTTGTTTCCTCTCCCCGGCTCTTTTTATTGAATCTCCTATCTCATGACTCCCAGTTATAAAAACAGATTTAGGACCAATCCGTACATTTGATCCAATTATGATTCCTGCTGTTAAATCAAAGAAATTTCCATAATTTATAAAAGTGTTCTCTCCAACAGATAAATTTGAACCCCCTAAAAAACATCTTGGCGAAATCTGGTACGTCTTTATCTGATTCCCAAATCCTCTATAAACAAATGTTCTTACAAATCGGGGACAGACATAACTTCCAGCAATCCCATTCATAAATATATCACGTAAAATATACCCCCCCCCGAGCGTTATTTTATATATCCATACTAATATTCTTTTAAACATCTATGCTGTTTCCCTTCTTAAAAATCTTTCTTTCCATTAAATCTAAAAGCACTCTGTTTTTAAACAACCAAAGAATCACTATATAAACCGATACGCCAATACACACCGCTGTTAAAAAAGAACCATATGGATTTTCATTCCAATATAGCACAATCTGACAGCAAATGCCCATAGTAAATCCCGCAATCGTTACGCTGATTATACTTCGTCTTGAGCATTTTGGCCTGGCTGTGGCTTTTGTAAATATAAGCGTCATAAATAAAACAACTGTTTCGGCCAGTAAAGTAGTAAATGCAGCGCCATTATATGAATAACCTGGAATGGCGAAAAAATTCACACTAATATTGACGACAGCCCCAGTAATTGTAATATATAAAAACTGCCTTTCTCTCTTCATTAAAATTAGCATCGAACTTGATAAAAAAAATGCCGGTATAGCAAAAAGCATTGCGATACTTAAAATGACAAGCGCTGTACTTCCCTTTGCATATGCCTCTCCTCCAACAATTATTATTAACTTTCTGCTCAAAATTGCTATTCCTAAAGCGATTGGCACAAGCAATGTTATGAGGTACTCAAAACTAATATTTAATAACTCCGCATACATTTTAAAATCTTTGTTTCCTATGTAAGACGCCAGCCTTGGTGTAATTGCTACAATAAAAGCGCTGACTAATTGCTTGGCCATTGTATATATTTTTCCGACAAGGCTATATATTCCCACCGCACTGTTATCTTGAATGAACCCAAGGATTGTAATATCAGAATTGATATAAATTGTTGTCGCTATCGTATTAGCGAACAGAAGCAAAATCGGCGTTATATGTTCTTTTATTTCCCTTATTTTTACCAGTTTTATATGTACAAATTTTTTACAATATAACACATTTAATATATTCGGTCCTACCGTGGCAAATAAATTAATATATGCGTATATAAGATAATCTTCCGGCTTCTTAACAAACACAAGCATTAATACCATTGCAATACACTGAAATATCGCAAATCTAAGAGTAATATACAAAAATTCTTCATAAACTGTATTCACCCAGTCAGTGCCAATAGTAGTAAATAAAATTGAAAGCCCCTGAATGAATAAAAGAGATCTCATATTAAATAATTTCACATTCCACAATACTGTCACAAAAAACAATATATATGCTATAAAAGTAGATAGCATATTTATCGTAAATATCTGACTTGCAAAATCGTTAAATTTTTTCTTATTCTCCCGAATTGCGCAACCTTCCCTGACTGCATATGTTGAAATACCAAGTGAAGCAATTAAAGAAAAATAACTGACGATAGAACTTCCAAAGCTAATCATTCCATACTTATCCTGTAATAATGTCCTGGACGCATAAGGCACTGTAACCAATGGAAAAATTAATATGCATATTTGTTTTACGATATTAAGAAGAATATTTGTATGTAAAGACTTATTCCGCATGATATTCACCAATTTCATTATTATCTATTATTTTCTTTTTAATGCTCTTCAAATCGTATATCTTTATTAACATTAACAAATTCAAAAAATGCTATCATAAATCCAAAAAGCATATTTCTCCCCTGATCTGTAATAATAAGCGTTCCAGATGTAACTATTAAATACACAGTAAATGAATACAGCACCAATGACATCGTATGGCTTACAACCTTTCCTTTTTTTATAGATATATATATTATCCTTAACAGTGGAATTAAATAAAAAACTATTGAAAACAGCCCACATCTTCCTAATAATCCAATAAACCCTACATCCGTATAGTCTGCAACACCTTCCTTTCCGCGGATAACAGACTCATAATATTCCAGTTCAGCAAAACCGTTTCCTAAAACAGGATGTGCTTTGAAACAATCCATATAATAGTTTAATTCGTAAACCCTGTTAAGATAGCTTTTAGTCTGTCTGTATTCGCTTCCAAACAATTCTCTAACAAATATATTAATAAAATCTGTACTGAAGACCAGAACCGCTACCCAAATGATTAGAAAGCAACTGATTATACGAATTTTTTTATTTTTTACACTGCCATAAACAATTACCATCAGACATGCCAGTATTGTTAAAATATATCCTTTTGTTTGTTGAACAAATATCAGTGCCGTAACACCCGTTACGACATGTATTAAATTCCAAAATTTTCTCTTAGATCTTGAAAACAACAACGCTAAATTATATACGACAAATAAATTTCCAAATAATCCTAGAGACAATTGCACGGAATCATTGCGTATTGACATACCTAAAACAAAATAATCATCAAAAGCGAAAAGAAATGGCGCTCCAAAACGATAGCGTAAACACTGAACTATGATTATGCAGTTCCATATAAGTGTCACAATATTTATAAAACGAATCATTTTATAAATGTTGTCTTCAAATGCCCCAATAAACAAGACTGCTGATATAGGCGCAAAGAACATTGAAACTGTAAATCTGATATCAATAAATGATTGCAGGGGATATCTTTTTAAGTCTATGATTGTATAAACAAATAAGCAGACAAATAATATCAGCAGATATCTTAGTATCCATTGGTATTTTTTTCTATACGTAACGACAAAAGGCAATACTAATACGACTGAATAGAGATTAACCACCAGAGGCAGGCCATATTTCGCATTTCCAAATCCCCTCAGAAAATCAGGAAAATGGATCAGATAAAACAAATGATAGGCCAGCAAAACAAAGACGCAAGATGAAAATCTATAAAATATTGAATTTACTTTCACTAAATATCGGTTCCTAATATATTGCATGTTTAAACCAACCTTCTTCTGCTTTTTCCAAAATCTTGTTTAAATGCATCAATCACGCCCCAAAAACCATACTTTTTATATGTCGGAGATCTTCTTCCCAGCCATGCCTTCAGGATCTCAATAAAATTTATATAATATGCCCGAAAAACATATGTCTTATTTAAATTTTTCTTAGCAAAAAGTATTTTGTTCCGGAAAATATAATAAGTAATCAGCGGAGACATTTCCTTCCCGGATGATGCGCTGACTTTATGCCACATGACAGCGTCCGGGACATATTGTATTTTAATTTTATTGTTTAATAATCGATAGGAAAAATCCGTATCCTCACAATACATAAAATAGTCTTCGTCCAGAAGTCCAACCTTTCCAAATATATTCCGATTGATCAATAAGCAGCATCCTGAAGCATACGTAACACTGTCAGCCTGATTAAAAAGCCCCTTATCCGCCTGCCCCAACCCCCTGTGCCTTCCTTTTAAATTTTTAAAGTCAAGATCTCCTCCTGCATACCACAAAATCGGATTATTATCGTCCCCATTCATATAATAAATTTTAGGGGCTGTAACCGTATTTTCACCTGCATATGCCAGAAGTTCACTAAGCATCTGTTTATCAACCATTGTATCATTATTTAAAAGAAGTATGTAATCGGCCATATTCTCCATCGCATATCGGATTCCAAGATTATTTCCATATGCAAAACCCTGATTTTCATCTGCCTGAATAAAATAAATACCATCTATTTTCTTTAATTTTTCACCCGAATAATCAGGAGAAGCATTATCCACAACAATAATAAAGTAATTTGTATAGCATGACTTTCTTATGCTTTCAATACACTCTTCTGTCAAATGATAATTACAATAATTCACTAATATTATTGCTATTTTTTTATTTTTCACTTCATATTTCATACCATATTCAAATCCTTTTTAACTCAATTAATATGTAAAATAAATTATCCGCTATAATAATATATATTTCTCAAACCATTTAAAAGATTTTTCATAGTCCAGGTTTTTTTCAACAAAATATTTGGCGTTTGTACTGAGCATAGAAAACAATTGAGGATTGTTTTCTAATTTTTCTATAGTTTCAATATAATCTTTTGCTTCACTGCAATAAAAATAATCTTTTCCGGCCTTTGCATTAATACCCTCAATTCCTATCTCATTTGTCAGCACTGGAATTCCTGCTGAAAGAGCCTCTACAACCTTGATTTTTATTCCAGCTCCCAACACAATTGGAGCTACAAAGCAAAAGGATTCTTTAAAATACGGTCTGATATCATCGACATATCCTACAATATGTATTTGCTCTGACTCATAACTTTTTAGCAATGGCACAGGATTATTTCCTATCACAAAAAAATGATATTTCTTATCCAAAAACGGAATTACATTTTCGATAAACCATATAGCGCTTAAGTAATTTTGTTCCCGGGACATCGCGCCAAAGTAAATTATATTAAAATTATCAATCTTTTCATTCCGGCGCAAGTCAATCATATTATGAAAGAACGGAGTCAATGCATAAGCAGATGTCCTTATTCCTTGTTTCCTTAATAATTCCAAATCCTTCTCATTTGTAGTGAATACACAGTCAATATGATTGATCGAACTTATCTCCCGATATTTTAAGCAAAAGTAGCCTAAATAAAAATAAATTTTCTTTAATATATTTTTTTCCCGCCCGGCCCTTCTCCTCAATCCTAAAAATGTTACATCCTCTTCAATCGCAACCACTTTACAAGCAGGAAAGACTTTTTTTATATAATATTCCATTAACAATATTTGTGTCCAATGGAGAATGACACAATCCGGTACATATCCCATTTTACGCAACTCCCTGAGATATGATTTTATTTTCTTAACTTTATAACCTTTTACTATACCGGCATATCGACTGAATATAAGAAGTTTTGAAATAAATGAGTCACATTTTCCTGCAAATTTCCTTATTTCTGACTCCTCACAAAAAACTCTGTTTTCAATATGATATTTATCATATGTCAGCTTTGACAGCTCATTTTTCTGAGCAAACCCGGCTACTTGAATTGATATAGCCGGATTCTCATTTAATCGCTTCAAATAATAATTAAAATTTTGTCCTCCAGCGTGAGCAACTCCGTCATATGTAACTACCTGCGCAATCCATAAGATCTTTTTCATATATTTTTACCTTTATGCATTCTGGAACATTTATATAAAGTACATATAACTAATCCCCTGAATTTTTCTTTCACTGGCATTGGATAATTCTGCGGTATTTTTTTATATGCAATATACCCCAGTTTCACATATTTTATCAATAAACCGGTTTCAGCTACATTGACACGTAATATTCTTCCTATAATTCCATTACAGACCCGAAACAAGTTATATTGTGACGCCTGAACAATTCCATCCGGCATACCATTTTGAATGAAATACTCCATTAAAGAATTGGCAACCCTATAGTATGAGCCAATCTGTCTTAATGTTAATTTATGACTTTGAGAATTATCTCTTATAATCCATCTATATAATGCTCTGTCATCAAAATATATTTTCCTATATTCACACATCGCCCGGAGAACAACCCAATAATCTTCAAATTGCTCACCCTTTGGAAATTTGTACTTTTCCAGAATTTCCCTTTTAAATAGCTTGTCCCATACAGCTCCTGATGCTCCTTCCCCTCTTAAAATATTCGTTACAAATTCATGCCCATCTATTAGCCCGCTAGAAAACGTATTCCGCTTAAATGATCGATCTTTTTCTACATATAAACGACAGCATGCTGAGATATCGACATTATATTCAATCATATTTTTATATAATATTTCAAACATCTCCGGATCCAATATATCATCATCATCTGCAAAACCGATGAATTGCCCATGTGAATATTGAACACCGATATTTCTTGCTTCTGCTTGGCCTTCGTTCTCTTTATGTATAACTGTAACCCTCGTATCCTTCCTGGAATAAATGTCACAGATCTCTGCGCTTGCATCTGTGCTTCCGTCATCCACTAATATAAACTCTATATTTTTATAGCTCTGCTGAAGTAACGATTCTACACAGTCTTCCAAATAATTTTCTGCATTATAAACAGGAACAATTATACTGATTAAAGGCTGCTCCATATTTCCCCTCTCACACATCAATATTTGCCAGTTTTTCATAAAAAATATTTCTTTGAACCTGAAGCTTTTCTTCTGTATATTCTCTTGCCTTCTGTATTCCTGAAACAATTAATTCATTCATCCGTTTTGGATTATTTAACAGACAGGCAATTTTTTCAGCCATTCCTTCAATATCACCCGGAGGAACCATTTGATCCGCATCAAGTAATTCTGGAATTCCATTTACATTGGTAGATATACACGGCAGCCCTGCCGCCATTGCTTCCAGTAATACTCTTGGCAGCCCCTCTCCATATGATGGAAATATAAATAAATCACTGTTTCTCAATTCATTTATAAGAATAGTTCTGTCCGTTATTTTTCCTAAAAATTTCACCTTGTAGCTTATCTTTTGCTCAACTGCATACATTTTAAATTCCTTTACCAATTCTCCATCCCCTACAAATCGTATATTGCAATCAAAACCTTTGTTCTGCAATATCTTCACTATCTTAATGGCATCCATATGTCCTTTCACATAATTATTTATATTATTAGCTACATGAATAAATGTATAGCTCTCTTTCAATCTGAATATATCAGATTTCCCAAAAAACTCTTTTGATATATTTGCAGAAGAGTAGCTTCCGGTAAAATATTTTTTTGTCTCTCCTTTTAAAATTGCCCTGCATGGATACCGACTCTGCAACGCTGAATGCGTAACATAAGACACACCATTCGCCTTTTTACAATTGTATTTAAGAAGCATTGTAAACGTGATCTTCCAAATAAATCCCTCAAAGCTTTTATTTATCTTACAGCTAAATGCATCCCATGGATCTACGACCACCTCAAGGGCATAAGGCTTTTTTCTTTTCCTGATAGCAATCGCATATTGAAAAGCAATTGGGCTTGGCATTCTGACTATAGCGCAGTCAAATTCGATATTTTGATTCAAAATAAACTTATTAACTGTTTTAAACTTCTTTAAATATTCTTTTGCCCCTGTGAAATCCGGAATTTTAACGAATTCAACTCCGGCTCCGCTACATAAATTCGGATATCCGTTGTGTTCTTCTGTCTGTGTTTCAGAAATACGAATTGCGACATATACCTTTTTAAAAACTGCTAAATATCTGGAAAAAAAGTGGTAATCCAATATACCTGGCGCCCATAATTTTTCATCATTCGTTTTAAGAAGATGTCCGTCACAAACTACCAGAACTGTTTTTTTATTCATAATCTTTCTCCCTTATATCAGCATTTCGCAATAATATCATATATTTTCTATATGCCCTTTCCATCCAAAATGAGGTTCAAATTGAAGACTCATTTCATATGATATATTCTCTATTCCTCCACACCACTTTTTATCGTTACTCTCCAATATTATTTCACTTGCATCGCATGTGATGACAGGATATCGTTTCGTCTTATATGCATTCATAATCGTTGGTATCTTTTTATAGCTGAATCCCATTAATGTAGCTGCTACAGTATCAACTGTTACAGGATTAAATCCCCCAATTAAAATTCCTGCCTTCTTTACATCTGGCTCCATTGGCCCATTTTTTTCACCGGCAAGTATTCCATCAACTAATGCGAAATACTTCCTTTGAGGCTGTTCATGCATGTTTCCATCTGCATCTGCATAAAGCAAAATTTTATTTAAATCAAGGCATGAACGCCATATCGTATCATTTCCATACCACATTCCGTTTCTGATCACCTCGTGATTTGGACTTCCCAGAAACAAGCCCGCCACTTTTTTTATTATAATAAACGGATAATTAATGAAAGGATTTTTGTTTTTCAAAACCATTAATGCCATACCTTTCAATCGATTCTCCGCTTGTCCTTTTTTAGTTTCTCCTGGATATTTATCTCCTCCATTTTCTGGAAATCCCACTGTATGATGTGGAATAGAGTTTTTAATTACACATGTTCCAACAAGGTTTTTTAAGCAACCGGTCATTCCGCCTAACTTATGAGTTTTCAACTTAGGCAAATTAATAAATACATCACAGTCTAAAATCGTTTTTGACATAACATATATATTATCTTTTTCATTATGATACCTTGCAGTTTCTGCCATATCATAATCCGCGCCATAATATGCTTTGTTTTTCTTTCCGTAAAACTCACTGTCTTCTTTTAAATTCACCTGAATATATCCCTGTGGATCCCCCGCTAATTTCTTCTTAGCTGTGATAATCCCTTCTCTATAGTACCAGCGTTCTTCCCGTAAATCAAAATATCTTATATGTACAGATGTCTGTTTGCGGATATCCTCTACCAGTTCCTTTAGTCTCACCCGATCTATAATTTTTTCATAGTCAGAATCCGTTTGAGGAGCGTCAACAATATTGATTTCTCCTTTTCCGCAAAGCAGTTTGGCTGCGTATTCCAAAACCATTCTGATTACTTCTGTATGTGTAATAATGTACTCCCAGTCTTTCTTTCTCTTCATATGTGATTCTTTGACAAAATTGGGTTTTAGCACGACTTTGTCTCCAGGCTTTATCAAATTTTTCAGCCCTGCCAGCAGGAAATCTCCTATCTCACTTCTATTGAGTTTTAATTATACAAATATTTACGAAAAAATATATTTAAATGAATATATGGATGATTTAAATGAAATTACCGATTATATACATGGCAAAGCGAATGGCTGTAATACATTAGAAAATAACAATATGGTTCTCGGAATTGACGAATATCTTCCAGATGACAGAAAAAATAAAGATTTAGAGTTTATTGCTTTTAAAAAGTATTATCAGAGAATACATAAAGGAACTGGAAATCAATATAAGGGGTGGCTGGATACGATTAAAAAGATCCCTTCTGCTATCTATAATAACAGGGGGAAACACTATAACAATCTTTATATTTTCGGTCATTCACTGGATGTTACTGACAAAGATGTTCTAATGGAACTAATTTTAGGCGATAATGTATATACCACCATTTATTACAGGGACTTGAAACAAAAGGGGCAGCAAATTGCAAACCTTGTAAGAGTGATCGGACAGGATGAGCTTATCAGAAGAACAGGGAAAGGGAGCGCAAGAACTATCCGCTTCCGGTTACAGCGGCCTATGGAAAATATAATAAAACAGGCGCCCGTTCCGGATCAGACCAATATCTGATTTCCTGTCACGTTTGAAAAACCGGAATGCAGAAGAACCGGGGCCGTCCGCGCTTGACTTCCGCCGGAATTCATATTATAGTTCATGGAGACAGGAAAGCAGCCGGTAACAGCAGATGTACCCTGAACCGTTACCGGCTGCCGCTGACAAAGCCAAAGCTTCCCGTCGCAGAGCACAGAATCATCTTCAGAAAGGAAGCGTTTTATCTTGTTCCCAAACCTCAAACCGCTCTCCTGCGCCGCCGCATTCTTAAGCAGCGCATTCCTGGCCTTTGGGCTGTACCATGTGCATTCGTTTTCCGGCGTCACGGAAGGGGGCGTCCTGGGTATGACGCTCTTATTGGAGCGCTGGGCCGGCGTATCCCCGGCCGTGTCCGGGCTGGCGATGAATATTGCCTGCTACGCGCTGGGCCTCCGGCTGCTCGGAAAGGAATTTATCGGCTATTCTGCGGTTGCATCCGCAGGTTTTTCGATTTCCTATAAGCTGTATGAGCAGACGGAACCCTTATGGCCCTGGCTCGCCGGCGCCCCGCTTCTGGCGTCCCTGCTCGGGGCCGTATTTGTCGGTGTCGGCGCCGGCGTATGCGTGCGGATCGGAGGCGCGCCGGGCGGGGACGACGCCCTGGCCATGAGCCTGTCGCACCTGACCAGATGGAAGATCGAACGGGTCTACCTCCTGACGGACTTTATCGTCCTGGCCATGTCTTTAAGCTATATCCCGGTTCGGAAAATCGGCTATTCCATCTTAACCGTCCTCTTATCGGGGCAGATCATTGGGTGGATTCAGCGCATACCGCTTCCAAAACAGACATCCTCCTGATTTTGCCGGCGCGGCATCCGGAACCATGCGGTTTACCAGCCGCTCCAGCAGGCCCGATACCGGCAGCATCAGCAGAACACACAGGACGTTAAACACGGTGTGGGCGGCGGCGATACCGGGCAGGGAGGCCGCTTCTGCCAGGAACAGAGGGCTGCAAAGCGCCCGTATGGCCATAAACACCGTCAGACAGAACACAGAACCGATGACATTGAACGACAGGTGCACCAATGCGGCCCGCTTTGCATTCCTCCCTGCGCCCACACAGGAAATCATTGCCGTCGCGCATGTCCCGATGTTCTGGCCCATGATAATGGGAATGGCCGCGCCGTAGGAGACGGCTCCCGTGGCTGCCAGCGCCTGCAGGATCCCCACCGAGGCGGAGCTTGACTGGATGGCGGCTGTCAGCAGCGCGCCGGCCATAAGGCCCAGGACCGGGTTCTGGAACATAACGAAGAGACGCTGGAACGCCGGAACCCCGCTGAGTCCCGAGACAGCGCCGGACATCTGCTCCATGCCCGACATGAGAATCGCGAACCCGAGCAGGATAAGGCCTGTCTCCTTTTTCTTTTCTTCTTTAAAAAACATATAGAGCAGCATTCCGGCAAACGCCAGGACCGGGGTAAAGGAGGATGGCTTAAGCAGCCTCACAAAAACGTTTCCGCCGTCGATTCCGGCCAGGCTGAGAAACCATGCCGTGACCGTTGTGCCGATGTTTGCGCCCATAATTACATGAACCGCCTGTCTCAGCGTCATGAGGCCGGAATTTACGAAGCCGACCACCATGACCGTTGTCGCGGAGGAGCTCTGGATCACGGCCGTGACCCCCAGTCCGGTGAGAAGTCCGGCTAATTTGTTTGTCGTCAGCTTTTTCAGAAGCGCTTCGAGGCTGCCGCCTGCCCGGCGCTCCAGCGCCTGGCCCATCAGATTCATCCCAAACAGAAACAGGCTCAGGCCTCCCAGCATCGTCAGTGCATGAAACATATCCATAAAATCAAATCCTTTCTTTTCTCATATTTGGCCGCAGGCTTTCTGTGATGTTCCTTCATGAAAACGCGCTGCAATCCTGCCCGCGGGCCGTACCGGATGCGCTGCGTACAGCGCGGTTCCCAGTCCGGCGCAGGCCGCTGCCTTGCAGCCTCCGGCCTGATTTTATGAATTTATCGTATCATGCAAATATCAAATCTGTTATCCGGGATTTGTAAAATCTGTGTAAAGTTCATGCCCGTCCTTTTGGAGCGCGCTCCCCGGATTCACTTCCTTCGGAAAGCGGACTGTCACAGCCGTGCCGCGCCCCGGGGCGCTCTCCAGCCCGATTCTGGCGTGATGGAGCCGCGCCGCGTGCTTTACGATGGAGAGGCCGAGGCCCGTCCCGCCGATCTCCCTGGAATGGCTCTTATCCACGCGGTAAAACCGCTCAAACACGCGCTCCTGATGCTCGGCCGGTATCCCGATGCCAGTATCGCGGACGCATAAGACGACCTCCTTCTCCTCATCGGACACGCTGACAGACGCCGCGCCCCCGGCGCGGTTATACTGGATTGCATTGTCGCAGAGATTAAAAATGATACTGCCGATCAACTGTAAAACGCCGTATACCAGCGCTTTTTCTCCGCTCAGCGTAAGGCAGACCCCCGCCGCCTCTGCCTTGGGCTTCAGCCTCTGCACCATATTTTCAGCCAGCGCGTACAGATCCATGCTCTCCCGTTGAAAATCATCCGCCCCCTCGTCTAAGTGGGACAGGCTGATGATATCCCCCACCAGGGCGATCATGCGCTGCGCCTCCAGATAGATGCGCTGCGAAAACCCGGCGATATCCTCCTGTTTTACAAGCCCCTCCTTTAAAAGCTCCGCATATCCGGAAATCGAGTGGAGAGGCGTTTTCAGCTCGTGCGAGACGTTGGCCGTAAATTCCCGGCGCATCTGCTCTGCGCTCTGCTTTTCCGTGACATCAAAGATGAGCAGCACGATCCCGGCCACGGACGGCCCGGACAGGACAGGGCTGGCATTGATCTGATATTCCAGCCCGCCGGCCCGCAGGGCGGTCTGTGCGTACTCGCCGGATTTTGCCCGTTCTAAAAGTGTCTTCAGCTCTGTGAAAAAACAGACCGCAAGGATGTCCTCCCCGGCGCAGGAGGCGGGTATGCCCAGAAGCCTGGAGGCGGCGTGGTTGACGCTTAAAACCGCCCCCCTGCCGTTTAACAGGATCAGCCCCTCATTCATATTGTCTGCGGCTGCGTTAAATTGAGCCTGTCTCTGGCGCAGCTCCAGCGCCTGGCGCTTTAACTGCTTTTGCTGGCTGGCGATGCGCTCCAGCACCGGGCGCAGCTCCGGATAGCCCTCATACTCCTCAGCATGATCCAGATTCAGGCAGTTGAGCGGCCTTACAATGCTTTTTGACAGGCGGAAGGCCAGGAAAAGGGAGAGCAAAACCGCCAGGGCCGCGACAAGCAGCACCTTATCCAGGACGCCCGCAAACATCATCCACACCGTGTACTGCGTATCCGCCAGCCGGAGCACGCTTCCGTCCGGCAGCCGTTTCGCCGCATAGAACAGACGTTTTGTCAGTGTGTCCGAATAGCGGATGCTCTCGCCGTAGCCGTCGCGCAGGGCCGCCTTTATCTCCTCCCGCTCCTGATGGCCGTCCATGGCGGCCGCGTCTGACCCTGTGTCATAGAGCACGGATCCGCCGGGGCTTATCCAGGTGATGCGGTAAATCCCGGCGTCCAAATCCGTAAAATACCCGGCCCCTTCATTTGCCACGCCCTGCGCCGCCAGCTCGGTCTGGGCCCGCAGACGGTTCATCTGTATCTTTGAAAAATCATCGTACAGCACCCCCAGTATGATGACTGCAGACGCCAGAAAGACGCTGATGGAAGCGGCGCAGATCGACTGGAAAATACGTCTTGTCATCGCGGCGCCTCCAGCCGGTAGCCCACGCCGCGCACGGTCTTGATATATCCGCCTGCGCCCTGAAGCTTTGTGCGCAGCGTGCCGATATGTACGTCGATCGTCCTCGTCTCCCCGGCGAACTCAGCGCCCCATATGCTGAACAGAAGCTCCTCCCTGGTAAATACCTGCCCCGGATGCTTCATAAATTTCAAGAGCAGCTCATATTCCTTCCTTGTCAGATTCACCTCGTCATGGTTCCATTTCACCGTATGCTCATTGGGGTTTAACTCCAGCCCGCCCGCGCGCAGCGGTTCCCTGGCCGCCTCCGGGCGCGAGCGGCGCAGCACTGCCTTCACCCGGGAGACCATCTCCATCATGCCAAACGGCTTGGACAGGTAATCATCCGCGCCAAGGTCAAGCCCCATCACCTTGTCATACTCCGTTCCCTTCGCGGTCGCCATGATGACCGGAATCTGCGCCGCGGCCGGATCCGCGCGCAGCCTCTTTAACACAGAAATCCCGTCCTCCCCCGGGAGCATAATATCCAGCATCACCAAATCCGGCGTCGTCTCCCGCAGCGCCGCCCAGAATGCGGCCGCCTCCGAAAAGCCGGCCGCCTCAAGCCCGGCGGAATGCAGGGCATACACCATCAGCTCGCGGATACTGCTGTCATCTTCTACACAAAAAATCATTTGGAAGGTTCCCCCTTTCTCCGGGCGCATCGCAGGCTGCGCGGATTCGGCGCAGCCGCTGTTCCGATCATCCGACGGTTATCCCTACAGCCTTATCTCCCATATTTATCCGTCAGATATTGTATATAGTATTTTGCCGAAAAATCCTCTCCGGTGGTTTCCTTTAAAAGCTCACGGCTCGTTTTCAGCTTCCCGTACTGATGGATATGCTCCCTTACATACGCCCGGATCACATCCAGCCTTCCCTCCCTCAGGAGCCTGTCCAGATCCATCTCCTTTTTCATATGGAAATAAATCTGCGCTCCAAAGGCGCTTCCCAGCGCATAGGACGGAAAATAGCCAAACGATCCCTGCGACCAGTGGATGTCCTGCAAGATCCCCTCCGCGTCGTTCTGGGGACGCACGCCCAGATATTCCTCATACTTCTGATTCCAGATCTCCGGAAGATCCGCCACCGGGACATTCTCCTCTATGAGCATTTTTTCAATCTCATACCGGATCAGCACATGCAGCGAATACGACAGCTCATCCGCCTCTGTCCGTATCAGGCCGGGCGCTGTCCTGTTTACGGCCGCCAGAAAGCGGTCCAGAGGCACGCTTTTGAGCGGCTCCCCGAATATCTCTGCCACCCGCCCATAGATCGGCTCCCAGAAGGCCCGGCTTCTTCCGATTATATTTTCAAAGAAACGCGACTGGCATTCGTGCATGCCCATAGAAGCTCCCTGCCCCAGGAAGGTCTGCGTCAGATCCTCCCGGATCCCTAGCTCATACAGGGCATGTCCCGTCTCATGGATCACGGAAAAGAGCGACGAATCGATCCGTTTTCCATAGTGCGTGGTGATCCGCACATCGTGATTGTGAAGGTTCGTCGTAAAGGGATGGGCGCTCACCGCCAGCACGCCCCTGTGAAAATCAAAGCCCACATACTCTGCCAGAAAGCGCGCGGCCTCCTCCTGCGCTTTGAGCGGATAATCGGCAGACAGAAAACGGCTGTCCACATCCGCGCACGCTTTCTGCGCACGCCGCAGCAGAGGAACCAGCGCCTCTTTCAGCTCCCCAAAGAATGCATCCAGCGCTTCCATGGAAAAATCCTTCTCATACGAGTCAAGCATCACATCATAAAGCCTCTGCCCCTCTCTGGCCTGGTAAGAGGCGAACCGTTTCTGATACTCCACAATCGTTTCCAGCATCGGGGCAAATTTCCGGAAATCCTGTTCCTTCTTTGCCTTTGCCCAAACCCCGGTCGCGATCGCCCGGAGCTTCGCAAACTCCCTGTACTCCCCGGCCGGGATACAGGACAGCCGTTCCATCTCCTCCCCGGCCTCTCTCAGCATGGCCTCTTCCGTCTCCGAACGTCCGCCCTCCGAGCGGCACGCCGCGACAGCCCCTTTCATTTCCTCTGAAATCATCATCTCCCGGTACTGCTCCGACAGAGAGGCGATCGCCCTGGCCGTATACTCATTCGCCTCCTCCGGCGCCAGCGTCTCATTATCCCATTCAAACAGGGCCATAGCCGCCTGAAGGGCCATCCCCTTATCCATCACAGCCGCGAATCTCTCAAATGCTCTGCTCATCCCGTTCATCTCCTTTGACGTAAATCCATGCGTGTCGCAATTAGAGCATGTTTCAGACACACTCTAGTATAACACATTTCAGCAAAAAAATAAGAAAATCAGTAACAATAATAATGCCATCTGGTCTTAATATACACCCCGCGCCCCTGTCTCCTCCCGGACTGCCAGATCACATGGCCCGGCAGCACGCTCCCGGATTCCAGCAGCCTCCTCGCATTCTCCCAGTTTCTCCCCGTCGGCTCCCTGTAATAATTTCCGTCCCGCGTACACGTATACTGGCCTTTCTGAAACACCACCCCTCTCACCGTATCCGGAAATGACGGGTGGTTCTTCCGGTTCAAAACCACAGAGCCCACATAGAGCTGCTCCTCATCCGGATAGCTCTGGCACTCCCCGGCCAGGACATGCGCCATCACATACAAATCATCCTCTGTATACGACAGCGTCCCCGCCTCCCCCTCTCCGGCGCTCCCGGCCGCAGAGCCATCCGCCATACCCTCCGATCTCTCTTCCCCGGAAACGCTGTCCTCAGCCGCGCGCCCCGGAACAGACGCCTCCCCGGCCGGCCCGCTCAGCGCATCCTCTTGGTCAGCGCTCCCGTCCCCCCATTCTCCGGCCGAAATCCCGGACTCTGCCTCCTCAGCCAGAATCCTCACAGGCGCAAGGCTCAGCACAGCCAGCAGAGGAACCGCACACATAATACCTATAACTTTCTTTAACATAATTTTTAACATATGACTCCTTTTCTCTTCCTTGCAACAGCGTTTCACTGCTTTGCTGTTACGATTCATACTCTTTATTATTTCTATTTTTTACTAATATATGTCATTTTCATTAAAAATATATGTTAAATTGTAATATCTGGATTTTAACGCAGCCCGCAATGCTTCTGCTGCGCGGTACTCACAAAAACAATCCGTTGCCACCACCTTGCATAATACCCCAAAAAGCGTTATACTTGTTCTAACAGGAACACACACCAGGAGGAATTGCAATGATTGAAGCAACGAGCTGCGGCGGTGTGGTTATTTTTCGCGGTAAGATTCTGGTTCTCTACAAGAATTATAAGAACAAATATGAGGGCTGGGTTTTACCCAAGGGAACTGTAGAAGCAGGAGAAGACTATAAGGAAACGGCGCTGCGCGAGGTCAGGGAGGAGACCGGCGTCGCAGCTTCCATCATCAAATACATCGGCAAAAGCCAGTATTCCTTTAATACTGCCCAGGATATGGTGGAAAAGGATGTTCACTGGTATCTGATGATGGCGGACAGCTATTACAGTAAACCACAGCGTGAGGAATATTTCCTTGACTCCGGATATTACAAATTTTATGAGGCGTACCATCTGTTGAAATTCTCGAATGAAAAGCAGATTCTTGAAAAGGCCTATAATGAATATCTTGATTTAAAGAAAAGTAATCTCTGGGGAAATAAAAAATATTTCTGAATCTGTCAGAGCGTGCTCTGCCCGTTCGCTTTCGGGCTGAAAAGCGTTTTTATACAGCCCCATAAAGAGGCGGCGCAGCGGCAAACCGTGCCGCGCCGCCTTTTTATGCGCATAAGGAAGCGTTCCCTATTCGCTTTTGCCGGATCCGGCCCCCTGCTTTGCAAAGTAAGCGTCAAATACGGCCCTTGCGACAGGGGCTGCCACCTGCCCTCCGGAGCCGGCCTCCTCTGCGATCACGCTGATGGCGATCGCCGGGTTCTCTGCCGGGGCATATCCCACAAACCAGGAGTGCGTTTCCTTTCCCGTCTCAAATTCCGCGGATCCGGTCTTGCCGGCCGCCGTATAGCGATCCGTCTTAAGGGCCGAACCCGTCCCGATCTCCACCGTCTGCTTTAAAAGCTCAGAGAGAAACGCCGCATCCGAGGCGGACATCAGGCTTCCATATGCGGAAGGAAGGAACTTGCGGATGGTCTGGCCCCCCACATTTTCCACATGATCCATCATATACGGCCTCATGAGCGTCCCCCCGTTGGCGATCGCGGCGATCAGCAGCAGATTGTGAAGCGGCGTCATCTGCGTCCTCCCCTGCCCAATCGCGGTCTGCAGGCGCTCCCACTCATCCGCATCCTCATCCATCACAAAGGAGCTCTCATTATACGGCATGGGATACGGGAGCGGCGAATTAAACAGGACGCTCTCTGCCAGTCCCTTAAAGCGGCCTGCATCCAGCGAAAGGCCGATCTGCGCAAATGCGCCGTTGCACGAGCCGGCAAACGCCTGAATCAGGTTCTGATCCCCGTGCGCCTCACTGTGGAAGCATCGGATCGTGTAGTCCCCGCTCTGAAAAACGCCTGTGCAGTGAAAGGTAAAGTCCTGCCATGTGTCCGGATTCTCTCTCATAAATTCCAGAGCGGTGAGAATCTTGAAGGTCGAGCCCGGCGGGTAGCGCCCCTGCGTGGCGCGGTTTACAAGCTGGGCCGCCGTATTGTCCGGGGATATGAGCGCTTCCCATATCTCATCCACCTGATTGGCGTCAAATCCCGGCTGGGAAACCATTGCCAGAATCTTTCCCGTATCCGGCTCCATGGCGATCACAGCCCCCGCCCGGTTTCCCAGAGCCCCGGCCGCCGCCCGCTGCAGATCCGCGTCCAGGGTTGTGACCACCTGATCGCCCGGGCATTTCTCCCCCTTCAGCTCACAAAACACCTTTTCCAGCAGATTGACATGCGAGGTAAGAAGGTAATAATTCGCCTGCGCCTCCAGCCCGGTCCGTCCGTTTAAGCCGCAGTAGCCCACGGCATGCACAAACAGGGAGTCAAACGGGCAGCGCCGCGTCTCCGTCCCGTCTGCATCCACGAGCGTCTCCGCCAGCGTCTGCCCGTCGTTACTCAGGATGCGTCCTCTCACGATGCGGTCCGAAAAGCGGTCCAGGCGGGCATTATACGGGCTTCCGATCACATCCTCACTATCAAACTGGATAAACCAGCCAAAATAAACGGCCATGGCCAGAAAAACCCCTGAAACCACATACGCGATCCCCATGATCGCCTGATCCGCCCTGCTCCTTATCTCCTTTTGGGGCCGTTTTCTCCTAAAGCCGGCAAAACCGGCGAGCCGCCCTTTTTTGCCCGCCGCCGTATCATCCCTCTTCATATCCGGCCTCCTCCTCATTGCCCTTGAGCACATACAGCCCCTGAATCACGCCAAACAAAATAAAGGTGGCAAACAGCGAGCTCCCGCCATAGCTCACAAAGGGGAGCGTAATGCCCGTGGACGGGATAAATTTGACCACGCCGCCGATCGTCAGGAATACCTGTATCACATAGATGATCCCCAGGCCAAAGGCGAGCAGCTTGTAAAACAAGGCCTGCATCCTCGCCGCCAGCATCATAAACTGGAGGAAGCACCCCAGGCAGAGCAGGAGGATGCAGAGCGCGAAGACGCCGCCCAGCTCTTCTGAGATCGCAGCAAAAATAAAATCCTTTTCCACCACCGGGATTCCCTTTGGCATGCCCTGGCACAGCCCCATCCCAAACCATCCGCCCGTGCCGATCGCGAACAGAGACTGGGCGACCTGGTAGCCCTTTCCCGAGATATCCGCCCATGGATTCTGCCACGCCGCAACGCGCGCGCGCACATGGGAGAAAAGCCGGTAGGCGGCCGCGGCGGCCGCGGCCCCGCTGCCCGCCCCGGCCCCCAGATAAAACCAGTTGGAGGTCGCCACAAACAGCATCAGCAGATACGTCGCGAAAAACAGCAGCCCGCTCCCCAGATCCTTTGAGAGCGTCAGAATCAGCACATGCGCGGCCGCGGCCGCCGTCGCGGCTGCGACATGACGAAACGACACCGAGCGGTAAAACATCGCGGCCGCAAAGAACACATAGCTGATTTTCACAAATTCCGAGGGCTGAAAGGACAGCGTCCCGATTTTCAGCGAGAGCTGAGCCCCGTAGCTCTTGTCCCCAAACAGGCAGACCACCAGAAGAAGGCTCAGCCCCAGACACCCGTAAAACCACGGGATATCCGCAAGCTGCCAGACCCGTTCGACGATAAAGGGAATGATCAGGGTAAGCGCAGCGCCCAGCAGCACAAACACGAACTGACGCAGCGCCCGTTCAAAAGAAATCCTGGTTAAAACAATCAGGCTGACGCACAGAAGCAGACAGGCATTATTCAGAAGAAGCCTGGAACAGTTATGGTAAAACAGCTTGTAAAAAGCCGGATACAGCGCAAAAAAGAGAACCTGGGCCCCGTAAAACATGAGGATCCGCTCCTCCTGCGTGTGCAGATACAAAATTAAAAAGGCAAGAATGTGCAGCAGAAATAAAGCCGCAGTCTGCAGCCTCAGCACGGTTTTTCTGGAATCCTCCTCCTGCATGGCCAGATACCGGAAATTGTAATACGTATAGATTGCCATGAGGAGGATCATCAGATACTTTGATAATGCCGTCACAAGATTAACCAAATTCTCACCTACTCTACTCCACGTTTAAAATGACCTCTCGTAAAATCCCCGGAAAGCACGGCTTCCTCTCCCCGGAGAAAGCGCCCGGCAAATGCGCGGAGCACGGCCTTTGCCTCTTCCCTGTCCTCTGTTGTGAACATAAGCCTCAGCGATCGCGGTCCAAGGCGATCGATCGCTTCCTTCTCCTGCAGCAGAGAAAGCGGGCTGGAGTTATAGATCACATTATAGCAGAACCGGCAATGGTTTTTAACCGGGAATTCCTTGCCCATCCGGTCGCGCAGGCGCAGAAGCTCCGGCTTCCCGCTGCAGCGCTCCGCCGTCTTTTTCATGCACTGGGCCGTGACCATCACCGGAAGCGCCCCGTAAACCAGAAGCTCCGCCCCGGCGCATCCGCGCTCCGAAAGCTCCCTTTTGTTAAGCTCCGCCGGAAGCGTAAACCGGCTCCCCGAACACTCCGGCGCCATGTCCCTGATAAAGTCCTCCGCGCGGCGGTTCATGGTATAAAGCGGATAGTCAAACACTGCCGGAAGCCGGAAATCCCATTTCCTCAGGAGCTCGATCTCCTCCCAGGAGCGCACAAGAGCCCCGTCAAAGCCGGCTGCGAGGAAGCGGGGGCGGTTTTCTTCAAAATACGCCCGCGCGCGGTTCCGGAATATAAACGGCAGCGCCAGAAAACAGGTCTTCCCCGCCGCGTGGCAGCGCCCTGCGGCATCCGCCCAGTCCGCTGCGTCAAATTCCGCGCTGTCCAAATACACGGTATCCACATCCGGGCAGGACAGAACCGCGCCCAGAAGATCCGCCCGCTCCAGGAGGACATTCAGGCGGTACATCCCGTCCTCTTTCACCTGCGCGCGCGCCTTACGCCCGCGCAGAGGCCCGATCTCCATCCCGCGCGCCGCTTCCCGCCGGTGCGGCGACAAAAGGGCCTGCAAAAGCGCCTCAAAGGCCGTACGGCGCAGTTCGTTTAACTCTTTTACCGGCACAAAGGCGTCTCCCTCAAGCTCCACCGCAAGATCCGCAAATTCAAACGGCGTGTTTCCCGTCTTCTGAACGGAGCGCCGGATGCTCTCCTGTGTGGCGGGCCGGCTTTTCGCCTCCTGCGCCCTGCCTCCATATACGGTGACGGTCCGCTCCGCCCCTCCTGACAGCCGGTCCCTGCACGAAAGCGTCAGTGAAAGCGGGGTTCCCACGCGGACCGCGCAGATGCCGGAAACAGGTTCCTTTATCTCTGCCTTCACAAACGTCTCGTCCAGATGGTCAGACAGCGCCCTGTTTTCCTCCCGGAACGCCGGCTTTTCCTTCAAAACCACCATATCGCGGCCATTTGGCCGGCGGTAATACCCTTCGGTCTGTCCGCCGCGGTCAAACAGATCCAGAAGAATCCTCCGATCCTCTTCCTCTACCCGGTATCCGGCCCGCCCGGAGGCCAGATACTGATCCACATATTTGCGGTAAATGCTCACCACGCCGGCCGTATACCTGGGACTCTTCATTCTTCCCTCAATCTTTAAAGAATATACGCCCGCCTCCAGAATATCCGGAAGAATATCAAGCGTGCACAGATCCTTAAGGCTCAGGACATAACGCCCGTCCTTTTTATTTAACGTATTTCCCGCCCGTTTCACTTCAAAGGGCAGGCGGCACGTCTGCGCACAGCGCCCCCGGTTGCCGCTGCGCCCGCCGATCAGGCTGCTGAACAGGCACTGGCCGGAATAGCTGTAGCACAGCGCTCCGTGTACAAAGCACTCCAGCTCCGCCCCTGTCTCCTCATACATGCGCCGGATCTCTTCCAGGGACAGCTCTCTGGCAGGCACGATGCGCGAAGCGCCCATACGGCGGATCAGCGCCGCTCCCAGAGGCCCCGTCACCGTCATCTGCGTGCTGGCATGGATCGGAAGATCCGGAAAATGCTGCCGGATCACGGAAAACACACCCATATCCTGGACAATCGCCGCGTCCAGCCCCCGCTCATAGTACGGCGCCAGATACGCAGGCAGCTCTGGAAGCTCCCTGTCCTTCACCAGGGTATTGACCGTCAGATAGAGACGGCAGCCATGCAGATGCGCATAGTCAATCGCATCCAGAAGCTGATCCTCTCCCGGATTATCCGCGTAGGCGCGCGCGCCGAACCGGCTGCCGCCGATATACACCGCGTCCGCCCCCGCCGCCACGGCTGCCTTCATGCTCTCATAAGAGCCGGCCGGAGCCAGAATTTCCACCTTTTTTTTCATTGCTTCTTTGCCCTGCTTTTCTCGGTCTCTCCCTTGGCCCTGGCCTGCGCAAGCTCGTCCCTGGCGGACTCAAGCTTCATCTGCGTGCTTACAAGCTCATGCTTGAGCCGGTACGTCTCCTTCTCAAGCTCCTCCTTCTGGGCCTCTAAAAGAGCCGCCCTCTCCTTCTCCTTAAAATAATCGTCCGCCAGATTCAAGCATATCATCACGTTCTGGTAATCCTCCGGCTGCCTGGAAAACCCCTCCTGCCGGCGCAGGATCGAATATTTCTCATTCAGATAACTCGCCACCTGCTGCAGATAGCTCTCCTCCTCCGATCCTCCCAGCGTGTAAATCTTTCCTCCGATCAGGACATCCGTATAATTTTTGGAATTCATCTCGCCGTCTTCTCTTTCTATCATCCGTAAATCTGTCCGCGTTATCCCGCGTCCGTTCCTCACTGTCACGAAAGCCCCATATGGCGGTACGCCGCCTCTGTGGCCACCCGCCCCCTGGGGGTGCGGTTCAAAAAGCCGTTCATCAGAAGGTACGGCTCATAGACGTCCTCCAGCGTCCCGGAATCCTCTCCCAGGGCTGCCGCCAGGGTGTCAAGCCCCACCGGCCCGCCGGAAAACTTCTCAATGATCATCGTCAGGATCGCCCTGTCATTCTGATCCAGCCCCAGCTTATCCACATCGAGGATATCCAGGGCAAACTCAGCCACCTCGCCGGTAATCACCCCGTCATATTTCACCTGTGCGAAATCGCGCACGCGCTTTAACAGCCGGTTGGCCAGCCTCGGGGTGCCCCTGGAGCGCCTTGCAATCTCGTAGGCCCCCTGCCCCTCGATCTCCACGCCGAGAACCCCCGCGGAGCGCGTCACGATCGTCTTCAGCTCCTCAGGCGTATAAAAATCCATCTTCTGCACGATCCCGAAGCGGTCGCGAAGCGGCGCGGTCAGAAGCCCGGCCCGTGTGGTAGCCCCCACGAGCGTAAACCGCGGAAGCTCCAGGCGGATCGAGCGGGCGCTGGAATCCTTGCCCAGCATGATATCAATCGCATAATCCTCCATCGCGGGGTAGAGAACCTCCTCCACCTGGCGGTTTAAGCGGTGAATCTCATCCACAAACAGGACGTCCCCCTCCTGAAGCCCGTTCAAGATCGCCGCAATCTCGCCCGGCTTTTCGATGGCAGGCCCTGACGTCACCTTCATCTTGACCCCCATCTCATTCGCAATGATGCCGCACAGCGTCGTCTTCCCCAGGCCCGGAGGCCCGTAAAACAACACGTGGTCAAGCGCCTCATTCCTCGACTTCGCGGCGTCAATGAAGATCTTCAGCACAGAGCAAATCTTCTCCTGCCCTATATATTCATCCAGATACAGAGGGCGCAGACTGCTCTCAATGCGCTTATCCTCTTCCGTAATCTCTGTTGTAATGACTCTCCTGCTCATCCCTGCTCCGTATTATAAAAATGCCAGATATGTAAGCGACGCCTTCAGCACAGCCTCTGCATCCATATCCCCCGTCATCTCCACGCTGCGGACCGCCTTCACCGCCTCCAGATTCGTATATCCCAGCGCCACAAGGGCGTCCACCGCCTCCTTCGCCGCTTCCCCTGAAACAGACGGAGCCGTCTCCCCCGCCGGAGCGCCCGGCAAAAGCTCCAGCGCCTCGTCCGCCTTTACCTTGTCCTTCAGATCCAGAATGAGCCGCTGCGCCGTCTTGGCCCCCACGCCGGGAGCCCGGGAAATCGCCTTCGCATCCCCGGTCAGGATCGCCAGCCGCAGCTCCTCCGGCCGCAGGGCTGAGAGAATGCCCAGAGCCCCCTTGGGGCCGATGCCCGTCACGCCGATCAGGCGCTTAAACATCTCCAGATCCGGGCGCGCCAGGAAGCCGAACAGGCTCATATCATCCTCCCGCACCTGAAGATAGGTATGGATCTGAACTTCCTGTCCCAGCGGCGGAAGGCGCTCCAGCACCGACAGCGGCACGTAGATGCCATAGCCCACGCTGCCGGCCTCCACCACAATCCTATCTCTTCCCTTGTCCGCAAGAATGCCCTTAATATATGAAATCACTGCGTCTTCCCCTTTTCCCCGGAATTAAAACGTGAAACAGCGCGCGGCGATACAGCGGCGCGGTCAGCGTCTATGTCGAGATTATAACATAGGAGGAAAGGGTTTGCAACTGTATCGAACAAATATTCTATGTCAGGTTTGCCGCAGGAGGGGCGTCAGCTCATCTTTACTTTTCACTTGTTTCTATAATATAATGTCATGATACTAGAGCGTGTTTGAAAATTGCTTTCTGACAGATGTGCGTCACAATTTGTGGGAGATTTGTGCCAAATGAAGGGCGCATAGCGGGCTATGTAACCTGAATTTGGCGCAAATATCACGCAAAGTGGGGCGTGCAGATGGCGGGAATGAATTTTCAAACACGCTCTAGGGTCAAAAGGTCGAAAATCCGATGCAGGCTTGCCTGCAGGAGGGTTTTTGAACTTGGGACCCGCCAAAAACATGAAAAAGCAGCCCGATCAGGGCGGATTTTGAATGTTTTTGAGGATTGCGGGAGCACAACGTGCGGAGCAATCCGGTATCAGAGGGGTCAAAAGACCGTTTGACCCCAACATCATGTCATTCAAATCTGACTGCAAAGGAGCTCATGCCCATGATTACGATACATAAAAACCTGCCGTTTTCCCCATCCTACCCACTGGAGCGGATCGGCCGTCCGGAGGAGCTGTTGTTTTTTGATATTGAAACCACCGGCTTTTCCGGCGGGCGTTCCCGTGTGTACCTGATTGGGGCCGTCTGCTTCGAGCGCGGCTGCTGGCGCCTGACACAGTGGTTTGCCGACACGCCGGACTCCGAAGCAGCGCTTTTGCGCGCCTTTTTTGATGTTCTCCGGCGCTTCCCCATCCTTATTCATTTTAACGGGGATCGCTTTGACCTGCCGTTCCTCTTAAAGCGCTGCGCGTTTTACGGGCTTGACGCGTCATTTGACTCCGCGGCCAGCTTTGATCTGTACCGCTGTATGCGGCCGTTTCAGAAGCTTCTCGGCCTCTGCAGGCTCACACAGAAGGATCTGGAGCGCTTTCTCGGCGTCTGCCGGGAGGATCCGTATTCCGGAGGGGAGCTGATTCATCTGTATGAAGAGTACCTGATAACAGGGGAGGACGCTCTCTTTGACCCGCTTATCCTGCACAATGAAGAGGATTTAACCGGGATGCTGTCTGTCCTTCCGGCCTTATGCTACCGCGATTTTCTAAGCGGCCCTTTTACGTTTCAGGGGCATATCCTGAAAGAAGGGGCGGACATGCCTGCACCGTCCGGAGCGGGGGCGGATCCGGGGCAGGCGGCGCAGAAGACGGCTGTCCTGGCCTATGAAGGGGCCGTCTGCCTTCCGCAGCCGGTAAAGCTTCTCTTAAACGCCGGACCGGCTTCTGCCCCGATCCGTATGGAGCTTGACGGTGTCTGTCTTGCTCTGTCAGTTCCCTTATATGACGGAGAGCTCAAATATTTTTATCCGGATTATCAGAACTACTACTATCTGATCTATGAGGACCGCGCTGTCCATAAAAGTGTCGGGCAGTACGTGGAAAAAGCGGCCAGGCGGCAGGCGGCTCCCAAAAACTGCTATACCCGCGTTCCCGGCCTCTTTCTGCCCGCGCCTTTCGCAGGACAGGCGGACAGCCGTCTCCTTCTCCGCTCTTCGCTGCGCGCGAAAGAAGCTTACATCCCCTGTCAGGAAGCGCTTTTTTCCAATCCGGGCGATGCAGAACGTTACCTCTTCCCGCTCCTTGTGGGAAACGGGCTCAGGTAGTCCCCCTGTGTCCGTTTACCGTTTTCTTTTCAGAAGCCTCCGGATATAGGCAAAGGTTCTCTCCTCCCCCTGCTCCTTAAGCATCCGCAGCAAATACTCTAGCTGCCGCTTCGTCTGCGGATGCATGACCACAATATCCCTCGCCCTCTCATAATACTCCCAGGGCGAGGCATCCGTATAGTCCGCCCCCTTATACACCTTGGAGGCCGCGATCCGGTCCACCACCATCTCAATCAGATACCGGAGCGGCATCCGGTTCCCCACAAGCCGTCCCGAGCGATCCGGCGCAAAGTCAATCCAGTATTCAAAGTGGTGCTTGTTGCGCCCCTTATGATGGAGCCAGGCCGCGGAATACCCCTTTGCCTCCTTTTCCGCCGCATTCGGGCTCCTGGTTCCCTGAAAATATTTCACCCCTGTCATAAATTCCTCGGGCGAATACTTCGACCAGTCATGCATCAGCCCCTGCCAGAACAGTCCGGCCTGACAGCATCCTTTCATCACCAGTATTTTATGTTTTGTAATGGTCCGGAAATGACGGACCGCATTGAGCAGACTCATAAGCACCTTTCCTTTTCCGCATTTTTAACGATTTTTTAACATAAATCCCCTGTTTTCAAGGGGAAATGACCGGCTCTTTTTTATTGTAACTCAATTCAGGCATTTTATCAACCTCGCATATACTCCTAAAAAGATGTCTGAATTTCCAGAAATTTTGACGAAAAACGTTTGACAGGCCATCCAAACTATGGTATTCTGAGATCAGACCTTGAATCAACAGGGTCATAACACTTTTTTCAAATATTTTCGGAGGTATCATAATGAACAGAGGTACGGTAAAGTGGTTCAACAACCAGAAGGGCTACGGATTCATCAGTGACGAGCAGGGTAATGACGTTTTTGTTCACTATTCCGGCCTGAATATGGAAGGGTTCAAATCACTCGAGGAAGGCGCTCAGGTAGAGTTTGAAGTCGTAAACGGCGCCAAAGGACCCCAGGCAACCAATGTAACAAAGCTCTAATCATCAACTTTCCAGTGTACCTGTTTCCATAATATTTTTATATTTTGTGAATAAGCTATATTGTACAGTAAAATGATTGCAATGAAGAGCCATCCCGCAGGATGGCTCTTTTTGTACGGCCCGCCCTTGTTCCTGACAGCAGCTCTACCGCGCTGCCTTTTCGTAAAGCGTTTCGAGCTCCTCCACGGTAAACGCATAATTCCGGCTGCAGAAATGGCAGTTGACCTCAATGCTCTTCCCTTCCCGGATCATCTCCTCCAGCTCCTTCCTGCCGATACTCACAAGGGCTTTTTCCACCCGCGCTTTATCGCAGTTACAGCGAAACATCAGAGGCGCGCGGCCTGAAATATCCAGCCCGTACCCGCCCAGCGTCTCCTCAAGAATCTGTTCCGGCGTATACCCTGCGTCCAGGAGGGCGGTCACGGACCGCATCCCGCCCAGCTTTTTTTCAAGATCCTCAATGATTTCCTCCGACGCGCCCGGGAGAAGCTGGATGATAAAGCCGCCTGCCTGGCGCACCGTATTTTCCCGGTTCATCAAAACGCCCAGCGCCACAGCGGACGGCGTCTGCTCCGATGTGGCGTAATAATATGTCAGATCCTCTGCAATCTCGCCGCTTACGAGCTCTGTCTGCCCTACATAGGGTTCTTTCAAACCGATGTCCTTTATAACGCTCAGCACGCCGTTTCCCAGCGCGCCGCCCACGTCCAGCTTGCCCATGGCATTCGGCGGCAGCATAACGGACGGCTCAAACGCATAGCCCTTTACCCGGCCCATGCTGTCGGCTGTCACGGTCAGCCCCCGGATCGGCCCGTCCCCCTCCATGCGGATCGTCAGGAGATCGTCCTCCCCCTTCATCATGGTCCCCATCATGGCTCCGGCCGTCAAAAGGCGTCCCAGAGCCGCTGTCGCAACCGGGCTCGTATTATGCGCCTGCCTGGCATACTCCACCAGCCCCCTGGTCGCGGCTGCAAAGGCCCGGATCTGACCGTCCGCCGCCGTAGCCCGAATCATATAATCCCTGTTATCATCCATCATGTCTTTCTTCCTCTCTGTTTCCGCTCTGCTTCCTTTTCTTCTCCTTTTCCCGCTCCCTGGCAATAAAACATATCCGCTCGCTTTTTGCCCCCGGCGCGCCGCCTGTAAACGCGTCACAGACCGCCTCCAGCCAAAGCCCCGCCTCTCCAAGCGCCCGCGCTACCTCCTCAGGCGAATACGCCCTCTGAAAATGCGTTTCCTGATACCTCCGGTACAGCTCCCCCTCCTCACGCACAAAAAATGTCAGATCATACTCATTAATCCGCTCCTCCTCATCGTATTCATTTTCCCAGATAAAGCTCCCCTCCTCGCGCTCCTCGGCAATCGTCCCGCTCCCGAGAAGCTCCCGGTATTTATACTCCGTATTCATATCAAAAATAAACACCCCGCCGGGATCGAGGTAATTACTGACCAGCTTAAATACCCCGGTCAGATCCGCATAATCCAGAATATAATTCATCGAATCGCACACGCTGACCACGGCCCTCACGGTCCCGTACAGCTCAAATTCCCGCATGTCCTGCTGCAGGTAGAGGATATCCGCCCCTGACCTCTCCCGCTTCTCCATCGCCGCCTGCAGCATTTCCTCCGACGCATCCACCCCGATCATATCATAGCCCATCGCGGCCAGCCGTTCCGTCACGCTGCCCGTCCCGCACCCCAGATCCAGCACCAGCCCGTCCCGGATCCCGCGCTCCTCCAGGCAGCCGCGCAGGTACGCGCACCATTCATCGTATGGGATATTGTCCATAAACATATCATAAACAGCGGCAAAGCCGGAATATGCATCCATATTTGTTCCTTTCCTTTCTTTTGTTTACACCTCTTACTTTTCACGATTCCCTCAACCTCTTCTTGATCATTTCCCCCATCTTAGGGTATACTATAATATGACGCCATACACCAAGCCCCGACAGCGCGCGACCGGCCTGCCTTTTGCGCCCGTTTTTGCGCCTGCCTTGCCAAACCTATGAACAACAACCTGATTATTAAAAAAATGCGCAGGATATTCTGCATACGCCTTATACCATCCGCTCTGCTTTTTGTGGTTTCCATGGGGCTCGGCTTCTGGTTTCCGGGCGGGAATTATTTTTTTCCAAGGCCTCTCAACAGCAGGAGCCATTATGAAAATTTCTACAACCGCGATCTTCCCTATGTCACGGTAACGGTCCCTGAGCTCTCCTACACCGGCTGCCGGTATGCGGTAAACGGCCTGACAGAGGGGTATTATTACTATACCTTAAACGACGGCTTCTGTCAGTTCTATCTGCTTGGCAAACCGTACGGAAAGGATCCGCTTCCCCTGCGCCCGGGCAAAACCCTGAAGGGGCGTCTTGTAAGGCTTGACCCCAAGGAATACCGGGCGCTTTTATCCTTTATGGCAGAGGATCTCAACTGGACCGTCTCCTCTCTGGAGCGCATGGCCGCTCCCTACGCGGTGTCAACCCTGCCCTATCCGTTTTATCTGGATCTGCTTTTCCGTCTGGCAGCCGGGCTCGGCGCGGCGATCGGGCTGTCCGATTTTCTTGGCAGCCTCTTTTATCTCCTGCTCCCGGAGTATTCCCCGGCTTTCCGCTTTCTGGGGAGTCCGGAAAAGCTCCGCCTGCACCTTGCAAAGGCGGAGCTGGAGATGCGCCACACAGTCTTAAGCCAGACGTATGCCCTCTATCTGACGCCCGGATACGTGATCTCCCTGGATCCGGACCGTCTGCTGCTTCTGCCGGTTTCTTCCATTGCGGGGATACGGCCGCTGCCCGGGCTGGCGGGGCCTGTCCTTGCCAGGCTTCTTTCCGGGACGCGCCTGCCGCTTCGCGCGCCAAAAAAGCTCCGGGTGCGCATTACCACTGCGGAGGGCCCGTCATGCGTGATCGCCTTCTGCTCAGAGGAGGATGTGCAGCTTTTACTGGATCTGTGCCACGAGCTGTGAACGGCCGGGGCGCGCCATGGCGGCAGCGCCTTTAACCCACCCCAAAATCCGTGATCTCATACAGGACTTCCACCGCCGGATCATCCATAAGCCAGCGGTATTCCTCCATAAACCAGGCTGTCAGCTCCTCGTCCCTCCGGATGGGCGTTGTATTATTATTGTATACATTTACAGTCCCAAGCTTAAAATACCGCTTCAGGCAGTCAATATCATATGCGATCATATCTCTCGTCTGCCCCTGTATCCCCACCATCAGGCACGGGGAGTCGAACCAGGCCGCCACCTCCTCCGGCCCGGAAAAATCAGCGTGCTTGCAGAGAATCTTTTCGCGGAAGTCCCTGTCAAATGTCTCCACCCCGATCTTAAACAGCGTCTGCCCCGGGATGCGCCTCCTCATCTCCTCAAGCCGGTTCCGGTACATCCAGTGCGCTTCGAAAAAGACATTCTGTATTGTCTTTTTCCTGACCGTTTCCTCAATGTCCAGCAGCGTCTGCCCCGGAAGCTCGAAGCAGCTCCCGGAATTGATGATTTCCAGTGCGCCGAACTCCCCTGTCACCCTGGAGAGCACCTCCCGGTTCAGGCGTATCATGGACGCCTCGTCCGTTCCGTTGTCATCCGTGTAATCACAGAAGGCGCATTTTCCCCAGGCGCAGGGAAAGGAGCGCAGAAGGCAGATCTCCCTTCTGTTTTTATTCGTAATGCGGCTATACCGCTCCTCCGGCACTCCCACGGCGGCTCCCTCCTCTCCACGAGCGCTTCATGTCCGCCGGAATGGCCCGCAGGATACAGACCACCGCGAACAGGCTGATCACGCGATCCAGATAATCCGTCGCAATCTGGACTACAAAGACGCTGCCCGTCAGCCCCAGCGGCGTTTTGGCGAGAAGCTGTACCAGGATGGTCGAGCCGGAGGAGGTAATCCCCCCGAACAGGCCGGCGCAGATGGCGGAGCTTAAAAGCGTCCCCGGAACGGTTATCACCGCCGCCGGCCATAAAAGCCCGGTCCATTTCACATCCCTGCCCTGAAACGCCAGGCCGGACATCAGTCCCACTATCATTCCCACCGGCGCAAAATACAGGGAATAGATGTCTGTCGTCATGCCCATAATCAGGCCGCTGAGCAGGTTCGGGATCATCCCGTACACAGGCCCCATCAGGGCTCCGGCCAGTATGGTTCCAATACTGTCCAGATAAATCGGAAGGCGCAGAAGCAGCGCAATCTGACTGCCGGCCATATTGATGCAGACCGCCATACCCAACAGGCATATCTGAAGCCCGGTTATGCGCTTTTTTCCTCCCTGCCCCGCATTTCTGATAACCGGCCCGGTTCCTTCCCGGCCGCTGTCCCATTTTCCCGTCTTTCTCATTGTCCGAATACACCTCCCATTTCCGGTCTCCCAAATCCGCGGCTGACTGCAGGTATAAAGTCAAACCACCCAAGCTCCCTCTCCCCGGCCTTCAGAACCCGGCTAAAAAACAGCTTGAAAAACCGGGGCGGATCCGTCTCTGTAAGGACAAGCGCATTGGGCTCCCGCCTGTAAAAGCCCGCTGAATCCACAATCGTCTGCCCTGCCGACAGCCCTCCCGTCTCCACCTGGGTGTAGGCGTGGATACCGGCGCACAGGCTTTTGTCCAGGAAATACGCCACCGCCAGCGGATCATTGATTACACACCCGATCAGCTTCTCCTGCTCCCAGTGGAAATCCAGATAAAATTTCGTGATTCTTTCAATCAATCCACCGGTTTCCGGATTCAGCCTCTTCATATAGGAGAGGAGATTCGGAGTCAGGACAATACGGCGCGTCACATCCAGGCCCACCATGGCAATCTCCTTTCCAAGCTCCCCCGCCGCCTCATAAACAGCGGCCGCCGCGTCCGGATCCACCCAGTAATTGTATTCCGCCACCGGCGAACAATTCCCGTAGCTGCGGAAATTCCCGCCCATGGACACGATCTCCTCCAGCATGGAGAACGCCTCCTTATCCCGCTCCAGCATCCTCGCAAGATTCGTAAGCGGCCCCAGGGCAATGACCGATACCCCGCCTTCTCTCGCCCCGGCAATCAGGAAGTCCACTGCGGACTGCGCGTTCTCATAGCCGGGAACCTCCGGAAGAAAGCTCTCCCCCAGCGCATCCGCCCCATGTGTGTCAAGCGCATCCTGATACGCGCGTTTCAGCGGCTTCTCCTCCCCCACAAAGATCGGGATGTCGAGACGTCCCATCTCCTTTAAAATCTTTTTTGCATTCCCAAAGCCCATATCCACAGGCCCGTTGCCGCAAACGATTGTGATTCCCCGGATATCCAGCTCTTTGGAGGAAACCGCAAGCATCAGGGCCAGGCTGTCATCAATGCCCGGATCGCAGTCAATGATAACCTTTCTTTTGATCTTCTGTTCCATATATCTTTCTCCTCATTCTGTATTGCGCCGAACGGCCCGCAAAATAAAAAAGCCGCCTCTGCCGCCGGAACCTCACCGCATACGGCAAAAACAGCTTTCCCACCGGGATACGCCGGGGAAGCAGGACACGCGGTACGCGCTGCCTGCAGCATTTGCCTGTTTTTTTATACTGGGAGGTCCTCGAACCAGTTATTTTGAAACATGTTGTTATATTATAGCACCTGGATTTTATATTGTAAAGAATTGGGTTGGCGCGCGAACAGTAATCACTATGGTTACAAGCCAATCAATTTATCCGCAAAACAGCTTGTAATTCCATATTTATTCTGATATATTTATCATATCTGATAATTTCAACGTCTATAAATACAGTAAAGGGGGATTTTACTATGAAAATGTTCCAAAAAAAAGCATTGTCTGCCATGATTGCATGCGGCCTTCTGTCCCCGATCCTTGGCGTTGCGCCTGTTCATGCAGAAGTAACAGAGGATTCAACTCCTCCCGTTTGCTTTGAGTATTGCGCGATTGATTTCGCAGCGGACAGAACCGGGCCGGATGGGGTTCCATACCGTTGCCTGAACAACGACCTGTTCTACATCGAATATCCCGGAACCTGGTATTTCGGCTCCAGTGAAATCTGTCCTATTGTCTTCTACAATGACTCCGAAGTGCAAAAAACCATCCATAATTTTGAATCCTTTGTGGACGCCTCTCTGGCCGGCTCCGAGAGCCAGGTTGACCAGTACGTGCGGAACGGCGGCCTTGATCCGTATCTGCAGCAGGTCCTGAATATCCGCAGCAGCTCAGGATATCAGTTTGATAACCAGACAAACGACAGCGGCATTCTCGTCTATTTCCTGCGCAAGGATGGAGAACCTGTGGCTTCGATTATCATCTGGACCTCCTTTGGCAAGGTCAGCATCCGGGACGAGCGCTCCGATGCAACGCTTGATCCTGCCAGAGATTACGGGAGCATCATGGTTATGCCCGTCTCTGATTCGGAAGATTTAAGCTCCCTGGAAGCAATACAGGCCTTTGTGGACAGCGGGAAGCTGAACGCCCGCCTGAAGATGGATACAAGCGTCCTAACCTGGGCCACAAAAGCATTCCAGACGGAACATCACACCTACCTCCTGTGTGAAGGCGCCGGCGACTTTTTAGACATCTCCGTCTACATTCCGGTTGCGGCCGCCGGCTCAAAAAAATGGTTTATCTGTTTTGAAGCCTGCAAAACGAGTGAAATAAGCTATAATGCATACCATATCCGCGATAATATTATCAAGACTTTCCGGGTTTTAAAGTAGCTGCATTGTTACCGTTCAGGTGTCTGCGCTGCTGCCATGCATCAGAGCGTGTCTGAAAAATGCTATCTGCCAGATGCGGGCTCCGCTTTGTGGGAGATCCGGGCCAAATGAATCACGCGTAGTGGGCTGCGTTACGTGAATCTGGGCCAACTATACCGCAAAATGTGGCTTACAGATGGCGGGAATGATTTTTCAGACACGCTTTAGAGCCGGAAAAACTATCCCTGCACGATTTTCGGGTTCTTCTGCAAATACATTACCAGGTAATATTTATACCCTGAACGTAATCTCTGCTCCAAACGGCATCAATGCCAGCTTCGCCAGCTTAAGCTGCTGTAAGCCAAACGGAATACCAACCAGGGTTACACAGAGCAGCAGCCCGATGAGCAGATGTTCCACCGCCAGCGCCAGCCCCGAACCGATCAGCCAGA
Organism: Clostridiaceae bacterium; assembly: GCA_009911305.1. Classification (GTDB taxonomy): domain Bacteria; phylum Bacillota; class Clostridia; order Lachnospirales; family Lachnospiraceae; genus Otoolea. The sequence goes on along the minus strand of QXXC01000014.1, from coordinate 48,967 downwards.
TGATATTCAGCAGAAACGATCCGGTTCCGCCGCCGTAGACCACCTCTTTGCCAAAGGGGAAAAAACTGAGCGAGGCAAGCTTGAAGCACTGCACTCCCACCGGAATTCCCACAATCGTAACACACCAAAAGCATCCTGCCACGCACCAGCTCAGGCCGCTGAGCGCGCCGCCGAAGATGAACCAAATCAGATTTCCCAGGTATCCCATTTCCATATCTCCTTTCTGAGCATATACGCAATTCTCTTCTCCTCAGCTCTGCCAGGCTCTCCGTCCGCCGCCTCATTGATTTCCTTTTGTCGTTTCTCCCCTGTCATATGATTCCCCCTTCCGGCCGGCAGGTCACTGCGGCTTATGCCGTTCTGGCTGCTGTTAAAAGCAAGACTTTTACCATGACATGTGCCACAGTAAAAGTCTTGCTGTCTCATTTGCCCGCGAACCAACTATCATGCTCTTGCTATCATGTCAGATCGTCAATCGCCTTCCCGATATCACGGCGCATGTATTTATTTTGAAAATCGATCCATTCCGCCGCCGCATAGGCGTTCGCCCTGGCCTCTTTCAGATCGCCGCCAAGGGCCGTTATCCCCAGCACACGGCCGCCGTTTGTCACAATGTTCCCATCCGCATCGAATGTTGTCCCCGCGTGGAACGCATACCGGCCCTCTCTGCCCCGAAATGCCTCCAGACCATGGATCGGAAAGCCTTTTTCGTATTTCACCGGATACCCGTCCGAGGCCAGAACCACGCAGACTGCCGCGTTGTCCTCAAACGCCAGCTCGATCTGATCGAGCGTGCCGTCCACACAGGCCTCAAACACCTCCACAATATCGTTTTTCATCCTCGGAAGCACGACCTGAGTCTCCGGATCGCCGAAACGGGCGTTATATTCCAGCACCTTCGGGCCCTGTCCGGTCAGCATCAGCCCAAAGAAAATGATTCCCTTAAACGGCCGTCCCTCGGCCTTCATGGCGTCCACCGTGGCCTGGTAGATGTGCTCTCTGCAGAAGGCGTCCACCTCCTCCGTGTAAAAGGGGCTCGGTGAAAAGGTTCCCATCCCCCCGGTGTTCAGGCCCTGATCGCCGTCCATGGCGCGCTTGTGATCCTGAGAGGAGGTCATGATCCGGATCGTCGTCCCGTCCACAAAGGACAGAACCGATACCTCGCGGCCGGTCATGAATTCCTCGATCACCATCTTATTGCCGGCCGTCCCGAATTTCTTATCCGTCATGATCTCCCTCACACCGGCCTCGGCCTCCTCAAGCGTATTGCAGATGAGGACACCCTTTCCCAGCGCCAGGCCGTCGGCCTTCAGCACGGTCGGCATGGGGGCTGTCTTCAGATATTCAAGCGCCTCCCCGGCGTCGTCAAAGACCTCGTATGCCGCGGTCGGAATGTGGTATTTCTTCATCAAATCCTTGGAAAACGCCTTGGAACCCTCGAGAACCGCCGCGTTCCCCCGCGGGCCGAACACGCGCAGGCCCCGTGACTCAAATACATCCACTACGCCGCCCACCAGCGGGTCGTCCATGCCGATCACGGTTAAGTCTATCTTGTTTTCCTCTGCAAAATCGGCCAGCCTGTCAAATTCCATGGCGCCGATCTTCACACACTCCGCAAGCTCCGCGATCCCGGCGTTGCCGGGCGCGCAGTATATCTTATCCACCTTCGGGCTCTTTGAAACCTTCCAGGCAATCGCGTGCTCGCGGCCGCCGCTTCCTACTATCAATACCTTCATGCTATGCTCCTTCTGTATACTCATATCCGGCCGTTCGCAATCCGGTCGATCGCCTCCGGGAGGAGCACCCATTCCGCTTCCTCCATCACGCGCCTCTGCAGGCTTTCGGGCGTGTCGTCCGGCCGCACCTCCACGGCCTTTTGCAGTAAAATCGGACCGGTGTCCGTCCCCTCGTCCACATAGTGGACCGTAGCGCCGGTCAGCCTGACGCCCCGCGCCAGGGCCGCTTCATGGACCTTTAAGCCGTAATAGCCTACCCCGCAGAAGGACGGGATCAGGGACGGATGGATGTTAATGATCCGGTTTCTGTATTTTTCGATCATGATTCCCGGAATCTTTACCAGGAATCCGGCCAGCACGACCAAATCCGGACGGCACGCATCCACCGTCTGCAAAAGCGCCTCGTTAAAGGCATCCCGGCTCTCATATGCAGCGGGGCTTACGATAAACGCCGGGATGGCGTGCTGTCTGGCCCGTTCCACGGCGTACGCGCCTGCATTATTGCAGATCACGGCCGTCACCTGCGCGTTCGTTATGGCCCCGTCCCGGATCGCATCCAGGATCGCCTGGAGGTTCGTACCGCCTCCGGACGCCATCACTGCCACTCTCAGCATAGGGTCACTCCCTTTTCTCCTGCCTCCACATAACCAATGATGTACGGAACCTCGCTGGCCGCGCGCATGGCCTCCATCGCCCTGTCTGCATCCTGCGGCGCGACTGCTGTCACCATGCCGATCCCCATGTTAAACGTGTTGTACATCATCTGCTCCTCGATCCCTCCCTTTTCGGCCAGAAGCCGGAAAATGGCCGGAATCTCATAGCTGCTCTTTTTAATCACGGCATGCGTGCCCTCCCGCAGCATGCGCGGTACATTCTCATAAAAACCGCCGCCTGTGATATGGCTGCACGCCTTGACCGTCACGCCGGCCTCCTTCACGGCTCTCAGGGCCTTTACATATATCTTGGTCGGGACAAGCAGCGCCTCGCCCAGCGTCCCGCCCAGCGCGTCATACCAGGTATGAAGGCCCTCCCTTGTCATCTCCTTTTCAAACACCTTGCGCACCAGCGAAAAACCGTTGCTGTGTACGCCGGAGGACGCCATGCCGATCAGCGTATCGCCCGGGGTTAAGGCGTCCCCGCTGATCAGATCCTTTTTGTCCGCCGCTCCCACGGCAAAGCCCGCCAGATCGTACTCATCCACCGGGTAAAAGCCCGGCATCTCGGCCGTCTCTCCGCCGATCAGGGCCGCCCCTGCCTGCCTGCAGCCCTCTGCCACGCCGCTCACAATCGCGGCTATCTTCTCCGGCACATTTTTTCCGCATGCAATATAGTCCAGGAAAAATAAGGGCTCTCCGCCCGCGCACGCCACATCGTTCACACACATGGCCACGCAGTCAATCCCCACCGTGTCATGCTTATCCATCAGAAAGGCGAGCTTGAGCTTTGTTCCCACTCCGTCCGTCCCGGACAGAAGAACCGGCTCCTCCATGCCCTTAAGCGCCGCCGCGCTGAACGCCCCTGAAAAGCCGCCCAGTCCGCCCATCACCTCCGGACGCATCGTTTTCTTCACATGCTCCTTCATCAGCTCTACAGAGCGGTATCCGGCTTCAATATCTACTCCAGCATTCCTGTAATCCATCCCTGTCCTCCAAATATGTACAGTCCGCAACCGTTACAGTCCGTTTTCTGTATCCTGCTTATTTCATCTGTGCCGTATATTCTTTATATCCGATCCGCGCAAGCGTCTCGTCCTTGCCCGCCACCTCATTCTTCATCTCTTCCGAATAGGCCTTCAGCTTTTCCAGAATCTCCGCATCGGAGACGGCCAGGATCTTCGCGGCCAGGATGCCGGCGTTCTTTCCGCCGTTGATAGCCACGGTCGCCACCGGAATGCCGGACGGCATCTGCACAATCGAATAAAGGGAATCCACCCCGCCTAAATCCGAGGTTTTCATCGGAACCCCGATCACCGGCATCGGGAACAGCGCCGCACACATGCCCGGCAGATGGGCGGCCTTTCCTGCCCCGGCTATGATCACCTGAAAGCCCTTAGCCTCTGCGCTCTTTGCATATTCAAAGAAAATATCCGGCTCCCGGTGCGCCGAGATGACTCTCATCTCAAACTCAATCCCCATCTTCTCCAGAAAATCCGCGGCCTGAGCCATCACCGGCATATCTGAGTCGCTTCCCATTACAATTCCTACCTTTGCCATCGTTTCCTCTCCTTTTTCGGTTGTTTTTCGGTTCTGTCACGGACAATCAATCCGTGTGGATTATACTAGCTTTTTGGCGGCAAGTCAATAGAAAAGCCGGGAATCCGAAAACCGATCCCCCCTTCTGCGGCGCTGTTCCGACGGGGCGGCTTTCCGCCCGCCTGCTGCGCTTCTATTATGCTCCGCATCTGCGCAGGGCAGAGCCCGCTGCTGTGCACAGACCATTACTGGATAATGTCCATCAATTTGCCCGCAATATCCGCCATATGGGACGACGCCTTTTGTGTATCCTGCGAAATCCGCACATTTTCTTCCACAACGCCGGAAATCCGCTCAATCTGTCCCACTGCGCTGGCCACAATATCCACATTGCGGCTGACCATATCTGCGATCTGTTCCACATTTTGGTTCGCCTTTCCGACATTTTCAGAAACAATGCCAAACGCCTCGGCCGTCTGATCCGTAATGAGCTTTCCCTCTTCTGCAGCCCTGATCGAATTTGTGATCAGTTCATTCGTTTCCTTTGCAGCCTGCGAGCTTCTGGCGGCAAGCTCCCCTACCTGGGCCGCCACGACCGTAAAGCCTTTTCCCATCTCGCCGGCCCTGGCCGCCTCAATGGAAGCATTCACGGAAAGCAGTTTCGTCTGCTGTGCGATGGAGTTGATCTCATCAATAATTTTTTCAATCGCCCTTGACATATCGCTCGTTCTCTGCATCGCTTCTTTCAATAATCGGATCTGGGACCTGGTTTCCTCCATCTTTTCCGTCGTCTCCCGGGTGGCTGCCATCACCCCGTTTGATGTGTTCACGCTGTCGTTCAGCTCCTGCGTGAGCTGTTCCATGATCTGCTTTAAATCCCCGACCGCTTTCTCCTGTTCGCCCGTCCCATAATAAATGCTGTCCGCATTTTTCTGGTTCTTACCTGATACCTGATTCAGATCAAGGCATGCGTTCTTCACATTCCGGATCATGGCCCGGTTATGCTCCACATCCTTTTCCTGCTGTTCCAGAAGCCGCCCGTTCTCCTGCATGTTCTGGCGGATACTCCCCACCATTTTATTGATGCTGTCCGAGAGCTGCATGAACTCTGCATTTCCCCGTTCATGAACAGTCATATCAAAATTCCCGTCTGCGATCTCCTTCATGGAGCTTTTGATGCGGTTGATTCCCCGGACGATCTTTCGGTCCACCATGAGATTGATCATGAGCAGAAGCACGCCGAAAATAACCAGCATGCTGAGCGACACGACCAGCGTCTGCTCCTTGCGCGCATGGTAGTATTCGTCAGACGGCATAAAGGTTCCGATGATCCAGTCTCCATATGCCTCTGCCACATAATAGCCCCTGACCCCATCGATCACCGCCTTCCCGTTTCCTGTAAACCCGGCGGGAAATCCGGCTTCTGTGGCCGGCGTTCCGATCAGCCCTTCGTTCCTGTGCGCTGCGATCACCCCGCTTTGCGCTTCAATGGCATAGACATAGCCATCTGCACCGAAATCGATATCCTTTAAAACCTCATGTATCTCTGTCCCGGCCAGCATAGCCTCCAGAACCTCGGGGCGCACGCCTGCCTGTATAAGCCCCTCTGCATCCTTTCTCGCCACGCCGATATACTGCATGACAACCCCCTCAGCCACATTGACCTGGGGCTCCTGCACAATCTCGATCGAAGGATCATCGACAATCACCATAAAGGCATTGGACTGTTCGCCGCTTTTCATATCAAATCCAATATAGGCATCGATTGTACTGCTGGTGATGATCCCATTCTCATCAATAATATGCAGTTCATTCACCATCAGCCTTTCCTTAATCTCATTCAGTTTTTCAGCATCGCCATTGATCGACGGATCGATGGCAAGCATATCTGCAAAGGCCCTCGTCTTCGCCAGATTATTTTCGCCCAGATTTTCAGTAAGGCTTGCAATATTCGTTTCATTGCTCACAATCTTTGCTTTTACCATGTCCAGCTTATCCCGGCTGGAAGCCATATTCTCTTCCTGACAGTTCACAGTCTGCAATACAAAAATCGTGCTGATGGTGATAATGAGCGCTGTCAGCATATAAATGAACAAACGCCTGGTAAACATTTTTTTCATTGTATTATTTTCCTTCCCCGGTGTATGTTTGTGTTTTGTCTTTTGACTGTCTGAAATAATGCAATTACCTCCCCCAACGTCTGCTCTCCGTTCCGGCAGCTTATGCGGAAAATGTTCTCTTTTTGTTAATCGTTCATCCCCCTTTCCCCTCAGGCTTTCGAGCGCGTCTAACATGCGTCCTGCCGGATGTGCGTTCCGCTTTGTGGGAAATCTGCGCCAAATGAACGCGGCACAGTGAGCTGCGTTAAGTAAATTTTGGCCAGATAGAGCGCAAAGCAAGGCGTGCAGATGCATCCCAAAACAGCGGACAGCAGCATGGCCATCGGATAGCATCACGGCGATCCGCATTTATATTTTACTGGTTCAATTGTAACATCGAAGAGATGAAGCGTCAATGAATTGATCCATCTTTTGTATAAATTTCCGTACATCATCAAAATTTCCATATATCATCAATATTTCCATATATCATCAAAAAAAGCCGGGGGCAGCTTCCATATCCCATGAACCTGCGCTCAGGGTCTTGAAAGACCCTGCCAGGCGCCAGCGCTTTCTGCTGGTTCCACATGGATATAGAAACTGCCCCAGACTATATTACTCAAACACTACTCCAAACCGCCCGAACAGCTCCTCACACACGCCCATATTGTAGGGGCCTGTGCTTGCCAATATCTCAGCTTCCTCTTTTGTCACGGCTGTCTCTCCTTCCCGGCTTTTGATCCGCTCCCGCCAGATGCGCTCTGCAATTTCCATTCTGCGGCTGTCCATGGAACCCTGGATCCGGTAATACTCCATGGCCTCCTCAAAAGGCATCATCTGGGACGTGAGGATATCGCCTCCGTGCAGAAGCCACTCTTCCTGGGAGTCATGGGAAAAAACCGCGCCGTCCTCTCCCCAGAATCCGGCGGTCACATAGGGCAGATCCCTGTCGCCTGCCTCAAACAGTATGGACAGGGCCTCAGCCATCTCCCGCGTTTCCTCCGGCGCGCCCGCGTAATGGAACGCCGCGTACTCGTCGGAGACAACCAGCTCGCTCCGCTCGCTGCCAAAATCGCGGAACATTCCCAAAATCAGGTTATGGTTTTCGTCAAACACAAGCGCTCCCTGCGCTCCGCCGCTGCCGCGCGTCACATAGATACCGCCGGACCACTCATGCTCTGTCAGGATAAACGGATACTCCGGAAGCATCACCGCATTCACGCACGATGCCAGGATACATCCCTCCCACAGCGCCGGCCCATTGATGGAAAGCCGGCTTATGGGCCTGTCTTCAAAATCGCTCATTGGCTCCTCCTTTTTGGTTTACGATCATTCTGCCGTTTATATTCATGGTATTGGTTTTGGCTTGTATATAGGTGTCACCGGACCTTTAGGTTGAATATTTCTGGGCCTACCATTTCTTGTAAGCGGAAGTACACGCGGATCATCCACCTTACAGAGCTTTGCCTTATCACATATACCACCAATCTCTCCTATGGTTTCTCCCTTCTCCTCTGCTTCCTTCCTAGCCAGAAAATGTTCTATGCATTCATAAAGATCATATCTGGGCTTTTTTTTGGGCTTTTTCCGGCTCCCCGAATATGGGAACGGATCCTGACCTGGTATGCATTGTTCCTTCTTCCATTCAACAACATGCGCGCAGGGACAACTGGGGCCATTAGTCCATTTCTGCCGGTTGTCAGCAAATTGCAAAACCACAGCATTACAGAACCGGTTGCACCCTCCCTTTACCCGAACCTGAATATGGTCAATTGACCACATGTAGTCTTTTAAGCCTCTGCAGTAGGGAATCAGCTCCTTCTCACCAAACCGAAGAGAAACCTCATTATCCTCATAAAGATCAGAACGCATAACCAACCCATTCCTAACAAGATTTGCACGCAAAATCATAGACTTCTGAAAATTAGTAAATTCCGCTGTATTGTACAAAGCATCAGCAAGTTTATCTATATGGTGATCAATATATGGTGGATCAATCTGAGGAAAGGCCAGCACTCTGAATCTTCCCCTATATCCCAGAAAATCTTTCAGATTGGTATAGAACGGATTACCACTTTTTTGCTGTGCCAGCGCCGCAATCACCTGGGCTCTGTGACCACGGATTCCTCCTGTGATGCTATAAGCGATACAATCCATTGCCTGAATCTGTCGAGGCCCGGCCCACACATCCACCCCATATGGCAGGCGCCCATTACATCGCTCAAACGTCTCACATTGACACGGTTCCTTCGTTTTGTTATCCTCCGGTCGGATCTCCTGGCCTTTCACTCTATTGGCATTATCTTCTGTTTTACCCATCCGCTCCCACCCCCATCGTCTCTATCCTCTCAAGCCCCAGATTCACATAACCTCGCCTCAGAAGGCTTTCCGCCAGCGCCAGATTCACCACATACGATACCTTTTTATAATTGGGAACCATAAAAACAGGCGTCAGTCCCATAGGCCGCACCGCGCAGACCGTTCCGTCCGGCAGAAACTTTGCCTCCTCCTGCGGCTGCTCCTTCGGATTAAACATCCAAAACCTGGGCTCCCCTGTCTCCTCTTCCACGCACGGGGTAAACTCCATGTCCGGCAGGTACTGCTCCAGAAGCTCCTTAAAACGATTGCTTAAAAGCGGGCAGGGCCGCAGCGTAAAATCCGGCACTTCCCCTTTTTTCGTAACGCGAAACACCATGACTTCCTTATCATGGTTCACGCGCCGGATTGCCTGTCCTCCCTCATACGGCTTCATCAAAAAGTATTCCATACGGCCTTCTCCCTCTGCTCATCATCCACCTCGTAATACGTCCTGTGCGCGTTGTTAAACTGACAGCCCTCCAGATCCGCCCCTGAAAAATCGGCCTCCGCAATCTTTGTGAATGTAAAATCCGCATTTTTCAATTTACATCCCGCAAAGCTTGCCCAGTGATAATCCGGCTTGCGCCAAACGTCCTCATTAACCCTGCATATACTGTATGCCGTTATAAAGACAGACCCCTCCAGGTCAGACCCGTCGAATCTCGCGCCTGTCAGCCAGGCATTCCGAAAAGACGCATTTTTAATCGAGCTGTTGCACAGCCATGCGCCCGACAGCGAAGCATTCTCGAAACAGCACCCGTCCAGCACACAGCCGGAAAAATCGCATCCGTCCAGATCAAGTCCTGAAAAATCCCAGCCCGAGCAGTCATATCCCCTGTAATCCCGGTACTTGTAATCCTCCCCCGGGCCTCTCCCAAACCATTCCTTCAATTCTTCAGGCTTCATCCGGGGCATATAGCGCCGGCATACAGCCCCATACCCCATATATTCACAGACCCGCACCCGAAACGCATCCGTAATGGCCGCGCCTGCCGGCTCAAACCCCATCACCGCCCTCCTCCCGGCCATGTAGGCATAATTCCAGAACAGCTCTGCCTCTGTACACATACAGATCTCCCGCATACGCTCCGGAAGCTTTGAGCGGTATTTCTTAATAATCCCCTCCGCCTGCTGAATCAGGGATCCATAAAACAAAAAAATCCCGCTCCCGTCCGCCTCCCCGGCCTGGGCCTGCCTCGGATCCGCATACCAGTCCGTCCCGTAAACCATAACAGGAAGACGGTAATCGCCCTTTAAAAGCCTCGTCCGCAGCATCGTAATCTCCATATACTCCATCGCCGGAAAGCCCTTCTCCTGCATCTGCGCCACGCGCCCGCATGACTTCACAAGCGCCTCCCTAAAGGAAGCAGCCAGCTCATCCGCATGGGAAAAATACCAGTCGTTCGCCGCGAAAAGCGCCTCATTTTTTATCTCAAAATATTCCTTCTGGAAATTTTCGTCCATTGCCCCTCCTGCCCCCATCCTTATCCATAGCTATTCTAACGCGTAACCGCCCGCATCCCCGTTCCTGCCCGGGCATATACACTTTTCTATGCTTATCACATCACTGATACTACGCCCGCCAATAACGTAGCCGGAGGCCGCTTGTGTATCCATAAGGAACCCGTAGAAAACCGCCGGCGCTTAGCGAGGTATTTTCGAGCTTAGCGTCCGCTGCGCTTTTCTCCGAGCGGGAGCGGGGTTCCTTATGGATACACAAGCGGACTTCGGCGGCCCCCTCACAATCCCCCCAGCCACTAAAAAACCTTAATTCTCCTTAATCTTCGACGCCTTCAAATTCATCGCCCCATCCAGCTTGATCGAACTCGCCTTACACGAAATCCCCACCTGCGATTTGGCGCTGATATTCATCTTCTTATCCGAGCTCTGGGCCATATCCCCCTTGGCCGCGAGGGATATCTTCTTCTCGCTGGCAATGGTCATATCCTTATCCGAATTGACCACCAGCTCCTTTTTCGTCTCCATGCCCATCTTCTCCATGGCGGTAAACGTCATCTCCTTGCCGCTCTTTAGAACCGCGTCCGTCCCGGCCGTCATATGGATCTCCTTGCCGGCCCTGGCCCCGATCCCCAGGCCGGAATTGATGCTCACGCCCAGCCCGGAATTAAAGATCATGCTTCCCCCGGCTGACAGCGAGATATGCCCAGCCGCTGTCACGTCAATGCCGGACAGCGTATTCACCATGATCCCGTGCTGGGAAAACACCTCGATCCCGTTGTTCTCGTCAAGCCTTACATAAAGCCCGCCTGTCTTGGCCGTAATCAGGATCTCCGTCTCGCTGATCCGGATCTCCTTATCATGGGGTGTCCTTAAATACTTCACATCCGGATTCACCGTCCGATCGCTTCCCGCCTGACGCCATGAGGACAGGGCCACAGCCATGCTCTCATCCTCTGTCGGGAACTGGATGCAGACCACATCGTCCGGCTCCGGCATCAGGTAAACGCCCGTGTGGTTTTCCGCGCTGTAAGGGGTAATATAGGGAAATGCATACGCCGCCGCCGTGTCCTGGCTCTCATCCACACACAGCAGGACCTTCACGGTGTCATCCTTTACCTCCAGCACGCGCCCCGGCAGCGTAAGCCCCGTAATATGCCGGTTCCAGGCAGACGGAACCTTTAAACCGTTCTCCGGGCACAGCACATACTGACAGGTCAGCACCGCGTCCGCCAGATGAAGCCGCGCCTCCCGCACAAACAGCGTATTGTCCCCATAATCCACCGTATCGCCGATGGACAGCACGGAATCGTCGGCTGTCACCATGTATTCAACCGAATCCGCCGCAGCCACGTCCACCCCCGCCCCGGAATGCCTGCGGTAGCGCCTCAGATTCTTCCCCACGGAAAAACGGTAGGACAGGAGGCTTCCCTTCTGGTTTCCCTTCGGAATGCCGAAATAAAAGGCCGGCTCCGTCACGGACGGCAAAAGCACGCTGCTGTTGTGCGAGGCAATCCGCTTCAAAAACTCCCAGTTCGTCTCCTGATACTGGAGAAGAAGATTGCGCACAGACAGGGCCTCTGTCTCCATGCCAGCCGAAAGGCCGCCCTCGGCCGCCAGGCTGTCCGCAATCTGCTGGTAATTCATGCCCGCATCCTGGAACGAGCGCGAAACCACCTCCGTGTCAGCCTTAATGCTGAAGGAAACGGCCCACACCTCCAGATAATACACCTGCCCCTCAAAGGAAGCCCTGATATCCTGCACAAGCCCCTTAAAAATCACCTCCCCGGATCCGGAAACCGTAATCTCCGTCGAATCATCCGTATCTGTCACAACCGAGTCCCCGGCCCCTTTGGGGATGATGCCTTTCAAATACATGGACGCATGCTGGTTCAGGGACTGCTCCACCTTCATCTCCACAATCCCTTCCACAGCAAAGGGGCTGACGCTCAGCCTGGTCACGTCAATTATCATCTTCCTCCTCCTCTCCCTCGTCCTCTTCCTCTTCGCTCTCAATCAAAACCGCCATCCAGGCAATAAAATCCTCATCTCCGTACTCCACGATCCACCCTCCCGGCCTTACAAATGTCCGCTTAATCTCACCGCGCCCATTCTGCTGTTACTGTCCGTCCTTCTGTATCTTAATAATCCCGCCCCCGCAGGAGCAGATCGCCATCGAATCACTCATCAGCGCCGGCAGGCCCCCCACGGTCACATTCGTCTTCCCTTTCAGCCACACCCCCGCCACCATAGGCGTACACGGCACAGGCGGGGCCATCTTCGCACACGTCCCAAAGGGCTTGATATTCACCATCGGCTTACAATCCCCGATATTTGCTTTTGCCTTCCCGTTAATCTCCACCCGGTTTACCGGCAGCACCGTCAGCGTCGAAGGCGCCGCCCCCAGCATACACTTCAGCGTGGCCCCATTCACCACATACGACTGTCCCATACCAAACTCCTCCTTACCTATCTGACCGCTTTGCACCGCATACGGCGCTCTCCTCACGCCCGCTTTACTCAATCAGCGTCTTCCCGCCTGTCTGCTTTGGCCTGCGGCGCGCCCCGCCGCCGGACACAAGCCTGGCATAAATACCCGCCAGCCCCTCATACAGCTCCCGGTTCCCGCCGCCGCGCCCCGCCGTCTCTCCCTTTGCCGACAGGTACTCCCGGATCGCCTCGCCGGACACATGCCCCCCGTTTAAACAGGCCAGTCCAAAGGCAATGTCCGCCATCTCTGCCGAGGGCGCGTGCAGCACGCCTTTCCCGTACATACGCATCACAAGCGGTGAAAGCGTATGCCCGCCCCTGCAGGCATAGCGGATATGCACCGGATTCAGCGTATTGAATTCCGTGACCAAATCGTGAAAATCCCTGTAATCCTCCCCGGCCCTGAGCCTTGCCCCAGACTCCAGCAAAAAGCGTCCCAGCTCATACTCCCCCTCCCCGGATTCCCTCACGGGCTCCAGAGACAGCTCATAGCGCTCCTCCCTGAAATCTGCAGACATATGCTCTCCAATCCTTCTCAGTACGATCCGCACCGCACGGCCGTACTGGTCAAACGGAACCGCGGCCTCCCGGCGCATACAGAAAAAGGAATCTCTGTCCTTCAAGATGCCGGGGCCCACAAAAACCGTTCCGGCCTGCTCCCGTATGCGAAATCCGGCCATCACCCCGCTCCCGTGCTCCTCAAACAGAAGGGAAGCGAATTCCGGGGCATAATCGCGGAGCAGATCAAGCGCATCCCGCTTGAGGATACGCCCCTCTTCAAATATGGGAAACACCTGTTTCAGCTCCATGTCAAACCTCCCAGGCCAGCGGTCCCTCCTCCCGGGTTCGCCCGCTGGCGCTCTTTACGCTGGCCGGCAGCTCTGCGGATACCTCACAGCCACCCGCCGAAATAATCGGGACTCTCATCGTCAAACAGGAAACGGGACGCCTCTCCGACGCTTAATGTCCCGCCCTTCCTCGCCGCCGGAAGCACGCAGAAGTCCCAGTCCCTCTCCCGGTACACAAACAGGCGGATCTCATCCTCCCCAATCGAGTCAAAATCCCCCTGATACGGGAGGAACGCCGGATACGCCCCGAACAGGCTGTCATAGGAGGTTTCCTCAAATAACCGGATATCCAGGGAAACCTCGCGCTCCCCGGCCGCATTTCCCAGCGCGTCCCGGATCGCAAAAACCACTCTGCGTGTAGCCGCATGACGCGTCACGCAGCCGAACACCTCCCGGCCCGCGTCCCGGTCGGACACGATCCGCACCACGGAGCCGTCGTGGGCCTGCGTGGTAACGGAATATGCGATCGCAGCCTCCTCCTTCTCAAGCGCAGGGATCATCCGCCCGCTCTCCTGCATCTGTCCCCGAATAATCGCCCCGTTTAAGGCGCGCAGCTTCAGCTCATTTGCCCCTTTCTTTACCCTGGCCCTGCGCCCCACCGTGAACTCCCGGAGCGCATCGCGGAACACCGGGATCTGGCAGCTCATCCCCGTAAACCGGATCCCATATCCCGACAAAATACCGTCCTCATCGCACAGAGGCTCAATCAGACGCTTCACAACACGGTAAATCTCCGGGGCCAGCAAAAGCTCCAGCGCATCCTTATGCACCGTGAAATCAAGGCGGCGCTCCGCAAGCCCCTCCGGCGTGCGCACATGCGCCGCGCTGATGGCCGCAAAGCGGTCCGGCAGCGCAATCGTGTTCACAGGCACGCCGGAGAAAAAAGCGGTTTTCAGCCCTTCCGCCAGAAGCCAGAGCCGGTAGAAATTCTGGCGTTTATATTCCACTGACTCACGCAGCCTTCCGAACCGGGTGGGAACCGTCTCCTCCGCCCGCTCATAAAGGGCCGTAAAGCGTTCGTAGATCTTCTCCGTGCCGCCGTACTGATCCACCAGGGAATACGCGTCCAGAAAGCCCTCGTCCAGCGCTTCCTCCTCTGAGCCCGTCACGGAAAGCATCACCCTTATTTTCAGGTACATGAAAATAAGGCTCGTCAGGCGGTTTCCGCCCAAGCTGCTGTCCCCGTTTAAATACCGTTCCTTTAAACAGACCCGGTACGCCACGCGCGTGTTATCCGTCTCATACTCGCAGGACGTCAGGGACGAAGAACCGGCTCCGCAGTGAAACGCCAGCACCCGGGCAGAGCCGGCGTCCGCAGAGCCCGCCTGCCGGGCGATCGCATCGTACACACTGTTCACGGATTCCGAGCAGACGCCCTCCACCTCATAATCCGGCAACAGGGCCCGGAAACGGTCAAGCGCCAGTCCCGCCCGCTTCTCCGGCAGCAGAAAGCAGATTTTTTTATATTTCACCCCGTGCTCCCCCTGAGCCACGCCGACCAGATATTCCAGAAATCCCTTCAGAAGCGCGTCTGAGGAGACAAGAGCCGCATTCCCGTCCGCATCGCACACTTCCAGCGTCCTCTCCTCAAACAGATACCGCTTCAGGCTGTGGAAAAACGTCATTCCCCCGGCGCAGCCTCCCTGTTTCAAAAGCCGCCAGGCCTCATATCCGAAGCAGAATCTTACCTCCCCGGACGCGCAGCGCCGGACAGCCGCCGCGCTGGGGCATAAACGGCTGCCCCCCTCAAACACGACCGCGCGGATCCCGGCCTTCCCCATGCCGGCCGGCTCCCCGGACGCGGCGCAGGTATAACCCGCCCCGAAATCGATCGTCAGCGGTTCGCCGCAGTCGCCCGGCTCCTCCACGGTCAGAATCGGAAGCCTCGCCATGGCCGCCGCCAGATCCCGCTCCCCCGCCGGATTGGCGCGCTGGCTGTTGTAGGCCCGTATCACCCGCAGGCTGGAGGGCGCGTCAAAGAGCAGCACGCTCAGATCCCGGTAAACACCCGCGCCCAGGGACGGCGACACCCGCCGCGGCGACAGTGTCAGCCGGTTCTCCTGAACCTC
Organism: Clostridiaceae bacterium; assembly: GCA_009911305.1. Classification (GTDB taxonomy): domain Bacteria; phylum Bacillota; class Clostridia; order Lachnospirales; family Lachnospiraceae; genus Otoolea. The sequence goes on along the minus strand of QXXC01000014.1, from coordinate 33,717 downwards.
AAACACGGCCAGGACCGCGCCGTCCCCGTCCGAGATGAGCCCCACAAAATGCGTCCCCAAAAACCCGTGCTCCAGAAAGATATCCTCCGCCTCCGAAACAGGCGTTCCTCTCTTCAGAGCCAGGCGGCCCGGCGCAGTCAGACGCTCCGGGGCCAGCTTTGCCCGCGCCGAAAGGCTTTTTATGATGCTTACAGAATCCTCGGAAAAATCATCCGCCAGGAGCTCCTCCTCCTTCCCTCTGTAGCGGAAAAGCAGCTCAATCAGCTCCTCCCGCTTCAGACGCTTCGGATCAAGGCCCGCTGATCTTGTCATAATCCGCTCGCTCACGCAGAGATCCCGCAGCATAAAGGTTCCCATCTCCCGAAGCTCATCCAGCGTATAACGCCGCCCGCCCGTCTGCCTGCCATCCTTAAACAGCCTGTACCTGTACGACACACCCCGTCCCCCTCAACTAAACCAAAACTGCCATTTCAAAACCATCATTTACCGAACATGCTTTCAAAACAATACAAAGCCGCCGATCGGCGTCTCCTCACACTCCACGATCCCGGGAGGGATATCCCAGAAAATGCGGCACATCCTCCCCGCCTGCAGAAACACGCTGCGCAGCGCCGTCACTCTGCGCTCATGAAGCGGCGAAGCAGGCTCATTCACAATCAGCACCAGGCTCCCGTCCTCCCGCATATTCACCCATGCATTCCTGTACAGGCGGCAGAGCGCATCGCAGAAGCACCGCTCATAATCCCCGGTCCGGCACAGCCTTAAGTAATGCCAGGCGATCCGGCGGATCTCCTTTTCCGAAAAATCCCGAACCAAAAATTCAGGGCCGAACGCCCCGTTTCGGATATCCTCTGCCAAAAAACGCACATAAAACGCCTCCAGATCCATGCCGGCGCAGGCATCCGTCTCCCACAGATGGCGCAGGATCAGATCGCACAAAAAGCGGGTAAGCTCCGGGACGCGCCCCGGCTTCAGCAGATGGGTAAAAATCGCCTCATAGCTGTAATACGGGTTCACAGCCACCGTCCCCACATCCGGCCCAAAGGGGCTGTAGGCGTTCTTCACTGTCGCCTCCCCATACGGAGAACTGGTGTCCGTCACGTCAAAAAACAGATCATTCTCCCGTATGCCGTTCTCCAGAACCTCCATTGCCGCCTGCCACAGCCGTTTCATGCCTGACCTTCCTTTCCCGTCCCGTGTAAACCATACGCCGCGGCGCTCCGCGCCCGGCTGCCCTTATACGATCTCCCCCGTAACCGCAAACTGGGGAAAAGCGCTCTGCACCTCCTCCGCGAGAAAGGAAACCTGATCCTCTGTGAGAAATCCGCGTTCCTCTGCCCGGAACGCCAGGCACAGGCGCTCCCGGCCCGGCGGGGCAAAGCGGTAACGGCCGCCTTCCCCTTCCGCGCTCCCCTGTCCGTCCTCCCGGATTTCCACCAGCTTAAGGCCCTCCGACGCCTCATAGACAGAGGCGATGCGGCCGATCTCCGCCCTGGTACAGAGCCGGCCCGCCGCGTTGTCCGCCTGGCGGTCAATATGGCGCATCCGGCGCATGTTCGAGGTCAGGGGATAATGGGGAACCTTCACATCCCGGCGGACCGCGATCCGGTACAGATCAAACTCCTTCTGCCCCCGCTCCTCTGTGATGACCTCCATCCCCCGCGCGCTCATATACATGTTCCGGATCCCCCTCTCCCGGCGGACCACATAGCCGTCCTGCGGGAAAGGCAGCCGTAAGGTATGACAGAAATACCGCTCGTCAATCGCCGGGATGGGGAACACCGTGCATTTGAGCTTTACCGGCTCCACATTCCACAGAGGCACAAGGCCGAGACTCAGAGGAAGATCCAGATCCTTCATACGGATGAAACGAATTTCACCTTCAGGACCGGCCCCCTGCTCCTCGCAGAAGACATCCGCGAACCGATCCACATACGGCAGATACGGCGTCCTCCAGTAAACGCCGTTCTCATAATACACATCGCGCAGCTCCCCGATCCTTCTCTGGTAGCGCCTGCACGGCACGAAGCGCGCCTTTCGCGTGACAGTTTCCGCATCCGTCTGAATCTCCAGCTCATGAGGCTGGCCAAACAGCTCCTTGAGCCGGCTCTTTGCGCATGGGCAGAACACGGTGGCCAGGCTCTCCGGCTCGCTCCCTTCATCCATGGGAAACAGAAAATCATTCACAATCGGCGCATCCCCGGCCGCTGCCACGGCCCCGTACAGGTAAAAGCGCTCTGAAATATCCCGAAGCTCCTCATCCAGCTTCGTCTCCAGCTCCCTCAGCGCCTGTCTGTTATAGCGGACGACCTCCTCAAACGCCTTGCTGATGTCCCGGTAGCCCTCCCGCTCCAGACCGCCGCTCAGCGCCTTTAAGCGCTCATAGATAAAGCTCTCATCCATCCGTGTCACCTCCCGGCCCGGGCCGCTTTTCATCCGCGCCGGGCGCGTTCTTACGCCCTGAGGCGCCCGGCCGGCCAACTTCCTCTTTGCCCGCGCCCCGGGCCGGGCCGTCCCCTGTCTCTCCCGCGGGACCGGCCGCTTCCCCGTCCGCTTCCCCGCTGTCCCCGGGAAGCGTATCCTCTCCCGGATCCTGGGCATCCTGCGCCTTAAGGGAAGCGATCATCTGCTCCATCTCCGCCGCGCCCTCCACATCCTCCAGCTCTGTATATGCATCGCGCGCCTTCTCAAGAAGCGCGAGCGCCTCCTGCGTATCTCCGGCCAGGATCGCGTCAAAGGCCGCCTGCCTGTCCTCCTCGATCGCATCCTCTTTCAGATCCTTTTCCTCCATGGCCTGCTTCTGCAGGGACAGAATGAGCTGCGTCGTCTCCTCTGCCTTCTCATTGTCCTCCAGGGCAATATACGAATCCCTGATCTTCGTATACTGCGCAATGGCCGTTTCCAGATCCCCTGCCAGGATCGCATTCAGCGCCGCCTCCTTATCCGCGTCGATGATGACCTCATCCCGCGCCTTGGCGCGCTCGGCCTTTGCCTCCTCCCTGGCCTGCCCCTCGATCCGCAGAAGGGCAAGCTGCGCCTCCTTTAAGAGCTCCGGATCCTCCACGATCCGCAGCATCGCCTCCGCGCGGCCGTACAAAACAGCGGCGGACTCCAGATCCCCCTCTGCCTCCTTAAGGGCCGCGGCCTGCATATAATTGTCAATCTCCATCCCGGTCCCGGCAAGCTTCATCCGCCTCTCAAGCACGCCTGTCAGGGATGACAGCTCCTTATACTGCTTCGCCCGCTCCAGGACCTTCTTATATCCTTCACGGGCCTGGGCATAGCTGCGGGCGCCGTAAGCGTCGTCCGCTTCCTTCAGCATCTCGCTGATCCCAATCTTTTCCGACAGCTCCTTTTCCTTTGCAAGCCTCTCTCCATTTTTACTTATCTTTTTGCTTTCCTGCGCCGCCTTCTCATACTCCTGCTTCGCCAGCGTACAGCTCAAATCAGCCATATACTGATCCCCGGTCTCCTCGTACACGGCCACCGTATCCTGCACCTCCCGCTGCTTTCGCCGCCTGACCCGAAACACCACAGCCGCGATCAGGGAGACGGCCAAAAGGATCAGGAAAAGAATCAGGCACCACGTAAGGATCTTCTTTTTCAGGGCCCTGTTTTCCTTATACGCCTTTTTGACCTCCACCGCGGCCAGGCAGCAGCAGGGAATCCCCTCCGTGCTGCCCCTCAGATACAGCTCCTGCAGATCTCCCAGAAACTCCTCCACGGACTGGATGGACTCATACGCGTCCAGAACTTCCACCTTATTGATACGGCTCCAGAAGCCTTCCGTGACGGCTAACAGCACATCCCCGTCCTCAAGCCTCAGCCTGCCGGAGACAGCCGTCCTCCCGCTTCCGCCCAGATAATGGACGACATTCCCCGTCTCCTCCTTCGGTCCGGTTCCCTCCTTTGCCGCCTGCCCTGCCATATTCTGGTACACCGTATGCGTCACGCTCTGATGGTAGATCCCCGCGCTGCGAAACGCATAAAGCATCACATTGCCGCACACGCCGTACCGGAAGCGGGTATAATCCGAGACCAGCACAAGGATCCCGGCCTTCAGCCGGATGCGCACGCTCTGCTCCGCCAGGCATCTGTGCGCCCTCTTAAGGCAGGCCCGGATCCGCTTTGCCGACATCCCGGGCTTCTGCACAAACGCCTCCATCGCCGCATCGACCGCCAGCTTCGCGCTCTCCCGGCCGCCGTCCCCGTCATAGCCCTCGGCCACAGCCATGCAATAATAGCGATCCATCTCCACAAAGCCGTAATATGTCCCGTTCTGCCCGTTTAAGCCTGCCTCTGATACAAATGTGGTAATGAACTGGCTGTTCAACTTTCTCATATGGTTCCTCTTTTCCATCCGCAGGTAAGCCGGCGCGTATCACGCCACAATCACCGCCAATGCGCTTCTCTGATCCTTTAAATTCCGGCGGTTCACCGCTTCAATCATGTTCTGGGCCTTCCTGTACGGATGCGCCCTGCCTGACAGGAGCTTTTCCACATCCACCTCCGTCAGGGCCTGCCATACGCCCTGGCTGCACAAAAGGGTCGTAATGCCTCTCCTGTCCAGCCTTCCGCTCTCCTCCTTTGCCAGGGACAGCTCCCTGCCGTTAAAGCTCGCCAGGGACAGCCCGCCCACGTTCCGGTAATACATATCATGCCCGATAAAGCAGGCGGCGAGCAGGGAAACCCTCGGAGGGCGGCCCTTATAAATCCGCTCATGCAAAAGCGCGGCGGCGCGGGCAAACTGCGCCGTGAACTGGCCTTCCACATCCTCCAGGGAAACAAACCCCCTGGCCACTGTCTCACACGCCAGAATCGCGCCGTAAGCCCCTGTCACGCTGTCGATCGCGCCGTCCGCCAGCACAGCCAGAAACCCCTCCCCGACCTGCTTTGTCATAAAATACGTATTCTGATGCACAAGGCTGCCTATGGTCTGGGCATTGCCGTAACGTCTACTCATCTTCCTCTTCCCACTCGAAATTCGCCCCGCAGAGGGGGATAAAAAGAAGCTTGCTCTTTCCCAGCTCAATCTGGTCAAAGGCCTCCATCTGTGTGGGCGCATAGACCGCCTCCCCGTTCAGGTAGACAAGCCCCTGCGCGTCACCGGGCAGAAGAAACGTCGCCCGCTTCTTTCCGTCATAAGAGACAATGGCATGATTCTTATAGGAAATATGATTGTCCCCCAGGATCCGGATGTCCATCTCCGGACTCCTGCCGATAAAATTCTTCTCCGCAATCATCCGGTAATCCCTGCCCTTGGAAGGCCCTTCAATGCAGACCAGCCATCCGACCACAGGATGCATCACCTCCAGCTCCTCCAGATATGTGGTGTCCCGCAGGACGCCGTCCACATCCTCCCCCTTCTTCCTGGCTATATTCACAGCCGTACTGCAGTACGGGCAGATGGTCCCGTACCGCTTTTCGCTGAATAAATGTCCGTTTTCACACCTGATTAAGCCCATGTCAATCCCGCATCCTCTCAAACGTCCTCATTGAATCACAATCTTCTCATATGAAATATATATCGTATCGCCTCGCTGAATCCGGTACAAAATCCCCTTCTGCAGCTTATAGACCGGCTCACCGCCCTTCTGCTTAAGCCCCACCATGCCGTTGTTCGCCCTTGCGCAGACATACCAGTATGCGCCGTTTCGCACAAGAGACGCGTGATCCTCCTCGATCGAGGCGGCGTAGGCGGAATCAGAAAAGTCAATATTTACCAGATTCGCAGGCGCAGATTTCCCTATCAGCAATTCCTTCTGTTTTCCAAGCTCATGCTCGTCCCGCGCCTCTCCCCGGCTGTCCAGGATCACAGCCCTCATCCGGGTCCGTTTTTTCAGATATTCCGCAATGTGAATACCCGTAAGGCCAGCGACCATCACCCACAAAGCAATCATGGAAACCACCATAAAAAGGTTCACCGCACCCTGGTCCGCCATATGGCCCTCCCATCCTTAACCGCATTCAGGAGAGAATTCATAAAGCGAAACCCTCTCCTGTGCTGACTAGCCTTCTATACAACTGTTCCGCGGCGGCCCAGCCTGGCTGGGCTGCCGCGCTTTCCAAAAAATAAATGCCCCGTCTTATGAAAGCGGCGGCGGCTCGGCTTTCCTCCCCGCCGCCGAAACCGGGCTGCCCGCCCGTCAGACACCGCCCGGAAGCCCCGGACGGCCGCGTTCTCTTACTCTACAACAATATCAGCCAGACGATCCTTCTTCTGCCTTACCACCAGGGTGAATCTCTTCTCCTGATCCGCATTCTCCTCTTTGTAGGAAACCGGGAAGGCGTGGCTGAATTTATACTTGGTCGTTACGTCGTTATGCGTATAGGATACCTCCACTGCCTTGTAGCAGTCCGCATGGTTGGACGCCACCAGAGACCACTCCAGCATCTTCTTGGACTCGTCGCCCAGAATCTTCTTCGTGGAATCCATGTTGATCACGCCCTGAATCATCAGGGTGCAGTAGATATCCGAAGAACGCGCATAGGAATGCTCGTCAATCGTGGATGTGAACTCCACATAGGAAATGCCTTCCGTGATCTCTGCGATATCCGCAATCTTTAAGCTGTTTGCCTGCACTGTCGTTAAAGCCATTTGAATCTCCTCTCCTTATTTACCTGAACTATCTATCTACTCGCTGAAGCTTTCACAAGCGGGGCTTAAAACTCTCTGCTGCGCCTGTCCGGTTCACAGGCCTATTCATTCTCCGTAATATTGATCGTAAAGCTCTCGGACACGCCCTTGGATTCGATGCGGATATCGCACAGGCCCTCCGCGATATTCTCAAGCTCCACGCTCTCTCCCTCGCGTATAATCGAATTATCCCAGGTCCCGAATTTCATCCACTCGCTGATCTGCCCGCTCGGCTCAAAATACGCGCGGATACTGCGCTCATCCTTGCTGCGGAGCTGCGCGGCCATCATGCGCTCAATATAGGTGCGCCTGGTGGTCTGGAAAACGCTCCGGTACGTGCGGCGGTCCATATGCATGCTCCTGGCGCTCATGACCGTAATGCCGCTGACAATCTTGCCGTCCAGCGTATAATTATCAGAGGAGAACACAAAGCCAAACTTGTTCTGGTCAATCTCCTCCTTCACATCATTCGTAAAGCCCGATATCTCCTTTGCAAACACGATCGGCAGGCGCAGCGCATTTTCATTCTCCTCCAGGTCGAACCGCACGCCCGGGAAATCGGGGTAAACCTTCTTTAAGTATGTCTTCAGGAAATTGGGGCACTGGCACGCGGCCACGATCCCGGCCGCCACAAACTCCGCGCCCACATAAACGCCCTTCATCCAGAACTTCACGTCATTTTCCAGGCCCTTCGGGAACTCCACGGTCCCGTTCTCCGAAAGCCTCGCGCCCCTGGAGGTGACCACTCTCGACTTGTCCTCCGGGACCACCGTCACATTCGGGAAGCAGGCAATGGCATATTCATCGTATACATTCCCCGCGATCTCCTCCGCCTTATCCATATAAGGGGCAGCCCCGTCCGTGGCCATCCTCGAAAACGTAGACTCCTCCCCTGTCTCAAACCCGAAAAACGTCTGTATCTTATATTTCTTAATCCCATCCAGGAGGTTCTGCAGCGTGTCCATGGAGGAGAAGAAGACCGGATCGTCCTCGTCATACTCGCCGGAATAGCCCCATTTCTCCGCAAAATCAAGCGTCATCTCCGTCGTATAATCGTCGAGCGGCATCTCGCGCTGCAGCTCAATCCTCGGCACGATGCCGAACCAGATGGTATCCGTATAATCCGTCTTATTGTTCACCGTCTCCAGATACAGCTTCAGCTTCTCCATATTCTGGGACTCCACCAGCTCCTCTATGGGCAGGTTCGTCACCAGCAGGGACGGCGCCATGCCCTTAATCTTCGGCGTATAGGAATCAAAGAACGCCTTCACGCCCAGGATGCGCTCAAAGATGGGCTTCGCCACCTTGATAAAATCCTTCTGCCACGTATTGTAAAGCGCGCTGTAGTTGTTGAACAGCTCCACCTTCTTGCCGGTCTCCATCACTGCCAGCTTGGAGGACATCTTGTTCGTGAAGGCGGAAACCACCAGCTCCTGCATCAGGGAAGACACCCGGTCCGCACCGCTCTCCTGCTCTGCCGGAGCGCCCACCGCGTTCTTGCGCCGCTGTTCGATTAAGTCATACCGATCCTCGATCTCCGAGACCAGAAGCGCCGTCGCCTGATCATCGGCCTCCAGAAGCGGAACCCCCTCCGCCGGGTTGAACGTAATGGTCTTCATCTCGCCCTCGCCGTCAAAATAGGGAAGAGCCGGAACAGGAGTTCCCCCGCCCTTTTGCCCGGCCGCCTCGATAGCGACCAGATTCTCCCGGATCGTGCCGATCATCAGGGCAATCTGCGTCGGGAATTCATTATAAAAATTCTCCGTCTCATTGATCTTCTTGGATAAAAGCTTTAAGCGCTTAAGCCTGGCCGGCGAATCGCTCTCCAGCTTCATGCTCTCCTTCGCCAGATAATTCACGTCCTTGCTTAAACGCTTCATATCGCTTAATGTCTTCTGAGGAGACAGCATCTCCAGCATGGAATCATAGTTAAAGGTCACGTTCGGTTTATTCGAGCTGCGCTTCTCGTCAATCAGCCGCATGAAGGTCTTTAAGAAACCGTTGTTCCTGTCAATGACAATCTCCTTCACAAACTGCGCCGGAATCCCCATGGGACGCTCCAGCGTATAAACCATCCGCTTGCTCTCCGCGTCAAAATAACTGTAGATCGTCGGGGCAAACTTCTTTAAGAATTCGTCGAAGCTGTGGACCAGCAGATGGCTGTGGATCTCCTTGATCTTCTCGTCCGTCAGGCTCTTGCCCGTGGTCTCTATCCCTGCCATGAGATTGATCAAATCCAGGCGCTCCGGATTGATCACGTCAAACAGAATGGTCCGGTTGGTCTGCTTAATAATTTTCATCCTTTTGTTCCTCTCCCCTGCTGGCTTTGTGGAGCGCAAATATATATATGAAATATGCCCAAAAAACGGCGCAGCCATCAGGTAAAATTGTGGCGAATCGCATTTATGTATTATAAAAACATTTTAACATTGAAGTTATGTCAAGTCAATTTATTTATCCATTTTTTGGCATATATTGCTGATATATCAGACATGATTCGACTAAACATGACATGGTTCCGGGAAAATTGAGCGCCTGGTGTTATTTCAGCAGCAGAAAATGCTGCACGATGTGACTCTGCCGCTCCGGATCGCCGGCGCGGCGGCCGGACAGAGATGGGGCAGACGGATCCTTAAATTCAGATCCGCCTGTCCGTATAGTATGTATGATAGGATATAATATGCTGCGTAATGATATGTAAAAAGGGAGGAGCAAAGATATGGCTGCTTTGTACGCCTGGCCGGCCCAATGTATATGGTTTCTATGTCCTCCAGCAAATATTTTGTAAATTCCGGGACAAAGCGCTTCCTGATCCGTTCATCCGTTATCTCCATGCAAAACATGAATCAGTCGTTTTTTAATATTTGACAGCCATTTCCGCGATGCGGCTGCGGGGCCGGTGCCGCCATATCTCCTTGCTATGTATCCAAAATTGTGCTTCCTGTAATCTGACCAGAATTTCTCTCTGTTTTTTGGAACCGGATAGGGCTCTGACAGCGACATCTGCATACTGTCCTCTATCTTTGTGGGTATACATTCAATTTTATCTGCTATTTCCTCAAAAAGCGCTCTTCCGGAGGCATTGTTAAGGAAGACAAGCGAGACGCCGCGATTGTCGTTGAAGCCGGGAGCAGCGACGTCGATTCCCCAATAGTCAGCGATTGTGATGTCACCCGGATGAATTACATCCTTGTAAGGGCACTTATAGCAGGCAGGGCGCAAAATACAGTGACTAAAAAACAGGTTCTTAAACACCTTGGAATCTACTCTCTTCCCGTTTTTCAGCCAGATGGTTTCTATATGCTCAGCCCAGCCAAAATCCCTTTTATTTCGGAAATCAACCGAAGATATCTCCGATTTTCCTTTTTTTGACTGCCATTTGAGGTATTCCCTCCAGACAGCAGGGCTTGGGACACCATGGCATACAATATCCACGCAAAAAAGATTCGGATAATCCTTCCCAAGATAACCTTTAAGCCCTGCCGCCTGACAGGATGTCCCGGAGAAAAGCACCTTCCGCCCGCTCTCCAAATCCTGGCGAATCTGCGGGAATACATCGCCCATATCACTCTGAATGTACTTTGAACCGCGCATTCGGTCCCGCTCCGCCGCTGTCTCAGCCCGGCAGTGCTCAGCTTTATCATTATTTTTAAGAACACATCCGTATACCACGCCTCCATGTAGCAGAAAATCATCACTGATGGCCGTAAACACACCACCGGAACGAGATGCGCTCCTGACCTCAGAATTTCGATGCTTCACTGCGTAAACGGCCGGCTCCTTATCCTTGGATGACCTGTAATATACAGGATGATTTCGTTGGGTACTCATATTGCTGACTCCTCCTCAAGCCGGGGTATGCAGAAAGCCCTTTGCCCTCTGATCGGCCTTGAAGGCACAGACCGAAAGGCAGCGTGCACAGCGTATGCACTTCTCCTCAATAATTTCAGGGTACAAAAAACCCTCCTCGTCTGCCTCCATCACTATCGCCCGCGCAGGACACACCGCATAACATGCAGAGCAGCCGCAGCAGTTTTCTTTATTGTCAAAAAGTACAGGAGGTTCTCCGCGGAATATATTCTCCCTATTTTCGTTCATAATCAATCCCCTTTTGAAAGAAATAGTTTCCTTATCGTATATATCATGTCTCTGTTCACTATTATATTAGCGGCTAATCCTGCTAATCCGTATAGAAAAAATAAACATATGCAAAGCATGAAAAACTGCCTGTAACCCGCCGGTTCAAATGATAATACGCGGGATGCCAGGACTGACGTAATAAACAGCGCGGCATTTATGCCCAGGATCGCGAGTGTTTTTTTGGAACTTCTCTTCATTACCACCTTATCCGAAATATAATTGCAGTATATTATCTTAATTGGCAGCACTATGACTGTAGCGAACAGCACCCCGAAGAGCCCATATTTTTTTACTAGCAAAACAGACAAACCCACATTGGCAAACGCCTCAATCAGTGATATACCGCTCGTCTTCTTTGCGTAGCCGGCAATGCCGGTGAGGTTGCCCGCCACATACCTGCTCCATGAAAGAAGCTGAACGGCGCAGAACATAGCAGGCAGAGACGGATATACATATTCGATATCTGCCACGCCATTTGTATACAGGCGTATGAAAGGAATTGCCATAAAGCTGCATACGCACATCATGATCGTCATTATACCCACAAAAACGGAATTGAACGAATCATGCATCCTGGCATAGTCGTCCATGCTTTTAAAATAGGTCTGCCCCAGCAGATAAGCGACGCTGAAATATACCGTGCTCATAAGAGAACTGATATTTGTAAATATCAGATTATAAAGGGAGTATACACTGGAGGCGGCTGTATCGATAAACATAGAAAGCACAATCATATCTGTTGAAGAAAAAACGACCCAGGCCGTCTCGGTTATCACATAAGCGTTCCTGTCCGGCAGGGCCTCATGACAGGCTTTATCTATATTCACCCACGGATACTTTTTCTTTCTGTACGCCCTGTAAAGCAGCGCTTTCAGAATGCTTATAAAGAAATAGGTAATCTGGAGGATGACTACATTCACTCCGTTTACTGCGAGTATGATCCTGGCAAAATAACCAATCATTTTGCTGACAAAGTTTATGCCGTTATTTATATACCCTTTTCCGTCAGCGGTGAGGAGAGCAATATCTGTTTCGGTAAAGAAAAAAGACACAGCGCCGGCCATACCCTCAAACACAACAATAAGGAATATGGTCCTCTGATCGATATTGGTATTTATGAGGAACGGTGAGGAAAAGGAAAGCAAAACGACGCCAATGATGTACAGGATAGTGAACCTGTTGTAATCTTTCTGCGCAAGAGAGAGAACGTGGTTTACCGAAGCCCTGTCGTTTTCAGCGATCGGCTTATAGAGCATATTCCTTGCTGACTGACTGATTCCCGCCTCAAGCAGATTAACATATGTAAACATCTGGCCAATAGTCGAGACCAGGCCGTTCACATCAGATCCATAACCGCCTATCATTATTCTGGGGATAAGCAGTCCGAGCAGCATGATAAAGACCTGCCCCGCTGCAGAAATAAGTAAATTGATTTTAATTGTTCTGTTGTCATTTATATTTGCCATTCATACATGACCCCCGCTATTTTGTATTATGCGCATGTGATTCCCGCCAGACTCTCATTCAAAAACGTTTTTGATTCCTCAATAAACGGCGCGAGTGATTCCATCGCATTTGTCAGGTCGTAAAAATGATTGTTTTCATCATATGCGATACCTGCAGAAGCGAGCAGAGACAGCGTTCTTTCCGGCGAGTTTGAATTCGGTATATGTATAAAGGTTTTCCCGTATATCATGCTGAAAGCCAGCGCATGAAAGGAATTGCTGCAAACCGCCGCCGCATTTTTCACAAGCCCGATGAACTCCCGGGGACCGACACTTCTGAGAAGAGGTATTCCACTGTGTTTTTTCATGAGAACAGGATTGACTTCAATAATTCTGAGCCCATGCTGCTTTGCGTATCTGATTCCATCCTCAAGAAGAAAGGGGTTATCCTCAAGCATATAAAGCAGCACATACCCGCTCAATCCGGCCGGAAGCTCCTGATACCTGTCCCATTGATCGCGATTCAGAAAAAAGACCGGATCGCATACCACTCTGATATCACCGCGATACCTGCCGAGAAGTGATAAAGATCCAGCCTCCCTCACGGAGACTGCGTAAAAAGACGGCAGATACATCTGCGCATTCCGTCTCTGAATTGCAGAGAGCTCATACGAAGAGCCAAGGCTGGCGGCATATGCTACTTTCGGACACAGAGCGCCTGTCCCATAATATACGTCCGAGGAGCCGGTTATTTTGTCGTTCCAAACCTGATCGCTCCCTATTATCAAAGCGTCCAGCTCCCTGCAGTGTTCCGGTAATTCGCTTTCATCAGTAAATTCCCTGCCTGAAAAAAGCATGCTTTTGAAATTCTCAAATTTTGATATCTGGTTATATTTATAAAAAAACTTAACCGCCTTATGTACTCTTGAGCGAACAGGAATTCCCTTTGAAAAGGGATTGATCGTATACCATATTTTCTGCTGCGCCGGATAATAGGGAATAACGCTGACCTCATGCCCCTGGGAGGAGAGATGGCCCTTCAGCGCACAGCACTGCAGAAGCGCCCCGTAATTGTATGGAAACTGAAAGGTGAGAATGCCTACTTTCACTGTTTTTACCTCCTGGAATCAATGATATCCTGTATGCGCTCTGCACATTTACCTTTTGTAAAAATTATCGCGTAAGCCTGCCCCCTGGCTTTCATCTCATTCACTATGTTGTCCTCATTCCTGCTAAGTTCTGACAATATACGGCCAAGGGATACCGAATCACCGTACTTATAAAGCCGCCCTGTCTTTCCATCCGCTATCAATTCGGAGGTTCCTGCCGCGTCTGCGCCTATCATGCAAAGACCGCTAAGCATTCCCTCGATTGTGATCCTTCCGAATGCCTCTGAGCTCGATGCCACAAGCCCAAAATCCACCTGATTTCTCAGCGAATTCATATCCTTCACAAGGCCCAGGAAAGAAACATTGTCCTCCATCCCGTTGTCCTTAATAAATGTTTCAATCCGTTTCATGTATTTTTTATCAACCTGTCTGCCGGCGAAAAAAACCTTCACATCACAGCCAAGCTTTTTCGCCTCCAGAATACCCTGCAATGCCTGTAACTGGCCCTTTCCCTCGCTGATCATCCCGGCCATCAGAATCCTCATCTGTGTTCCTGCCTTGTATTCCCTGATTATTTTCTGATAATACTCCGGGGATACATCATCATATATCATATATGTTTCAGGACGGTTAATAAACGGAGTGTACTTTTCTTTCAATGCATCCGATATATATATTACATCGTCGGTATATTTATTCAGCAGCCTGTAATACAATCTGCGTCCAAAGATGATATTCAGTTTATGATCCTCCTCGCAGAATTCACGTATATGCCATATGTGTTTAATCCTGCTGTTTCGCCTTTTAAATATCACACCATTAATAATTACGCTCGTGTTACTGTACACCACATCAAGCGCTTCCAGCTTTGCTGCTTCACGCTCTGTATTTATAATTGTTTTATACAGGTTCCATATCCTTATTGGGAAATAAGCCGCATGTCTAAACAGGCCTTCGTTCCTTTCGTATGAAATATTATAGTAATCGCAGAAAATCACTGCAACTCCAAGCCGTTCCAGACGTGAGGAAATGGTATCCTCGCTGCGCTCTGGCAGCATAGCGGTCAGCCTGTTTTCATCTCTTTTTGCCAGCTTTGCCAGAACATCATACATTGATCTTGTGCCGCCGCTGTAGAAATTCGAGTCATGAAAAATAAATAAAACATTCATTTGCTAAATACTCCGTCACAGCCGTATTCATGCGAGCTTCAACAGCTCTGCTGCCACTGATCTGCACATCCCGTCCATACCGCCGCCTGAAATATATTCTCCGTCACGTATTATCCGCGGGACATGCGTTTGATATTCTTCACAAATCTCTGTCAGCTTTTTGCAAATCGCCTTTGGCACAGGATTGTCCAGAGATATCATATTCTCGCAGAAACCACTCAGATCTTTTGTTGCAAAAGAATTAGTTATTGTCCGCACACCGAATACCGACATTTCCAAAGGCGGATAGGAGGGATGAGGCGATATCATCAGAGAAATGCCCGCGTAGGATGACAGCAGCATTTCGCCATATTTCTCCAGAGACAGCTTCCCTTTAAATACGATGCGATTATTTGACAACCGGATATCATCAAATTTATCACCAAGTGAAACAATCTGCCATTCACCGGCATTCACATATGTATCTGACCACTCTTTAAGCGCTTCATAGATAAGCCCGAATGCATTTCTGTCACTTACCGGTCTTCCATAAATCAGGATTCTTTTTTCTCTTTTTTTATTCATTCCAGACACTAAAACTTTTTTCATGCTTTCATTCAGAGCGGGACTAAAGGTTTTTTCTATGAAATACTTATAACCACTGATGTGGAAATATTCACTGAGCTCCTTTGAATTGAATATCGCTATGGTATCCTCAGAGTGCCTGTAGGTCTGTTCAGCAAGCACATATTCCGTTGACCATGGTACAAACCCCGGCTCAAAGTCCTGAATCAGGTAAACGATTTTTCTGCCGGCAATTCCAAATTGTTTTTTCTGCCAGTGCAGCACCGGATAAAAATAAAAAGCAGTGATCCATGAAGTGCAGATAAAAAAATCATTTTTACACACATTCATTTCAGTCCTTTCAGTCAGAAAACAGATGCCATCCCGGTCCGCATTATGTGAGTAACCATCAAATTCATATGTCAAATGTTTATTATACTTCTCAATCCCGGTTACAATTATACGTCCATTACAATTTAATTCTGACTGAATTTCCTTAAATATTTTTAATGCTGTCGCGATCCCTCCATAAACAAAGGACTTCGTAAAACATGGAACAATCAGATTCAGCCTGATGCTTTCACTCCCATCTGCGATGGGCCTTACACGATCCTCATCATACGTTACGAATTTCCCTTTATGTCTAACCGTTCTCAGGCGCATATACAGTTCGCTTGTAACCTTATTGTTTCTAAGAAATTCTTTGAGTTCAAATATCAATGAAGTATCCTCCTGCTCTTCGTTTCTTCACAGGCCATCATGACTGGCAGCCCAATGATCATAATATTAGCACCTGTGCTGTATATTGAAAATAATTTGATAAGGTATACAAAAAAGATTGCGGCATAAGAAATAGTGACCGCCCTGAAAAGACTTCTTTTTGATTTCATAAAGCACCGGGCAAAGATATATAGGAACCCTGCAAACATCAGCAATGTCCCGGCAATTCCAAACCTCCAAATGCATTGAACATATCCGGATTCAATTCCACGGCTTAAAATATCGCCGGGATCCATTGCTGCGCCAAACAGCACGTTATCCGGAAACCTGAAATTATTCTGCAGAATCTCTTCATATACCCCTACCCTTCCGCCGCCGCTGAGTAACAGCCTGGTAGAGTTTAACCCAACCTCAATCCATGATTTCGTCGCATCAGGCAATAAAGAATACAATTCCCGCACAGCTATTATAGAAACCATAACAGCGAAAAAATACTTTATGAGCGTTGAGGCATTGATTCTTTTCCTTATGAATACAAATACGATTGCGATTCCTCCCACAGCAAGATATACACCTGTCCTCGCATTTAGAAATGGCATTAAAAACATAACAACTGACAGGACAATCATTTTCAAACTCTGCTTTTCCATTCCCCTGGCAAATGTGATCACAATCAGCAGCGCTGTTAAATAACCAAATGCATCAAATATATTACCTGCAAATCCAAAACTGCGCCAAATATCGTGTTCCAGCGCTTTTGCTATAAATGCAGAATCCCCATACCGTAATGTTAAATTATTAAAAAAGGCCCTTATGTCCGGGTTGGCAAAAGCAGCCATCACACAAGCGAGCTGCAGGATTGCAACCATGATAAAATCGTTCATCAAATCATCGGCAGAATATCCATGGAACATCATCAGATGCCGTAAATATTCGATTGAAAGTATCACTCTGACTAAAACCAAATAAAAAATAATCAGATTATGCAGTATCAGCCCGGAATGGTCTGATATTGCTGACTGTACAATATAGTCAGCGGTCACATATATTATAAACGGCAGGAATACATGTAAGCATTTGGCTGTATCCCTGTCAATTGTTAATTTTCCTCCTGTCCTGGCAAAGGAGTCATACAGTATAAACACCGCCATATATAAAGTCAGTGCATGCATGATTGACAGCCTTGAAAACTTCGGCTGGAACACATACAGAAACAAAAATATGATATTCACACAGCGAAACATGTTTGATTTGTTTGCTCCTGCCCTGCTGTCTTCATAGGAGAATTCGATTGATAAGCTATCCGTGCGCATCATATACACCTGACCCCTTTTCCCAAAACCTTAAAAAAAGTTAAATAAAACTTTCATCATAAATCCGATTCTTGTCTCTCCAGTACAATTGATAACCGTATTGTCCCTCAGAAGTTTTATTTTGGATTTTACATTATCACTATAATAAGCAAATTCATTTAATTTTGTTATAATCTCTTTAGAAGGGATTACGTCAGCGTACTTCGACACGATCTCTTTACAAAGCAGGCTCCGGCCATTTCTCTGCTCCGGATGCCTCATCTTATCTATCCACTGCATCATAACATTTGCTTTCCTGATGCCGACAACATTGTTTTCATGCTGCCTGTATAATATATATCCATTCTGATCATAGATGATCCCGCCAGCAACCGATGCTGCCATAGCGACCCATACATCGTGGATTCGCCCTGCCAAAAGTTCTTTTGACGGTCTTCTCTTCGGATCAGAAAGGAGCCTTTGAAGCGCTCTGTTCCAGACCATCGTACATCCGGTAATTTTATTCTGGCACATGATCTGGGTATAACCCGTATCCGGAGCCTGCGTATACCGTAATCCAATTCGATTCAGCTCTTTATCGGCCA
The DNA here is from genome assembly GCA_009911305.1 of Clostridiaceae bacterium. Lineage (GTDB taxonomy): Bacteria > Bacillota > Clostridia > Lachnospirales > Lachnospiraceae > Otoolea. Next base: position 16,057 of record QXXC01000014.1, on the reverse strand, counting down.
GAATCTGATTTGACGCATACAAAATCGGCCTGTCCTGCTGGCCAATCTTTTCAACAGCCTTTCTGAGCTTGAATGGAAGCCATATGTCATCCTGATCAGCAAATGCATAGTAATCAAATTCATCGCCTGCCTGATAAAGCAAATCCATAAAACTGTTTCCGACGCCAATATTCCTGCCCTTAAACAATGTTATGTTTTCCTGTCTTTTCATACAGTCTTCTATCATTTCAATCGTTTTATCTGCAGAGCCATCATCGCGGACAAAAAGGCGTATGTCTGCAGCTTCCTGGTTGAGAATACTGTCGATCTGTTCTCTGAGATAATTTTCTCCATTATATGTACTCATCAGTACCGCTGCCGTGAACATATGTCTTCCTCAATCCCTCTGATCATTCTCTCATACATTTCCTGCAATCCGATTCCAGGTCTCCACCCCAGATTCAGCATCCTGCCAACATCCAGATCCATATATAATGTCGCGGCGTACCCCAGCTTTTCAATATCTTCCGAAATATCAAACCGGACTTTGATTGTCCCTTTTGCAATCCTGTCTGCCACCATTTGAGCCATATCTCTTATCGATATACAGGTATTCGGATTTGCTACGGAGTAGCTCTCTCCGGAAACACCCTTCAGCATCCCGGCCAGTATTGCCGAAACTGCATCTGCGGTATAAAGATACTGGCGTTTCGTAAGTCCTTCGCTTTTCAAAACAATATCTGTCTTTTCCAGCGCACATCTCATAAACTGAGCAAACACACGGCCGTCATCATACTTCACTCCGGGCCCAAATGTCTGCGTGGCACGCAGTATGACCACCGGAACGTTATACTGAGACCAGTATGAATTGCAGAGAGCCTCACAGGCGATCTTCGCTATCGGATAACTGTTGCGGGCGTTCATCGTCTCAAACGCTCCCAGCTCATTCTCTTTTACCCTGTGTCCCTTTTCTGGGAACCCGTAGACTTCCATCGTGGAAAGGTATATGAATTTTTTGACGTTTTTATCCTTTGTCAGCTCAAGAACAGCCCTTGTTCCTTCTATATTTTCAAGCATCGTATCCACCGGCCTTTCTGTAAAATATGTACTGCCGGTCGGACTTGCCAGATGGATGATATAATTCATCCCGCAATTAAGTTCTAATTTATCACCAAGATTGTATGAAAAAATTTGAGCCGCTTCACCAAAGAGCTTTTTGGCAGCGCCAACATTTCTGACAGGCAGAATCATTTTGATTCCCAGGCCTCTAACTTTATTAACATATATAAGAGCATTTACAAGATTCGATCCGATAAGCCCTGTACTGCCTGTAATCACAATCGTTTTATTCGATAGCCTTTCCCAATCGATGAAAGGCATTTCTTCAATCCTTTTACAATCCTCTAATTGAACGCTGTTCATTCTGTACCTCATATGCCAAAAATCTGCGAATTCTCTCTTGCATCGAGCAATGCCCTGAAAATATAAAAATCTGTAGGCGTCGTAATTTTTATATTTTCTGGAGAACATTCCACCGTAAACAGGCTATGCCCCTGCATCTGCATTAAATATGCTGTGTCTATACAGTCTATTGTCCCTTCGGCGACTGCTTTCTGATGAGCTTTAAGCAATTCACCGAGCCTGAAAGACTGAGGAGCCTTGGCCATCTGGCATCTGCTCCGATCTATAATATTGCCGACCTTGTTATCCACATTCCTCACTGCAATTGTCTCAACCGCCGGAGATACTGTCACAGCAGATCCATATTTCTCAACTGACTCAATATTTTTACTGATAATTTCATAGTCAATAAGCGGACGCACACCATCATGCATTAGGCAAACTGTTTCATCCGGATACAATTCAGCAGCTTTTTTCACGCCATTGAATCTGGATAGCATACCTGTCTCCCCGCCGGGAATAATCGCTTTTACCTTGGTGATATGAAACTGATCAACCAATTCCTGGCAATACCTGATCCATCCCTCCACGCACACAACAATCATTCCATCCATCTTCTCATGCTGTTCAAATTGTTCAAGTGTATATATGATAATCGGTTTGCTGTGCAATTTTAAAAACTGCTTTGGTTTCGTTTTCGTGTTCATTCGCTGACCGGTTCCACCAGCAAAGATAATCGCTATGTTCATATGGTATTCCTTTCTTTACAGGGAAATCTCAGTTATAAAATGGCTTTCTCTTTTTCCTGCGGCCGGCGGTATCATATAATCTGCGCCATAATTTCCCTCCAAGTATTTCTGCCACTTTCCCGGCGCATAGAACCTGTGGTTTTCAAATTTCAATTCGGTCAGCGGAAAAAACACGTCTGTTCGATAGATCTCTCCAAAGTAATGCCTTCTGCCCGTTGCGCTCGTAAGCAATCCGGTTCTTTTATATCGGATTATCCTGTCAACTGTGTCAAACCACTTTTCCGGCCTTCTAAAAGAAAAAAGCTTCCCTGTTATTGCCCTTACAGTTAAGAACAGTTTCCCATCTTTACTCTTTTTGAGAAATACTCTGTATGTTTCGTCCATGTATGTTTCATCCATCACACACGAGGCGATGAACATTGTCAAATTTGCACATATTCCCTTTAATCTCCTGTATATCGCTGTTTCTGGGACATAATCATAAGGGAATATATCAATCGAAACGCTCTGAGGCTGAAAAGGGTTCTCTTCTCCCACAGCTTTCAGGACCGTTCCCTTTTTAAATATCTGCATAAACCGATTTCCATTAGGATGCCGGGAATTAGGGCACCGCAATTTATAAGCATCTGCAAAATCCTTATCAAATACATTCTTCAGTTTTTCATAATCCGTCCTTGTCAGGCCCAAATCGATATCATCATCCCATGGAATAAACCCCTGGCACCGTGCAGCTCCAAGGAGAGTTCCGCCTACTAAAAACAGTTTAATTCCATTCTTTCTGCATCTTTTATCAAGATCAACAGCCATCTGGTATAAGCACTGTTTTAGCTGTGCTGACTCTTCGTCTGATATTACTCTGGCCGCAGTATCTTTCCTGACAATATCATTTAATATATCCTTATAATTAAAACGATTACCCATAGCAGATTTTCCTTTTTTATATCATGTGACATTAGAGCGTGTCTGAAAAATCATTCCCGCCATCTATACGTCTCAGTTCTACAAATTTATATGCCTCCAGTAATACTTGAATACAATTTTAAATATGACTTTTTCCTGTCAAACAATTCTTCTGAACACTGATAGGCATTTCTTCCCATGCTTTTTCTCGTTTCCTCATGGATTATTAATTGAAAAACCTTATCTGCCAGATCGTTTGGATCTTCGTTTCTACAGTTAAACCCCATACAATAATGATCGATCATCTCTTTATATTCTTCACTTTTCTGTGTATTTAAGACCGGACGGCCACATGCTGCATAATCCGCATGCTTATTAATGATACTTGCAGCAGAATGATCAACAATTGGATTTACCACCATATCGCACTGGCTCAATATCCAGCAAACCCGGGAGTATGGAATTCTCCCGGTAAAAAATATATCTACATTCTTTTCCTCCGCATATCGTTCAAGACTTTCTTTTTTGTAGCCGTCTCCGATCACGATAAATTTAGGAACTTTTACAGAACTGGACTGTAATATGGATAAAGCTTCAATCACTGTTTTAATATCATAACTATCGCTAAGGCTTCCGCAATACCCCAGCCACAATTTATCTTTATACGGTAGAGTGTAATCATTGCAAGCTCTGCACTTTTTTACATTTTCAGAAAATTTTTCCAGATCTGTTCCCAAAAAAACGACCGAGGGATTCTCACATTTCTTATTCACCTTCATCGCTCTGTCCGCATACGTCTGTGAAACAGCGCAAATCTCATCCGCTCTGCGATATATCTCATTTGCCATTATTTTAAAAGGAAAGAACATCAAACTGCTGATTATCGGAATAGAAAATACCATGCGGAATGCCTCAGGCCACAAATCCTGAACATCTACAATAAATCGTATACCATTCTTATTGCAGTACCTTGCAGCATTTCTTGCAGCAGTAAGAGAAGGAACCGCACAATATACCACATCTGGTTTCTCTCTTTTCTTTAAATATGCAAGGACATTTCTTCCCCAGATCAAATGACTGTAAAACCGTCTCAGGCATATGTTCCTGGGATATCCTGGTTCCCTTATAAATGTCAGCGCAAACGCCTGCCGTTGTTCAGGCGTGTCCCTCTGTTTCTTCGTTGTATGCCTGAAATTGCTTGTAATAATTTCCACGTTATGCCTGTCTGTAAGCATTTTCGCAATATATAGAAATCTGTCATTATCTGATTCCGAAAAATCCTCACAAAATTCTGAAATAATTACTATATCCATATAAACCCCATTATAACCAACAACAACCGTTCAGATATATTCATTGCGACTAAATTATTGTCTATCCCCTGTATAATGGAAAATAATTCTCATTACGGATGTTGTTTCCACGTATCTTTACCATCATCTGATAAACTCCGGCATTAAAAACTTTTTTTCCTATATAAAACCTGTGAAGTTCACCTTTATAAAATGATTTTTTAAATTTAAACAGCCCATCCTCTCTTGTTCCGACGCCACCGCCCAAATACAGCGTTCTGCATCCATTTTCACACCCCCACAACGCTGCTTTATAGAGAAGTAAATTTGTAGCTGCCATACTACTGTACTCTCTTAAACTGCCTGATAAATGATAATTCATATATCCATTCGCTGTAAGCATAATCGCGGCTGCTATAATTTTACCATCTGGTAATTGTGCATAAAATATCTGTGTATTTTGCTCCAGATTCTTTAACACACTGTTATAAAATTCGGGTTTAAAATAATAATAAGCCTCTGCCCCGTCTTGATCCATTGTGCGATTGTAAATATATCTAAATTTCTCAAAAATATCTGGATACCTTCCATTGTAAATCTCTATATCATTTCTGATTGCTTTTCGGATCATATTCCGGTTCTTGCTTGTTATATTTTCCCAAATACATTGCGAAGAAGATAAATCCATTGCTACGATTTTCCCAAGTCCTGCCACCTCATATGCTTTCCAACACTTTTTATGGTTTTCTAACACTGGATGGAACCTGACAAACTCACAAACAACACCATGACTGCAACACCACTCTGAATATGCTTGAAAAAGCCTGTCTGGATCGCCGCCTTCAATCAGCCATCCGCCATATCCGTATGGAGAAGTAATATCAAAATATGTATTTTCTGCGATCTTCCCCTTGAAATGAACTTCCAAACTGATATCACGTTTCATTACCACATTAATGCCCCTTACATAACTATCATCATAGTAAAAAAGAAGCGGCTGCCCGTCCCCGTGAATTTCAAATGCTCTCGCATATTCAGACAGATAATACACTTCATAATTACAGAATGAGCGGACAATTCTATCCCATTGTTCAGCGTCTTTTAACAAAAAAACATGAAAATTTTTATCCATCATGTCACCCTTCCATTTCTGACAATACGGCAGTATCATCAAAACGAATTACGAAATATAAAATAACGTTTATGCATTCTCCTGCATGATTTCAATTTTTCCTTCCTTTGCTTCTGATCTGATTTAAATACCCTTCGTCTGCCGCCGCTGTATCAGCAGCAACATCTGCTCTTTTTATTACTTTCAGCACCGTTTGAAACAGAATTTTCATATCAGATAAAAATTTTATTTTTTTAACATATTGAATATCATATGCCAGTCTCTGATCCCAAGGCATAAAATTTCTTCCGTTTACTTGTGCCAGCCCGCTCAGGCCCGGCCTGACATCATGCCGATGCCTTTCCGTTTCTGTATAATATGGCAGATATTCTGTAAGTAACGGCCTTGGCCCAATGATTGCCATATCACCTTTTATGATATTCAGCAGTTCAGGGAGTTCGTCCAGGGAAGTCATCCGAAGAACCCTCCCAAACGGAGTGAGACGCGCCGTATCAGGTAATAAATCTCCATTGTCATCTTTTGCATCCGTCATTGTCCTGAATTTGTAGAGCTTAAAAATTTTTTCGTTCTTACCAGGACGTTCCTGTACAAAAAAGACCGGACTTCCAAGCTTAATACGCACAAGAACAGCAAGCATTAACATAAGCGGTGAAAGCATAATAAAGGCAATTACTGACAGAAAACAGTCCAATGGCCTCTTAACGTATTTTTCATACAGTCCATATGGTTCGTGCTTCATTTCCACCTCATCTCACTGCAAAACATCTGCGTATAATCTCAATCACAATATCCTGCTCTTTTGCAGTCATCTTGTTATCTGACGGCAGACAAACGCCCCGTACAAAGATATCCGCGCCGGCGTCCGCCCCACAGCCTTCGATATACGCGTTGCTTCTTGCTCTTCCATTGCCATCACGCACTACAAAACCATTCATCCGATATAACGGCTGTAAGTGCATCGGCTTCCAAATCGGACGCCCTTCTGCATGGAAGGCAGACAGGGCATCTAAGATTTCCTGTGGACAGCTCTTTCCTGATTCGCTCTTATATATGTAATCTTTATCGCCCCTGACCTGCTCACACATTGCCTCTTTATCGATCAGCAGGCAGCTCAGCCAGTAGTTCGGCTTACTCTTATCTTCAAACGGATTCATCACCACAGGCAGGTTTTTCAACCCTTCCCTGTAGCGCTCATAAATCGCTTTCTTCTGTGCAATGTGTTCGTCAATGTGGAGTATATTTCCCCGCGCTACACCTGCAAGAATGTTGCTCATGCGGTAGTTATAACCAAGCTCCTCATGCTGATACCACGGCGCAGCCTCCCGGCTTTGCGTGCTCCACTTTCGTACCTTCTCTGCATCTGACCTGGTATTTGTAACAAACATCCCGCCAGAGCTGCCTGTCACGATTTTATTACCATTAAAGCTTATGGCTGCAAAATCTCCGAAACTGCCGCACATACCCGAAATATCCTGTCCGTCGTATCCCGCACCCATGGCTTCTGCTGCGTCTTCAACGATTAGCGCGCCATGTTCTTTGCATAGCTTCACGATCTCGTCCATTTTCGCCGGAACACCGTAAAGATGCGCTAAAACCACCAGCTTCACGTCCGGATACATCCCAAAAGCCTTCTCCAATGCAAGGGGATCCATGTTCCAAGTATCGGTTTCCGTGTCTATAAAGACAGGTTCTCCTCCCTCGTAAACGATGGGGTTTACAGATGCGTCAAATGTCATATCAGAACAGAACACCCGCTGCCCTGCAAGACTGTTCCCCGGCTTCGCTCCCGGATTAATCCGTTCCGCCGCCAGCTTCATACACATATGTAAAGCCGCTGTTCCGCAGGACAAAGCCACTGCATACTTCATCCCGAGATATTCAGCGGCCATCTTTTCCAATTCATCTATATTCCCGCCTACCGTAGACACCCAATTCGTCTCCATTGCTTCCTGGACATAGCGAAGTTCCTCACCGTGCATCGTCGGTGAGGAAAGCCATACTTTCTTTTTAAATGACGTGATCCCTTCAAAACGGGGATCTGATAAAATCGCATTTTTATCCATAATCCACCCTGTCCTTTTCCAACCGAATCCCCAGCAAAGCCGTCCCCTTCTCCCCCCTCATGCTCATCTCCACAATCGCATACCGCTTCCGCAGGTTCATCCGCACAATCCGCTCCTTAAACTGCTCCAGCGGCCCTACCATCTGCCGAATTTCCCGGTTCCGATCCAGGTAAACCGTTGTATTCTTCACCAGTTCCCCCTGCCCGCCCCCGCACAGCCTCTTAAAAAACTCCTCTTCCTCTTGTTCCAGCGGAATAAACGCCCCCTGCCCGTCTCCCAGAAGCTTCGTAAACTCCGGGATCCGCTTCAGACGGTAAAACACATCCGCCTCCCGCGCAGTCTCTAAAAAAACATAGGCCGGAAATAACGTCTCCGTCACTTCCAGCCATTCCCCGCCCAGCCGTTTCATAAGCTGGCGTTTCATAAAAAAACATCTGCTGTACAAAGGAGCCGGCAGCATTCTGTGAATCAATGCCACCAGCTCCTCTTCTTTCCCTGTCGTTGTCTGTATCACATACCACATGGCCTGCTACTCCTTACCCTTTGGGGCAGGGCACAGCTTTGGATTAAAACAATATGGAAATCTGTACGGCCGGTTTACATATATCCCGCCTTTATATTTAATCCAGATATTCTGAACCGCTAAAAGCGCTTCGCTCCGAACCCGGTTTTTGCGTATGCTTCGCCATATTCAGAACAAAAACCGTCTCTGAACCCCCAGATTTCCCAATATGTCCTTACCTCGCCTTCATATGCCCCACTAGCTTTATGAATGCTGCGTAATTTTTTCATCTGTGCCGCGGCCGGCCTGTTTTCATGAAGGATGCCGCCGGCTGCTGCCTATTCGTATGGCCGACGCGGCAAAATATCAATGCCAGCCCATACATTCCGCCCGCTCCCTGCGGGCTTAAGCCTCAAGACAGCCACCCGTTTATGCAGGTTAAGCCTTTCTATCAGGCTTTCCCTCCCGGCCAGGGGCCCTTCGGCAATGCGGATCGCCCCATTTTTAACGGTTCCCCGCGAAAGCCCCATGCGGCGGTGTTCCCCGCACAGCATCCGGAGCAGACGCTCCTCCTCCGATCCGACAGGAACCGGATCATTCCCCTGCGCTGACGGCCTGTCTGCCTGGCCATTACAGCCATAATGCCGCCCAAGCTCCTCAGACAATAGCTCCGGACAGCCGCTCTCGAGAACCACATATCCCGGAAACATCGGGTATGTGTCCACATGCCAGGCTCCAAGGTATTTCTTCATCCGCTCGCAGGAAAGCTGAAAGGCGTCCTCAAGAACTTCCCGGGGCAAATGACTTTTACAGAACCGTATCATCCGCTCCTCCTGACCGGATTTACAGTAAAGCAAATACCAGCCCATTCAAAGCGCCCCTTTCTGTATACAACATAATACGCATTATGTCGTATATGGACAGGCTTCGGCCCGTTTTATGGGCGAAAGGCTGGTACTTCCCTCAAAAGACAGCTACATATGCCATGCAGAACCAGGCTCACAGCAAATACAATTATAGCGATTCTTCTTTTATATTAAGATTTTTGTAAAAAATTCCGGTTGAAAGCCCTGAAAACATGTGGTAAGATGGTTACAGCCATAGAAACGATGTGGTATTTGTACAACATAATGCGTATTATGTTGTATTTTTTATGCACAGGGACGCACAGGACATCCCATTTCTGCCGCACGATGTGTCTCTGCCGGGAAATTCCTTATCCCCTGTCCGATGTTTCCCGTTTTATCCGGGCCGGCAAGCCTTTTCAAACGCCCCCTCCGCTCTCAGAGCACCAGCCCCAGTTCTTCAATCTTCCTCCTGCACTCCTTCCCCGATGAAGCCGTATAGATCCTTGTGGTCTCAATGTTGCTGTGCCCCATGATATCTGCCAGCCGCACGACGTCCTTCTGGGCCGCATAAAACGTCCTGGCAAACAGATGCCGCAGGTTGTGCGGGAAAATCTTATTCCATGGGACGCCCGACGTTTCACAGAGCTGCTTCATTTCCCTCCAGAGATTGCTCCGGTTAAGCCCCCTGCCTGTCCGGGTTGTAAAGACCTCGCCTTTTTTGATCTTTTTCCGTTTCATATATGCCAGGAGACGGGCCTGGAGCGTTCTCCCCATAAATACGGTCCGGCCTTTTCCCTTATTCAGAATCCGCAGCCTCCCGTTCCGGACTGCCTCTGCCGTGACCGCCTTCAGCTCGCTGATGCGAAGCCCCAGCCCGCACAGCGTCTGCAGCGCCAGGCAAAGCCGCTCCCTCCCGCGCCCGCCGGCCGCCTTTACGAGGCGGTAATACTCCTCTCTCGAAAGCTCCCTCTCCTCCTCACAGAACATCTGCCTCTGGATTTTGATAAATTTCACTCTCAGATCGGACCACCCCATAAATGTGAAAAAGCTGTTGAGCGCCGCCAGCATGGAATTCACACTCCGCGGCTGGTAGCACTGCACTAACTGTTCCTTAAACGCCAGCACCTCCTCCCTGGATACCGGACGCGGCTCCGGCCCCGCTGAAGCCTGCAGGTTTAATCGCTTTGCTGCGCGCTCTTTTGTCTTCTTTCCTGTCCCGCCGCGGTATTCCAGAAAAAGCCGGATATCATGCAGATATTTTGAAATCGTCGCAGGCGCGCGCTCCTCCTGTTTCAAATACCGCCTGTACCTCTCGACCTCATCGGTTCCCAATAACCTGTTTTCATCCATCGGTTCCTTCATTGCCTCCTGTCTCCTTTTCGTAATTTCCCATATCCATACTATATCACAGATCCCATTGTTGAACAGGTAAAAATTCAGGCGTTCCCAATGCTTATGCAATCTGTCTGTGAAAATCTCTCCATGGCGGGATGAAAGGGGGCAGGCCGTTCTGTCTGCGGCAGGAATCTTTATATGATCAGGAAATGCGAAATCCGATTTGGAGTCAGAAATGTATATAAAAAACGAAAAGCTGCGGGTCCGTCCGGAATATCCCTCTGAGCCCGCAGCGCAAAAATGTCAGCCGTCCCTACAGCTCCTTTTTCCAGAGCCCGTGAAGGTTGCAATACTCATATGCAGCGACCGCGCTGTCGCTGTCTGCCAGGGCAAACACCGCCTCCGGCTTTGTATCCGGCTTTAAATACTTGATCTGGACGCCTTCCTTTGTTTCGAGAGCCACCCACTGGATATAGTGCTTTTCCATCATCGGATGCTCGGCCTCTCCCACATTGACCGTCACCTTTGTCCCTTCCACTTTTACAACCGGGACATGCTTTTCAAACGCGCCGTCCGTAATTCCCGGCAGCAGCTCCTTCATCTTCTCTCCGCAGCACATCACCGGAACATGGTTGTCCTGAACCATGGTAATGATATTGCCGCAATGCCCGCAAATAAAAAATTTCATAAAAAACCTCCTTATTCGGTTCCTGCCAGCCGCGCCCGGCCTCCCCGGCCGCCGGCTTATTTTCATTTATCTCTTTTCATTATACGCATATTTCCCACAACAGTAAAGGACTTTCCGCTGATTCTGCAAATTGATTCTGCAAATCGGTGCGTTTCTCTTCGTATATCCTAACAATCAGTCCCGGCCTCCTCAGCCGCCGAACGGCTTCTCTCCTCAAGAATCTCCCTTACCTCCCCCGCCGGCACGCCGAGCGCGACGGCCATCTCTTCCTCCAATGTCTTCTCCACCAGGCTCATCATCTGCATATCGCGGGAAGGCAGCTTCTTCCCGGCGCGGCTGCGGCGCTCCCTTCTCTGGTAGAGCTCCTTGGCAATCCGCACCAGATTGATGTAGTCCTGCGAGTAAAACGCCTCCTTGTACTCCTGCGCGCGCTGCTTCTCATCCTGAATCTGCAGCGGCTCGATCTCCCCGAAGCCTGCGATCAGGGCCTCAGCCGCTTCCCTTGAAAGCACAGGGCGCAGCACGCCCTCTGTCTTCTCTATCGGCACATAGATCTTCTCCGACTTGTCCCGAATCGGCAAAAGCACAAGGTACTGCCGCTTTGCTCCCGTGAAATCCATCTCCGCAATTTCATCCACCCTGCACACCTTCCCGCTCCAGTGTACTGTATAATCTCCTTTATTCATGCGTATTCAGCCTCCTTTTTCTGTGCAGACACGTCAACATACTCCCTGCGGACTTCTGTTCTGATCCGCCCTCCGGCGTTACAGCGCCGGGCCGCGGGCCGAACCGTGCTATTTCCTTTCTTTATTAGCATTTCACATTCTGATAATAGAATACCACCTTTTCCCAAATTTATATAAGATTTTTTTTATTTTCGTGATTATTGCCCAGATTAGGGCGGGGACTATTTGTACATTTTTACCAATCCATATGAATGATGCACAGAAATTGTGCCTGCTGCTCCCGGGTTTGATCCAGGGGGAACCGCCGTCTGTGACCCTTGCTCACAGCAAAACCGCGAAGCCGGGGGCTGAACGGTTACGTTACTGTTTAGCAATTTTTCGCCCACATTGCTATTTTTTCTTCCACATGGTAATATTATTAGATATAGAGCCGGGCTGTTTTCCTTCCTGCCCGGAGCTGACTGGAGGTCAATACATGATTGGATTTCTTCTGCAGTGCAAAAAAGTACAAGAAGCCTTTGTCAGGGATGAGGTCACGGTTTACGCCGCGCAGGCCTCCTTTTTCGTTGTTCTCTCGTGCTTTCCGTTTCTCATGATCCTGTTAAGCCTGATCCAGATGATCCCCTCTGTGACGCGGGCGGATCTGCTTCTGGTGATTGCAAAGCTCGTTCCGGAGCGGATCTATCCGCTCCTGGAGTCCATTGTCCTGGATCTGCACACAGCCTCCCCGGGCGCGATTCTGTCTGTGACCACGATCGCAACACTCTGGTCCGCCGCGCGCGGAATGCTGGGCATTGAGCGCGGCTTAAACCGCATCGCAGGCTGCAAAAAGCGGCCGAACTTTGTGCTCAGCCGCCTGGTTAATTCCATTTATACGATTGTGTTTCTGGCAGTCTGCATCGCCTCGCTGATCCTCATGGTGTTCGGCTTTGCCCTGCAGCAGCTTCTGCTGAAATACATCCCGCTTTTAAGCTTCATCGCCCGGCATCTGATAAGCCTGCAGACGATCTCCGCCCTGGCGATCCTGATCGTCTTTTTCATGGCGCTCTACACCTGGCTGCCCTATGAGCGGCAGATCCTGCGAAAACAGCTTCCGGGCGCGCTGTTCTCCACTGCCGGATGGATCGTGTGCTCCTTTGGCTTTTCCATTTATTTCAACCGTTTCAGCCGCTTCTCCTCCATGTACGGAAGCCTTGCGGCTGTCGTGTTCCTGATGCTGTGGCTGTATTTCTGCATCTGCATCCTCTTTCTGGGGGCGGAGGTGAACCGGCACATGCATATCTCCTTCGCCGGCAGGCGTCGGATGCGCAGCGCCGATCCGCCCCGGTGATCTGGCCTAATTATGGCAGATCACCGGGATCCCCGCATAAAGCTGGTCATATAATTCCCTGGTACGGTTCGGGGGCAGGTTGATGCAGCCATGGCTTCCGGCGTACTGGTAGATCGTCCCGCCGAATTTTTCCCGCCAGTCCGCGTCGTGCAGCCCGATCCCGCCGTTAAACGGCATCCAGTAATTCACATGGCTCTCATACTCATAGCTGCCGTCCGCCTGCTTCTGGCCGCGCAGGATGCGATCCTCCTGTTTGTATGTAAGGCTGTAGATTCCCTCCGGCGTGGTATGGCCCTTTTCCACATTTCCGGTCACGCACGGCGCGTCCCAGACGCAGGCCCCGTCGCGGTAGAAATATACGTGCTGGCCTCCCAAATCGACCTCCACATACGTATTCCCCCAGTCAGGCGCGGTGCGGCTGGCTGCTTCTTTTGCGTACTGCGGCTGCCTTTCCTGGCTCTGTCCGGTCTGGATCATGGCCAGCAGAGCCTCCGTCTCGGCCGCCTGATCCATGCTCCAGCCATACGGGCCGCTGAGGACCGCTTCCGCTCCGGCTGTGGTATGGAAGCTCCTGGCCGTCCCGGCCGTGTCGTATGTACCGGCCAGCCAGGCAATATACGCGGCCGCCTTTTCACGGTCAATGGAAATCTGCCCGTTTTCCGATCCCGTCATCCACCCTGCTATCTCGCCCCCTGTGAGCTCCTGCGTCTGCCCGCCGAAGGTATAGGTAATCGTCATGTCCCGGCACGCATTCATCCGCTCCAGAAGCGCCGCCAGGGAGGCATCCTCCTTTGTGACGCGCACCTGCTCATAACAGCCGGCCGCCTCCAGATCAAGCTCCGAAGCCCCGGACGCGACAGCGGCCCGGACAGCGGCCTCGGTCCGCTCCAGATTCAGGCTGTTGCCCTGAACCTCCGCAAGGATGGAAAACGGCGCTCCCTCCTGGTAAGGGGAAATGGACGCGTCCCTTGTCTGCACGATATCCGCTCCGCTGATGCACGCCAGCGAACGGATCTGCGCCGCCAGGGCCGCCTCGTCATACGAGATATGGACAGAAATGGAATAGGAGTTCGCCGCGGACGGGCCGGACTGGCGGCCGCCCGCATTCTGGCTGCCGAGCAGCTCATTTAAATGTTCCGGGACCGAAACGCGGCAGCCGATCGCAGCGCCGCTTATCACCTCGCTCTTACCGCCCTTTTCCTTTACGGTGAGCTGATATCCCGCCGCCAGGGCGTTTTCCAGCGTCTCTCTGGCCTGCGCCTCGGTCAGGCCTCCGATCTCGATTCCGTTTATATCCGTTCCCTCTACAAAACGCGAGGGGTCATCTGCCAGTGCGGAAAAATGGAGCGCCATGGACAGCGCCGATACGGCTCCCAATGTCTGAATTACTGTTTTTTTCCTCATCCTTTAACCTCAATCTCCTTTGACCGCAGCCGTGCGCAAAGGCCAAACGGCTGCCTCTCACCATCATTTACACTCAAGCTGCCTCTCCCGGGCCCGGACGCCGGATATGCGCCGGGCTGTTATCTGCGCGTAAAGCCGCCGTTTCAGCGTATCTGCCGCAGCACAGGGGCAATCCTGGCCGCTGCCAGGGCTGCCAGCACACACAGCAGCAAATCGCCTCCCACGGTCAGGAGGAAGCAATTCACAAACACAATCCCCCATGTGACGGGCATGCGGATCACAACGTTGCTGATCACATAAAAATAGATCATCCCTGACGCATACATCACCAGAAGGCCGCAGAAGGCCGCGGTCAGAAGCGCGGCAAACGAACCGCCCCGCATGCGTTCGCTGACAAGGCCCGTGACAAAAGCGGCAAAGACAAAGCCCAGAAGGAAACCGAAGGTCGGCCGGATCAGATACGCCATCCCGCCGCCCGCAGCGAAAACAGGCACTCCGGAGAGCCCGATCGCAAGATAGCACAGCACGCTTAAGGCCCCCATCCTTTTTCCCAGAAGGAAGCCGGACAGAAGCACAAAAAAGAACTGCATGGTAAAATGCATCGGAAACGGCTGAACCGGGATACTGATCTTTATAAAAGCCCCCGCGGCAATCAGCGCCGTAAACATCCCGCACAATACTGTCTCCTCCATGGAGCGCGTCTTCACTCTCATCCGTCCTCTTCTCCTTTTCTCCGGCTCTGCCGGCCGCCTGCTCGTAAACCGTAACATTCGTTACGTTTCACACGCCCGCCAGTCAACGCGGGGCGTGTTACCGGGCACAGCCCGGCAGGGGTGTGAACAGGTAACTAACATTATAACAGAATCCGCAAAAAAATCCACCCCCTTGATCAGAAGACGGCGAAATGCTACAATAGACAGTGGGTAAGCGGCCGGCGCAGCGCGCGCCGCCCGCCTGAAAAATTAAAAATGGAGGAATCACATCATGAAAAAGTATATCTGTGAACCCTGCGGCTATGAATACGATCCCGCGGCCGGAGATCCGGACAACGGCATCGCGCCCGGAACGGCATTTGAGGATCTGCCGGATGACTGGGTATGCCCCGTATGCGGACTCGGAAAAGACGTGTTCGTCCCCGCCGAAGGCTGACCACACTGGAACCGCATGGCAAAGCGCTTCAGAGCGTGTCAGAAACACGCGTTCTGCCGCATGTGCGTTTGCCCTGCGCGCGATCCGGGCTGAATGAGCGCGGCGCAGCGGGCTGCGTTACGCGAATGCGGCCCGCATATACCGCAAAGCGGGGTGTACAGATAAGGCCATGATGTTTCAAACGCGCCTGCCATTTACACCCTTCTGAGCGGTTACATATCTCTTTCGTTTCCCCCTGTAAGCGCCCCGTTTCCCAGCCACAGAATATTGCATTCTGTTATATAATCTTTCAAAATATGCAGTAAACATTTCAATTCCTCCCCGCAGTCCCCGCGATCTCTCAGCAAAAGGTACATCACCCGTTGTAACAGTTCAGACAACCTGAACTGTTACGGCATCCGCCCATGAAAATCACTTCGCGATGGGGCAGATGCCTGCTGCCGCTATGTTTTCGTACGGTCAGCGCAACAGGTGCGCAGACCTATCTGAACTGTTACCACCCGCTCCTTTCTGTCCTTATGAAAATTTCACGGTAAACGCAAGCTTTTTATTTAGGTAGACATATCACTTACATGATATGTCTACCTAATCATTTTTAT